>NZ_JBTGLI010000001.1:3234275-3270765 GCF_054332755.1 Williamsia sp. SKLECPSW1 | reverse complement strand
CAGCCGGGCTGCGGCCCGCGCGGGGGCCGACGGCGGCTCGCGTTGGCGCACAGGGCCTCCCGGAGGTCCAGGCCTACGACCCGCTCCTGTTCCCGGGTCTCGCGGACGACTGGGGACCGCGTCGGCCCCTCGTCGGGTTCCTCGGCGTCGACCCGGACACCGCGCGGGCGATCGACCCACCCACCGACGACGCCGGAGCCCTCGACAGCTGGATCGACGAGGGACCGCCGCCGGTGTACGTGGGCTTCGGCAGCATGTCCGTCGCGGACCCGGCTCGGTTGCGGGCGGCGGTCCTCTCCGCGACCGCCGGACACCGGGTGCTCGTCACCGCGGGATGGGGCGGGGTCTTCACCCGCGACGACGACGACGAACGGATCCGTGTCGTCCCGGCCGTCGACCACGCCTCCGTTCTGCCCCGCTGTCTGGCCGCGATCCACCACGGCGGCGCCGGGACCACCGCCGCCGCACTGCGGGCGGGCATCCCCGCCGTGGTGTGTTGGCTCGGTGCCGACCAGCCGCTGTGGGGACGGGCGCTGCGGGGCGCCGGCGTCGGCGGCTCACTACGCCTGTCGTCGGTGACGGCACCCACCCTGCGTGCCGCGCTGGACGAGGTGTGTTCCCCGGCGACCCGTTCTCGTGCCGTCGACCTCGCGCGTCGGCTCGTGCCCGCGTCCGAGGCAGTGCGTGCAGTGGCCGACCTCGTCGAGCGACAGTGACACCGGCCACCCGACGGGCCGCTCACCGCGCCGGGACCGGCGAGCTGGCCTAGGGTCGGATGCACTGCTGTGCAACCGATTCGATCGCCTCGACCGGCGACCCAGGAGGGGACCGACGTGACGACGCTCTCCGTGGTCATCCCGTGCTACGACGAGGAGGAGGTCATCGGCGACTGCCTCGACCGCCTCCTCGCGCAGTCCGAGCACATCCACGAGATCGTCGTCGTGGACAACAACTCGACCGACACGACGGCCACCGTCGTCCAGGATCGGGCCCGGCGCGACCCCCGGGTCCGGTTGATCCACGAGGCCCGCCAGGGGCTGGTCTTCGCGCGCAACGCCGGTCTCGACGCCGCCACCGGTGAGGCGATCGCGCGCATCGACGCCGACACCATGGTCGGCCCGCGGTGGGCCGCCGACATCGTCGACTTCCTCCGCGCGGACACCGATCTCCGGTGGAGCGCACTCTGCGGCCGCGGGGAGGCATACGGACTGCCCTATGGCGATGCGATGGCCCGGCTGAAGGACCGTGTGGGCCGCGTCGTCCCGTTCGTCTCGCGCCGCGACGCCACCGCCGACGACGTTCGCTCGGTGGCGGTGCTCTACGGGTCGAACATGACCCTGCGCCGCTCGGCGTGGCTGGCCATCCGCGACCGTGTCGCCATGCGCCGCGACGTGTTCGAGGATGTCGACATGGGTCTCTGCGTCACCGAGACCGGCGGCCGCAACGCCTTCCTGCCGCACCTCACCGTCGGGGTGTCACCGCGACGGATGGAGACCGGCGTGGTCTCCTTCGCCCGGTACATGGTGTGCCTGCCGCGGACGATGTTCCTGCACCGCCGTCTCCTGCTCGGGCTGGGTGCGGTGACCCTCTACGTGCCGTGGGTCGTCGTCGTCCACATCGCCCGGTTGCTGCTCATCCGCTCGTGGGATCCGCAGGCGCGGGGATTCCGTGTCCGCGCACTGCTGCGTCCGACCACCGAGCGCGGGATGCCCTGAGCCCCGGGGGGGTGTCCTGAGACCGGGGATGCACTGAACCGGAACGTCTCCGGCGGCGTCAGTCTCGGCGTGTGTAGCGCGACACCGTGATCGGGACGGTCACCGCCAGGACGACCGCCGCGCCCAGCAGCGACCAGATGATCTGCGCGGTGTAGACACCGCCGCTCATCTCCCGCACCGCCGACACGAGGTGGGAGACGGGGTTGACGTCGGCGAAGGCCTGCATCCACCCGGGCATCGTCGCGACCGGGACCAGGGCGTTGGACACGAACGTCAGCGGCATGAGCACCATCATCGAGACGCCCTGCACCGACGAGGCGGTCGAGAGCATCACACCGAGCAACGCGAAGATCCAGCTGATGGCGAACGCCACCACCGCGACCAGCAGGCAGGCCGCGACGACCCCCACCGCGGACCCCGGGCGCCACCCCATGACCATGCCGACCGCGACCGTCACCGCCGCCGCGACCGCGTAGCGCACGACGTCGGCGCACAACGATCCGGCCAACGGTGCGATCCGCGCGATCGGCATCGCGGAGAACCGGTCGTAGACACCGGTGTTCATGTCCTCGCGCAGTTGGACCCCGGTGGAGACCGACGCCGCGAGCACCACCTGGACCAGCACCCCCGGCACGAGGATGGGCAGATATCCGACGACGTCGCCGGCGATGGCCCCGCCGAACAACGACGAGAACATGACCGTGAAGACGATCGGCAGGATCACGACGTCGAACAGGTGGTGCGGGCTGTGACGGATCCGCAGGAGTCCCCGACCGGCGAGGGTCATCGACTGGGCGACCGCCTCGCCCACCCCGCCGCCCGGAGCCTCGTACCTGGTGGCGGCCGGATGGAAACGGGCCTCGATGTCCGACAGCGTCATGCGGCGACTCCTCGGGTCATGCGGCGTCCTCCGAGCGCCCGGCCGGGCGGTCGCTGTCGGTGATGGCGAAGAACACGTCGTCGAGACTGGGCCGGTTCACCGACATCGAGGCGACCTCGATCCCCGCCTGTGCCACCGCGGTCACCATCGCACCGAGGACCGCGGTCGAGGGCGGACGCACCGACACACCCCGTCCGTCGCTCGTGGCGACGGCCCCGGGCGCGTGGCGCGCGACCACAGCCACGGTCCGGGCGACGTCGGCGGGATCGGCCGGGACGAGATCGAGCCGCTCGGTGCCGACGGCGTCCTTCAGTTCGTCGGCCGTCCCCTCGGCGACGACTCGGCCGTGGTCGATGACGGCGATGCGGTCGGCCAACTGGTCGGCCTCCTCGAGGTACTGAGTGGTCAGCAGCACCGTCGTCCCGTCTGCGACGAGCTCCCGGACGGTCTCCCACATCCCGTGGCGCGTCCGCGGATCCAGGCCCGTCGTCGGTTCGTCAAGGAACAGCAGCGGCGGGCGCGCGACGAGGCTCGCCGCGAGGTCGAGCCGTCGGCGCATCCCACCGGAGAACGTGCTGACCCGTCGACCCGCCGCGGCGCCGAGACCGAAACGGTCGAGCAGATCGGCCGCGTCCGCGCGTGCGGCACGACGGGGCCGGCCGTGCAGTCGGCCGAACACGACGAGGTTCTCGGTGGCCGTCATCCCCTCGTCGACCGTCGCGTACTGCCCTGTGAGACCGATCATCCGGCGGACCCGGCGGGGGTCGGCGGCCACGTCGACCCCGAACACCCGGGCCGTCCCGGAGCTGGGCCGCGTCAGGGTCGCGAGCATCCGCACGGTGGTCGTCTTGCCCGCGCCGTTCGGACCGAGCACCGCGTACACGGTCCCGGGTGCGACGGTCAGGTCGACACCGTCGACCGCCCGGTTCTCACCGAACGTCTTCACCAGCGCCCGCGTCTCGATCGCGGGCGTCTCGCTCACCGGTGTCACAGGTGGGTCGTCCTTCCGCTGCGGACCGCCCGCGGCGGTTGCCCGCAGGTCATGTGTCACGGTAGCGAGCGTGTGCGGGTCGCGCGCGACGAGCGCGCGGCGCTGAAACCGCTGCGGCCCATCGTCTGTGCGGTCGGCCACTGTCGGTAACACCCCGTTCACACGACGGGTCGAACCCGCCCGCCCGTCCTGGGCGCGTCCGCCGTCGCCGGCACCGGAAGACCCAGCACAGCAGCCGAACTCGACGTCGGTGCGGCCGACGGCCGATGTGGCGGGACCACGATCGGGGACCACCGAGTGACAAAAGCCACTCGTTACTCGACCGAACGGAAAGTCCGAATCGCCCGTACCATCTCGTACACACCCCGAAGGGCCGCATCGCGATCCGCCTGCACCTGTCGAGATGGAGCCTGCACCAGTGGAATTCACCGAGCTGACCGACTACCCGCTGACCGGCGGTGTGCTCACCGAGTGGGTGCCGAGGCCTGCGGGTCCCGGCGGTGCGGGTACCTGGGTCTCCGACGATCGACCCCTGACCCCCATCCACGCGGACTACTGCCGTCGCGGGGTCGAGGTCTTCGACCCCCGTGCCGGAACCGATGCCGGCGAACCGGCCGGGTCGTGGCTGGGTGCGGTGTTCGAGATCCCGCTCCCCTACGACGCCGACGCGGTCGAGGTCGCCCTGGGCGCATGGATGCGCCGGCACGAGGTCTTCCGGACCACGGTGCGCGACGACCCCGCGTCGCCGACCCGGATGACGCTCACCGACGACGTCGTCGTGACGCCGACGGTGGTCGGCAGTCTGCGCACCGGTACGCGCGTACACGAACACCTGCTGGGGATGTTCGATCGGCTCTCACCGTGGCACTGGCCGCACTGTGTGGCCGCGACGATCAGCGAACCCGCGGTCGAGCACGCCCCGATCACCGACGCGTCGCGACGCGACGACCGCTTCCTCCTCGCGTTCGGCGCGGACCACTCGGTGATGGACGCCTACTCGATGCTGCTCGCGATCGGCGAGATCCAGGATCTCTACCGGTGCGCCGTCCGGCGGATCCCGGTCGACCCGAGGCCGGTCGGGAGCCACGTCGACTTCAGCGCCACCGATCACGCCACGGCGAGCGCCCTGCACGCCGGGCATCCCGCCGTCGTCGAGTGGCGGGACTTCCTGCGCGACAACGGTGGCCGCTTCCCCGGCTTCCCCCTCGACATCCACGCCGACGAACTCCCGTACGTCGGTCGCGTCGACCGCGCGCGCTCCACCCGCAGGCACCAGAGCGGTGTGTCGTCCTGGGTGATGACCGCCACGGAGGCCGACGCGATCAACACCGCGGCGCGCGAGCGCGGGCACACCATGCAGACCGTCGTCCTCACCGCCCTCGCCGACGCCACGCGTCGGCTGAGCGGGTCGGCATCGACCGCCTTCGTGATGCCGCTGCACACCCGCAGCGATCCCCGCTACCGCGCGTCGGTGGGGTGGTTCGTCGGGATGGTGCCCATCCACCTGGACATGACCGCCGCGGCGAGTGTCGACGACCGGCTGGCGGTGGCCGCCACCGAGGTCCGACGGCGTCGAGAGCTCGCGACCTACCCCTACCCGCGCGTCGCCGAGATCATCGGGTCGGACGTCACCCCGCGGTTCGTCGTGTCCTACATCGACACCCGCCACATCCCGGGGTCGCAGGACTGGGCGCAGTGCGGGGCCCGCACGCTGCGCGGGGCGTCCACCGCCGACGACGAGGTCTACCTGTGGATCGTGCGGTCCCCCACAGGCATCTCCGTGTCGGCGCGATTCCCCAGTACCCCGGCGGCGACCGACGCGGTGCACCGTCACCTGCACGCCCTGCACGAGGCGGCCGCCGCCCTGGCCGACGACCTCGGTGCGGCCGACCGACTCGAACGGACACGCCGGCCCGAGGCCGACCGGGTGCTCTCGGCGGCGGCGACACCGACGGAGATCAGCGCATGATGATCGACCGCCTCGGGCACTGGGCGCCGGCACGCGGCCGGATCGTCGCGATCGACCCCACCGCGGCGTCGACGTCCGCCGGCCGGGCCGCACCCGCGCACCCCACACCGCCGTCACTCCTGCAGGAGGGCCACCTGCACGGCACCGCCGCGGTGGCACGCCGAGGCGGGCGGCACGCCGTCTACCTCGCCGCCGCCACCGAGATCGACGGCGGTCTCGACACGGCGGCGTTGACGAGGGCGTTGCGCCGCTTCGTGATCCGCCACGACGGGCTCCGCAGCTGGTTCGACGTCACCGACGGGGTGGTCACACGGCACCTCGTCGCACCCGAGGACGTCGCCTTCGCCGCAGCCGATCTCGCCCACCTCGACGACAACGGGTGGGTCCGCGGCGGTCCCCCGAGGACCGGGATGGTGGGCGCGCGGCGCTTCACCGAGTTCGTCGACGCCGAGTTCGGGCAGCGCGCATCGGCGCTCGACTGGACGGGGTTCCGCGTGGGTGTCGTGGTCCGCGACCACGGGTTCACGCTGTTCTGGTTCTGCGACCACGCCCTCACCGACGGTGTCTCCCAGGCGATGGTGCTCGCGGAACTGACCGATCTCTACGTCGCCGAACGCGACGGCACCGAGCCCGGGCCGTTCGCCTCCGCGGCCGCGGGATCGGCGCTGGCGTACGCCGACGCCGAACGCGCCCGCGCGGCCCACCACGGCGAGGGGTCGCCCGGCCTCGACCACTGGCTGGAGGTCCTGCGAGCCCACGACCGCCGGATGCCGCGATGCGCCGTGGATCTCGGTCTCGCACCCGGCGAGACCGCACCGGTACGCGGCATCCGGTTCGACGTGCTCGACGCGGACGGCGCGGACCGCTTCGCCGACGTGTGCCGTGCGCACGGGACCGGGGTCACCGCCGGGGTCGTCGCCGCGATCGCCGCGGTCGACCACGAGACCACCGGTGCGCCGGACTGGTTCGGCATCACCGCGCTCGGCGACCGCGACCTCGCCGGTGTGCACCTCGCCCAGGGCTGGTTCTGTCGATTCGCCCCGATCGCGTTCGATCTGACCGGTGCGCGCACATTCACCGACCTCCTCGACCGGGCGCGCGACGCATGCGTCCGCGGCGAGGAGGCCTCGTACGTCCCCGTCGGGACCGTGATGGCCGCCCTCGTCGCCGACGGAGCCGACCCGACGGAGGCGATGGTCACCCCACAGCTGCTGTCCTATCTGGACTTCCGCCGGTTCCCGCTCGCCGGCACACCCGCCTACGACCGCGGGATGCAGACCACGGGCGAGGGTCGCACGGCGAACGCGTCGCTGTGGGTCAACCGTGACGACCACGGCATGTACCTCGGGACGCAGACCCCCGACACCCCTCTCGCCCAGGAACGGCTGGCGGCGTACCACCGGCGCCTGCGTGCGGTGTTCGCCGAGATCGCGGAGACCGGCGACCGCGTCCTCGCGCCCGCCGACTCCGTCGCAGCCGCTGCGCACACGGCGATCCCGTCCCCGCCGGCCGCGAGGCGGTGACCGCGCGATGCAGGTCACCACGATCGACCGTTTCACCCCGCGGCCGGGTCCGCTGACCCGCTGGCGGATCGATCTCACCGACGCCTCGTGGGTCACGTCCGGCATACCGCCGTCGTTCAACCAGCGCTTCCACCTCGAGGCGGCGCGGGGCGCGCCGCCGGGCCGGTCGGTGTTCCTCGCCGCGGCGTTCGACGTCGACGGTCCGGTCGACCACAAGGCCCTCGAACGGTCGTTCGCCGCCCTCGTCGGGCGCCACGACACCCTGCGCTGCGGCTTCGTCGCCCAGAACACAGGGGACACCGGGGACACGGCGGGCACCGCGGGCACCGGGGTCCGGATCACCCGTCGCGTCCACGACGTCGCGCGGATGCGGCTCGTCCCGGACCCGCCGATCGAGACCTCCGGACCCCGGGAGGCCCACGAGGCGGTACGGCGGATGCTGACCGGATCGTGCGCGCCGTTCGGTGAACCCGACCACTGCTTCGCCGCGATCGACCGGCACGACCGGTCGACGATCATCTGCGGGTTCGACCACGCCCACGTCGACGCGTGGTCGATGGCGGTCGTCGTCGACGACCTGCGGGTGCTCTACGACGGCTACCGCACCGAGCCCGGAGCGTTCCATCCCTCCCGACTCGGTCCGGTCGGCAGCTTCCTGGGGCATTGCGCCGAGGAGGCGGAGGACGACTCCGACCATGCCCGCCACCCGGCCATGGAGGGCTGGCGGGCGTTCTTCGCCCACCACCACAACACGCCGCCGTCGTTCCCGGCCGATCTCGGTCTGCCACCGGGCGAGGATGCCGAGCAGGCCGTCGACCTGCGTCCACTCGCCGACGCCGACACCGCCGACCGCCTGGAGTCGACGTGCCTGGCCCTCGGCGCGTCCACCTTCGCGGGCGTGCTGGCCGCGATGGCCCACGCGACCCGCGACATCGGGCTCGGCGACGAGCTGTCGTTGCTGTTCCCCATGCACACCCGCCGTACCGCCCGACGCGACACCGCCGTCGGGTGGTTCACGACAAACGCCCCCATCACCGTGCGTCCCCGGGCGGACCTCGCCGCCACGGTCGCGGCGACCGGGATCGACCTGCGGTCGGCAGTCACACTGGGTGCGATCCCGATCCCGGCGGTGCTGTCGGCGGTCGGTGGGATCACGTTCGCCCGGTCGGACGTCTTCATGGTGTCGTACGTGGACTACCGGCGACTGCCCGGCGCACAGCATCACGCCGGCCTCGACGCCCACCACATCTCGAACGTCACCAGGGCCGACGACGTGCAGATCTGGGTCTCCCGGACCGACGCGGGACTGGCGCTGCGGACCCGCCATCCCGACACACCGGCCGCCCGGCGCGTGGTCGGCGTGTTCCTCGACGCCGTGGTCGCGATCGCCACGCGGATGCCGACGGCGCCCGAGTCGCCGACGCGCGCACTAGGCTGATCCCCGTCGCCCCGCCGAGCCCGTGTGCCCGCGGTCGGCGACGCCGCACCGCCGGCGGACTCCTCCTCTCGCCGGCCCGTCCCGACCCACGGAGCCCGCAGTGACCGTCCCGACCGACCCGAACCCCGCCTTCGCCGCCTACGCGCACCCCGAGCGCCTGGTGAGCACGGAGTGGTTGAGCGCCCACATCGGTGCCGAGGGCCTCAAGGTGGTCGAGTCCGACGAGGATGTCCTCCTCTACGACATCGGACACATCCCGACCGCACAGAAGATCGACTGGCACCTGCACCTGAACGACCCCGTCACCCGCGACTACATCGACGGCGAGGCGTTCGCAGAACTCATGCGCAGCAAGGGGATCGGTCGCGACGACACGATCGTGGTCTACGGCGACAAGAGCAACTGGTGGGCCGCCTACGCCATGTGGGTGTTCACCCTGTTCGGACACTCCGACGTCCGGCTGCTCGACGGTGGGCGCCAGGCGTGGTTCGCCGAGGACCGCGAGACGTCCTACGACGTCCCCGAGTACCCGCGGTCGGACTACCCGGTCGTCGACCGTGACGACTCGCTGATCCGCGCCTTCGCCGACGAGGTGCGCAGCGCGATCGGCACCGAGCCGCTCGTCGACGTCCGTTCGCCGCAGGAGTACACCGGCGAGCGCACGCACATGCCCGACTACCCGCAGGAGGGCGCCCTGCGCGGCGGCCACATCCCGACGGCCCTGTCGATCCCGTGGGCGAAGTCGGCCGCACCCGACGGACGGTTCCGCAGCCGCGCGGAACTCGACGAGATCTACGGGGACCTGTCGCCGGACACCCCGACCATCGCCTACTGCCGCATCGGCGAACGGTCGTCGCACACCTGGTTCGTGCTGACCCACCTGCTCGGGTTCAGCCGGGTCCGCAACTACGACGGTTCGTGGACGGAGTGGGGCAACGCGGTGCGCGCCCCGATCGTCACCGGCGACGAACCCGGCACGCCGTGACCCTGCCGGCGGCGCTGGCGGAGATCGTCGACGACTTCGGCGCCCTCACCGAGTCCGACCGCGTCACCCTCCTCCTGGAGTTCGCAGGTGAACTGCCCGACCTGCCCGAGGATCTGGCGACCGAGGCCATGGAACCGGTACCGGAGTGCCAGTCACCGGTGTTCCTCTCGGTCGACGCCTCCGACGCCGACGCGGTGCGCCTGTACTTCAGCGCACCCCCCGAGGCCCCGACCACCCGCGGGTTCGCGTCGATCCTGCACCAGGGGCTCGACGGCGCCTCCGCCGACGAGATCCTGGCGGTGCCGCCGGATTTCTACACCGACCTCGGACTGGCGTCGGTGGTCAGTCCGCTGCGACTCCGCGGGATGGCGGGGATGCTCGCCCGTGTGAAGACGCAGATCGCCCGAGCGCGTCGCTGACGCAGGCGGCCCCGGGAGATGAAGTTCATCCAGATGATGGACCACCCGGTCGCCCCGGGCGGTCTGGTCGAGTGGTCCCCCACCACGGTCGGCGGTTTCGCGCACTGGGAGACCGACGCCCGGTCCACCTCGCACAACCACGAGGTGCACCTGCGGGCGGCCCTCGAGCACCGCTGGCGCACCGGCCGTGAGGGCGGCCGGGAGTCGTGGTTGGGGCTGGCGATCGAGTTCGACGAACCGATGTCGGTGCCCGCGATCCGTGCGGCGTTGACCCGCTGGATCGACCGGCACGAGGTGCTACGCAGCCACGTCGTGGTGAAACACGGTGGGCTGCAACGCCTCACGACCCCCCGCGGATCGGTGCGCCTGAAGATGGGCCGGGTCGGCTGGTACGCCGAGTCCGGTCCGCTGCTCGACCAGCTGGCCGGATCGTTCGACCGCGCGACGGCGCCGCTGCAGTGGCCCGCCTACCTCTTCGCCACCGTCGCCCGCGAACGCTCGTTCACGCTGCTCTTCGCCGGCGACCACTCGCTGCTGGACGGGTACTCGTTGATCCTGGCCCAGCACGAGCTCTCCGAGCTCTACCACGCCGCCCGGGAGCGTCGGGAGCCCGAGCTCGCACCCGTCGGGAGTTACGTCGACTTCAGCGCGCAGGAACGCCGGTCTGCCGACGACGTCGACGCCGAGCACCCCGCGGTGCGCACGTGGGCCGACTACCTCGACGCCAACGACCGCAGGATGCCGCGGTTCGACCTCGCCGACCCGGCCGTGGGCGACATCGATCCCGCCGGGTCCGCGCCACCCCAGTCGTCGGTGACCCTGGAACTCCTCGACGACGACGCCGCCAACCGGTTCACCGCCGTCTGCGTCGCCGCCGGCGGGTCGCTGTTCGCCGGCATCCTCGCCGCACTCGCGGTGGCCTACCGCGAGTGCGGCGGCGGCGACGTCTTCCGCTGCGTCACCCCGCGCCACACCCGGACCGAGGGGCGATGGCTCGGGGCCCTCGGATGGTTCGTTTCGGTGACACCCGTCGCGGTCGACTCCGGCGGGACCTCGTCGTTCACCGCACTCGTCGAACGCGCGACGGCAGCGCTGCGGCAGACCCGGGTCGCCGCGGACGTGCCGCTGCTCAAGGTCACCGAACTGCTCGGGTACGGCGGCGACCCGAGTTTCGTCGTCTCGTTCATCGACACCCGCCACGCACCCGACGCGGCCGCCGCCGACGCGGGCGGCGCCCGGGTCATGCGCAGCCACAACTACTCCCCCGACGAGGTCTACATCTGGGTGAACCGGACACCGTCCGGTGTCCGGATCTCCGCGCGGTTCCCCGCCACCGGCCCGATGCACTCCGAGGTCAGCGGATTCCTCGTCCGTTTCGGCGAAGTGGTCCGCGCCGTGGGCGACAACAGCACCTTCGCGCCGCGCTGACAGGCACCCGACCGATCAAACGCTCGGTGCGTTAGGGTGCTGGTCGGGCTGCACGACCGCAGACTCGCCCGCCGCACCCACAGGAGACGAAGTGCCCAGTCACGCCAGTTCGGTGATCACGAAAGTTCTCGTCGCGAACCGCGGTGAGATCGCCGTGCGCGTCATCCGCGCAGCACGCGACGCCGGCCTGACGAGTGTGGCCGTCTACGCAGAGCCCGACGCCGACGCGCTGTTCGTGCACCTGGCCGACGAGGCGTTCGCACTCGGCGGCCAGACCTCCGGCGAGTCGTACCTGGCGATCGACAAGATCATCGACGCCGCGAAGAAGTCCGGCGCCGACGCCATCCACCCCGGCTACGGGTTCCTGTCGGAGAACGCCGACTTCGCCCAGGCCGTCATCGACGCCGACATCACCTGGATCGGCCCGTCGCCGCAGTCGATCCGCGACCTCGGCGACAAGGTCACCGCCCGCCACATCGCCCTCAAGGCCAACGCCCCGATGGCCCCGGGCACCAAGGACCCCGCGGCCAACGCCGACGAGGTCGTCGCGTTCGCGCAGGAGCACGGCGTCCCGGTCGCGATCAAGGCGGCCTTCGGCGGCGGCGGTCGCGGCATGAAGGTCGCGTACACGATCGAGGAGATCCCGGAGCTGTTCGAGTCGGCGACCCGCGAGGCCGTCGCGGCGTTCGGTCGCGGCGAGTGCTTCGTCGAGCGCTACCTGGACAAGGCCCGTCACGTCGAGGCCCAGGTCATCGCCGACCAGCACGGCAACGTCGTCGTCGCCGGCACCCGCGACTGCTCGCTGCAGCGTCGCTTCCAGAAGCTCGTCGAGGAAGCACCCGCGCCGTTCCTCACCCCCGAGCAGCGCGAGAAGATCCACTCCTCGGCCAAGGCCATCTGCCGCGAGGCCGGCTACTACGGCGCAGGCACGGTCGAGTTCCTCGTCGGCAGCGACGGACTGGTGTCGTTCCTCGAGGTGAACACCCGCCTGCAGGTGGAACACCCGGTCACCGAGGAGACCTCCGGTCTGGACCTGGTGCGCCAGCAGTTCCGCATCGCCGCGGGCCTCCCGCTGGAGATCACCGAGGACCCGACCCCGCGCGGGCACTCCTTCGAGTTCCGCATCAACGGCGAGGACGCCGGCCGCAACTTCCTGCCCGCGCCCGGGCCGGTCACCGTCTACAAGGAGCCGACCGGGCCGGGTGTCCGTGTCGACTCCGGTGTACGCGCCGGCGACGTGATCGGCGGCCAGTTCGACTCGATGCTCGCCAAGCTGATCGTCACCGGCGAGAACCGCGAGCAGGCGCTCGAACGCTCACGCCGCGCACTGGCCGAGTTCGAGGTCGAGGGCCTCGCCACCGTGCTGCCGTTCCACCGGCACATCGTGTCCAACCCGGCCTTCGTCGGCGACGAGGACGGCTTCGAGGTCTACACGAAGTGGATCGAGACCGACTGGGACAACCCCATCGAGCCCTACACCGGCGCACAGCCCATCTCCGAGGACGAGGCCGCTCCCCGGCAGACCGTCGTCGTCGAGGTCGGCGGACGTCGTGTCGAGGTGTCCCTCCCCGGTGACCTCGCCCTCGCGAGCAGCAACGGTGGTGGCGCCGCCCACGCAGGCGCCCAGCGCGCGAAGCCGAAGTCGCGCACCCGCGCCAAGGGCGGCAACGTCGCCGTGTCCGGCGACGCGATCGCCGCACCCATGCAGGGCACCGTCGTCAAGGTCGCCGTCACCGAGGGCCAGGAGGTCACCGCGGGTGAGCTCGTCGTCGTCCTCGAGGCGATGAAGATGGAGAACCCGGTCACCGCGCACAAGGACGGTGTCGTCACCGGCCTCGCCGTCGAGCCCGGATCCGCCGTCACCCAGGGCACCGTCCTGCTCGAACTGAAGTGATCGGTGGGTCGGTGACGCCGTGGCGATGAGCACCGACGTGACCCGGTCGCGATGAGCACCGACGCGATGGACCCGGTCGAGATCAACGCCGGCGCCTGGTACCTGAGGGCGCTGCGCGACGACGAGCGCGTCACCGACGTACCGGCCCTGCGCACCCTCCTCGACGACGGCGTACTCGACGGGGACACGCCGTCCGCGGCCGTCGCCCGCGCCGCGCGGGGATGGCGGGACGGCAGCCGCCTGTCGTGGGCGGTGTGCGTACCCACCACCGGTGAGATGGTCGCCCTCATCGTGCTCGTGCCCGCCGGGGACACCGCACGCCTGCAGACGGGCACCACCCCGGCCGACGGCGCGCAGGACGCTCTCGCCGCCGGACGGGGTGCTGTCACCCGTTTCGCCGACGGCGCTCTCGGTCTGCGCGTGGTCGAGTAGAGTTTCGCCGGGTCGATCGGAACCGGCTGTGACGACACCGGTGCCGCGGGGGCGGTTTTCGCGACAGTTAGGGACGACAGTGCTCACTTCCATCACCCCGGTCGCCAGGCGCGGCGTCCGTCGGCGCCGAGCCGCGCAGGTCGCGCTGGCCACCGCGGCGCTCGTCGCCGGCATGCTGGCCCCCACGGCGGTCGCCGGCGCCGACACCGCGCTGCCGCAACCCGGCGCGCGATCCGCCGACGGGTCGGAACTCGTCTCCGTGACCCGCGTCGACGCGCGCCGCCTCGACATCACGGTCCACTCCGCCGCGATGAACCGGGACGTGCCGTTGTCGGTGATCCTGCCGCAGGATCGCAGCAAGCCCCGCCCGGTGTTCTATCTGCTCAACGGCGCCGGCGGCGGTGAGGACGCGGCGACGTGGCAGCGGCAGACGGACGTGGTGCAGTTCTTCGCGGACAAGAACGTCACGGTGGTGACGCCCAACGCCGGTGCGTACACGTACTACACCGACTGGGAGCGCGACGACCCGGTACTCGGGCGCAACAAGTGGTCGACGTTCCTCGGCACCGAGTTGCCGCCGATCATCGACACGGCGCTGAACGGGTCCGGCCGCAACGCCATCGCGGGCATCTCGTCGTCCGGTACGTCCGTGCTGGACCTCGGGATCGAGCACCCCGGCCTCTACCAGGCCGTCGGCGCCTACAGCGGGTGCGCGTCGACCGCCGGGCCCGCCGGTCAGGCGTACGTCCGGCTGGTCGTCTCGTCACGCGGCGGTGCGAATCCCGTCAACATGTGGGGCCCGTACAACGGCCCCGGCTGGCGCGCCCACGACGCGATCATCAACGCCGCCAAGCTGCGCGGGCTCAGCCTGTGGATCTCCAGCGCGTCGGGTCTGCCCGGCGAGTACGACACACCGGCGAAGATCCAGCCCGGCATGAGCCTGGATCAGCAGATCATCCTCGGTGGGCCCATCGAGGCCGCGGTCAACCAGTGCACCCACCAGTTGGCGGATCGTCTGACTGCGCTGAGGATCCCGTTCACCGCGGACTTCCCGCCGCGAGGGACGCACTCGTGGCTGTATTGGCAGGACCAGCTGCACCGCTCGTGGCCGCAGATCGGTCGCGCGATCGGCGCCTGACGGCGATCCCGCCGAGTGGGCTGAGACCCACCGCCGAGTGGGCTGAGGGGTCGTCGTCGGCACGGTCGGCGAGCGGTTTCGGCACGGTCGGGGAAGTCGGCGACAGCGACGGTGCCCGCTCCTCTCGCGAGGAGCGGGCGCCGTCGTCGTGCGTACCGGTCCGTCTCAGCCGGCGAGCAACCCCTTGGCGACATGGGTCACCTGGATCTCGTTGCTGCCCGCGTAGATCATCAGCGACTTCGCATCACGGGCGAGCTGCTCGACGCGGTACTCCGCCATGTAGCCGTTGCCGCCGAAGAGCTGAACCGCCTCCATGGCGACGTCGGTGGCGGCCTTCGACGAGTACAGCTTCATCGCCGACGCCTCCGCGAGGCTGATCGACTTGCGGTCCTTGCCCCGCTCGAGGGCGCTGAAGATCATGTTCTGCACGTTGATCCGCGCGATCTCCATCTCGGCGAGCTTGAGCTGGATGAGCTGGAACTGCCCGATGTTCTTGCCCCACAGGGTTCGGTTGCGGGCGTAGTCGACCGAGAGCCGCAGGCACTCGTTGATGATGCCCAGCGAGAGCGCGGCGATCCCGACCCGCTCCATCGTGAAGCCGGCCTTCGCGCCCTCGCCGCCACGCGTGTCCGCGCCGGTGTCCTCGGTCTCGCCCAGGAGACGGTCCTTGGACACGCGCACGTCGTCGAAGAACAGCTCACCGGTCGGCGAGCTCATCGTGCCCATCTTCTTGAACGGCTTACCCTGCGTGAGGCCCTCCATGCCCTTGTCGAGCACGAAGGACAGCACCTTGCGGTCACGGATCGGCGTCCCGTCGCCCTCGTCGAGCTTCGCGAACACGACGATCGTGTCGGCGTACGGGCCGTTGGTGATGAACGTCTTCTGGCCCTTGAGGATGTAGTCGTCGCCGTCGCGCTTGACGGTCGTCTTCATGCCGCCCAATGCATCCGAGCCGGAGTCGGGCTCGGTGATCGCCCAGGCCCCGATCTTCTCGAGGGTCACCAGTTCCGGGAGCCACCGCTTCTTCTGCGCCAGCGTGCCCTTCGACCGGATCGTGCCGACGGTGAGCTGACAGACGCCGAGGGACGCGATGATGCCGAGGCTGACGCCGGCGAGCTCGGTGTTGAGCAGCATGAAGGTGCTGTCGCCCATCCCGCCGCTGACGGCACCGGGCTTGGCCTCTCCCGTGGCCTCGGAGTCGAGTTCACGCTCGAGACCCTCCCGGGCCATCTGGTCGACCCCGAAGGTGGTGTACAGCTTGCGGGCGATGTCGTAGGGCGGGAGAACGCCGGTCTCGAGCTCGTCGAGGTGCGGACGCACCTCCTTGTCGATGAAACCCCGCAGTGCGTCGCGGATCATCAGGTCTTCCTCGGACCACTCGTACATGCCACTCCTCGTCGTGTCCGCCGTGAACTGAATGATGTTTCAGTTTCTGCCCGCCACGATGTCATCCGCCGATGGAAATGTCCACCGTCCACGTCGTGGCAGGGGCGATGTCGACGCCGAGGAATCCCGACGCCCCGAGACCGCGGTGCAGGGTGACAGCCGCCGCGACGACAGGCTTCGCGGCGACGACCACCGGGCCGTCGGCCCGCAGCGCGACGAGCGACCGTTCGATCCGCTCCAGGAACGTCGCGACCGACTCACCGCCGTGCGGCGTCGCGTCGGGATCGGCGAACCACGACCCGAGTTCGGCGGGCGCGATCTCGTCCGGGCGTCGGCCGACCCACGATCCGAGGTCGATGCTCCGCAGGGCCTCGTCGACGACGTGGGCCTCGGCGAGGAGCGCGGCCGTCTCGACGACCGACCGCTCGGGACCGGTGTGGACGAGCGGGACCCGGACTCCGAGCGCGGCGACGTCGCGGCGGCCGCGATCGTCGAGCGGACCGCCCTCGCCGCCGAAGGACAGCGCCCGGTTGGGGCCGGTGCGTCCCGCGGCGACGAGGGTGACCCTCAGCGCAGCGACCCGGCCGGCGCACCCGTCGACCGACGGCCGGCCTCGGCGTGGCGGCCGATCCGGGTGAGCACGATCGCGAACGCGAGCCCGAGCACGGACCACAGGATCATCTGGTTCGCGATCGAGAGGAACCGGAAGTCGCCGACCACGTCGCCGGGGAAGCCCGGGAAGACGATGGTGCCGTCGGCGGACCGCAGTGCCGTCGGCACCTCGTCGAACGACGGCAGCAGTGCCATCGCGACCGCGACACCGACCAGGTAGGTGGCCACGCCCGACACCAGCGCCCACAGGCCGCCGATACGCGGCAGCAGCCAGAACGCCAGCGCGACGGCGGCGACCGCCAGAGCGACCGACACCAGCGTCATCGTGAGATACGAGCCGCTACGGGCCCCGATGGTGTCGTCGTCGCCGACGGCCGGCGGATTGGCCGGATACTTCCCGAACGGCACCAGGTAGACCGCGACGAACCCACCGAACGCGAGTGCGGCGGCGACCCACCGCGGGTCGACCAGGGGGTGACGACGGCCGACGTACGCCCACACGACGGTGAACGCGACGGCGAACAGGGCGCCCATGGCGAGACCGAAGACCACCGACCCCACTCCGGCCCCGATGTTCTCCTGCACCGACCGGGTGAACACCTCGCCGTGCTCGTGGGCACCGTGCTCGCCCGCGAGCATCTCCTCGGCGGCGCTGCGGCCGCCTTCGTAGTCGATGGCCTTCGCGACCTGTGGCTCGATGAACACACGCGCGAACACGTACGCGACGATCCCGGCGACGAGACCTGCGATCAGCCCGCCGCCGATGAACTTCTTCTCCATCTGCTCGTCTCCCGCTCAGTGGCAGGGGAAGCCGAGGAAGTGCCGTGCGTCGTGCACGAACTCGTGGACGTGGGTGTCGGATCCGAAGACCGACACCGCGCCCTGGTCGTAACCGATGAAGTAGTAGGCCAGCGCGGCGAGTGCGGTGGTGGCCGTGAGCCACAGTGCGGTCTCCATGACGGAGACGTCGGGTGTGTCGAGCTGGAGGATCCGGGCCGTGCCGCGACCGGCGGACAGCGTGGAGGTCTGGGACATGGGTCGAACTCCTCTCGTGGGATGGCGCGTCCCACGTGGTGCGGATGAGAAAGCCGTGCGGTGGCGATCTGACTCGACGTGCGGTCTCCCGCTCGTCTCACAGTGGCGCGACCGTCCCGGATTCTCACCGGAGTTCCCCAGCCGCTCGGCTGCACCGAACCCTATGGGTCGGGATCGTTGCTGGTCAACACCGCGAGACGGCGGCAGGAATGCCTGTCGTACCCACGGGGGATGATGGACCGATGAGCACGGCCACCGCCGAGGTGCTGGAACGGTTCAGCGCGCCGACCCGCGACTGGTTCACCGGTGCCTTCGCCGCGCCCACCGCCGCCCAGCTCGGTGCCTGGTCGTCCATCGCCGACGGTGACCACACGCTCGTCGTCGCCCCGACGGGGTCCGGCAAGACGTTGTCGGCGTTCCTGTGGGCACTCGACCGTCTCGCCCGGGAGTCCGGCGGAGGTGAGACCCGTACGCACACCACGTCGGTCCTCTACATCTCGCCGCTCAAAGCCCTCGCCGTGGACGTCGAACGCAACCTGCGCGCGCCCCTGGCGGGCCTGCAGCGGTCGGCGGCGGCGCTGGGCCTGCCGGCACCGGACATCACGGTCGGCGTCCGATCGGGGGACACCCCGACGACGCAGCGCCGTCAGCTGCTGCGCACCCCGCCGGACATCCTCATCACCACGCCGGAGTCGCTGTTCCTGATGTTGACCTCGTCGGCGCGGGACACGTTGCGCGAGGTGCACACCGTCATCGTCGACGAGGTGCACGCGGTCGCGTCGACGAAGCGCGGTACCCATCTGGCCCTGTCACTGGAACGGCTCGACGCCCTGCTCGAGCGGCCCGCGCAGCGCATCGGGCTGTCGGCGACGGTCCGCCCGCCGGAGCGGGTCGCGCAGTTCCTCGCGGGGTCGGCGCCCTGCACCGTGGTCGCGCCGCCGGCGGAGAAGACCTTCGACCTGACAGTCGACGTCCCGGTTCCGGACATGGCCAACATCCCACCTCCGCCCGGTGTGGACGACCTCGACGACGAGATGACCCCCACCGCGGGCTCCCTGTGGCCGTACGTCGAGAACGGCATCGTCGACCTCGTCGAGAAGAACCGGTCGACCATCGTGTTCGCCAACTCCCGACGCCTCGCCGAGCGACTCACGGCCCGCCTCAACGAGATCCATGCCGAGCGGTCCGGTGTCGACCTCGAGACCGACGGCAACGACGCCGTCCCCGGCGGGGCACCGGCCTACGTGATGGGCAGCGGGTCGAGCCAGGGCGCGCCACCGGTCCTCGCCCGTGCCCACCACGGGTCGGTGTCGAAGGAGCAACGCGCACTGATCGAGGACGACCTCAAGGCCGGTCGGCTGCGCTGCGTCGTCGCGACGAGCTCGCTGGAGCTCGGGATCGACATGGGTGCAGTCGATCTCGTCGTGCAGGTGGAGACGCCGCCGTCGGTGGCCGGCGGGCTCCAACGGATCGGACGCGCCGGTCATCAGGTGGGTGAGATCAGCCGTGGCGTGGTGTTCCCCAAGCACCGGGCAGACCTCGTCCACGCGACGGTCGCGGTGCGACGGATGCGCGACGGACTCATCGAGGAGATCGCCGTCCCGGCCAACCCGCTGGACATCCTGGCCCAGCACACCGTGGCCGCCAGCGCCGTCGACGTCCTCGACGTGCAGGACTGGTACGAGACGGTCCGCCGCGCGGCGCCGTACGCGACGCTCGCCTGGTCGGTGTACGAGGCGACCCTCGACCTGCTGTCGGGGCGCTACCCGTCCGACGAGTTCGCCGAGCTGCGGCCCCGCGTGGTGTGGGATCGCGACGCCAACACCATCACCGGCCGGCCCGGCGCGCAGCGCCTCGCGGTCACCTCGGGCGGGTCCATCCCCGACCGCGGGATGTTCGGGGTGTTCATGGTGGGCGAGAAGGCCACGCGTGTCGGTGAACTCGACGAGGAGATGGTCTACGAGTCCCGCGTCGGCGACGTGTTCGCGCTCGGCGCGTCGAGTTGGCGGATCGAGGACATCACCCACGACCGCGTACTGGTCTCCCCCGCCGCCGGCGTCCCCGGCAGGCTGCCGTTCTGGATCGGCGACGCCGTCGGCCGCCCGAGCGAACTGGGTCGCGCGATCGGCGCGTTCATCGGCGAGGTCGGCGATGCCCTGACCCGCGGCGACACCTCGACGCTCACCGCGCAGACCGAACACCTCGGCCTCACCGCGTTCGCGCGCGACAACCTCGTGTCGCTCATCTCCGAGCAGCGCGAGGCGACCGGGCATCTCCCGACCGACCGCACCCTCGTGCTCGAACGGTTCCGCGACGAGCTCGGCGACTGGCGCCTGGTCCTGCACTCGCCCTACGGATTGCGGGTGCATGCGCCGTGGGCGTCGGCGATCGGCGCGCGTCTGCGCGACCGCGTCGGCGTCGACGGCGCGGTCACCGCCTCCGACGACGGCATCATCATCCGACTGCCCGACACCGACGACGAACCCCCCGGTGCGTCGATCGTGGCGCTCGACCCCGACGAGATCGAGGACATCGTCACCGACGAGCTCGGCGGATCGGCGTTGTTCGCCAGTCGGTTCCGCGAATGCGCGGCCCGCGCCCTGCTGCTTCCGCGCCGAAACCCCGGCCGCCGGGCACCGCTGTGGCAGCAACGCCAACGCAGTGCGCAGCTGCTGCAGGTGGCCGCCCGCCACCCGCAGTTCCCGATCATCCTGGAGACGTTGCGCGAGTGTCTGCAGGACGTCTACGACCTGCCCGCCCTCGTCGACCTGCTGCGATCGGTCAGCGGGCGGACGATCCGCATCGTCGAGGTCGCCACCGAGACGCCGTCACCGTTCGCGGCGTCGTTGCTGTTCGGGTACGTCGGCGCCTTCATGTACGAAGACGACGCGCCGCTCGCCGAGCGTCGGGCCGCTGCACTGTCCCTCGACACCGCGCTGCTCGCCCAGCTGCTCGGTCGCATCGACCTGCGGGAACTGCTCGACCCCGCCGTCATCACCGATGTCGAGGCGCGCCTGCAGCGCACCCACCCCGACCGCCGCGCCCACGACGCGGAGGGGATCACCGATCTCCTCCGGTGGCTCGGCCCGCTCACCGACGCCGAGATCGCCGACCGGTTCGACACGCGTGACGACGACACCGACCCCGCCGACGCGATCCCACCACTGCTCGAGAACCTGCACGTCACCGGTCGCATCATCACCGTCAACCACGGCGGACGGGTGCTGTGGGCCGGCGTCGAGGACACCTCCCGACTGCGCGACGCGCTCGGCATCCCCGCGCCGCAGGGTGTCCCGGCCGCGTTCACCGAACCCGTCGACGACCCCGTGGGCGACCTCGTCGCGCGCTTCGCCCGGACCCACGGACCGTTCACCGGTCGGCAGGTCACCGAGGCACTCGGTCTCGCGCCCGCGGTCGTCCGCGACACCCTCGCCCGACTGGCGGGCGAGCGCAGGGTGGTCGAGGGCGACTTCCGCGCGGACCTGCCGGGCGGGTCGGCCGGCGACACCCGTCAGTGGTGCAACACGGAGGTGCTGTCACAGATCCGGCGTGCGTCACTGGCCGCGAGCCGCGCCGAGATCGCGCCCGTCCCGACCGACGCGTTCACGCGGTTCCTCCTCGACTGGCAGCACGTGACCGGCCCCGACCGCACCCGCCTCCGAGGCGTCGACGGTGTGGCGGCGGCGATCGACCAACTCGCCGGCGTCCCACTGCCCGCATCGGCCTGGGAGACGCTGATCCTGCCCTCCCGTGTGGTCGGCTACAGCCCGGCCATGCTCGACGAGCTCATCGCCTCGGGTGAGGTGGTCTGGTCCGGGCACGGCGCGCTCGGCTCCTCGGACGGTTGGATCGCGCTGCACCCCGCCGACCTCGCGCCCCTCACCGTCGGCGAGCCGGGTGCCCTCGACTCGACCGCCGTCCACGAGGAGATCCTCGAGCGCCTCGCCGCGGGTGGCGCGTACCAGTTCCGTCAGCTCCTCGCGCCACGCGCGCCGGAGTCCGCGACCCCGGTGCCGTCGGACGAGGACCTGGAACGGTCCCTGTGGGACCTCGTGTGGACCGGGCGGGTCGGCAACGACTCGTACGCCCCGGTCCGCGCTCTGCTCGGTCGCCGGTCCTCGGGGCCGCGCGGCACCCCTGCGCATCGGCAACGAGCGCGACCGCCGCGCCTGCGGGCGCATCGCCTGACCACCCGCCACCTCACCGCGAACCCCGCGGTGACGCGCGCCGCTCCCCCGACGGTCACGGGGCGCTGGTACGCCTTCGACGCCCGGGTCACCGATGCCACGGTGGAGACCCACGGACTCTGCGAGCAACTCCTCGAGCGCTACGGCGTCGTCACCAAGGGCGCGGTGATGACCGAGGAGATCATGGGCGGGTTCGCCCGGATCTACCGCGGCCTGTCGGGGTTCGAGGACAGCGGCAAGGTGCGCCGCGGTTATTTCGTGGACGGACTGGGGGGCGCACAGTTCGCGGCCGTGTCGACCGTCGACGCCCTGCGCGAGCATGCCGGTGACGTCACCGACGACCGCCGGACCCGCGGCGGCTCGGACAGCGACAGCGGCGAGGGCAGCGGTGTCGTCGTCGCCTCCTGCGATCCGGCCAACCCCTACGGCGCCACCCTGCCGTGGCCGGAGACCGAGGGCCACCGCCCCGGCCGCAAACCGGGTGCACTCGTCGTCCTCGTCGACGGGCGTCTGGCGCTGTTCGTCGAGCGGGGCGGCAAGACGGTCCTCACGTTCGGCGACGACAACCTGCCCGCCGCCGCGGCCGCCCTCGCGGACGCGGTGCGGGCCGGGCGCGTCGACCGCCTGCAGATCGAACGCGT
This sequence comes from Williamsia sp. SKLECPSW1, assembly GCF_054332755.1. Classification (NCBI taxonomy): domain Bacteria; kingdom Bacillati; phylum Actinomycetota; class Actinomycetes; order Mycobacteriales; family Nocardiaceae; genus Williamsia; species Williamsia sp. SKLECPSW1. Next base: position 3,248,092 of record NZ_JBTGLI010000001.1, on the reverse strand, counting down.
CGACGGGGCCACCGTCCTCGGCACCCCGGCGGCCACCGTCTTCACCGAGGCCGGTTTCACCGCCACCCCGCGCGGGATCCGTCTGCGTCACATGGCCCGCTGACGTGCCCGAGGGTGACACCGCGTATCAGGCCGCCGCGTCGATCGCTGCTGCCTTCACCGGGAAAACGCTGGCGTACAGCCAGTTCCGCGTCCCGCGTCACGCCACCGTCGATCTCGTCGGCCGGACGGTCGAGGCGGCGCGGTCGATCGGCAAGCACGTCCTCGTCGACGTCGGCGACGACTGGGCCGTCCACACGCACATGAAGATGGAGGGCGTCTGGCGCGTGCACCCCGTCGGGACGCGCTGGACGAAGCCCGCGTACACCGCGCGACTGGTGTTGCGCACCGAGACCCACGAGGCCGTCGGGTTCGACCTCGGCATCTGCGAGATGCTGCGTCACCCCGACGAGGCCCTCGCCCACCTCGGCCCCGATCTGCTCGGACCGACATGGGATCCCGACGCCGCCGTGGTCAACCTCGGCCGCGACGGCGACCGGCCGATCGGTCTGGCCCTGCTCGACCAGCGCCTGATGGCCGGCGTCGGCAACGTCTACCGGTGCGAGGCGTGTTTCCTGCGGGGGGTGCACCCGCGCACCCCGGTGCGCGACGTGGACCTGCCGGCGATGGTCGACCTGTGCCATCGGTTGCTGATCGCGAACAAGGCCCGCATCCGCACCACCACGGGCCAGACGCGGAACCGGCGCTACTGGGTGTACGGCCGCGGCGGCCGTCCGTGCATGCGGTGCGGCACACCGATCGAGCGCGGATTCCTCGGCAGGCCCGACACCGCCGAGGAGCGGGTGCTCTACCACTGCCCACGGTGTCAGCCCGCCCCGCCGGCCACCTCGCTACCCTCGGGTCCATGACAACGACGTCGCCCGTGCGCCCGTGGAGCCCCGACCGACTCGGCGACCGGACCGGTCAACGGGTGATCGTCACCGGCGCGACGAACGGCGTCGGGTTCGCGACCGCCCGCGCACTGGCCCGGGCCGGGGCGCACGTGATCCTCGCCGTCCGTGACACCGAACGCGGCGAACGACGCGCACGTGAGATCGGCGGCTCGACCGAGGTCTCCCATCTCGATCTGGCCGACCTGTCCACCGTGCGGGCGTTCGCCGACCGGCTCACCGATCCCGTCGACATCCTGGTGAACAACGCGGGAGTCGTGCTGGTGTCCCGCCGCGACACCGTCGACGGGTTCGAGGCCACCATCGGGACCAACTTCCTCGGGCCGTTCGCGCTGACGAACCTCATCGCCGATCGCGTGCGCGAGGCGATCGTCATCGTCGGGTCCGACGCACACCGGATGACGTCTCTGCGTCTCGACGACCTCGACCTGCGGTCGGGGTGGAACGCCCAGCGCGCCTATGCGCAGTCGAAGCTCGCGGACATGCTGTGGGGACTCGAACTCGACCGTCGTCTGCGCGCGGCGGGGTCGTCGGTATCGGTGACGCTGACCCATCCGGGGTGGGTGCGGTCGAACCTGTCGTCCGTCGGTGACGGACCGATCGCGAAGGTGGGTCATGCCGTCGTGTCGACGGTCGGACGTGTGTTCGCCAATGACATCGACGCCGGTGCCGCGCCCACGCTGTACGCGCTCACCGAGCCGCTTCCCTCGGGCAGCTTCGTCGGCGTCGACGGCCGTTTCGGGTTGAAGGGGCCGCCGACGCTGTCCGGCCGGACCGCCGAGGCCTCGAATCACGAACTCGCCGCGGCACTCTGGGACATCGCCGAGCGCCGCACGGACACCCACTGGCCCCTCTGACGCTCCGCGTACAGGGTTACCGCTCCGGTTGTTCGAGGACGCTCCGCATGCATCCGGAGCGTCCTCGAACACGTGGAGCGTCTGCGTGAATGCGCCCTGTCGGTGGAGCGCCCGCACCAGAAGTGGAGCGTGTGCGCCGGGCACACGCGGGACACCGAGCGACTGTGGTCACTCCGGTACGGGCACCGGTTCCAGGATCTGGCCGCGGGACTCGGGGGCGGCCGCGCGCAGGGCGTCGGCGGAGGCGTCGTCGGGCTGGCGCTGCGACTCGATCTCGGCCTCGACGCGACTGCGGTAGGTCTCGACCTCCGTGTCGATCTCGGCCGCGGACCACCCGAGGACCGGTGCGACGATCTCGGCGACCTCGCGGGCGCAGTCGACGCCTCGGTGCGCGTACTCGATGGAGATCCGGGTACGCCGGGCCAGCAGGTCCTCCAGGTGCAGCGCACCCTCACACCGTGCGGCGTAGTCGATCTCGACGCGCAGGTACTGCGGCGCCGCGGCCAGCGGCTCCAGCAGTCCCGGGTCGTCGCCGGCGACGGCGAGCACCTCGTCGATCAGCGAGCCGTACCGGTTGAGCAACCGGCGGATCCGGTACGGGTGCAGCCCGTAACGCTGCCCGAGGTGATCGCACTGGTTGACCAGCGCGAAGTAGCCGTCGGCACCGATCAATGGCACCCGCTCGGTGACCGAGTCGGCCACGCGGGTCGGGATGAAGTCGGTGCACGCGTCGACGGCGTCGGCCGCCATCACCCGATACGTCGTGTACTTGCCACCGGCGATCGACACCAGACCCGGCGACGGCGATGCGACGGCGTGTTCCCGCGACAGCTTCGACGTCTCGTCGTTCTCCCCCGCGAGCAGGGGCCGCAGCCCGGCGTAGACGCCCTCGATGTCGTCGTGGGTGAGCGGCGTCACGAGCACGTCGTTGACGCGGTCGAGGATGTAGTCGATGTCGGCGCGGGTCGCGGCGGGATGCGCGAGATCGAGGTTCCAGTCGGTGTCGGTGGTGCCGATGATCCAATGCGTCTCCCACGGGATCACGAACAGCACCGACGTCGGCGTGCGGAGGATGATCGCGGTCTCGCTGACGATGCGGTCCCGCGGCACCACGATGTGCACGCCCTTCGACGCCCGCACACGGAAACGTCCGCGTTCCTTCGACAACGCCTGCACCTCGTCGGTCCACACGCCGGCGGCGTTGATGACACAGTGCGACCGGATCTCCGTCTCGGCGCCGGTCTCGGTGTCGCGGACCCGTACGCCGCTGACCCGGTCCGCCTCGCGGAGGAACGAGACCACCTGCGTCGAGAGTCGGACCACCGCGCCGTACTGGGCCGCGGTGCGGGCCACGGTGAGACTGTGGCGGGCGTCGTCGACGACGGTGTCGTGGTAGCGGATGCCGCCGGTGAGCGCGGATCGCTTCAGCGCCGGGGCCGCCCGCAGCGCCCCCGACCGGCTCACGTGGTGCTGCCCCGGCAGGCTCCGGGCTCCCCCGAGCGTGTCGTACAGGAACAGCCCGGCGGCGACGTACGGGCGCTCCCAGATCCGGTGTGTGAGCGGGTACAGGAAGGGCAGCGGCTTCACCAGATGAGGCGCCAGGGTCCGCAGCGAGAGTTCACGTTCGTGCAGGGCCTCACGGACCAGACCGAACTCCAGTTGCTCGAGGTAGCGCAGCCCGCCGTGGAACATCTTCGACGACCGGCTCGACGTGCCCGAGGCGATGTCACGCGCCTCGACGAGGGCCACCCGCAGACCCCGGGTCGCGGCGTCGAGTGCTGCGCCCGCGCCCACCACACCTGCGCCGACCACCACGACGTCGAACTTCTCGTCGGTGAGCCGCTGCCAGGCCTCGTCACGACGGGCCGGGCTCAGATCGGCGGGGCGATCGCCGTGGTCGGATGCGGTGGACGGAAGGTCGGTCATGAGCGCTGGACTTCCTCACACGAGACAGCGGGACACGAGACTGGGGGGCACGAGACAGGGGGAACCGGGGTGTCCCGCACCGATGTTACCCGCGGGTAGCCGGCCGGCACGGTGAACGCGGGAGCCCCGCCGTCCACCCGCACCCCGTAAGATTTCCCACTTTATGGGATTCGAATTTCGTACCGTGGGATCACGCGCTATTGTCGACGTCACGGGTGACCCCCGTCGTCCCTCGGTGACCACCAGCATCACCTCACCGATCCTCGGGAGCCCTCATGTCCCCCATCTCGCCCGCACCCCTGCCGCCCGCTCCGCTGTCATCCGAGACCGTCGGCTCGTCCGCGGCACGCTCCGTCCGCAGCTCGGCCATCCGTGATCTGCTCGCCGTCACCGAACGGCCCGACATCCTCGGTCTCGCGGGCGGTCTGCCCGCCACCGACCTCATCCCGCGCGCTCGCATCGCCGCTGCGACCTCCGAGGTGCTCACCGATCCCGGATCGCTGCAGTACACGGTCAGCGCGGGAACCGCCGCATGTCGTCGCGCGATCGCCCGGTACGAGGGTGTCGACGTCGGTGACGTGTTGGTCACCCACGGATCGCAGCAGGCGCTCTCGCTGCTGGCGACGGCGCTGGTGGACCCCGGGGACGTCGTCGTCGTCGACGACCCCGTCTACGTCGGGGCCCGACAGGCGTTCGAGGCCGTGCGCGCCGACATCCGCGGCCTGCCGCTGACATCGAACGGCATCGACACCGACCTCCTCGAGCGGTGGTGCCGGGACGGTCTGCGCCCGCGGCTCGTCCACACGGTGGCGACGTTCCACAATCCCGGCGGTGTCAGTGCCGACGAGGGCCGTAGGCGTCACCTCGCGCAGCTCGCCGACACCTACGGGTTCTGGGTCGTCGACGACGATCCCTACGGCCGGTTGCGGTTCCGCGGTGTCGACCCCGGACCGATCCGGCGGCACGGGGACCGCGTGATCTCGCTCGGCTCGGCGTCGAAGATCCTGGCGCCGGCATTGCGGGTGGGGTGGATGCTGGCGCCCGCCGCGGTGATCGACACCGTCGAACGCCTCCGTCAGTCGGCCGATCTGTGCGGGTCGACACTCACCCAGTCGGTGACCGCGGCCCTCCTCGACGACAGCGCGTGGCTCGATCAGCACCTCGACACCATCCGTCGCGCCTACGCCGAGCGGGCCGAGGCCCTCGTGTCCGCCCTGTGGGCGGAGCTGCCCGACGATGCGCGGATCTCACGGCCCGACGGCGGGATGTTCTGCTGGGTGCGGGTGCCCGGCCTGGACGCGACGGGATGCCTGGCCGTCGCGGCCGCCGAGGGCGTCGCGTTCGTGCCCGGCCCGGCGTTCGCGGTCGAGCGCGATCTCGGGGACTGCCTGCGCGTCAGCTACGCCACCCTCGACCCGGACCACCTGCGGGTCGCGGCGTCACGACTGGGGCGGGCTGTCGCGATCAGTCGAGGTCGTCGTGGCGGATCAGCTGACGCGCGGCCTCGGTGACCGAGCCGGTGAGCGACGGGTAGACCGAGAAGGTCTGCGCGAGATCGTTGACGGGCAGCTTGTTCTGCACGGCGAGCGCGATCGGCAGGATGAGTTCGGAGGCGTTCGGCGCCACCACCACCCCACCGATGACGACGCCGGTGGCGGGACGGCAGAAGATCTTCACGAAACCGCGTCGCAGACCGCTCATCTTGGCGCGCGGATTGGTCGAGAGCGGCAGCATCACGGTGCGTGCCGGGTACTCGCCGTCGTCGATGGCCTGTTGGCTGACACCGACGGTCGCGATCTCCGGGCGCGTGAAGATGGCCGACGCCACCGTCTTGAGCTTGATCGGGGCCACACCCTCACCGAGGGAGTGGTACATCGCGATCCGTCCCTGCATCGCCGCGACCGACGCCAGCGGGAGCAGGCCGGTGCAGTCACCGGCCGCGTACACGCCGGGGGCCGAGGTGCGGGAGACACGGTCGACGGCGATGTACCCACCCGGCGACAGCTCGATGCCGACCTTGTCCAGGCCGAGGTGTCCGGTGTTCGGGACCGACCCGACCGTCATCAACGCATGGGAGCCGGAGACGACCCGCCCGTCGGACAGGTGCACCTCGATACCGTCACCGACACGGGTGACCTTGTCGGCACGGGCGTGCTTGACGAGCTCGACGCCACGCTCGGCCAGCACCTCCTCGAGCACCAACGCCGCGTCCTCGTCCTCACCCGGCAGCACGCGATCACGGCTGGAGACGAGGGTGACCTTCACACCGAGCTCGGTGTAGGCGTGCACGAACTCCGCACCCGTCACACCCGAGCCGACGACCACCAGGTGCTCGGGCAGGTCGTCCAGGTCGTAGAGCTGACGCCAGGTGAGGATGCGCTCCCCGTCGGGCTGCGCCGAGGGCAACACGCGCGGTGAGGCGCCGGTGGCGATGAGCACCACGTCGGCGGTCAGCGTGTCCTCGGGCGCGTCGGGGATGGGCTGTCCGTGCGCGTCGGTCGGGGTCACGATGACGCTGTGCGTCGACAGCCCCGGTTCGGCGTCGGCGAGTCGGCCACGCCCGGCGACGATCGTCACGCCCTCGCTGACCAGCCTCGACCGGATGTCGGCGGATTGGGCGAACGCGAGGTCACGGACACGTTGGTGGATCTGCGGCAGGGAGACCAGCGCGGCGTCGTGGGAGAGGTTGATCCCCAGGTCGACGGCACGGCGGACCTCGGTACGGATGCCCGTCGAGGCGATGAAGGTCTTCGACGGGACGCAGTCCCAGAGGACGCACGCACCGCCGACCCCGTCGGCGTCGACGACGGTCACGTCGGCGCCGTAGGCGGCCCCGGCCAGTGCTGCCTCGTATCCGGCGGGTCCGCCGCCGATGATCACGATCCTCGTCACGCGTCCCTCACCGTCACCTGTCGTCACACTCCTCGCCGGTCGGCCCCGCCCTCGCAACGGTCGGCCGCTGTCAAAACTAGACGATCGGGACACCCGACGCCGACCGCCCCGTTCCCCGCACGGCGTCGACCCTCTAGGCTTTCGCCGTGCCGATCTACGCCGCCTACGGGTCGAACATGCACCCCGACCAGATGTCGGAGAGGGCGCCGCATTCCCCGATGTCGGGGACGGGGTGGCTGACCGGGTGGCGCCTGACGTTCGGCGGCGGCGACATCGGCTGGGAGGGCGCGCTCGCCACCGTCACCGAGGACCGCTCCGATCCGCACGCCAAGGTGTTCGTGGTCCTCTACGACGTGACCGAGGAGGACGAGTCCTCCCTCGACTCGTGGGAGGGGTCGGAGCTCGGCATCCACCGCAAGATCCGCGCCCGCGTCGACACCGACGACGGCCCGGTCCTCGCGTGGCTCTACGTCCTCGACGCGTTCGAGGGGGGCCTGCCGTCCGCGCGCTATCTCGGGGTGATGGCCGAGGCCGCCGAGATCGCCGGTGCACCTGCCGAGTACGTCCACGCGCTGCGGGTCCGCGACGCACGCAACGTGGGGCCCGGGCCCGGCGCCGCCGACCCCGACCTCTGAGTCGTCCCGTCGGACGGCTCCCGACCGCGTCGACGGATCCGTGTCCGGCGCGACCGGCCACAGGCGGGACGGATCAGTGCTGCAGGACGATCCCGGCCATCGTCGCGACACCGACGTCGAGGGCACGCTCGTCGAGATCGAAGTTCGGTTGGTGCAGGTCGACCGGATCGCCCTGCCCGTTCCACACGCCCAGGCGCGCCATCGCGCCGGGCACGTGCTCGAGGTACCAGGAGAAGTCCTCGCCGCCGCCCGACTGCGGTGTGTCAGCCACGGTCCCGGGCGCGATGGCCTCGGCACTGCGGCGGATCATCTCCGTCGCGACCGTGTCGTTGACGACCGGCGGCACACCGCGTCGATAGTGCAGTTCGTGTGCGACGCCCAACGGACGCAGCAGACCCTCGACGGCGTCGACGACGAGCGGCTCCAACAACGCCCACGTCGCGTGGTCACCGGTGCGGACGGTTCCGCGCAGCCGACCCTCCTGCGGGATCGCGTTGGGCGCGTTCCCGGCGTGCGCGGCACCCCACACCATGACGGTCCCCGTGCGCGGGTCGACACGCCGTGACAACACGGCGGGCAGCCCGGTGATGACGGTCCCCATCGCGTGGACGAGGTCGCCGGTCAGGTGCGGGCGGGACGTGTGACCGCCGGGCGAGTGCAGGACCACCTCGATGTGGTCGGCCGCGGAGGTGATCGCACCCTCACGCAGACCGACGTGACCGACGGCGAGCTTGGGGTCGCAGTGCAGCGCGAAGATCCGCGAGATGCCCTGTGTCACACCGGCGTCGATCGCGTCGAGCGCGCCGCCCGGCATGACCTCCTCGGCCGCCTGGAACAGCAGCCGCACCCCGACCGGCAGGTCGCCCACCTCGGCGAGGATCGCGGCGACACCCATCAGGACGGCGGTGTGCGCGTCGTGGCCACAGGAGTGCGAGACACCGTCGACCGTGGAGGAGAACGGCAGACCGGTGCGTTCGGCGATCGGCAACGCGTCCATGTCGGCACGCAGCGCGACCCGGGGTTCCGACGGTCCGAGGTCGCAGACCACACCGGTGCCCAGCGGGAGCCGCTGGGGGGTCAACCCCAGCGACCGCAGGTGCGTCATGACGATGTCGGTGGTGCGGTGTTCCTGCCGCGACAGCTCGGGGTGGGCGTGCAGGTCCCGTCGCCACCCGATCATGGTCTCGCGGTGTGCGGCCAGCCAGCGCGAGACCGCCTCCGCGCGGGCGGGATCCGGCCCGGGCGGGGTGTTCGTCATCGAGCTGCGGTCGGCGCCAGGTCGGCGAGGAGGCCGCGGCGCATGGTCCTCTTGATCCCGGCCAGGTTCGCCCCCGCCACCGCGACGCGTGACTGCGCGACCTCGCGTGCGCGCGTCAGCAGGTCGTCGACGGCGACCGCCTCCTCCACGACGCCCGATGCGGCGGCATCGGCGCCGCCGTATCGACGCGCCGTCGTCATCGCCTCGGTGCGGGTGCTCTCCGGGAGGCGTTGCGCCAGCAGGGATGCCATCCCGACCGGGAACGGCATGCCCAGGGCCACCTCGGGCAGCGACCAGAAACCCCGTTCGGTGCGCATGATGCGGTGATCAGCACACACCGCCAGCATCGCGCCCGCACCGAAGGCGTGGCCGTTGACCGCGGCGACGGTCGCGACCGGCAACGTCAGCACTCGGGCGTAGACGGCGTGCACCCTGTCGATGTAGGTGTCGAGCGTCGACGGATCGCTCACCTCGGCGATCTCGAGGCCGTTGCTGAAGAACTTGCCGGTCGCCGTGATGACCAGGGCTCCCTGCGCGGCGTCCTCGACCTGCTCGAGCGCGGCCTCCATGCCGGCGAGCCAGGCCGTCGAGAAGCGGTTCTCCGGGTTGTCGGGGTCGAGCTCGTGCCCCTCGGTCCCGAGGTACAGCTCCCACAGGTCTCCGGAGCGGGTCAGGTACGGCATCGCACGACCATATCGCTAGGCCCGGCGCCGTCCCCCACCGTGTTCGGCGGGCTCGGTGGGGTGGACCCGGCGCCGAGCCCGCCGTCGTGCCCGGTTCTACGCTCGACCCATGAGCACCCCCGTGCCCCCGGCCGATCCCGTGAGCGATCCCGACGGAGCCGCAGCGCAGGCGGCCGCGGTCCTCGCGGAGCGACTCTCCTCCCCCGCGCACGACGTCGCGGTGGTGCTGGGCTCCGGGTGGTCCCCGGCCGCGGACGGCATCGGGGTGACGCGCGCCTCGGTGTCCATGGCGGAGGTCCCGGGCTTCACGGCACCGCGGGCCGCCGGCCATGCGGGGACGATCCACTCGGTCGACGTCGACGGTCGCCGCGTGCTCGTGCTGCTGGGCCGCACGCATGCCTACGAGGGCCACCCCCTCGAGCGTGTCGTGCACGGCGTCCGCACTGCGGCCGCCGCCGGTGCACACACCGTCGTGCTGACCAACGCCGCCGGCGGCATCCGCGACGGCATGTCGGTGGGTCAGCCCGTCCTCATCTCCGACCACCTGAACCTCACCGCGCGCTCGCCGCTGCGGGGAGCACAGTTCGTCGACATGGTCGACGCGTACTCCCCGCGGCTGCGGGAGGTGGCACGCCGCATCGACCCGTCACTGGTCGACGGTGTCTACGCCGGACTCCCCGGCCCGCACTACGAGACGCCCGCCGAGATCCGGATGCTCGCCACCCTGGGAGCCGACCTCGTGGGCATGTCGACCGTGCACGAGACCATCGCCGCGCGGGCGGCCGGTCTCGACGTCCTCGGCATCTCGCTCGTGACGAACCTGGCGGCCGGCATCACCGGCGCCCCCCTCGACCACGTCGAGGTCCTCGCGGCCGGTCAGTCGTCGGCCGCGGCGCTGGGCGGACTGCTGGGCCGCGTGATCGGCGCACTGTGAGCGACGACCCGTCGCTCACCGACGCGGTGTACGCGTGGCTCGCCGCCGACCCGGACCCCGCCACCCGTGCGGAACTCATCGCTCTCGACGACGACTCGCTCGCCGAACGATTCGCCGCACCGGTGCGGTTCGGCACGGCGGGTCTCCGTGGGCCGGTGCGGGCGGGCCCCGCCGGGATGAACCGACTCGTCGTGCGGCGAGCCACCGAGGCACTGGCGACGTGGCTGCGGGGTCACCGGTCGGCCACCGAGACCGTGGTGGTCGGACGCGACGCCCGACACGGCTCGGCGGAGTTCGCCGCCGAGGCCACGGCGGTCCTGCGGCAGCGGGGATTCGACGTCGTCGCGCTTCCGGGCGCCGTGCCCACACCCGTCCTGGCCCACACCACCCGGGCGCTGCACGCCGCGGCGGGGATCATGGTCACCGCCTCGCACAACCCACCCGTCGACAACGGGTACAAGGTCTACCTCGACGGCGACGACCTCACCCGCGGTGCCCAGCTCGTCCCCCCGGCCGACACCGAGATCGAGAACCTGATGGCCACCGTGGCCACACACCCTGCCGCCGAGGCGATCTCGACGACGGCCGACGCCGAGGACCCGCACGGCGACGACCCGCGCGCCGACGAGGCCGTCGATGCGTACCTCGCACGGCTCGCCACACGGTTCGGCGCCGGACCACGCCCGGTGCGTGTCGCGCTCACCGCGTTGCACGGGGTTGGCGGGACCGTCGCCCTCGCGGCTCTGGGCGCCGCAGGGGTGGGCGACATCGCCGTCGTCGACGAGCAGTTCGCGCCCGACCCCGACTTCCCCACCGTCGCGTTCCCCAACCCGGAGGAACCGGGAGCAGCCGACCGGGTGCTCGACCTCGCGCGCACGACCGGCGCCGACCTCGCGATCGCCCTCGACCCCGACGCCGATCGCTGCGCGGTCGGGGCGGAGATCGACGGGGTGTGGCGGATGCTGACCGGCGACGAGACCGGCGCCCTGCTGGCCGACCACCTCCTTCGGACCACCTCGAAGGCAGACCCTCTCGTCGCGTCGACGATCGTGTCGGGATCTCTCGTGGACCGCGTCTGCGCGGCGCACGGCGCCCGGTTCGCTCGCACGCTCACCGGTTTCAAGTGGCTGGTCCGGGCGGGCGAGGGGCTGCTGTACGCCTACGAGGAGGCCATCGGACACTGCGTCGACCCCGACGGCGTCCGCGACAAGGACGGGATCGCCACCGCCGTCGCGCTCGTCGACCTCGTCGACTCCCGCAGACGGACCGGGATCCCCGCTCGTCAGGCACTCGGGGCCGCTCTCGACGACCTCACCGACCGCCACGGCGTCCACCTCACGGGTCAGGTCTCGCACCGCACCGACGACCTGACCGACATCACCGAGGCGATGACGCGGCTGCGGACCTCCCCGCCCGCCGCCCTGCTCGGTGTGCCCGCCGTCGTCGACGACCACGCCACCCGCACCGACGGGCTGCGCACCGACGCCGTCGCCGTCACCGCCGAGGACGAGACCGCCCGGCTGCGCATCGTCGTCCGGCCGTCGGGCACCGAGCCGAAAGTGAAGGCGTACCTGGAGATCGCTCTCCCGCCCGTCCCGGCAGATGCTCGCGACGACGCACGCCGACGCGCACAGGACCGCCTGGCCCTGCTGCGCACGACCGCGACAGAACTCGTGACCGGAGGTGTCGATGACCGTCGATGAGAAGGAGCCCGTCGTCGAGACCACGGGCGTCGACGTCGTGCGCGGTGGGCGACATCTCCTGTCCGACATCGGCCTTCGCGTCCACGCGGGTGAACACTGGGCGTTGCTGGGACCCAACGGTGCGGGCAAGTCGACACTCCTGCACATCCTGGGCGCGTTCGGTCATCCCACCCGCGGGACGGTGGACGTCCTCGGCGCACGGCTCGGCCGGGTCGACATGCGCGAACTGCGCACACACATCGGCCACGTCGACCCCCGACACCGTCTCGACCTCCCCACCCCCGCACACGACGTCGTGCTCACGGGTCTGACGAACACCCCCGAGCTCGACCGCAGACGCACGTACACACGCGCCGAGCACGATCGCGCCGACGAACTGCTCGACATCCTGGGCATGGCGTCGCGACGGGACCTGTCGTGGACGACGATGAGTCAGGGTGAACGCGGCCGGACACTCGTCGCCCGCGCCCTGATCGGTGCGCCGTCGCTCGTGCTGTTGGACGAACCGGCGACCGGCCTCGACCTCGCGGCGCGCGAGCAGCTGCTCATCGGGATCGACGAACTGCGCACGCAGGTACCCGATCTCGCGAGCATCATGGTGACCCACCACCTCGAGGACCTCCCGACGAGCACGTCGCACGCACTGTTGCTCGCCGACGGACGTGCGGTCGCGCAGGGGCCCGTGGACACCGCGCTGACGTCGGAGACGGTGAGCGCGTGCTTCGACCACCCCGTCCACCTCGACCGCGTCCGTGGCCGGTGGAGTGCGACCACCCGCGCCGCGACTACGAACTGACGAGCTCGCCGTCGTCGAACACGACGCTGCGGACCGCAGTGGAGGTCTCGAACAGCATCGGCACCAGCGGATGCGGCTCGAACCGCCCCTCCGACAGCTCGTCACGGGTACGCCACCGGAACGTGTGGTCGGTCTCCCACCCCCGGGCGTCGTCGAGATCGAGGTCGGCGCCGTCGACGTCGAAGCAGAACAGGATCTCGCGGATCCGTCGACCGGCCCGCGGGAACGAGTTCTCCACCATCAGCAGCAGCGGGCCGACCGGGAGCGGGACCCCGATCTCCGTCATCAGCTCCCGCTCGCAGGCGTCGAACGCGGTCTCGGCGACCCGGACCCGACCGCCCGGGAGGAACTCGTGCGACAGCGAGCGGTGACCGCAGGTGAGCACGGCCTCGCCGGAACGGACGAGCGCCGCCGACCGGACACCGAACCGTCCCGCCCCCATCACTCGCGGGACGACATCGGGCCCGGGGTCGGGCCCGTCGCCGCTCACCGGGGGCCGAACTGTCGATCGCCGGCGTCGCCGAGTCCGGGGACGATGTAGGCGTCGTCGTTCAACCCGTCGTCGACGGCCGCGGTCACGAGTCGAACCGGGGTGGGGCAGTCGGCGAGCGCGGCGATGCCCTCCGGGGCGGCGACGACGCACACCGCCGTCACGTCGACCGCTCCCCGCCCGGCGAGCAGCCCGATGGTGTGGACCATCGATCCGCCGGTCGCGAGCATCGGGTCGAGCACGAACACCGGCGTGCGGGAGAGGTCGGCGGGCAGCGACTCGAGGTACGGCACCGGTTCGTGGGTGGTCTCGTCGCGGGCGATGCCGACGAACCCGACGTTCGCCTCCGGGATCATCGCGTGGGCCTGCTCGACCATCCCCAGCCCGGCCCGCAACACCGGCACCAGCAGTGGCGGGGTGGCGAGACGCGACCCGGTCGTCGGCGTCACCGGCGTCTCGATCTCGACCGTGCTCTCCGCAGCGTCCGCGAGGGCCTCGTAGACGAGCATCTGTGTCAGGTCGGCGAGTGCCCCGCGGAAGGCCGCGTTGTCGGTGCGTCGATCGCGCAGCGTGGTGAGCCGCGCGTGCGCCAGCGGGTGGTCCACGACCGTCACCGCGTCGGTCTCGCGTCGGTCCACCGCGGGGGAACTCGCGTCGCCGTCCATCGGTGCATCGTAGAGCGCCGGCGCCGGC
>NZ_JBTGLI010000001.1:2367853-3234157 GCF_054332755.1 Williamsia sp. SKLECPSW1 | reverse complement strand
CCCCCCCGCTTCCGAACTCCGACCGTCGTCGCCCACGGATACGGCGGCGAGGGGAACCGGTCGTGCTCGGGGCGCGTCCAATCGAACATGGACAGCACACCGCTCTCGGTCCGCAGCGCCCCGCTCGCCGACCTCTCCGCCGGACTCGACCGCACCGGCACCACCCTCGCCGGGGCCCCCGTCGCCGTCGGTCTCGGCGACGCGACCGCTCTCGCCCTCGGACTCGTCGCCCGCGATCTCGTCACCGTCCTCCTGCGTGCCGCGGTGGACCACCGACGGTCGGCCGCCGACGCCGCGACCGCCGTGCAGGAGATCGCCGCCGCCGGCGCCGCCTCGGCCGACGCCTACGCCGGCATCGACGCCGACGCCGCTCGCGCCCTCCGTCACGCCGGTTCCGCCGCATGACCGGCATGGTCACCGCACTCGCGGCACCCATCCGCGCCCTGCTCGACACGCTGGGGTCCGGGACCCTGCCCGCCGACGGCCCCATCGCGGGGCTCCGGACGTCGGCGACGGCGCTCGACGCCGCAGCCCGGGACGTCGAGAGGTTCGGGACGGCGACGGCGGGCGTGTGGGACTCGACGGCCGCCGACGCGGCCCGGGAGACGGTCGGCGCACACCGAGCGCATCTCACCGGGCTGGCGGCCGACGCCCGGGCCGTCGCGGACATCGGTGACGAGGCCGCGGCCGTGGTGGCGGGCGCGGCGCGGGAACTGCGCACCGTGCTGGACTCGTTCACCTCCGCCGCCGACGCCCTGGGTCCCGCGATCTCACAACCGCCGGGAATGCTCGCGCTCGTGGGCCTCGCGGCCACACATCTCACGCAGGCGCTGATGATCGTCGGGCGCGCACAGTCGCACCTCGCTGTGCTGCAACGACGCGCGGAGTCCATCGGACGACGACGCGCACCCGCCACACCCGACCTGGGGCAGCTGCGACGACTGGCCTCCCAGCACACGAACGGACCCGCGACGATCGGCCACCATCCGCGGGGCGAGGACGGGCACGGCGCGGGCGACCCCGGGGCCGCGACGTCGTCGGCATCGGCGTCGGGTGCGTCGACGTACGGGGCATCTGCGTCGGGGGCATCGGCGTCGGGGCGGGTCCCGATCACCCTCCCCGACGGGTCCGTCGCCTACGCACCGAACGAACGCGCCGCGACCGCCGTCCGCGCCGCGCTGTCCCAGCAGGGAGTCCCCTACGCGTGGGGCGGCACCACCCCGGGACGCGGACTCGACTGCAGCGCACTCACCCAGTACGCCTACCGCCAGGCCGGCGTCGAGCTGCCCCGGCTCGCCCAGGACCAGGACACCGCCGGCTTCCGCGTCGACCGCGGCGAACTGCTCCCCGGCGACCTCGCCGTGTGGTCGGGACACGTCGCGATGATCATCGGGAACGGGCAGATGATCGAGGCGGGCGATCCCGTCTCGGTCTCGGCCATCCGGACCAGCAACGCGGGACAGACGTTCGAGGGGTTCTTCCGGCCCCGGTGAGACGCGTCGCCGCCGGTCACCAGGCCACCCTGCCGTGCTCACAGGTGTTCCCGCTAGGGTTGCGACCCATGGCCGGAGACATCGTCCCGATCGAGCTCGGACTGACCGACGGAAACGTGGTGACGCTGTGGGCACCGCGGTGGCGTGAGGGCGACGACGAGTGGGAGGCGTTCCTCGGCCTCGACGAGGACCTCTACGGGTTCCCCGGGGTTGCGCAACTCGTCGCTTTCGTCCGATCCGACGACGACAACGACCTCGTCGAACACCCTGCGTGGGAGACCATCTCCGGCGTGAAGGCCGAGGAGCTGGTCCCGGCCGAGGACAAGACCTACGACCTCATCGGCGTGCCGGAGCTCGCCGCGGAGGACCCGACCCCGGAGGTCGTCGCCGAGCTCGAGGACGCGCTCGAGATCGTGCGCATCATCGGCGAGGTCTGCGAGCTGTCCACCGTCACACGGTTCTTCAACGGCAACCCGATCCTGGGTGCGGTCACGGTCGGCACCACGAACTTCGTGGGCAAGGAAGGCCTCGAGTTGTGGGGGCGTGTCGGCACGCTCATCGACAAGCACTGGGACGACGTCGTCGACGCCATCGACGCTGTGATCACGACGCCCGAGGTCGACGCGACGGCCGTCGCGACCGCCGAAGCCGAGCTCGAGGCCGCCTCCAGCGCGGAGGACGAGGACGAGCCCGACGACGAGGACGTCGAGATCGTCTCCGGCCCGGCCGCGACCGTGGATGCCGAGGATGACGACGACTCCGACGATGACGAGGAGGACGCGGACGACGACGTCGAGGACGACTTCTGGTCGGCCGTCGGGATCGACCCGATCCGCATCGTCACCGATGCGGCCGAGTACCTCACGCTGCGCTGCTATCTCGGTGACGACCCGGTGTTCCTGGGCAAGGACGGCAAGATATTCGTCTTCACCTCCGAGCGGGCCCTGTCGCGGTTCATCGCGCAGTCCGACGACCACGAGCTCGCCGAGGTGAGCACCTTCGGCGAGGTGCGGGTCGCCGCGACCGACGGGTCACTGGAGGTCGACGTGTACGACGAGAACGTCTACGTGCTGCCCGGCATCGCCACCGACATCCTCGACGGGCCGCGACGGATGGACCGCAAGCAGGTGGAGCTGGCCGTCGAACTGCTGACCGACGCCGCCGATTTCGCCGACGACGACTCGGTGTCGGAGACGTTGGCCTCGACCACGCCGCTGGGCTGGTTCGTCAGCTACACCGTCAACCCCGACCCGAAGCGCATGGCACCGAGCGGCCCGTTCGACAACGAGTCCGAGGAGTTCCGCGCTCTGGTCCACGAGTTCGAGGCGCGGCTCGTCACGAAGTGACGTCCCGGCGCAGTGGGGTCGGGACGGCGCAATCGGGTCGGGACGGCGCCGCTCAGCCGATCAGGACCGCGTATCCGGGCTTGATGACCTCGTCGATGAGGCGCAGTCGCTCGTCGAAGTGGATGAACGCCGACTTCATCGCGTTGACGGTGAAGCGCTCGAAATCGGCCCAGCCGTAGCCGAACTGGTCGGCGAGCACGGCGAACTCCTTGCTCATGCTGGTGTCGCTCATCAGGCGGTTGTCGGTGTTGACGGTGACCCGGAACCGTAGGCGCGCGAGGACGTCGAACGGATGGTCGGCGATGCTCGCGACGGCGCCGGTCTGCACGTTCGAACTCGGGCACATCTCCAGCGGGATCCGCTTGTCCCGCACGTAGTTCGCGACGCGCCCGAGGTGGGCCCCGGTGACGTCCCGACCCGACGACGGGCCCGTCCCGGTCGGCAACTCGATGTCGTCCATGACGCGGACGCCGTGGCCGAGGCGATCGGTGCCGCAGAAGCTGATGGCCTCGTGGATCGACGGCAGCCCGAACGCCTCACCGGCGTGGATGGTGAACGGCGCGTTGTTGGCCCGCATGTACTCGAACGCGTCGAGGTGGCGGCTCGGCGGGTGGCCCGCCTCGGCGCCCGCGATGTCGAAGCCGACGACGCCGCGATCGCGGAAACGCACTGCCAGCTCGGCGATCTCCCGTGAGCGGGCGGCGTGCCGCATGGCGGTGACCAGGCAGCGCACGAGGATCGGCCGCCCTCGGTCACCGGCCGCGGCGACACCCTCGTCGAAGCCCTCGAGCACGGCCTCGACGACCTCGTCGAGCGAGAGACCGGTGGTGAGGTGTTGTTCGGGTGCGAACCGCACCTCGGCGTAGACGACGCCGTCGGCGGCGAGGTCCTCGGCGCACTCCCGCGCCACGCGACGCAGGGCCGAGGCGGTCTGCATGACCGCGACGGTGTGCGTGAAGGTCTCGAGGTAGCGCACCAGCGAACCGCTGTCGGCGCTGTCCCGGAACCATCGGGCCAGGCCGTCGACGTCGCCGGCCGGGAGCTCGTCGTAGCCGCTCTCCCGCGCGAGATCGAGGACGGTCGCCGGCCGCAGACCACCGTCGAGGTGATCGTGCAGCAGGACCTTCGGTGCGAGGACCGCCGACGCGCGGTCGACTCCGGATGGCCGGGACTCGGGCGACGTGGAGGTGGTCATGTCCCGACGGTAATACGTTCGCGGATCAGGCTCCGGGGTCCCGGGGCCGCGTCGGCGATCGTCATCGCGTCGTCCAGCGCGGCGCGGGCGGCCGGGATCCGGTCGGGGGTCTGCGTGTGCAACGTCATGATCGCCTGTCCGCGTCGGACACGGTCGCCGGGCCGGACGTGCCAGACGACGCCGGCCTCGGACTGCACCGCGTCGCCGGGCCGGGCCCGGCCGGCCCCGAGCCGCCACGCGGCCAGGCCGACGGCGCGGGCGTCGAGTGCGGTGACGACCCCGTCGGCGTCGGCGGTGACGGTGTCGGTGTGCGTGGCCACGGGCAGCGGCGCCCCGGGATCCCCGCCCTGGGCCGCGATCATCGCGCGCCAGGTGTCCATCGCCTGACCACCGGCGAGATGGTCGGACGGGTCGCCGTCGACCCCGACCGCGGCGAGCATCTCGCGGGCCAGTGCGAGCGTCAGCTCCACGACGTCCGCGGGCCCACCCCCGGCGAGGACGTCGAGCGCCTCGGACACCTCGACGGCGTTGCCGGCGGTGTGACCCAGCGGCGTCGACATGTCGGTGATCAGAGCGACGGTGTCGACCCCGGCGTCGGTGCCGAGCTGCACCATCGTGCGCGCGAGTTCCCGGGCGTCGTCGGGGTCGGCGAGGAATGCCCCGCTGCCGACCTTGACGTCGAGGACCAGCGCGCCGGTGCCCTCGGCGATCTTCTTGCTCATGATCGACGACGCGAGCATCGGGATGGACTCGACGGTGCCGGTGACGTCGCGCAGGGCGTAGAGCTTGCGATCGGCCGGCGCGAGACCCGGTCCCGCCGCACAGACCACCGCACCGACATCGCGCAACTGCGCGGTCATCCGGGCCGGATCGAGATCGGCTCGCCATCCGGGGATCGATTCGAGTTTGTCCAGGGTGCCGCCGGTCAGGCCGAGGCCGCGTCCCGACAGCTGCGGCACCGCGACGCCGAACGAGGCGACGAGCGGCGTGAGCGGGAGGGTGATCTTGTCGCCGACGCCGCCGGTGGAGTGCTTGTCGACCGTCCTCAGTGGGCGTCCGTCACGGCGCAGCCCGGAGAAGTCGAGCCGCTCCCCGGTCGCGACCATCGCCGCGGTCCAGCGAGCGATCTCGCGGCGGTCCATGCCGCGCAGCAGGATCGCCATCGCGAGCGCCGACATCTGCTCGGGCGCCATCTCCCCGTCGGTGAAGGCGCGCACGGCCCAGTCGATCTGTGCGTCGTCGAGGGTGTGCCCGTCCCGTTTGGCGGTGATCACCGACACCGCGTCCGGGATGACCCCGGGGCTCATGCGCGACCCGCGGTCAGGTCGTCGGGACCGAACGCGTCGGGGAGGAGGACGTCGAGGCGGCGGGGTCCGGACGGGTGGTCGACGAGCAGCGCCGGGCCGCCGTGTTCGAGCAGGACCTGTCGGCACCGCCCGCACGGCATCAGGACATCGCCGTGGCGGTTGGCGACGCTCACCGCGACGAGCCGTCCTCCCCCGCTGCGGTGCAGGTCGGCGACCAGCGACACCTCCGCACACACGCCGAGTCCGTATGAGACATTCTCCACATTGCATCCGGAGACGAATCGCCCCTCGTCCGTGAGCGCCGATGCGCCGACCGGATGGTCCGAGTAGGGGGCATAGGCCCGATTACAGATCTCTCTTGCGTTGACGCGCAACGCATCCCACGTCGAGTCGGACACCATCGACAGCTCCTCCCGGCCGGTCGGGACCGGCATCACCGACCATCCCGACACACGTTGCGACATGTTAGGCAAACCTAAGTCCAAAAGTTCTGCCCGCGAGCGGGACTCAGGTGATTCCAAGGCTTCTCTGGAGTGGGTCTACTCTCGGGAGAGTAGGTCGCCGGACCGGGCCGCACCGATCTGGCGCTCACATCATCGACGATGTTGGAGGCCCGTGGGATGACAGCTCAGACCGAGGTCGCGCCGGAGCCGGTTCGCCGCCGCTCCCTCTATCGCGGAGACCCCGGCATGTGGTCGTGGGTGCTGCACCGCATCACCGGTGTGTCGATCTTCTTCTTCCTGTTCGTGCACGTACTGGACACCGCGATGATCCGCGTCAACCCGAACACGTACGACCAGATCATCGACACGTACAAGAACCCGGTCATCGGTCTCATGGAGATCGGCCTCGTGGCGTGCGTGCTGTACCACGCGCTCAACGGCGTGCGGATCATCCTCGTCGACTTCTGGTCGAAGGGTCCCCGCTATCAGCGGCAGATGCTCTGGGTGATCTCGGCGATCTTCGTCGTCGTCTTCGCCGCGGGCGCCATCCGCATGCTGGCCATCCTCGTCGACAACCTCTGAGAGGCGAGTTCTCGATGACAACCTCCGAAGCCCCCAAGCTCGCCAAGACCGTCGGCACCGATCACGACCGTCCGGCCAGTCTCGACAACCCGCGGTCGCCGCGTCGTCCGAAGGGCGGCAACTTCGAGAAGAACGCGTGGATGTTCATGCGCTTCTCGGGTATCGCGCTGATCTTCCTCACCCTCGGTCACATGATGATCATGCTGACGTTCGACAACGGTGTGCACCGCATCGACTCGGCGTTCGTGGCGCAGCGGTGGGGTCAACCGTTCTGGCAGGTCTGGGACCTGGCGATGCTGTGGCTCGCCCAGCTCCACGGCGGCAACGGCGTCCGCACGGTCATCGCCGACTACTCGCGCAAGGACTCGACGCGCTTCTGGCTGAACGTCGTGCTCGCCCTGTCGATGATCCTCACGGTCGGCCTGGGCACCTACGCCATCCTCACGTTCGACGTGAACTCCGTCAGCTGACGCTCAACACACGAGAGAAGATCCATGCAAGAGCACCGCTATGACGTCCTGATCGTCGGCGCCGGGGGCGCCGGCATGCGTGCCGCGATCGAGGCGGGTCCGCGTGCGCGCACCGCCGTCCTGACGAAGCTCTACCCGACGCGCAGCCACACCGGCGCCGCGCAGGGCGGCATGTGCGCCGCGCTGGCGAACGTCGAAGAGGACAACTGGGAGTGGCACACCTTCGACACCGTCAAGGGCGGCGACTACATCGTCGACCAGGACGCCGCCGAGATCATGTGCAAGGAGGCGATCGACGCCGTCCTCGACCTCGAGAAGATGGGCCTCCCCTTCAACCGCACGCCCGAGGGCAAGATCGACCAGCGTCGTTTCGGTGGACACACCCGTGACCACGGCAAGAGCCCGGTTCGCCGGTCCTGCTACGCCGCGGACCGCACCGGCCACATGATCCTGCAGACGCTGTACCAGGTCTGCGTGAAGAACGACGTCGAGTTCTTCAACGAGTTCTACGCGCTCGACCTGTGCCTCAGTGAGAACGAGGCCGGCGAGAAGGTCGCGACCGGCGTCGTCGCCTACGAACTCGCCACCGGCGAGATCCACGTGTTCCACGCGAAGTCGGTCATCCTGGCCACCGGCGGTTCCGGCCGGATGTACAAGACGACCTCCAACGCGCACACCCTGACCGGCGACGGCATGGGCATCGTGTTCCGCAAGGGTCTGCCGTTGGAGGACATGGAGTTCCACCAGTTCCACCCGACAGGTCTGGCAGGCCTGGGCATCCTGATCTCCGAGGCCGTGCGCGGCGAGGGCGGCATCCTCCGCAACGCCGACGGCGAGCGGTTCATGGAGCGTTACGCCCCCACCATCAAGGACCTCGCGCCCCGCGACATCGTCGCCCGGTCGATGGTGCTCGAGGTGCTCGAGGGCCGCGGCGCCGGACCCAACAAGGACTACGTCTACATCGACGTGACCCACCTCGGCGAGGACGTCCTCAACGAGAAGCTCCCGGACATCACCGAGTTCGCGCGCACGTACCTCGGCGTCGACCCGGTCACCGAGTACGTCCCGGTCTTCCCCACGTGCCACTACGCGATGGGCGGCATCCCCACCAACATCAAGGGTGAGGTCCTCGCCGATCCCGACACCGTCGTGAAGGGGCTGTTCGCCGCCGGCGAGTGCGCCTGTGTGTCGGTGCACGGCGCCAACCGTCTCGGCACCAACTCGCTGCTCGACATCAACGTGTTCGGTCGTCGTGCCGGCATCTACGCCTCGGAGTACGCCAACGGCGCAGATCTCGTGCCGCTGCCCGAGAACCCCACCGGCATGGTCGACGAGTGGCTCGAGCAGATCCTCTCCGAGCACGGCCACGAGCGCGTCGCCGACATCCGTGCCGAGATGCAGTCGACGATGGACGCGAACGCGTCGGTCTTCCGCACCGAGGAGACCCTCAAGCAGGCGCTCACCGACATCCACGCGCTGAAGGAGCGGTACAACCACATCCGCGTGCACGACAAGGGGACCCGCTACAACAGCGATCTGCTGGAGGCCATCGAGCTGGGCTTCCTGCTCGAGATGGCGGAGGTCACCGTCGTCGGGGCGTTGAACCGCAAGGAGACCCGCGGCGGGCACGCCCGCGAGGACTACCCCGACCGCGACGACACCAACTACATGCGTCACACGCTGGCGTACAAGAAGGGGACCGGCCTGCTCTCCGACATCGAGCTGGGCTGGAAGCCGGTGGTGCAGACCCGTTACGAGCCGATGGAGCGCAAGTACTGATGACCGCCACGCCCGACATCGCCCGCGATCCCCGCAGCGACGAGCCGCCGTTGCCGCCCGTCCCCGACGAGGCGACGATGGTCACGCTGAAGATCTCCCGGTTCAACCCGGACGATCCGGATGCGCAGGGGTGGGAGAGCTTCCGTGTCCCGGCACTGCCGACGGACCGGATGCTGAACCTTCTCCTGTACGTCAAGGGATACCTCGACGGCACACTCACCTTCCGTCGCAGCTGCGCTCACGGCGTCTGCGGTTCGGACGCGATGCGCATCAACGGTGTGAACCGGCTGGCGTGCAAGCTCCTCATGAAGGACCTGCTGCCCAAGGACAAGGACAAAGAGATCACCATCACCGTCGAGCCGATCCGCGGCTTGCCGGTGGAGAAGGATCTCGTCGTCGACATGGAGCCCTTCTTCGACGCCTACCGCGCCGTGAAGCCGTTCCTGATGACCAGCGGCAACGAGCCGACGCGTGAGCGCATCCAGAGCCAGAGCGATCGCCATCGGTTCGACGACACGACCAAGTGCATCCTCTGCGCCTGCTGCACCACCAGCTGCCCGGTGTACTGGAACGAGGGAAGCTACTTCGGTCCGGCCGCGATCGTGAACGCGCACCGCTTCATCTTCGACAGCCGTGACGAGGGTGCCGCCGAGCGTCTCGACATCCTCAACGGGGTCGACGGGGTGTGGCGCTGCCGCACGACGTTCAACTGCACCGACGCGTGCCCGCGCGGCATCCAGGTGACCCAGGCGATCCAGGAGGTCAAGCGCGCGCTCATGTTCTCGCGCTGATCCCGTCCCCGCACCGACCCACAGCATCGTCACAGCGCCCGCGCAGCGACGCCGCCTACCGTGAACCGTCATGGAGGCCACGTCGAGGCGCGGGCGTTCGTGTGTCACGGTCGTCCTCGCCGCGGCACTGGTCTGGGTGCTGACGTCCTGTGGGGTGACGATGGGTCATGAGGTGGACGGTGCGTCGGTCGCCGTCCCGGCTGTCGCCGCCACTCCCCCGATGGGGTGGAACAGCTGGAACACGTTCGGGTGCGGCATCGACGAGCGCACGGTCCGCGCTCAGGCGGATGCGTTGGTGTCGTCGGGGCTGGCGGCAGCCGGGTATCGGTACGTGGTGGTCGACGACTGTTGGCAGTCACCGACGCGCGACCGGTCGGGCCGATTGACGGCGTCGACCGATCGATTCCCGTCCGGTATGGCGGCGCTGGGGTCGTATCTCCATGATCGGGGTCTGCTGTTCGGGATCTACACCGGTGCGGGCGCGCGCACGTGCGCTCAGCTGAACGGGACCTATCCCGGTGACACGGGCAGCCGTGGCCACGAGGTGATCGATGCGGCGACGTTCGCGTCGTGGGGTGTGGACTACGTGAAGGACGACTGGTGCTCGTCGGAGTCGGACCCGGTGGCGCAGCGTGAGGCGTTCGTCGCCATGCGCGACGCGATCCGCGCGACGCGGCGGCCGATGGTGCTGGCGATCAACCCCAACAGCGGGATCGACGCCGCCGCCGGTGTGCCGGGTGCGCAGTACGACTGGGGCGGTGTGGCGACGACGACGCGCCTGACGAACGACATCGAGCCACTGTGGCGATCGGGGCAGGGCGCGTCGGGAAGTCAGGGTGTCGCCGACATCGCCGAGGCCGCACGGGATCCTGATGCATCGGTGGGGCCGGGGCGGTGGCTGGATCTCGACATGTTGGAGATCGGTGTGGGTTCGTCGCTCAGCGCAGCTGAGGAGCGGACGCACCTGGCGCTGTGGGCCATGGCCGCGTCTCCGCTGATCGCCGGCAACGATCTGACGCAGATGTCCGCAGGGACACGGGACCTCCTGCTGTCGCCCGGGATCGTGGCCATCGACCAGGACCCGCGCGGCGAGATGGCCCGCGCGGTGTCGGTCGACGGGTGGACCCGAGCCCGGAGACTGGCCGACGGATCCGTGGCGGTGTCGGTGACGAACCCGTCCGACGACGCCACCACGGTCACCGTGGATCGCGATGCCGTGCGGGCACACGGCTCCGCCGTCGATGCGTGGACCGGCCGCGAGGTGGGGGGCGCCGGGCAACCGCTCACGGTGACGGTGTCGCCGCACAACACCGCCGTGATTCGCGTCAGCGGGTCGGTGTGACCGGCGCTCGGTAGTCGATGACGCGGATCATCCACGGTTCGGGGTCGGGTGGCGTCGGCTCCGAGTCGACCTCGGCGAGAATCAGTTCGAGGCGGTGTTCGATGTCGGACCAGTCCGGGTCGGGTGGTGCGTGATCCTCCAGGATCTGGTCGGGTCGGTGGAGGTGGTTGGTTCTGGGTGGGTCGGTGGTGCCGTTGGCGACCCACCCGAACCTGCCGCGGTCGGGGCCGGTGGTGATCTTCTCGGTCTGCCATCCACCGTCGCCGTCGTGCACGGCCCGGTTGTGGGGTCCGCACGCGGGGGCCATGTCGGTGGCGTCGGTCGAACCACCCTGGGCCCAGTCCTGTTCGGCGTGGTGGGCCTCGGTGTGGGTGAACGGTGCCGGGCACGCGGGCATCGAGCAGCCGCCGTATTCGGCGAACATCAGGAACCGCTGCACCTCCGACGCGAGCCGGCGGGAGCGGCCGTAGAACAGCGGCTCTCCGGTGTGGTCGTCGAACACCGCGAGATGCATCTGCGCCTGCGCGGCCAGCTTCACGATCTTGCTCATCGGGAGATCGGTGCCGGTCGCGGTGTGCCCGACACCCGCCCGGTCTCGGAGTTGGCTCTCGGTGATGGAGATGATGATGTGCGGCGGCAACCCCCGATGCGACGCCCCATACACCCCGCCATCAGCCGCCGCGCGCAACAACGCCTGCAGAGCATCGTGATTGCGTTGGGCCTGCGTCCGTGAGTCCCGTTCGGCCGCCGCGGTGAGCGCATCGGTGTCGACACCGTCGTCGCAGCCGCCGCGGGGTGAGTGCTCGTCGTCGGGATTGTTCATCCCCGGTTTCGCCCACTTCGACAGCATCACCTCGAACAAGGCGCGGGTGGTGGGGTCGAGTTTCCCACCCAGCCGGGACATCAGGTCACTGCCCTGCACACCGAGGGAGAGGGATCGTTGCCGGGCGCGGTCGCGGTCGGATGGTTCGGCACCATCGGGATCCAGATGTGACAACAAGCGGGCGCCGGCGCGGTGGATCTCTTTCGGGCTGAAGTTCCGGGCGATGTCGGCGATCTGTTCCTCGGCCTTCTCCTGCACCTCCGGCGACGTCGCGGCCGGGACCTTGTCCATCACCGACAACACCGCATCCACATGCTCATGCGACAGATCACCCTCAGCCATCGCCGCCGCCGTCTCCGGACACCGCGGTGGGAGTGTCTCCCCGCTCATGGCGTGCATCTGCGACAGGGCCAGCACCTGCTTCAACCGGCGTTTCGGGTTCGGCACCCGCAACCGCTCACCGACGAACTGCGTCAGCGTCGCGCACTGCACAGACCGGAACGCATCCCGATCCGACACATCCATGATGCGGCGCAACCCGATCGACCCGAGTTTGCGGACGATCCGCTCATGATCGATCGCGAGCTGCGCCACCTCCGACTCGGAGCACGCATCCGACGACGTGGCCGCGATCCGATCCAAAAGCTGTTCCAGGGCAGCGTAATCGGCGACCAGCGTTGTCTCGACGGTGTCGTCCACGATGCACCTCCCCCCGGTCGAAGCGACCACCCCAGGATAGAACACCTGTACGACATTCGCAAGTGTGTTCGAACAACCAGGGCCCTCTCCACATCCGGGATCGGCGTCGGCGGCGTACCGATCAGCCCTTGTCGGAGGGATCGTCGGTGTCACCGGTCGCCCGCTCGAAGGTGACGTCGATCTGCTCGAATCCCTTGGCGCGCTGGGCCTGCGCCTGCGCGGTGTAGGCACGTCTGTCGCCGCGGGTGAGCACGACGTCGTCGGTGAAGGGGGTGAGCAAGGCGCGCGGGAACAGCTTCTGCACACGGACACTGTTGATCTCGACGGTGAAGACCACAGCGAGCGCGGTCAGATAGAGGAAGGCGAGCAAGCCGAGCACCACGGCGAATACGCCATTGGTGGCGCTCGCGTTGCGCACCACCTGGCCGACGTAGACGGCACCGAAGGTCTGCAGCAGCTGCCAGATGACCGCCATCGTGGCCGCGCCGGGGAGGACCTGACGCAGGGTGACCGAGCGGGCGGTCCCCACGCGGTAGCCGATGGAGAACACGAACGCGTTGATGACGACTGCCGCGACCGCGAGGCCCACGGTCGAGAGGGTCCCGAACCCGTCGACGAAGTTGCCCAGCAACGACAACGTGGTCGTGCCCGCGAGCGCTAGCGCGAGCACGCTGAGCAACCGCAGACTGCGCAGGCGCGCCAGGAGGGGATTCGGTCGCTCGTTGCGCGGCACCGACCACATCACGTTCATCGCGTTCTGCGTCGCCTGTCCCACACCGGATCCGCCGTAGAGTGCGCCGACGACGCCGATCACGACGCCGCCCAACCCGCCGCTCAGCCGCCCGGGTTCACCCAGCTGCTCGCCGATGATGGGGAACTCGCCGAGTGCGGAGCTGACCAGTCGCTGCTGCAACGACGGGTGGTCGACGAGGATCACCCCGAGTCCGGTGGTCAGCAACAGCAGCAGCGGGAACAGCGAGATGAACGCGTAGTAGGCGATCAGGGCGGCGAGGTAGCCGCCCTGATCGTCGACGAACTTGTAGACGACCGCGAGCACGAACCCCACACCGCGGTTGCGACGCTGTACCGCGTCGAGGCGACGGATGACCACGTGGCTCGGCGCTGCCGGTCAGTAGTGGTAGGTGTCCGACGGTGCCGGAGCGTGATCCGGCTCGTCGTAGTCGGCGGCCTGCACGTCGATGCCGTACGACCGGGCCAGGTCGACGATCTTCGTCGCGCGGGCGATGCGCGGCAGGTCCGACCCGTTGCGGATTTCGCCGCCGTCACGCTCGAACTCGTCGAAGAACTCACGCGCCCAAGCGATCTCCTCCTGAGACGGCGACAATCCCTCGTTCACCGCCGCGCACTGGTCCGGGGTGAGGCAGATCTTGCCGGTCATCCCGAACTCGCGACTGACCGCGGTCGCCTCCGACAGCCGCAGAGCCGACGACCCGACGGTGGGCCCGTCGATCGCGCTCGGAAGGTGAGCGGCCTTGGCTGCGATGGTGAACCGCGATCGTGCGTAGGCGAGTGTGGTCGGGTTCTCGCCGAACCCGGTGTCACGACGGAAGTCGCCGATGCCGAAGGCGAGGCGGAACGTCCCCTTCGCCGAGGCGATCTCTCCGATCCGCTCGAGCCCGCGGGCGGTCTCCACCAGCGCGACGATCGGCACACCCGGCAGGCGTTTGGCGGTCTCGGTGACGTGGTCGACGGATTCCACCATCGCCAGCATCACCCCGCCCAGCCCCGTCCCGAGCTGCCGGAGCGCGTCGAGGTCGCCCTCCCACCACTGCGTACCGAACCCGTTGACGCGGACCCAGTCGACGTTCCCGGCCGACAACCACCCCATGACGTTCTCGCGGGCCGCGACCTTGTCCTTGGGCGCGACGGCGTCCTCGATGTCGAGGACGACGATGTCGGCGCGGGAGTGCGCGGCCGCCTGGAACCGGTCGGGTCCCGCGCCGTTGACCAGCAGCCAGCTCCGGGCGAGGACGGGGTCGATACGTGAGCCGATATCGTCGGGCTCGACGTCGGTGTCGGTGATCGGTGGCGGGTTCATCACCCCATATAGTCGCCCACCCACCACGTGTGAGCAAAAGCGCCCACCTGGGCGGGCGGCCGGCGAGGGAAGGCGGACATGGGCGAGGACCGGGATCTACGACTCACGGATTTCGGCGGCCGGGTGCCGATGACGACGCGCTGGGCCGACAACGACATGTACGGCCACCTGAACAACGCGGTCTACTACCAACTGTTCGACACCGCGATCAACGGCTGGTTGGCGGAGCGGCTGGCCGAGGCCGGGACGCCTCTCGATCCCGCGCGCGACACCGTGCGCAACGTCGTGGTCGAGTCGGGTTGCCGGTTCCTCGACTCCGTCGCGTTCCCCGAGCCGGTCACCGTGGCGCTCGCCGTCGACCGGCTCGGCACGTCCAGCGTCACCTACGACCTCGCCGTCTTCACGATCGACGACGGTCCACCGGCGGCGCGGGGACGATGGGTGCACGTGTACGTCGACGCCGCGACCCGACGCCCCGTACCCGTCCCCGACGCGGTGCGCGCAGTGCTCGCCGACCTCACCCGGCCGGCCGAACCCGACCCCGGCGTCCGCGACACACCCACCACCGACCGAACGGGAGAACGATGAGGATCCGCGCAGCGGTGCTCCAGGAATCCGGGCGGGCCCGCCCCTACGCCGATTCCCGGCCCATCGAGATCGAGGAACTCGAGCTCGACGAGCCCGGGCCGCACGAGGTCACCGTCCGCATCGAGGCCGCAGGGGTGTGTCACTCCGACCTCTCCGTCGTCGACGGCAACCGCCCGCGCCCCCTGCCGATGGCACTCGGACACGAGGCGGCCGGCCGGATCGTCGCGGTGGGGTCACAGGTGGACGACCTCACCATCGGTACGCGGGTGGTGATGGCGTTCCTCCCCCGCTGCGGTGACTGTCCGCAGTGCGCGACCGACGGTCGCCTGCCCTGTGGACCCGGATCGGTCGCGAACAACGAGGGGACCCTGCTCGACGGTGACCGCCGACTGCATCCCGCGGACCCCGACGACCACCACACCGTGCACCACCATCTCGGTGTCTCGGGATTCGCCGACCACGCCGTCGTCGACCACCGTTCGGTCACGCCCGTCGGGGACGACGTCCCACCCGAGGTGGCCGCGGTCCTGGGCTGCGCGGTGCTGACAGGCGGGGGTGCGGTGCTCAACGCCGGCAAGCCGACCGAGGGCCAGTCCGTGATGGTCGTCGGCCTCGGCGGCGTCGGCATGGCCGCGATCCTCACGGCCCTGTCGCTGCGCACCGGAGACGTCATCGGTGTCGACGCCGTCGAGGACAAGCTCGCGACCGCGCGTGAGCTCGGCGCGACCGCCACGTACACACCGGCCGAGGTGGCCGAGCAGGGCGTCACCGCCGACGTGGTGATCGAGGCCGCCGGAAATGCCCGGGCGTTCGAGACCGCGGTGTCGGCGACGGCGCCCGGCGGCATCACCGTGACCGTCGGACTCCCCGCGCCGGACGCGCGATCGTCGATCTCGCCCTTGGCCCTCGTCGCCGGCGCCCGCACCATCGTCGGCAGCTACCTGGGATCGGCGGTGCCGTCGCGGGACATCCCGGTCTACGCCGACCTGTGGCGGGCCGGGCGTCTCCCCGTCGATAAGCTCGTGTCGGCGCGAATCGGGCTCGACGACATCAACGCGGCGATGGACTCACTCGCCGACGGGGCGGCGATCCGCCAGGTCATCCTCTTCGACTGAGATCCCGGTCGCCGCGCTCCCGGCGCGTCGTCTGCGCAGCCGGTGTCGGACGACGAGCGCGACGACGACGAGCACGACGATCCCGATGAGGATCTCCGACGCGTAGCCGAGGCTGCTCTCCACGGTCTTGTACGACGACCCCGCGACGTATCCGAGGCTCGCCACCGCACTCGCCCAGATCGCGCCGCCGATCGCGTTGGCGATGACGAAGGTGCGCAACCGCATCCCGGACATCCCGGCCAGACCCGGCATCAACGCCCGCAACGCCGCGATCCACCGGCCGACGAGGACCGCGATCGCGCCGCGCTTGCGCAGTTCCTCACGACCGCGTTCGACGTGCTCGGGCTTGACCAGGCGCTCGGGCAGTTTCGCGAGCAGCACCGCACCCCACCGCCGACCGACCTCGAACCCGACGAAGTCGCCGAGAATCGCGCCCGCGATCGCGACGACCAGCACCTCCCACAACTGCAGGCGACCGCCGCTGGCGATCACGCCGGCGATGAGCACCGCGATCTCACCCGGGATGACGACCCCGACGAAGATCGACGCCTCCAGCGCGGGGAACAGGAACGCCATCACCAGCGCCACCCACGGGGGCAGGCCGAGAAGCCATTGGACCAGTGCATCGATCACGCGTGAACAGTAGTCGCGCGACGTCGGTGAACGCCCGTGCCGCACCACACCGGTCCTTCGTATGGGTGATGATCGGTGTCGTGACCGACATCGAGATCGTCCGGCCCGGCGCAGCGCTCGCCTGTGACCAGCCTGTCCCCGGCGCGGCGGTGACCGTCGTCGCGCACGGGATGTCGTCGAGCCGCGCAGCGATGGCCGGGGACGGCGTCTTCGACTGGCGTCCGGTCGCCACCGACGCGCGCTGCCTCGTCGCCTACGACGCGCGGGGGCACGGCCGGTCGACGGGCGGCCACGACCCCGACGAGTACACCTGGCCGCGGCTCGCCGACGACCTGGTGGCCGTCATCGACACCGTCTCGCCCGACCGGCCCGTCGACGTGATCGGGATGTCGATGGGCACCGCCGGCGCCCTGTACGCGGCACTGCGCGCCCCCGAACGCATCCGGCGGCTCGTCCTGGCCATCCCGCCGACGGCGTGGGAGACGCGCGCCGCGCAGGTCGCCGGGTACCGCGACGGCGCCGACCTCGTCGTCGCGGCCGGGGTCGAGGCCTTCCTGGCCGCGGCGGCGGAGCAGCCACAGCCGCCGATCCTCGAGACGGTGCAGCGACGGCCCTTCACCGGCGATGTCCGCGACGACTGCTTCGCAGCCCTGTTGCGGGGTGCGGCGGCCTCGGACCTGCCCGACCCTGCCGACCTCGCGGCGATCACGCATCCGACGCTGCTGCTGCCATGGGACACCGACCCCGGGCACCCCGTCAGCACGGCCGAACGGCTCGCCGACGTCCTGCCCGACGCGACTCTGCAGATCGCCAGGACACCCGACGAGGTACGGGGCTGGGGTGCCGCCGCGGCGCGGTTCCTCTCCGCGGACCGACCCGCGGGGTAGGTTCGGCGCCCATGCGAGGTGTGTCCCGGGCGATGCGGGCGACGGTCGCCGCGGGCCTGATCGCAGGATCGGCGATGCTGCCCGCGACCGCCACCGCCGCACCGGTCGTCGTCCCGACGAGCCCCGACACCGCGAGCTGTCCGTACCGCGTGTCCCCCGCTCCCGCCGTCGACACCTCGGAGGTGCCGCCGCCCGGTCAGCAGGCCCCGTCCCCGCTGCCCGTCCCGCAGCCGCCGGTCGGTGGCGGGAGACTCGCGGCGTGCGGGGTGGTGACGGCCGGGTCGGCGTCGGCGGTCCCCCGCGGTCTGACCTCTGCGGGGTGGTTGGTCGCCGACGCCACCGCCGGGACCGTCCTCGCGGCCAAGGACCCGCACGGACGGTATCGGCCGGCATCGACGATCAAGACGCTGCTCGCCCTGGTCTCCCTGCGCGACCTCGACCTGGACACCGTCGTCACCGGCACGCGCGCTGACTACGGGATGGAGGGCGACGCCGCGGGCATCGGGCCCGGCGGCCGCTACACCGTCCGCCAGTTGCTGCAGGGCCTGCTCATGGTGTCGGGCAACGACTGCGCCAACGCCCTCGCCCGCGAGCTCGGCGGCGACGAGGCCGCCGTCGGGAAGATGAACGAGTTGGCGCACTCCCTCGGCGCCGAGGACACCCGTGCTGCGTCACCGTCGGGTCTCGACGCCCCCGGCATGAGCACGTCGCCATACGATCTCGCGCTGATCTTCCGTGCGGCGCTGCAGAACCCGACCTTCCGGGATCTCATCTCCCACGTCGACGCCCCCTTCCCCGGTTACCCGCCTCTGCCCGAGGTCCCCGGCGACAAGCCGCATCCCGGATATCAGATGGAGTCCCAGAACAAGCTGCTGACCGAGGGCTTCCCCGGCATCGTCGGCGGCAAGACCGGATACACCGACGACGCCCGCAAGACCTTCGTCGGCGCGGTCCAGCGGGACGGACGCACACTCGTCGTGGTCCAGATGTACGGCCTCAACGAGGCGGGCGACTCGTACTGGGACCAGGCGAAGTCACTGCTGGACTACGGCTTCTCGATGCCGCGCACCGCATCGGTCGGCACCCTCGTCGACGGACCGGCCTCGTCGGGTCCCTCGGGTGGGAGCACCACGCCGACGCGCCGCTCCGGGTCCGGGCCGGCTCTCGCCCAGCCCGCGTCCGACGACGGGCCCGGCGGCAGCGGCGTCAGCGGTCGGCTGGTCGTCGGAGGGATCGGCGTGCTCGTCGTCCTCGGGCTCGTCGCCGCCGCGGTGCGGATCAACCGTCGGACGCGGTGACGCCGCCCCGCGGAGGGGCAGATGTCAGGAACGCCCGCCGCGGCGCAGTCGTGCCCATCCGGCGACCGCCGCGGCACCCGCGGCGAGGGCTGCGACGGTGCCGACGCCGCGCAGAGCGGGCGAGACCACCACACGCGGCTCGATGACCACCGGATCGGGGACGGCTGTCGTCGCGAAGCGCTGGTTCTGCTCGTCCGTGGCCGCCCAGGCCGTCGCGAACAGCACGATGCGGGTCGTGAAGAACGCGAACACCATGATCCCGATGATGGGACCGAAGGTCGCGCCGGCAGGTCCCGACACCACGCTCTTCAGGTAGAAGGTCGCGATCGCCTTGAAGATCTCGAAAACGACGGCGGTCAGCAGACCCGCCTTCAGCGCGTTGCGGTACGGCAGCGGGATCCGGGGCAACCGCGCGATCGCCCAGGTGAAGAGCAACGTCGACGCGGCCAGCGACACCACGATCGACACCACGCGCACCACGATGAAGACGCCGGGGACGTCGCCGAGACCGATGTGGTCGAGCACCCACCGCGTCAGACCGCTGCCGGCCAGCGCCGACAAGCCGAACGACACCGCGAGCGCGACGAACAGACCGAGCAGCGCCCCGAGATCGCCGATCTTGGTGCGCAGGAACGACTGCGACGGCACCTCGGGCCCCCATTGCACGGTGAGCGCGTTGCGGAGGTTGGCCATCCACCCGAGTCCCGAGTAGACCGCCAGGAGGAGACCGATGATCCCGATCGAGGTCCGGGACGCGATCGCCTGATCCATCAGGTCGTTGAGCTGGTTGCCCATGTCGCCGGAGAAGGAGTCGGTGATCTGCTGCTTGGCCTGCTCGAGCAGGTCGGGGCTGGCGACGAAGACGAACCCGGCGATCGCGAAGCCGACCATGAGCAGAGGGAACAGCGCCAGGACACTGAAGTAGGTGGCGCCGGCGGCGAAGAAGTCACCCTTCGACGCCTGGTACCGGGAACCGGCGGCGACCAGGTGATCGAGCCACGCGTGACGGGCGCGCAGCTCCTCCAGTCGGGACGGCTTGTCGCCCTGCGATGTGGTCGTGTCCGCCATCGTCACCCGTCTCTCGTCGCATTCACGGACGCGTCGCGCCCAGCAATCCCACCCTGTCATAGACGCGGGCGAGCGTCTGCGCGGCGATCTCCCGCGCTCGGACGGCGCCGTCGGCGAGGATCGCGTCGAGCCCGGCCGGATCGGCCATGAGCTCGTCGACGCGGGCGCGCAGCGGGGTGACGAAATCGGTGAGGACCTGCGCGGTCTCGACCTTCAGGTCGCCGTATCCCTTGCCCTCGAAGTGGGCCTCGAGGTCGGCGACGGGTGTGCCCGACAGAGCCGAGTGGATCGTCAGCAGGTTGCTGACGCCGGGCTTGTTCTCCCGGTCGAACACGATCTCGCGACCGGCGTCGGTGACCGCCGACCGCACCTTCTTCGCCGACCGCTTCGGGTCGTCGAGGAGGTTGATGAGGCCGGCGTCGGACTCTGCGGACTTGCTCATCTTCGCGGTCGGGTTCTGCAGGTCGTAGATCTTCGCGGTCGAGGAGACGATGTGCGCCTCGGGCACCACGAACGTCTCACCGAAACGGGAGTTGAAGCGCTGGGCCAGGTTCCGGGTCAGCTCGAGGTGCTGTCGCTGGTCCTCGCCGACGGGGACGCGTTCGACGTCGAAGGCGAGGATGTCGGCGGCCATGAGGATCGGGTAGGTGAACAGTCCGACACCCGCGGCGTCGGCGCCGCCCTTCGCCGACTTGTCCTTGAACTGCGTCATCCGGTTGGCCTCGCCGAACCCGGTGATGCAGGACAGGACCCAGGTCAGCTGCGAGATCTCCGGCACATGGGACTGCACGTACAGGGTCGTCTCCGCGGGATCGACACCGACGGCGATGACCTGGGCGACCGCACGACGGGTCCGCTCGGCCAGCAGCGCCGGGTCGAAACTGGCGGTGAGCGCGTGCAGGTCGGGGATGAAGTAGAACGCCTCGAACCCGTCCTGCAGGGCCACCCACTGCCGCACCGCGCCGAGGTAGTTCCCGAGATGGAACGAGTCGCTGGTCGGCTGGATGCCGGAGAGGACACGGGGGGCGGTCATGGTCGGAATTGTTCCAGACCGTCTCAAGCGAATTCGACGGTGACCGGGGCGTGGTCGGACCAGCGGCGGTCGTAGGCGACCGGCCGTTCCACACGTGCCGACAGAACCCGCTGCGCCATGACGGGATTCGCCAGGTGGTAGTCGATGCGCCAGCCGGAGTCGACGTCGAAGGCCTTGCCCCGCCACGACCACCACGAGTACGGCCCCGCGACGTCGCCGACGACCTCGCGCAGTACGTCGGTCCAGCGGCCGGCGAGGACGTCGTCGACCCAGGCGCGCTCCTCGGGCAGGAACCCCGGACTCTTCTGGTTGCCCTTCCAGTTCTTGATGTCCCGGGTGTCGTGGGCGATGTTCCAGTCACCGGCCACCACGACACCGCGCCGCTTGCGCCCGAGCGCCGCCAGGTGCGCACCGAACTGCTCGAGGAATCGGAACTTCTCGTCGCGCTTCTCCCCGTCGGCGGCGCCCTTGGGCAGGTAGAGGGATCCCAGCGTGAGCGCAGGGTCGTCGCCGTCGGCGGGGACGTCGACCTCGAGATACCGCCCCGTGGCGTCGAATTCGTCGCTGCCGAACCCGACACGGACGGCCTCGACGTCGACGGTGGAGAGGACGCCGACCCCGGCGTGGCCCTTCTTCACCGACTCACACATCGACAGCCGCCACCCGGCGTCGAGGGCGGGCGCGAGTGCATCCTGCGCCTGCTCGAGGGAGGCGCGGATCTCCTGGATCAGCACGAGACGGCGACCGGTGGGTTCACCGAGCCACGGCAGGATCCCGGGGTTGTCGGGATTGCGCTGCTTGGCCGCCGCGCGGATCCCGTTGACGTTGGCCGTGGTGACTGTGGTGGGCACGGGCAGCGAGTCTAGGCAGAGCCACCGACGGTCTGGCCCCGGGCCGTGACGACAGCGCGCCGGCGAGCCGTCACGACCGCCACGGCGAGCACGACGAGACCCGCGACCGCCAGCCCTGCTCCCAGCACAGACGGCGCGCGGTAGCCCAGTCCCGCGCCGATGACGATGCCGCCGAGCCATGCGC
Source organism: Williamsia sp. SKLECPSW1 (assembly GCF_054332755.1). Classification (NCBI taxonomy): domain Bacteria; kingdom Bacillati; phylum Actinomycetota; class Actinomycetes; order Mycobacteriales; family Nocardiaceae; genus Williamsia; species Williamsia sp. SKLECPSW1. Next base: position 3,212,171 of record NZ_JBTGLI010000001.1, on the reverse strand, counting down.
CGGCCGCGTTGGCGACGTTGAGCGCCGAGTGGTTGAGGGCCGCGGCGAGCGTCTGGGCGTCCTCGGCGGTGTCCATGAGTCGGGTCTGCAGTGCGGGCACGAGAGCCGACCCGGTGACACCGACCGCGAACACCAGCGGCACGGCGATCCAGACGGTCCCCGCGAACGCGGCGAACGCGAGGAGAACGGCGGCGATGGCCGACAGGCCCACCGCGAGGGTGATGGTCACCGACCGGTCGGCGAGCGCACCGCCGACGACGTTCCCGACCACCATGCCCAGGCCGAACAGCATCAGCGCGACCGGCACCAGCGCGCCGGGCAGTCCGGAGACGTCGGTCAGGGTGGTGTGGATGTAGGTGTAGAAGGCGAACATGCCGCCGAAGCCGACGACCCCGATCGCCACGGTGAGCAGCACCTGCGGGCGCCTGAGCGCACCGAGTTCGGTGAGCGGGTTGGTGATCGTCATCGTCCCCAGGGTCGGCAGGAAACGCATCAGCGCGACGAGCGTCAGCAGACCGATGACGACGACGAGCGCGAACGCCGATCGCCACCCGAAGTGTTCGCCCAGCCAGGTCGCGACGGGCACGCCGATCACGTTCGCCACCGACAGGCCCAGCATGACCTGACCGACCGCCTTCGCACGATTGCCCGGCCCGGCCAGATGCGAGGCGACGAGCGCCGCGACGCCGAAGTACGCGCCGTGCGGAAGGCCGGACACGAAACGGGCGATCATCAGCGTCGTCTGATCCGGCGCCACCACACTCGCAAGGTTGCCCACGGTGAACGCCACCATCAACCCGATCAGCAGTCGCCGTCGCGACACTCGCGCGGTGAGCGCCGCGATGACCGGCGCACCGACCACAACACCCAGCGCGTACGCCGAGATCACATGTCCCGCAGAGGGTTCGGAGACCCCCAGCGACCCGGCGATGTCGGGCAGAAGCCCCATCGCGACGAACTCGGTGGTGCCGATGCCGAATCCGCCGAGGGCCAGCGCGAGCACAGCCCACCGACGCACCGACGAGGTCACCGGCGCACCGAGCGGTACCGCGTCGGTGGTGGCGGTGGCGCTGCGGTCGGAGAGCTTCAGGTCGGCGAGGGTCACGAGGGAATCGAACCGCAGGAGCGGCACAGACCATCCCTCACCAGGTGGTGAGACTGTTCACACCACCGATGCGACCTCAGACGTCCTCAGCTGTCGCGGCGTGCGGCGGCGAGGTTCTCGTCGATCGCGCCGAGGAACTCCTCGGTGGTCAGGTATCCCTGGTCGCCGCCGACGAGAAGGGCGAGGTCCTTCGTCATCTTGCCGCTCTCGACGGTGTTGACGACGACGTCCTCGAGCTGGTGGGCGAACTCGACGACCTCGGGGGTGCTGTCCAGCTTGCCCCGGTGCTCGAGGCCGCGGGTCCACGCGAAGATCGACGCGATCGGGTTGGTCGACGTCGGCTTGCCCTGCTGGTGCTGACGGAAGTGGCGGGTGACCGTGCCGTGCGCGGCCTCCGCCTCACAGATGCCGCCGTCCGGGGTCATCAGCACCGAGGTCATCAGACCCAGCGAGCCATACCCCTGCGCGACGGTGTCGGACTGGACGTCGCCGTCGTAGTTCTTGCACGCCCACACGTAGCCGCCCTCCCACTTCAGGGAGGACGCGACCATGTCGTCGATGAGGCGGTGCTCGTAGTGGATCCCCGCCGCGTCGAACTCCGACTTGAACTCCTTCTCGAAGACGTCGGCGAAGATGTCCTTGAAGGCGCCGTCGTAGGCCTTGAGGATCGTGTTCTTGGTCGAGAGGTAGACCGGGTAGTTGCGCTGCAGGCCGTAGTTCAGGGAGGCGCGCGCGAAGTCCTCGATGGACTTGTTGAAGTTGTACATGCCCATCACGACGCCGCCCTCTTCCGGCATCTGCACGACCTCGTGCTCGATGGGCTCGGAGCCGTCCTCGGGCGTGTAGGTGATGGTGACGGTGCCGGCGCCGGGGACCTTGAAGTCGGTGGCCCGGTACTGGTCACCGAACGCGTGGCGACCGACGATGACCGGCTTGGTCCAGCCGGGCACGAGGCGAGGGACGTTCGAGATGATGATCGGCGCGCGGAAGATGGTGCCGCCGAGGATGTTGCGGATGGTGCCGTTGGGCGACCGCCACATCTTCTTCAGACCGAACTCCTCGACGCGGGCCTCGTCGGGGGTGATGGTGGCGCACTTGACGCCCACGCCGTGCTTCTGGATGGCGTGCGCCGCGTCGACCGTGACCTGGTCGTCGGTCTCGTCGCGGTACTCGATGCCGAGGTCGTAATAGTCGAGATTGACGTCGAGGTAGGGGTGGATCAGCTTCTCTTTGATGAACTGCCAGATGATCCGGGTCATCTCGTCGCCGTCCAGTTCGACGACCGTGCCCTCTACCTTGATCTTGCCCATGTGACTGAACGTCCTCCTCGGCGTGGTGGCCGGCTCCGGGCGGGCACCTCGTGAGTGCTCATGTGGAGCCATGACCACCGTAGTCCGCGCGCTGTGAGTCGGTCGCACCGAGTCGTCACCGACGACCCCGCACGGGTTCCGATCCGTGCGATCGAGAAGGCTGACCGACGTGGATTCGCGATGCTATATCCTGGGCGCCAGGTCATGAGTGTCAGCGTCAAGCCCCGGCTCGGCTGACCGGCAACCCTCCAACCGCGGTGGGGTGCTCCGGGTGAAAGACCAGGTTGTGGGGACCTGCGCGGTCGCCACGGCAAGCGCGGGTCCGATGGTCGGACCCCCCGGGCGGCGATGCCCGGCGACCACAAGGAAGTCATCACCATGAGCGATCTCCCCTACGACGGCACCCTCGAGTCCGAGGACCCCACCGCCTCCTGGAGCTTCGAGACCAAGCAGATCCACGCGGGACAGACTGCCGACGCAACGACCTCTGCTCGCGCTCTCCCGATCTACCAGACCACCTCGTACACCTTCCGCGACACCAAGCACGCCGCGGATCTGTTCGGTCTCGCCGAGCCGGGCAACATCTACACCCGCATCATGAACCCGACGCAGGACGCCGTCGAGCAGCGGATCGCCGCGCTCGAGGGCGGTGTCGCGGCCCTGCTCGTCGCGTCGGGTCAGGCGGCCGAGACCTACGCCATCCTGAACGTGGTCGAGACCGGCGGACACGTCGTCTCCAGCCCGCGGCTCTACGGCGGCACCTACAACCTCTTCCACTACACGCTGCCCAAGCTGGGCATCGAGGTGTCGTTCGTCGAGAACCCCGACGACATCGAGTCCTGGCGGGCGGCCGTCCGGCCCACCACCCGCGCGTTCTACGGCGAGACCATCGCCAACCCGAACAACGAGATCCTCGACCTCCCCGCGGTGTCCGCGCTGGCGCACGAGCACGGCGTCCCGCTCATCGTCGACAACACCGTCGCGACGCCCTACCTCATCCAGCCGCTGTCGCACGGCGCGGACATCGTGGTGCACTCGGCGACCAAGTACCTCGGCGGTCACGGCACCGCGGTCGGCGGCGTCATCGTCGACGGCGGCACCTTCGACTGGCGGGTGCAGCGCGACGGCCAGGACCTCTTCCCCGGGTTCACCACACCCGATCCGAGCTACCACGGTGCCGTGTTCGCCGACCTCGGCGCACCGGCGTTCGCGCTCAAGGCCCGCGTGCAGTGGCTGCGTGACACCGGTTCGGCCATCGCGCCGTTCAACGCGTTCCTCATCTCGCAGGGTCTGGAGACGCTGAGCCTGCGCGTCGAGCGGCACGTCGAGAACGCCCGCGCGGTCGCCGCTTTCCTCGAGAAGCACGACCAGGTGGAGTCGGTCGCCTACGCCGGTCTGCCGTCGTCACCCTGGTACGAGCGAGGACAACAGCTCGCGCCGCGCGGACAGGGCGCGATCGTCGCCTTCGAGATCGTCGGTGGTGTCGACGCCGGCAAACGATTCGTCGACGCACTCACCCTGCACAGCCATGTGGCCAACATCGGTGATGTGCGCTCCCTGGTGATCCACCCGGCGTCGACCACCCATTCGCAGCTGGTCCCCGAGGAGCAGTTGGCCGCCGGTGTGACCCCCGGCCTCGTGCGGCTCGCAGTCGGGCTCGAGGGTGTGGACGACATCCTCGCCGACCTCGAGCAGGGATTCCGGGCGGCTCGGTGACGGTGACGATCGACCCCCGGACATCGACCGAGACCGACTGGGAGACACTCCCCGACGGGGAGCTGACCCGTGTGTCCGTGGGGTCGATCGCGCTCGACAACGGTGACGTCATCGACGACGTCACCATGGCTTTCCAGCGCTGGGGCCGCCTGTCGCCCGCACGCGACAACGTCGTCATCGCATTGCATGCACTGACGGGCGACTCCCACGTCGTCGGTCCACCCGGACCCGGGCACCCACTGCCCGGCTGGTGGGACGGTCTGATCGGCCCCGGGTCGGCGGTCGACACCGACGAGTGGTGCGTCGTCTCCGCCAACGTGCTCGGCGGATGCGGTGGGTCGACGGGCCCGGCGTCGCCGGGTCCCGACGGGCGACCGTGGGGGTCGCGGTTCCCGAACATCACCGTGCTCGACCAGGTCCGCGCCGAGGTCGCGCTGATGGATGTCCTCGGGATCGACTCCGTCGCATCGGTTCTCGGCGGGTCGATGGGTGGCGCCCGGTCGCTGGAGTGGATGATCGGGTACCCGCACCGGGTCCGCAGCGCGCTGGTGCTCGCCGTCGGGGCCCGGGCGACGGCGGATCAGATCGGCACCCAGACAACACAGATCGCCGCCATCAAGGCCGATCCCGCCTGGCAGGGTGGGGACTATCACGGCACCGGGGTCACGCCGACGGCCGGACTCGGCGTCGCACGGCGGATCGCGCACATGTACTACCGCTCGGAGATCGAGCTGGACAACCGATTCCAGAACTCCGTGCAGGGCACCGAGGACCCGCTGCACGGCGGTCGGTACGCGGTGCAGAGCTACCTCGAGCATCAGGCCGACAAGCTCATCGCCCGCTTCGACCCCGGCAGCTACGTGGTGCTCAGCGAGGTGCTGAACAACCACGACGTCGGCCGCAACCGCGGTGGGACACGGGCGGCACTCGAGTCCTGCGAGGTCCCCTGCATCGTCGGCGGGATCTCGTCGGATCGTCTGTACCCCTTGCGCACCCAGGCCGAACTGGCCGATCAGCTCCCCGGGTGCGTCGGTGGTCTGAACGTCGTGCAGTCCGACAGCGGCCACGACGGTTTCCTCACGGAGATGGACGCCGTCGCCGACCTCCTCAAGCGCACCATGGAACTCGCGCGCAGCTGAGAGATTGGCACGCCGCGGCACATTCGCACGATCCCCGCCCATTCGCATGCCCCCGGGGACGTGCGAAACGCCCGCGACCACGCGAACCGCCTTCGACCAAGCGAATCGCCCGCGAAATGTGCGTCTCGCCACCCCAGCCCGGAATCGCCCGCCGAATCCCGCGGGCGAAACCGCCACACGCGGGCAAAAACACGTTCCGACAGCAGGATTCGCACGGCCACGGCACATTCGCACGATCCCCGCCCATTCGTATGCCCCCGGGGACGTGCGAAACGCCCGCGACGACGCGAACCGCCCGCGAAATGTGCGTCTCGCCACCCCAGCCCGGACTCGCCCGCCGAATCCCGCGGGCGAAACCGTCACACGCGGGCAAAACCACGTTCCGACAGCAGGATTCGCACCGCCGCGGCACATTCGCACGATCCCCGCCCTTTCGCATGCCCCCGGGGACGTGCGAAACGCCTTCGACCGTGCGAATCGCCCGCGAGATCCTCGTCTCGCCACCCCGTCCAGGATTCGCCCGCCGAATCCCGCGGGCGAAACCGTCACACGCGGGCGAAACCAGGCTCCGACAGCAGGATTCGCACCGCCGCAGCACATTCGCACGATCCCCGCCCTTTCGCATGCCCCACGGGACGTGCGAAACGCCTTCGACCATGCGAACCGCCCGCGAAATTTGCGTCTCGCCACCCCGTCCCGGAATCGCCCGCCGAATCCCGCGGGCGAAACCGTCACACGCGGGCGAAACCACGTTTCGACAGCAGGATTCGCACGGCCGCTGCACATTCGCACGATCCCTCACCCTTCGCATGCCCCCCGGCTCACCGCTCGTCGCAATCGAGCACGCGGAGCGCAGTCGTCAGGGTGCGGCCGGAGCCTGGGTGGTCGGCTCGGGTTGGGTCGAGAGACCTTGGCGTGCACCGTCGTCGGGGGCGACGGACTGTGGCGCGGTGGTCGGTCCGGGTATCGGCGTGAACGGGTAGGGCGTCAGCGACGGTGACGGCGACTCGGTGACCGAGGAGTCGAACGGGACGCTCGTCGACGGCGGCGTGATGGTCGACGTGGGGACGTCGGTCCCCTCCGTCGTCGGCAGCTGCGTCGTCGCCCACGGTCGAGGCGTACGAACGGGATCGAGGTAGCCGCCACCGGTGTCGACGGCCGTCGTGGTGGTCGGCGCCGTGGCGGGATCGACATCCGGTCGAGTGGTGCGGACCGGTGACGGTCCCCGGACCGCACTCGTCGTCGCGGCCGGCCGCGTGACGGTGGAGCCGGCGGCGGAGGACGTCGTCGTCTCAGGCGGGGCGGTCGCGGGCACATCGCCCCCGATCACCGACGCACCCTGCACCCGCACACCGACCACGACGGCGGTGAGCATCGCGACGACGACCGCCGCACCGAGGACCGCGAGTGGCACAGCCGACAGCAGATCCCGGTGGCGACGACCGCCGATGAACCGCAACGCTGTCGGGCCGGTCTGCCCGGGACGCGCGGCCAGCGCGGCACCGACCGCACCGAGGAGTTCCGGGGACTCGGGCACCAGTGGCTCGCTGTCGAGCACGCGGCCGAACGCCGCCTGGACCGACGGCATGGTGGCGAGCCCGCCGACCAGCACCACCGGCGGCTCGTCGCCGGCCGGAGACCCCGCACGGACACCGGCGACGAGTTCCGCGACCGCGGTCACGCCGTCGGCCACGATCTCGGCGAGCATGCCCGCGGTGATCGTGAACCGCTGGCCGGCGACGACGACGGTGCTCGACTCCGTCTCCGCCAGTTCTTCTTTGGCCGTCCGGCATGCGCTGCGGAGTTCGGCGCGGCGTCGTCGACCGAGGTCGGTCATGGTCTCCGCGGCGCGGGAGGCGAGGACCGTGTCGATCGCCGAACCCGAGAGTGCGGTCGTGCGTTCCGGTGTGGTCGCCGTGCCGTCGGCGGTGTCGATGGTGAAGACCGAGGTACCGCTGTCACCTCCGTCGACGACGATCACCCGCCGATGTGCGGCGACCGCACCCGACTGTGCGAGAGCGCGTCCGATCGCGTCGGGGTCGTCGACGACATGGACCTGGCGACGGGCCCCTGCGCCACCGGTGGGGATGTCGCCACCGCGCGCGGCGACACCGATCGCGGTGACGGACAGGTCTGCGGCGGCGGCGCGCGCGAGCATCAGGTCGACACCGGAGTTGAGACGACCGGCCCGGTCGAGACGATCGGTGGTGTCGATGTCGATGACGCGGGAGTCGACGCCCAGCCGGTCGTGGTCGTCCACGGTGACCAGGGCGCAGTGGACCATGCCGCTGCCGGCCGAGAGGCCAAGGGTCGTCGAGGGGTTCGTCATCGTCTTCCGGTGTCGTCGGACGTGGCCGAGGTGCACACGTCTCACGGGTCGTCGGACGCGTCCAGGATAGAGGGTCGCGGGGGCCCGCAGCGACCTACTATTGATCGATACCGGTGCCCAGCGCGTCGATGGACGCCGCCATCCAGATGATGACGCCCCCGGCCACGCCGGTCGCGACCACATCGGCGAATCGCCCTCTCACCTGCAACAACCCGATACGCGAGCTGGGTATCAGCGCCCGCAGCAACGAGGCGAGGAGCGACGCCGCGCCGAACACGAACGCGCCGCGTCGCCAGCGGTCGACGATGACGAAGACGAACGCGACGACCACGAACGCCGCGACGAGGGCGAACGGGAGCTGCACGAGGACCCAGCGGATCCGACGCGCACGGTGCATGGACGCCGCGGTACGCCCGCCGGGCGGGATGGCCTGGGGGGTCCGCGACCGTGTCACACCGGCGCCCCGGCGCCGGCGGCGAGGTCGGCCTCGGCACGCTCGACGACGTTGACCAGCAAGAACGCGCGGGTCAGCGGCCCCACCCCGCCGGGGTTGGGGGACACGTGCCCGGCCACGTCCCAGACGTCGGGGTGCACGTCGCCGACCAGGCCGGCGTCGGTGCGGCTGACGCCCACGTCGACGACAGCAGCGCCCGGCGCGACCATGTCCGGCGTGATCAGGTGCGGTGACCCCGCGGCAGCGACGACGACGTCCGCGCGCGAGACCTCGGCGGCCAGGTCACGCGTACCGGTGTGGCACAACGTGACCGTCGCGTTCTCGCTGCGCCGCGTGAGCAGCAACCCGATGGTGCGGCCGATCGTGACCCCACGGCCGACGACCACCACACGGGCACCGTCGAGGGGGATGTCATAGCGGCGCAGCAGGTGGATCACCCCGCGCGGGGTGCACGGCAGCGGCGCCGGCGCACCGAGCACCAATCGGCCGAGATTGACCGGGTGCAGGCCGTCGGCGTCCTTCGCGGGGTCGATGCGTTCGAGTGCCGCGGTGGCGTCGACGTGTCCGGGAAGGGGTAGCTGGACGATGTACCCCGTGCAGGACGGATCGGCGTTGAGGTCGTCGATCGCCGCGTCGATGTCGGCAGCGGTCGCGTCGGCGGGCAGGTCGCGCCGGATGGAGGCGATGCCCAGCTTCGCGCAGTCGGCGTGCTTGCCACGGACGTAGGCGTGCGAACCCGGGTCGTCACCGACCAGGATCGTGCCGAGCCCGGGGGTGCGGCCCGCAGCGGTGAGTGCCTCCACCCGACCGCGCAGGTCGGAGAAGATCTCGTCGCGCGTGGCCTTGCCGTCCAGTGCTGTCGCCGTCACGTCGCCCATTGTCGCCGATGCGGCGTCGGCGGCGGGGAGCAGGCCCGGGCGCGGCGCTCAGCCGGGGCGGGCGGTGGATCCGGCCCGGGCGGTGATCCGCGTCCGTAGCGCCGCCACGGGATGCAGGCGGGGTACGACGGGAAGCGCCGGGGCCGCGACCAGCTCCGACTCGGGGACGCGCTCCACGATGTGCGGTGACACCGGCGGCAGCTCGGCGTCGAGGCGCTCGACGATGTGGCTCGACACCGGTGGGAGCTCCGATCGCACCCGAGGGGCGTTGCGGCCCACGACGATGATCGGGTACGACGCGAGACCGATCAGGACCGAGCAGAGATGTCCGATGTCGGTGAAGGTGGGGTGTCCGCCGCTGAGGAACGGGGCCACCACCGGCGTCAGACAGATCGCGGCGAGGATCACGAGGTATGGGACACGCCAGCGCCACGCCAGCCGGTAGGTGAGGATCCCGGCGACGCCGGCCAGTCCGTAGCTCACACCGATGTCGATGACGTTGATCGCCGACTGCGGTGCGCGACCGGTGTCGATGGCCCACAGCAGGACGCTCTGGCTGATGTAGGTGGCACCGACGTGGGCGAGCACCACGACGACCAGCCACCGGGCGGTGCCCAGCCACCGCTCCACGGTCGCGTGGATCGCGACGTAGGCGAGCGCATAGAGGAACCACCCGTTGCCGTCGATCCAGAGGGCGCTGCGCACCAGGCTGGGGACCGGATCGTGCATGAGGTGGCGGAGGTTCGTCGACCGGCTCCGCAGGATGTCCGTGAGGTCCTGCGCCCCGACGCGGTGGGCGACGATCGTCGTCACGAACAGGATCGCGAGCCAGATGAACGTGCCCGGGGCCGACCGCACGTACCGCCCGACCGCACCGCCGACTCGGCGGACGGTGTCGCGGGTGAACGCTGCGGGCATGGGGTCTCTCTCGGCTCGGTGGACGGCGTGGGCGACGGGGGGTCGTCGGCGACCACGTCCATCCGGCACAGTGAGCGTTCGTGTTCCGCATTTTGTTCCACGAGCCCCGCATACCGCCCAATACCGGCAACGCCATCCGGCTCGCGGCCAACACGGGCTCGGAACTGCACCTCGTCGAGCCCCTGGGCTTCGATCTGGACGAGGCCAAGGTCCGTCGCGCCGGCCTCGACTACCACGACATGGCGTCGGTGACCGTCCACCGCGACCTGGCCGCCGCATGGGCCGCACTCGAACCGGAGCGGGTGTTCGCGTTCACCGCGCACGCGACCGATCGGTTCAGCGACGTTGACTACCGGCCCGGCGACGTCCTGCTGTTCGGACCCGAGCCGACAGGGTTGTCGGCGGAGGTGCTCGCCGACCCCCACGTCACCGCACGGCTGCGCATCCCGATGCTCGCCGGACGGCGCTCGCTGAACCTCGCCAACGCGGCGAGCATCGTCGTCTACGAGGCCTGGCGACAGAACGGCTTCGACGGCGCCGTGTGAGCTGGGCGCGTCACGACAGGTCCGGCTGCTCCCAGTCGACCCGGGCGGCCATCGCCACCAGCCGCGCCCGCCGCTGCGGACTCGTGGCCCCGATCCACGCGATCCGACCGTGGACGTGGGCGCGGAAATCCGGCAGCCCGTCGTGGTTCTGCGATTCGGCGCCGGTCCGCGCCGCGTTGTGGAGCAGAGCACGCAGGGCGTCGTAGTCCGAGCGTCGGACGCGGGGGCGGTCGTTCACCACCAGTCCCGCGAGTGCCTGTTGCTGATGGGCGTACATCACCCTCGTCTTGTCCGGGTGGACGCGGAACCCCTCGGCGTCGACGATCTGCCCGACGGTCCACAGCACCCGCCCGGTGTCGACGTGGTCGCCGGAGAACGCGAGATCGTCGCCGTAGCGCGTGTAGCGCAGACCGTTGCGCTGCGCGTACCCGTCGAGACGGCGGTCGAGTCGGCGCATGACGAGGTTGGCGAGATGAGGTGAGGTGGGCGCGCCCTGCGGGAGATGTCGAGCGCGCAGCAGGCCGGCGTGAACGGGGTCGAGACCGCGCAGGTCCGACGGCGGGGTCGCCGTGGTGCACAGGTCGGCGAGGGCCCGGGCGATGGAGGACCGGTATCCGGTGGCCGCGAAGACCTGTCGCACCCGCGCCACACCGATCGACTCGAAACAGTGGCGGAGGTCGACGCGGAGCACCACGGGCCGATCGGCATGAGGTGCAGCGAAATCGGCGGTCGACGATCCGCGCACGAAGCCACGGGCGGCCGGGTGCGGCGGGATCCGCTCGACCAGTCGGCGCAGGAGCCGTCGTTGGGTCTCCCGCATCCGCGGCTTCGGCGCCTCGATGACACGGTGACCGTCCCGCTTCTCTCGCCGATGGATCCGGTAGTGACACAACGGCTGTCGCGCGGTGCGGAGCCAGCCGCCGTCGTCGGCGAACCACTCGAGCTCCGAGACCGTGAGATTCAGCCAGTGCGCGAGCTGCTCGACGTCGTGGATGTCGGGGAGGTCGTCGGGCACGAGCCCCGTCGACGACGGGCCGGCCAGGTCGATCCCGTCGTCGAGCCGCGGCGGGGTCGAGATCACCGGTTCGCCGACGGTCCACGGGCCCAACGCCTCGCGGATGATGCGCCGCGCGTCGGACGGGTCGACACCGCGGACGGAGAGGGGACCCCCGGGCTCCACCAGCCGCATCCCCACCGCGTCGGCGAATTCCGCGTCGAGGCCCGCATCCCGCAGCGCCCGCTGCACCTCCGGCCAGGTCCACGCGGTGAATCGCACCTCGAACCGCGCCGCGATCGCTGCGGCCTCGTCGGCGGCGAACCGCTCCTCGGTCATCGGGGGTGACGGACGGTGGGCGAGGTGACCGGATACTCCTCATCGCGGCGCCGCGAGGCACGCGCAGCGTGCTGTACGGCGTCGGACGCAGGGACCAACTGTGGCGTGCACCCAGGGGTTGCCCCTGGGACGGGTTCTGTGAACCCACTCTCTCCCCGGCCACCGTCCATCGCGGCCGATCGTGCCACGATCGGTCACCGCCAGTCGCGCGATCGGGTGCCGACGCGGAGATCCATGCGTTCGAGGTGTTCGGCGACGACGGTGACCGCGCCCTCGGCGTTCTGGACGGTGCCGCGGATGACCAGCGCCGACGCGCTCGAGGCGAGGCGACGGTAACGCTTCCACAGCCCCACCGAACAGACGACGTTCACCATGCCCGTCTCGTCCTCGAGGTTGATGAACGTGACACCCGACGCGGTCGCCGGACGCTGACGGTGGGTGACCGCTCCCCCGACCGTCACGCGCGACCCGTCCGGCACCGACAGCAACCCGTCCGCCGGGACCACACCCATCGCGTCGAGGCGAGGCCGGAGGAACTGGGTGGGATAGGAGTTCGGCGTGACCCCCGTCGCCCAGGCGTCGGCGGCGGCGAGTTCGACGTCGCCGAGGCCGGGCAGGACCGGCGCCTGGGAGGCGGCCTGCAGTTCCAGCTGGTCGTCACGTTCCAGCGCGGCGGCGCCGGCGTCCCAGAGGGCCTGGCGGCGACTGCCGCCGAAGCAGTCGAACGCCCCCGCGGTGGCGAGCGCCTCGAGTTGCCGCTCGGTGAGGCGGGTGCGGCGAGCCAGGTCGGCCGGGCTGCGGTACGGGCCGTCGGCATCCCGTCGGTCGACGATGAGCTGTGCGACGTCGTCCCCGATGTGGCGGACCGATCCGAGTGCCATCCGCACCTCGAGGCCGTCGTTCTCCAGGTTCGCGTACGCCAGGGAGGTGTTGATGTCGGGACCGTGCACCCGCACCCCGTGTCGGCGGGCGTCGGCCACCAGGGACTGCGGCGAGTAGAACCCCATCGGCTGTGCCCGCAGCAGCGCCGCACAGAACGCCGCCGGGTGATGCAGCTTGAACCAGGACGAGTAGTAGACGAGTGCCGCGAAACTCTGCGAATGACTCTCCGGGAAGCCGAAGTTCGCGAACGCGGCCATCTTCTCGAAGACGCGGTCGGCGACGTCGCCGGTGATGCCGTGGGTGGTGCGCATCCCGTCGTAGAAACGCTGTTTGAGGCGTTCCATCTTCTCCGGCGACCGCTTGCTGCCCATCGCCCGACGCAACTGGTCCGCCTCGGCGGCGTCGAACCCGGCCACGTCGACCGCGAGCTGCATCAGCTGCTCCTGGAACAGGGGGACCCCCAGGGTGCGTTCGAGCGCGTTGCGCATCGACGGGTGTTCGAACAGGACCGGTTCGAGTCCGTTGCGACGCCGGACATACGGGTGCACCGACCCGCCCTGGATCGGCCCGGGCCGGATCAGTGCGACCTCCACGACGAGGTCGTAGAACTCGCGGGGTTTCAGTCGCGGCAGCGTCGCCATCTGCGCGCGGGACTCCACCTGGAACACCCCGACCGAGTCGGCGGCGCACAGCATCTCGTAGACCGCGGCCTCGCCGAGGTCGATGCGGGCGAGATCGACGTGGAGGTCCTTGTGTTCGGCGACGAGGTCGATCGCATAGTGCAGTGCGGAGAGCATGCCCAGGCCGAGCAGGTCGAACTTGACGAGACCGATGGCCGCGCAGTCGTCCTTGTCCCACTGCAGCACACTGCGTCCGGGCATCCTGGCCCACTCGGTGGGGCACACGTCGGCGATGGGGCGATCGCAGATCACCATGCCGCCGGAGTGGATCCCCATGTGCCGCGGCAGGTCCTCGATCTGCTCGGCGAGCTCCAGGACCTCGTCGGGGATGTCGTGTTCGGGGTTGCGCTTCTCGTCGACGGTCCGGCCGAACCTGCTCACCTGAGAGCTCCAGGCATCCTGCTGTCCCAGCGAATACCCCAGTGCGCGAGCCATGTCCCGCACCGACGACCGCCCGCGGTAGGTGATGACGTTGGCGACCTGCGCGCTGTGGGTGCGTCCGTATCTCTCGTAGACGTGCTGGATGGCCTCCTCACGACGGTCGGACTCGATGTCGACGTCGATGTCGGGCGGGCCGTCGCGCTCCGGTGACAGGAACCGTTCGAAGAGCAGCGCGTTGCGCACCGGGTCGACGTTGGTGATCCCCAGCGCGTAGCAGACCGCGGAGTTCGCGGCACTCCCCCGGCCCTGGCAGAGGATGGTGTTGCGCGTGCAGAAGTCGACGATGTCGTGGACGACGAGGAAGTAGCCGGGGAAGTTGAGGGTGGCGATCACCGCGAGCTCGTGCTCGATCTGGCGGTACGCCTTCGGATGTGACGCGGGGGTGCCGTAGCGGTCGAGCGCTCCGCGCATCGTCAGTTCCCTCAGCCAGGTGTTCTCGGTGTGCCCCTCCGGCACGTCGAACGGGGGCAGTTCCGGTGCGATGAGCCGTAGTTCGAACGCGCAGTCACGACCGAGCTGCGCCGCGGTGTCGATGGCCTCGGGGTGGGCGGAGAGCAGCCGCGCCATCTCGTCGCCGCTGCGCAGGTGCGCACCGCCCAGCGGGCCGAGCCAGCCGGCGATCTCGTCGAGGGTAGAACGTGCCCGCACCGCGGCCATCGCCATGGCGAGTCGTCGCCGGTCGGGGCCGGCGAAATGCGCTCCGGTGGTGGCGACGGTCGCGACGCGGTGGGCGGCGGCGACGTCGGCGAGGACCGCGTTGCGTTCGTCGTCGGTCGGCATCGACTGCGCCGTCAGCTCCACGACGACGTTGTCGCGGCCGAAGCGGTCGAGCAGCGACCGCAGTTCCCGCTCGGCCCCGGAGCGACCCTCGGCGGCGAGTGCGGCACGCACGGCACCCTTGCGGCAACCGGTGAGGACCAGCAGGTTGCCGTTCGCGGCGTCGGCGAGGGCATCGAGGTCGTGCCGGACCAGCCCCTTCTCCCCCGCCGCCATCTGCGCGACGGCGATGCGCCGGGACAGCGTGCGGTAGCCGTCCTGCCCGCGGGCGAGCACCAGCAGATGGTGCCCCTCCGGGTCGGGGACGCCGGTGCGGGCGACGTCGTGAGCGAGCGAGAGTTCCGCACCGAACACCGTCGGCAGACCCCATTCGCGGGCCGCCTCGGCGAACCGGACGACGCCGTAGAGACCGTCGTGATCGGTGACGGCGAGCGCCTCCAGACCCAGCCGGTGGGCCTCGGTGACCATGTCCTCCGGGGAGCTGGCCCCGTCGAGGAAGCTGTACGAGGTGTGGGC
This sequence comes from Williamsia sp. SKLECPSW1, assembly GCF_054332755.1. Lineage (NCBI taxonomy): Bacteria > Bacillati > Actinomycetota > Actinomycetes > Mycobacteriales > Nocardiaceae > Williamsia > Williamsia sp. SKLECPSW1. Next base: position 3,197,148 of record NZ_JBTGLI010000001.1, on the reverse strand, counting down.
GTGCAGCTCCGCGTAGGGGACGGTGCTGTGCACTCGCTCGACGTCGGAGGTCCGGAACGGCTCCCGCTTACGCGACCACGCGGGGCTGTCGCCGCCGTCGCCGAGGTACCCCTCCCCGGGGCGACCGCCGGCGGGGGCGCGGCCCGACAGGACACGCTCCATCTCCGCCCAGGTCGGCGGACCCTCGTTCCAGCCCACCCGTCGACGATACCCCGATGTCGAACAGGTTTTCGAACGAACGGGGTCAGGCGTCGAGGTCAGCCCAGCGCGGCCCCGTAGACGTGCTCGACCGTCATCGTCATGAGCACCCGGCGATCGTCGACCATGACCTGTCGGTACTCCTCCCAGTCGGGATGCTCCCCGCCGGCGCCGAGCCGGTAGTACTCGACGAGCGCGTCCACCTCGGGTCCGTGGGGATCGGTGCCGGGGCCGACGAGGGTGACCGGACCCTGCGCCGTCGCCCACGAGCGGCCGTCGGAGGACGTGAACTCGATCGCGGCCCGGGGGTCCCGTCGCAGGTTCGCGGTCTTCGCCCGACCCTCGGTCATCGAGACCCGGATGGTGTCGGTCGCACGGTCGTAGACCGACGTGACCGGCGAGAGCTGCGGCAGACCGTCGGAGCGGATGGTGGCCAGGACGCCCAGGCTCGAGGAGTTGATCAGGTCGCGGGGATCGAAGTCGCTCATGCGGTGACCAACGACGGGCTCGACGTCGCTGTTCCGGTGCCGGCACGTGTCGCTGGGCGACACCACCGAGCACCGGGACTCAGTCGGCGTGACTGACGACGTTGACGATCGTCCCGTCGGGTGCACGCACGAAGAACCGGCGCACACCCCACTCCTCGGTGGTCAACGGGTGGACGATCTCCAGCCCTCTCCGCTGCGCGTCGGCGTACGCCTCCTCGACACCGTCACCGACGTGCACCGAGATGTGCGAGTCCTCCGGCGCGCTCGCGTCGCGCGTCACGAGTTGCACCTCGGCCCGACCGTCCGGGGTGGCGACCCTCGCGACCCACCCCTGGTCCATGGTGACCTCGCTCAGCCCGAGGAAGTCGGTGTAGAACTCCCGAGCCTGCGCGGTGGCGGGTACACGGATGTTGGTGACGATCCCGGTCGGTCGCATGGTCTGTCCTCTCGAGGGGCGGCGGTGTCCACATGGTCCGTCGTCCCGGGCGCTCGGGATCCGTCGGTCTAGGCTGGCGTCTCGATGGACACCCCCCACGTCGTGGTCGACCGCACGGTCCTGCGGCGCAACATCGACGCGATGGCGCAGGCCACGACCGCGGCAGGGCTCACACTGCGCCCACACGCGAAGACCCACAAGTGCGCCGAGATCGCCCGGATGCAGCTCGACGCCGGGGCAGTCGGGCTGACGGTGGCGACGATCGGCGAGGCCGAGGCGTTCGCCGCGGCCGGATTCGACGACCTGTTCATCGCCTACCCGCTGTTCCTCACCGGCACCAAGGCCCGCCGTCTCGCCGTCGTCGCGGGGTCCGCCTCGGTGCGGGTGGCCGTCGACTCGGTCGAGGGCGCCGTCGCCATGGCGTCGGCACTGGGCGACGACCGCGACCGCGTCGAGGTGCTGGTCGAGGTGGACAGCGGGCACCACCGCACCGGCGGTGACCCGACCGCGGCAGGCGAGGTCGCGGCCGCCGCACGCGATCACGGGCTGCGGGTCGCCGGGGTGTTCACCTTCCCCGGACACGGCTACGCCCCCGACGCCCGGGTAGCGGCTGCCCGTCAGGAACGTGACGCGATCGCTGCGGCCGCCGACGCACTCGCCGGGCAGGGCATCGACCCGGTGGTGCGCAGCGGCGGTTCCACGCCGACCGTCGCTGCCGCCGACGGTGACGTTCTCACCGAGGTCCGACCAGGCGTCTACCCGTTCGACGACGGCCAACAACTGCACCTCGGGCGGATCGGCGTCGACGACATCGCCCTGAGCGTGTCGGCGACCGTCGTCCGGCGCGACGCAGATCGCTTCGTCCTCGACGCCGGGAGCAAGGTGCTGGGCACCGAGAAACCCTCGTACGTCGACGGTTTCGCCACCCTCCCCGATCATCCGGGCAGCCACGTCGTCGCCGTGTCCGAGCATCACGCGACCGTCGAGACCGGCGGCGCCGTCCCGGATCTGGGGGCGGTGGTGCGGGTGGTCCCCAACCACGTCTGCATCACGGTCAACCTGGTCGACGAGCTGGTCGTCACCGACGGTCGGCGCGGCGTGGACAGGTGGGCGCTGATCGCACGAGGGGCGAACACGTGAGGCGGTGGCCGCGCACGCTGGTCTGCCTCGCGGTGGTCGCGGTGTCGGGTTGTGCTGTGTCGCAACCTCCACCGGACACCGCACAGCTCAGCCGGGCCCCCAGCGTGACGTTCACCCAGCGCGGCATCGACTCGGTGCGGGATGCGAGCGTCGCCGTGGTGGACGGGACCCGGCGACTGGGCGTCGCCATCGCGCGCTCCGACCGGTCCGCCGACGAGTCACCGAACGTCCTGGTGGCGCCGTTCAGCGCGATGACCGCACTGCAGACGGTGCGGGCGGGTGCGTCCCGTCGCGCTGCCGGGGAGATCGACGCGGCCGTCGGCCCGTACCGGCCCGCGGCGGTCGCGGCCCTGCTCGGTCAACTGGCCGTCGTCGCCGGCGACCCGGGCACCGTCGACGCGGGCAATCCCCCGCCGGTGCCGATGTACCACCAGGGCACCGGGGTCTTCCTGCGCGCACAGACCCCACCCCGCACGCCCTACCTCGACGAGCTGAGCCGGTATCTCGACAGCGGTGTGTACCCGCTGGCGTTCGGGACCCGGCAGGCCGCTCGTGCCCTCGACGAGTGGGCGACCGTCAACACCGCCGGTGAACAGACGCAGCCCCCGATCACGACGAACCGTTCCACCTCCCTCGCCGTGGCGGCGACCGCTTTCCTCGCCGCGTCGTGGACGCAGCCGTTCCTGCCGAACGACACCGAGGACGGCACGTTCACCACCGACACCGGTCGTACGGTGCAGACGCCGATGATGCGGGCGTCGACCCCCGCACGACTGGCCCGCGGTGGCGGGTGGTCGGCGCTCGAACTCCCCTTCGCCGGAGCCGATCTCGCCCTGCAGATCGTGTTGCCCGACCGCGCGGGTGACGTGTCCGCGGTGCTCGACGACGGCGTCCTCGCCGACGCCGCCACGGCTCTCCGGCAGGCACCGACCGGTGCGGACGTCGCGGTGAGTCTGCCGCGATGGACGACCTCGACGACGAGCGACATGCGTCCGGCGCTCGTCGGACTCGGTGTGCGCTCGATGTTCTCGGGCGGTCTCGACGCGATCGCCCCGGGGACCTCGCTGGGGTCCATCGGTGTCTCGGGTGCGGTGACCATCGCCGAACGCGGGACCGCCGGATTCGCGGACTCGACGACCACCGGCCCGTCGACGGCGCCGACGACCACTCCCGCCGGCGACGGGTTCACCGCAGATCGCCCGTTCGTCTACCAGGTGGTCGACACGTCGACGTCGCTGCCGCTGTTCATCGGCGTGCTGCGCGATCCGAGCGTGTCGTGACCCGACCTCACTCGTAGACACCCTCGACCGTCCACCGCTGATGTCGGTAGCGCAGCAGCAGGGCGCGGGAGTCCTCGAGGAGGACCTGGGCGCGGGCGTGTGTGCCCACCCGTTCCGACGATGCCCCCCACCACCGTTCGTCGGCAGGCCACGGGCCGGCCCACCACTGCAGGGACCACCGTCGCGATCCCCAGGTCACGCTGGCGGGCTCTGCGCTGAACCCGCCACGCGTAGTCACCTGCACCGGCTCCCCGACGACGTCGAGGACCGCCACCGGGGTGTCGAGCACGACCGTCGGCGCCGGGTCGGGGATGCGACCGGGCCAGGGTGCGGCGGGGTCGGCGGCGGGGACGAGTTCGTCACCGAGAGGTACCAGCGTGACCCGTTCGGCCACACCGCGTCCCCCGCTGGCCACCGGCACCCGGACCGCGTCACCGCCGAGCAGTCCCTGCACCCGCACCAGCGCACGACGGGCCCTTTCGGCGACCTCCCCGTCACCGCCGGGGATACCCGCGCCGCGGAACCCGAACTGCAGCGCGCCGGAGTCCACCAGTTCCACCGGCTCCAGGCGCAGCGTCGCGATGGGCGAGTCCGGGCGGTCACCGGCCCGCCCGGTGAGCCACCCGTCGAGCTGCCACCGGATCCGGTCGGCGGTGGCCTCCGGCGTCAGCGGTTCGGCGCACCTCCATGTCCGGGACGACTGCTGTCCACCGGTGGTGGTGGCGTGCACCGTGAGCCGGGTGCACGCCACCGCGGCCGCCATCAGCGCACGGTGCAGCTCGTCGGCGAGGCGGCGGCCGACGAACGCCGCCGCGTCGACCCGGTCGATCGGTGGGTCGCACCGGTGCTCGATGACGACATCGGTGGACGGCAGGCGTCCCGACGGCCGTCGGCCGGGTTCGGCGCGCGCCGCGCGGTGGGCGATCACGGCGTCGGTGCCGAACCGGTTGGCGACATCGGTCGCCGACAACTGCGCGAACGCGCCGACGGTACGGATCCCCAACCGCCACAACAGGTCGATGAGCTGCTCACGGTCGTCGGTGACCAGGCTCGGCTCCGCTCCGAGCTCACCGATCGGCAGGGCCGCGAGGAACTCGGCGTCACCGCCGGGCGGGACGATCCGACCGTGTCGCGCGGCGGCGGCACAGGTGAACAGCTCGTCGGCGATGCCGGTCTGCGACTCCACGCCGTGCGCGGCGACCACGTCGATGAGTTTCTCCGCGGCCACCTCCTCGCCACCGAAGTAGCGGGCGGCACCGTCGGCCGGGAGCACCATCAGGCCCGGGCGGAGCACCTCGACCGTCGGGATGACCTCGGCCACCGACGCCACCAGTGGTTCGAAGAAGCGCCCGTCCCGGCCGGTGTCGGCGACGACCACGTGCAGGTCGGGACATCGCGCCTGCGACTCACGCTTCTTCATGCCGCGGCGGACGCCGACGGCGCGGGCCGTCGCCGAGCAGGTGATCACCCGATTGGCCGAGATCACCGCGACCGGACGGTCCGGGGAGAGGTCGGCGTCGGCCGCGGCGGCGGCGGCCGGCCAGTCCGGGCACCAGACACCGAGGGTGCGTCGTGTCGACATGGTGTGTCCCGTCAGTTCGCGACCGACAGTGGCGTCGGCCGGGCCGGGGTCGTGCGGGCGGCAGCGGCCACCACCTGCACCCGGCCGTCGAGATGTGTCACGTCGACGCGGGTGTCGGTGCCGGGTGCACCGCGGTCGCTCACACGCACCGTCAGCGACAACCCCGCGATGCGCCCGTGCCCCAGGTGGCGGAACGGGGTGTGCCGGTAGTCCTCGACGCGTGCGGTGACCGTCGCGCGGGATCCCGGCCAACGCCCGTCGGTGACGATGAGGGCCGATCCCTTGGCCCGGGCCCGGGCCGTCACCGCCCGGGAGCGTGACGGGGGCACGCTGACCCCGCCGAGCCCCACGATCACCAGGTCGAGTCCGTCGAGGAGCACCGCGGCCACCTCGACCGGGTCGAACGCGGGCGAGCCCGGCCGGTCGGGGACGGTCGGGCCGGGCACCGTCGCGACCCGGGACAGGTCGGCACCCATCTCCGCCGCCGCGTGCAGGCTCAGATGGGGGTGCCCGACCACCCCGACGTACCCGCCCGCGGCGGTGACCGAGGCGATGATGGCCACCAGCACCGACCGCGCACCGTCGACCGTCGTCACCGCACCACGCGCCACCCCGCCGCCCGGCATCACCCCGGCGAGCGCCGCGGGCACGGGCAGCACCTCCCGCCGACGTTGCTCGGAGGCGACCACCGCCACCGACTGCTGGTCGTCGGGGACGACGGAAGCGGTCCGCTTCGCCGAGACCGTCGCCAACCGTGCCCGCAACATCGCCACGGTGTCCTGCACGTCTGCATCCCGTCCGGCCACTGCCCGTGCCGCGGGGTCGTCGGATCCCATCGACGTCATGACGCCTCCTCGCCCGACCCGCGTCCGCACACGGGTCGGCAGCTCTCGGGCCGCGGGGAAGGTGCCCACACCAGCGGTGTCAGGACACGCACGACAGGTCGAACATGCTTTCGAAACCCGATGCTAGGGCGCGGGTCCGACAACCGTCAATCGCCTCGTCGAACCACCGGACAGACATGCGAACCCATGGGGCAGGAGTCCACTAACCTTGCCATCGTGACGTCTACGCCCCGCCCCCGACAGGTCCCCGGACCGGGTTCCCTGGTCGCCGGACGCTATCGGCTGACGTCGAAACTCGGCGGCGGCGGCATGGGTGCGGTGTGGCTCGCGAACGACCAACTGCTCGACCGTGAGGTCGCCGTCAAACAGGTCGTCTCCACCGACGGCATGTCCGACGAGAGCGCCGACGACGTCCGCAGCCGGGCGCTGCGGGAGGGCCGCATGGCCGCCCGGCTGGCCCATGCCAACGCCATCGCCATGCACGACATCGCCGTCGACGGCGGCGAGCCGTGGCTGGTGATGGAGTACGTCCCGTCCCGCAGCGTCGCGCAGATCCTGCACTCCACGGGGACGCTGCCCGTCGTGCACTCGGCACAGATCGGTGCCCAGGTGGCCGCCGCGATGGCGGCTGCGCACGCCGAGGGGATCGTCCACCGCGACATCAAGCCCGGCAACATCCTGGTCGCCACCACCGGCCGCGACGCGGGGCTGGTGAAGATCTCCGACTTCGGCATCTCCCGCGCCAAGGACGAGACACAGGTCGCGGAGAACGGCGTGATCACCGGTACGCCGGCGTATTTCGCGCCCGAGGTCGCCCGCGGCGCCGAGCCGACCGAGGCGTCGGACGTCTACTCCCTCGGTGCCACCGTCTACACCGCGGTGGAGGGCACACCGCCGTTCGGCGTCGACGAGGACTCCCTCGTGCTGCTGCACCGGGTGGCCCGTGGCGAGATCACCCCGCCGACCCGCGCGGGTGACCTGACCCCCGTGTTGCTCGCGATGCTCGAACCGAGCCCCGCCCGTCGGCCGACCATGCCGCAGGCCCGCGACATGCTCGCCCGCGTCGTCGCCGGCCCGGGCGGCAACCCCACCGCCGTGCTGAGTGCCCCGCTCCCGCGAAGCGAGGGCGGCATGCCGATCTGGGGCGGTCGCCCGGCACCGCGGGGACGTCGTGACCCCACCGGCGTGTCGGCGCGGACGGAGACCGGACTGCCCGCGGCCCGGGTCCGCCCGGCCACGGCGCATGCACCGAACCCGGAGCCCGCCCCGACGACACCCACGCCCGATGCCGGCACCGCCCAGGCCGCTCCGGCATCGCCTGCCGGGACCACCGGCCGGCCCACGCCCCCGCTCACGTCGCGGCTGCTGCCGGGCGCCACGACTCCCCCGGACTCCGCCGACCGCACCGTCCCCCTGCGCGCGACGCTCATCGGACTCGGCGTCCTCGTGCTTCTCGCCGTTCTCCTGCTGCTGGTCTTCCTCTAGTCCGACGACACGGACCCCGACCCGCACAGGGACTCGGCGGCATCCATCGTCTGCGACACCAGCATCGCGACCGTCATCGGTCCGACCCCGCCGGGGACCGGCGTGATCATCGATGCCCGTCTGCGCGCACCGTCGTGATCGACGTCGCCGACGGGGCCCGGGTTGTACCCCGCGTCGACGACGACGGCTCCGGGCCGCACCCGGCCACCGTCGATGAACCGGGGGCGCCCCACCGCGGCGATCAGGAGATCGGCAGACGCCACATGCCGCTCGAGACCACGGGTGGCGGAGTGGCACACTGTGACCGTCGCATCACGCGACAACATCAGAGCGGCAACAGGCCTGCCGAGGATGTCGCTGCGCCCGACCACCACGGCGTGCATCCCCGACGGATCGACGCCGTGGTGGTCCAGCAGGCGCAGGATCCCACCCGGCGTGCACGCGAGGTGCCCGGTGCGACCGAGGGACAGCGCGGCGAACGATGTCGACGTGACCCCGTCGACATCCTTTCGTGGATCGATCGCGTCGAACACCGCACGCTCGTCGACTCGGTCACCGACCGGGTGCTGGACCAGGATCCCGTGGACCACAGCGTCGTCGGAGAGGGAGCTCACCACCTCGCAGACCTCGGCCGTCGACGACGACGCCGTCATCACGACCGATCGGGTGTTCATCCCGATCTCACGACAGCGTCGCTCCTTCATCCGCACATACGCCGCGGACGCGGGGTCGTCGCCGACGAGAACCGTTGCGAGAACAGGTCGGACACCGAACTGCTCGATCAGACGACGCACACGTCTGCCGGTGGCGTCCAGGATCTCGGCGGCGAGGATGTCGCCGCGCATCATGAGGGGGTTGTCGGGCACAGCATCTCCTGGGGTCGGAACACATCGATGCCCAGGCGTTCGGCGCGCATGAGGTCGCTCCCCGATGGTGATCCATCCGACGCCAGTCACGACCCCGACCCCGAATCTACCCGCGTGGCGACGAGTTCGTCGACGCGGACCCGTCAGCCGTCCGACCCGAGGGTCAGCAGGTATCGCGCGGTGAGCGAGACGTCGGGCTGCGGGTCGTCGACGAGTCCCGCGAGGACCGCGTGGGACGACTCGTCCGCGATCTCGCCCAGCGCCTGCACGAGCCGTCCTCGCGTGCCGGGTTCCGACGCATGTCGGAGTTCCCGGTCGATCGCGGCGACGATGCGAGGCCCCGCATCGTGTTCCCGAGCGAGACGGCCCAGCGTGTCGGCGGCGTCGACGTCGTCCGACCCCCGCATCACCATCGCGATCAGTGCCTCGACGACCTCCACGCCACCGAGTCCGCCGAGGGCCACCGCGGCCCGGTCGCGTACCGCCGGATCCGGGTGGGTGACCGCCTCGCGCAGGATCGGCAGCACCGCCGCGGCATCGGATCGCGCTGCGGCGGTGACGACCTCCATCGCCCGCCGCCGCGCACGGGCGTCACCGGACCGCACCGCGTCCGCGAGATGCGGGACGGCGTCGCGAATCGACCGGATCACCGACCACTGCAGGGCGCCGGCGACATTCACCTCGTCCTCGGTGAGGAGCGCCGCCACCGTCGCCGCGACCGGGACAGGTCGACCTGCGGACAGCGCGACACGGTTTCGGCGCAGTGGGTCGGGGGAATCGAGTTCCTGCATCAGCGCGATCACGTCCAGGACATCACGCCACGACGAGACCCCGGTCGCCCGGACGTCGCCGAGCCTCGCCACCAGTTGTCGATCGCGCTCCATCCGGTCGCGTGCGCGATCCATCAGCTCCTCCATCAACGCGGTCGGCTCGATGTCTTCGCCCTCCAACGCCTCTCGGATCACATGGAGGGGCAGGCCGAGAGACCGTAGGCCCTCCACGCGGAACAACCGATCGATGTCGGCATCGGTGTAATCCCGATAGCCGTTGCCGTTTCGGCGTCCCGGTGAGACCAGACCCATCGCGTCGTAGTGGCGCAACATCCTCGTGCTGATGCCGCTGATCCGCGACAACTCACCGATGCGCATCGGACCCCATCGCCGCCACACGACGCGCCTCGTGAACGGAGTGGTCGACACCCGACTCCGGGTCGTCGAACAACAGCACGGTTCGGGCGGCATGCCAGGCGACGCGCTCGTCGCCGGCCGACATCGCCGCTCGCACCGCATCGTCGACCACCCAGTCCAGCGCGACCAGCGCGCGGGACAGACGACGCTGCCGTTCGTCATCGCCTCGACCGAGCTGCGCGAGGAGGGCGTCGGCCAGGACTCCCTCCTGACCTGTCGGCACCACCGCGACCGCTGCTCGCCACGCGGTCGTGGCGACCTCGTCGTCGGCATCGTCGACGAGGCCGACGACCCGCGTCCACAGGTCGACTACAGCCGCCCCGGCGGCCGAGCGAACCTTCGTCAGCGTGTGCAGCGCCTGGCTGCGAGCTTGCGGGACCGCGCTGTCGAGTTCGGCCGCGATTCGCGGCACCACCAGCGTGGCGGGGTGGCGGGTCAGCGCCCAGGTGAGCATGTCGCGCACGAAGAAGTCGGGCTCGACAGCGCACCGTCGCACGAGCGCGTCGACGTACATCGGGTCGGGATGGGTTCCGGCGTGCACCGCGGCGCGCAGGCGTACCGACGGATGCTGCGCCGACAGGGCTTCCATCGCTGTGGGTGGGGTGATGGGTGTCATGGTCGTCCTCCTCGACACCCACCGAAAAGCATCACACCGTGTGAGGGTCAAGATCACTCAACCGATGTGACGCGTCGCGGCCCAGCGGGTCAACGCGTTGCGGTTGGACTGCTGGGTCTTGCGCAGGACGTTGGAGGCGTGGGTCTCCACCGTCTTCACCGAGATGAACAGCTCCTCGGCGATCTCGCGGTAGGTGTAGCCGCGGGCCAGCAACCGCAGCACCTCCAGCTCACGCGGTGTCAGGGAGTCGAGGTCGGGATCGAGGTGCGGTTCCGGCATCGGCGAGCGGCCCGTGAAGGAGTCCAGCACGAATCCCGCGAGGCGCGGGCTGAACACGGCGTCGCCGTCGGCGACGCGACGGACCGCGTCGGCGAGGTCGGGACCGGCGATGGTCTTCGTGACGTATCCCCGCGCCCCGGCGCGGATGGTCGCGATGACGTCCTCGGCGGCGTCGGACACGCTCAGAGCCAGGTAGACCGGCTCGACACCGCGTCGTGTGTCGGCGACACCGCGGATCACCCCGACCCCTCCGCCCGAGGGCATGTGCACGTCGAGCAGGACGACATCCGGTGCACTCTCGACGATCCCGGCGACCGCCTCGGCCACCGTTCCCGCCTCCCCGACGATGACGAGGCCGTCCTCGCGGGACAGCTCCGCCCGCACCCCGGATCGGAACACCGCATGGTCGTCGACGAGGTAGACCGTGCGCGTGGTCATCGTCCGTTCCCTTCTGACTGATCGGATGTCGTTGCCGTGCTGTCGAACTCGACCCGGAGGGCGACCTCGGTACCGCGGTCGGGGGTGGAGCGGATGTCGACGATGCCACCGTGTCGTTCGACCCGTGCACGGATCGAACGCGCGATGCCCTGCCGATCGGACGCGACGGCGGACGGGTCGAAACCCCGACCGCGGTCTCGCACGAAGACCTCGGCACCGGTGTCGGACAACTCCGCGTAGACATCGACCCGCCGCTGTCCGGAGTGCTTGGCCGCGTTGACCAGAGCCTCCCTCGTGGCGCCGACGAGCGCGTCGCACCGGTGCGTCGTCTCACCGACCGTCACGATGTCCACCTCGATGCCGTACTCGTCCTCCACCTCCGCGGCGACCGATGCCAGGGCCGCCGGCAGCGACGTCTCCTGTCCCCGCGGGCCGTCGAAGAGCCACCGGCGCAGCTCCCGCTCCTGACTCCGCGCCAGACGCGCGACCTCGTCGGGGCTGTCGGACCTCTTCTGGATCAGCGCCAGCGTCTGCAGGACCGAGTCGTGCAGATGCGCGGCGATCTCCTCGCGCTCGGCGGTGCGGATACGAGCCGACCGCTCCGCGTCGATGGTGCGCACCAGCCGCATCCACAGCGGGATGGTCAACACGACGACGCCGACGAGCGTGGCGAGCACGGCCAGCACCGTCGAGTTGAGCCCCCCGAAGGAGTGGTTGCCGGCCAGCACCACCCCGACCAGACCGGCCACCACGAGGACAGCCCCGCCGACCAGTCGCAGCCAGGTCAGGATGGACGTGCGTCGCCGGTCGCCGAGGTCGACCTCACGCCACACCACCGCCGCACCGATGGCGATCACCGCCAGGGGCACCAGATACCCCGCGGGCGTCCCCGACGCCGTCGACCCGACCACCAGCAGTCCCACCGCACCCAGCACGGCCAGCCCCAGCGCCTGCGACCTCTCGCCCGGTGCCGGCGCGTCGGTGTCGGTTCCGGGAGGGCAGAAGAACCACAGCAGGGCGTACGCCATCACCCCGGCGCCCGCGAGGACGGTGAGTCCCACGAACACCAGTCGGACGACGACAGGCCGCACGCCGAGGTGGTCGGCGACACCACCGGCGACCCCGCCGACGATCCGTCCGGCGTCGCGGCGCGCGATACGCGACGACCCGTCGTCGTGCGACGGCGCGTCCGCGCGCGTGTACCGGGTGGCCATGCACCGATCGTGACACGACCGTCGGGGCCGCGGCATCGGGGAGAGCCCCGACACGGGTGCCCTCATCTGGCGGAGATCTCAGGGTGGATCCCGATTCCGGTCGGCACCGTCGCCCCCGACGATGGGTCTCATGAGTCCGACAGTGGCACCCCCGACGAGCGACGAACTGCATGACATCTGGCGCACCCGGCCCGTGCGGTCGGGTGGCGACGCCATGCTGGCCGGCGTCTGCAGCGGCATCGCGCGCCGCTACGACGTCGACCCGACACTGGTCCGGGTCGCGCTCGTCGTGGCCGCCGTGTTCGGCGGCAGCGGCGTCCTCGCCTACATCGCCTGCTGGTTCGTGCTCCCGGGCGACGGCGTCGACAACCCCCGCCGCGGACGTCGCCTCGGCCGCAGCGGCATGGCGCACGAGATGCACCGGCCGGGCACCGTCGCACTGGTGGTCGTCGCGGTGGTGGTGCTCGCCGTCCTGCCCACACCGGCGTGGGGGTCGAGCGGTCTGGCAGGCGCGGTTCTGCTGCTCATCGGCGTGTGGGCTCTCCATCGCCGTACACCCGAACCACCGCCGGGGACCTCGGTCGACACGAACGACGGTGTCTCGCTGACCAAACCGGTCGTCTCCCCGTCCGGATCGGGCGGCGACACCGAGGACGTCACCGACCGCGTCGTACCGCCCGCGTGGGATCCGTTGGGCGCAGCGCCGTTCGCATGGGATCTGCCGGAGCCACCGACCGGGTCACCGGCGCCGCCGAGGCCCGCACGCGACACCGCCCTCGCGGTGGTGGTCGTCGGACTCGCACTCGTCGTCGCCGCTGTCGGCACAGCATTGTTCGCCGCCGGCGTCGCCGGCGTGACTCCGCTCCGGATCGCCGCTGCGTCGTTGGCCGTCATCGCGGTGGGGGTCGTCGCCGGAGCACTCCGCGGACGCCGGACCGGGTTGACCGGGATCGCCGCACTTCTCGCCGCCGTCGTGGTGGTCCTGGGCGTGAGCCACTCGGTCACCGGGTTGCCGGGCGGAGGTGTGGGTGACCGCACCTGGCGCCCGCTGACCGAGAACGACATCGCATCCCGCTACAGCCTGACGGTGGGATCCGCGACGCTCGACCTGCGATCGGTGACGCTGACCGCCGATCGGACGGTGCGGATCGAGGCGGGCGTCGGCGAGATCGTCGTCGATGTGCCCGCGGGCATGAACGTGCGGGAACTCTGTCGCGTCACCGTCGGCGACCAATCCTGTCCGTCAGGTGTCCAGGGTGGTGACGACGGGACGGCCGGACCGGTACTGACCGTCGACGCGTCCGCCGTCGCGGGGAAGATCGAGGTGAATCGTGGCTGAGGAGAAGACCCGCGGGCCGGTCGACATCGTGCAGGTGATCGTCGGGCTGGTCGCGCTCGCGATCGCGGTGTGGGGACTGCTCGGCGGACCGTCGACCGGCGACCTCACGGTGTTCCCGTGGATCGGCGTCGGCGTCGCCGGTGCGGTCGGTGTCGGTCTGGTGATCGCGGGCGGATTGCGTTCCCGTACACGGTGACACTCGTCGGGTCGGCCACAACCGTCCCGAGTGTGGCTTCGGCTCGGCGAACAGTTGTGGCACGCTCGGCGCGCAACTTCGGCCCACTCGGCGGATCAGGCCGACGCGCTCACTCCCACTCGATGGTGCCCGGCGGCTTGCTGGTGACGTCGAGGACGACGCGGTTGACGTCCGCGACCTCGTTCGTGATGCGGGTGGAGATCAACTCCAACGTCTCGTAGGGGATGCGGGTCCAGTCGGCGGTCATCGCGTCCTCGCTCGACACCGGCCGGAGCACGATCGGATGCCCGTAGGTGCGTCCGTCGCCCTGCACCCCGACGCTGCGCACGTCGGCGAGAAGTACCACCGGGCACTGCCAGATGGTGGAGTCGAGACCGGCGGCGGTCAGCTCCTCACGCGCGATGCGATCGGCGGCGCGCAGCGTCTCCAGACGCTCCGCGGTCACCTCGCCGACGATGCGGATCGCCAGGCCGGGGCCCGGGAACGGTTGGCGCGCAACGATCTCCTCCGGCAGACCCAGCTCCCGTCCGACGGCGCGCACCTCGTCCTTGAACAGCAGACGCAGCGGTTCGACGAGGGTGAACTCGAGATCCTCGGGGAGGCCGCCGACGTTGTGGTGGCTCTTGATGTTCGCCGTGCCGCTGCCGCCGCCGGACTCGACGACGTCCGGGTACAGCGTCCCCTGGACGAGGAAGTCGACGGGCTGTCTCGGCCCGCTCCCGGCGCCGGGGTCGCCGTCACTGCCGTCGAGCACCTCGGCGACCGCGCCCTCGAACGACCGGATGAACTCGCGGCCGATGATCTTGCGCTTGGACTCCGGGTCGGTCTGGCCCGACAACTCGCGCAGGAAGGTCTCCTCGGCGTCGACGGTGACCAGCCGCGCGCCGGTGGCGGCGACGAAGTCGGTCTGCACCTGCTCACGCTCACCGGCGCGCAGCAGACCGTGGTCGACGAACACACACGTCAACCGGTCGCCGATGGCCCGCTGCACGAGTGCCGCGGCGACCGCGGAGTCGACGCCGCCCGACAGCCCGCAGATGGCCTGACCGTCGCCGACCTGCTCCGCGACCTGGGCGATGAGCGATTCCGCAATGTTCGCCGGTGTCCAGCTCGGCTCGAGTCCGGCGATCTCGTAGAGGAACCGGGTGAGGACCTGCTGACCGTGCGGCGTGTGCATGACCTCGGGGTGGTACTGCACCCCGGCCATGTGACGCTCGAGGTTCTCGAACGCAGCGACGGGCGCCCCGGGTGTCGACGCGGTGACCGTGAACCCCTCCGGCGGCGTCTGGACGGCGTCGTTGTGGCTCATCCAGACCGGCTGCGTGTCGGGCAGCCCGGAGTGCAGCACCGACTCCCCCGTCACCGACAGCGTCGTGCGTCCGAACTCCCGACCACCGGTGTTGGCGACCACACCGCCGAGCCCGGCCGCCATGGCCTGGTAGCCGTAGCAGATGCCGAAGGCGGGCAGGCCCATCGCCAACATCTCCGGGTCCAACCCGGGGGCGTCGGCGGCGAACACCGACGCGGGGCCACCCGAGAGGATGAGCGCGACAGGGTCTTTGGCCTTGATCTCCTCGATCGTCGCGGTGTGCGGGATCACCTCGGAGTAGATCCGGGCCTCACGTACGCGCCGTGCGATGAGCTGCGCGTACTGGGCACCGAAGTCGACGACCAGGACCGGTCGGGGGGCGGCTGCGGCGATCGGGTCGTCGTGCGTCACCCGCGTGAGTCTAGGCGCTGACGTCGGCTCGACCGGCATCCGCGTCGGCGGCGGAGGCCTCGGGGAACAGCGACGGCACGCCGTGGTTCACCGCGACGATCGGCAGGCGCAGCGCACCCGGCGCGTCGGCGGGCACCACGGGCGCCACCGGTGCGATCGGGTCGAGGCGACGGTAGGGCTCACCCTGGCCGGGCCGCAGGTCGGCCTCACCCTTGTTCGGCCACAGCGCGATGGCCCGCTCGGCCTGCGCGCTGATGCTCAGCGACGGGTTCACACCCAGGTTCGCGCTGATGGCCGCGCCGTCGGTGACATGCAGCGTCGGGTAGTTCCACACACGGTGGTACGGGTCGATGACACCGGTCGAGGGATCGTCGGCGATGACGCATCCACCCAGGTAGTGAGCGGTGAGCGGCATGTTGAACACGTCGCCCCAGGTGCCGCCGGCCAGACCGTTCAGCTTCTCGGCGGCGCGCTGGGTCGCCTCGTTGCCCGCGGGGATCCACGTCGGGTTCGGCTCACCGTGGCCCTGGCGGCTGTTGACGAACCGGAACCTGCCGAACTTCTGGACGAACGTCGTCAGCGAGTTGTCCTTGTTCTGCATCACCAGCATGATCACGGTCCGCTGCGACCAGCCCTTCACCCAGAACAGCCGACGCAATGCCGACGGGTTCTTCCGCAGCTCGTCGAGCCACTTCACCACGCGCGGGCGACCCGGGGCGCCGTCGGTGAGCAGGGTCTGCAGCAGCGCCATCGCGTTGGAACCCTTGCCGTACCGCACGGGCTCGATGTGGGTGTCGGGTGCGGGGTGGAACGACGACGTGATCGCGACACCCTCGGAGAAGTCGTCGGAGGGGTCCACCTCGTGACGCATCGCGCCCAGGATGGACTCCGAGTTGGTGCGGGTGATGCGGCCGATCGCGTCGGACAGCTCGGGCAGGGACCCGTCGTCCTTGGCCAGGTGCAGCAGCTTCTGGGTGTTGTAGGTGCCCGCCGCGACGATGACGTGCGCGGCGGTGAGGGTCCGGCGCTTGCGGCCCACGCGGGTCCAGGCCCCGGTGCGCTCGGTCTCCACCCACCACGTGCCCTTGGCGCGGTCGGTGTGCAGACCGGTGACGGTGGTCCGGTCCAGGATGGTGGCGCCTGCGCGCTCGGCGAGGCCGAGGTAGTTCTTCATCAGCGTGTTCTTCGCGCCCACCCGGCAGCCGGTCATGCACGAACCGCACTCGGTGCAGGCGGTGCGCTCGGGGCCGACGCCGCCGAAGTACGGGTCGGGCACCGTCTCACCCGGGGCGCCGTGGCCGCCGGTCTTCTCGCCGAAGAACACGCCGACCGGGGTGGGGCCGAACGTGTCGCCGACACCCATGTCGTCGGCGATCTCCTTGATGATCCGGTCGGAGTTGGTGAACGACGGGTTGGTGACCACGCCGAGCATCCGGCGGGCCTGCTCGTAGTGCGGGGTGAGTTCGGACTCCCAGTCGGTGATGTGGCCCCACTGCGGATCGGTGAAGAACGGCGTCGGCGGCTTGTACAGCGTGTTGGCGTAGTTCAGCGAGCCACCGCCCACGCCGGCGCCCGCGAGCACCATCACGTCACGCAGCATGTGGATCCGCTGGATGCCGAACAGGCGCAGCTTCGGCGCCCACAGGAACTTGTTGAGCCGCCAGCTGGTCGTCGCGAAGTCCTCGTCCTCGAACCGACGTCCCGCCTCGAGGACACCGACGCGGTAGCCCTTCTCCACGAGCCGCAACGCGCTGACGCTGCCGCCGAAACCCGATCCGATGATCAGGACGTCGTAGTCGTGACTGTGACTCTCGGACAGGGGTTCGGACACCGTGCCACCTCGCGTTCCGTGCTGGTCGGCGTCACGGGGCTGCGACCGGGTCGCTGTGACGCACGCCCTATCGTACAACGCGCGTTGTCAGATTCCCGCACCCGGCGACGAACCCGCGGCCAGGCGCTCGGACACCTCCCACAACCGCTGCGCGTTGGCCGCGTCGAGCGCGAACGGTGCCACCCCGTGACGTCCGTCGGCCTCGGATCGGGCGCCGATGACGGGCGCCGGCGCGCAGTCCTCGAGGTAGACACCGCCGATGCCGTCCAGGTCGGGGTGGACCGCCGCGAGCACAGTCGTGGCGGCACCCTGCCCCACGCTCTTCATCTCCGCCGGCGCCCCGACCGACCTGCGCGCCGCCGCCAGGGCTTCGGGGGCGACATGCCGCTGCAGGCCGGTCGCGATGCCGCCCGGCATGACTGCGTTCACCCGGATGCCGTCCGTCGACCAGCGGCGGTCCGCCTCCACGGCGAACAGCGTCGTCGCGGTCTTCGACTGCCCGTAGGCGAGGAACGGGTCGTATCCGACGAACGAGAAGTCCAGATCGTCGAACAGCACCGGGCACAGTTGATGCGCCGACGAGGTCACGACGACGACGCGCGCACCGTCGGCCGCCGCGAGGGCGTCGTGCAGGCCCGTCACGAGGCGGAAGTGACCGAGATGGTTCGCCGCGAACTGCATCTCGACACCGTCCGGGGTCAGGGTTCGCTCGGGCAGCGCCATGACACCGGCATTGGCGATCAGCACGTGCAGCGGCCCGGACCACGCCTGCACGAAAGCGTCGATGCTCGCGCGGTCGGCCAGGTCGAGCCGGCGGGCCTCGACCCGAGCGCCGACGTGCGCGGTCCTGATCTCCGCGGCGACCGCCTCACCGGCCGCGACGTCCCGCACCGCCATGACGACGTGCGCACCGCGGGCGGCGAGCACGCGGGCGGTCTCGACGCCGATCCCCGACGAGGCACCGGTGACGACCACTGTGCGACCGGTCAGGTCGAGACCCTCGGCGACCTCGTCGGCCGTGGTGGTGGCGTCGAATCGGGCCGGGACCTCGAGAGCGGTGGACTGGGTGCGGTTCGTCATGGCATCTCCTCGATCAGCAAACGTAGGGTTCCTACGCTTGGCGACGACTGTACCACCGAAACGAAGGGTGACTACGGTTGTGGGATGTCCCCCGCTCGTTCCGACGCGCGCGCCAACCGGGAGTCCCTCGTGACGGCGGCCGCGGCACTGTTCGCCGAGGTCGGTGCCGCGGTGCCGCTCGACGCGATCGCCCGCGAGGCAGGCGTCAGCATCGCCACGCTGTACCGCCACTTCCCGAGCCGCGAGGCGCTGGTGGTCGAGGTGTACCGCTCCGAGATCGAGCGACTCGGCGAGACCGACGACCTCCTCGCCCACAGCACCGCGGCCGAGGCGATGGGCGCGTGGACGCGGCGATTCCTCGCCTACGCCGACACCAAACAGGTTCTGGGAGAGGTGATCCACGCACTCCCCGACGACGAGCGCCCGTCGGCACGGGCGACGGTGACCGGCGCGATCGACCGACTGCTCGACGCCGGGCGTCGCGACGGGTCACTGCGGACCGGGGTCGACGCCGACGACGTGCTGTTGCTGTTCAGTGGCGTGTGGTCGCTGCCCGAGGACGGCCGTCGCCGGGATCGGGTCGACCGCCTGGCGGCGTTCGTGCTCGACGGTCTGCGCACCGCCACCTGACCGACGCGACCCGAACCGTCACGACCGTGCGGTGAGACCCACCTTCTGGAACTCCTTGAGGTCGGAGTATCCGGCCTTGGCCATCGAGCGTCGGAGGCCTCCGACCACGTTGCGGTCGCCGAACGGCACCGACGACGGGCCGTGCAGGACGCACTCGAGACTGGGGTTCTCCCCCTCCACCGCGACCTGCATCAGCGCGCCGCGCGGCAGCGACGGGTGCGCGGCTGCGGCGGTCCAGAACCAGCCGCGGCCGGGGGCCTCGGCCGCCGCGGCCAACGGGGTACCGAGCATCGCGGCGTCCGCGCCGCACGCGATCGCCTTCGCCAGGTCACCGGAGGTGTGGAGGTCGCCGTCGGCGATGACGTGGACGTACCGTCCGCCCGTCTCGTCGAGGTACTCCCGACGGGCCGCAGCGGCGTCGGCGATGGCCGTGGCCATGGGGACCCCGATGCCGAGCACCTCTCCCGTCGTCGTCGAGCCCTCGGTGGATCCGTACCCGACGATGACACCGGCGGCACCTGTCCGCATGAGGTGCAGGGCCGTGCGGTGGTCGTGCACTCCACCCGCGACGACCGGGATGTCGAGCTCGGCGATGAAGGTCTTCAGGTTCAGCGGCTCGCGGTCGTTCTTGCTGACGTGCTCGGCCGAGATGATCGTGCCGTGGACCACCAGCAGGTCGATGCCGGCCGCGAGCAGCGTCGGCGTCAGTTCCTGGGCGTGCTGCGGGCTCACCCGCACCGCGGTGGTGACGCCCGCGTCCCGAATCCGGGCGACCGCCTCGCCGAGCAGCGCGGTGTCGAGCGGTGCGGCGTGCAGTTCCTGCAGCCGGGCTATCGCCGCGGCGGGGTCGGGGTCGGCGGCTGCGATGTCGGCCACCTCGGCCAGACGGGCGTCGGCGTCACGGTGCCGCGACCACAGCCCCTCGCCGTTGAGCACACCGAGGGCCCCCGCGCGTCCCAGCGCGATGGCGGTGTCGGGTGACACCACCGCATCGGTGGGGTGGGTCAGGATGGGGGTGTCGAAGCGGTAGGCGTCGAGCTGCCACGCCGTCGACACCTCGCTCGACGACCGCGTCCGTCGGGACGGGACGATCGTGATGTCGTCGAGTTCGAACGTCTGCCGGGCTGTCCTGCCCATGCCGATGTCCACCAGATCTCGCACCGGTGTGCCTTTCGTCGGATTCCGCCCCCGTCACCGCCCCGGCCGGACAGGCCGGCGGACGGTCACCGCGAATAGTAGTTGGGGGCCTCGACGGTCATCGTGATGTCGTGCGGGTGGCTCTCCTTGAGCCCGGCCGCGGTGATCTGGACGAACCGCGCCTGCTGCAGGTGCTCGATGGTCGCCGACCCGGTGTAGCCCATCGCCGCGCGCAGACCGCCACGCAGTTGGTGGATCACCTGGGTCAGCGGACCTCGGAACGGCACCCGTCCTTCGATGCCCTCCGGCACGAGCTTCTCCTCGGAGAGCACGTCGTCCTGGAAGTAGCGGTCCTTGGAGAACGACTTCTTCTCGCCGCGGCCCTGCATCGCGCCCAGTGACCCCATGCCGCGGTAGCTCTTGAACTGCTTGCCGTTCACGAGGATCAGCTCACCGGGCGCCTCCGCCGTACCGGCCAGCAGCGACCCGAGCATGACCGTCGAGGCCCCCGCGGCCAACGCCTTGGCGATGTCGCCGGAGAACTGCAGACCGCCGTCGGCGATCACGGGCACGCCGGCACGCTTGCACACCGAGACGGCCTCCATCACCGCGGTGATCTGCGGCGCGCCCACCCCGGCGACCACCCGTGTCGTGCAGATGGAGCCCGGGCCGACACCCACCTTCACCGCGTCGGCGCCGGCGTCGACGAGAGCCTGCGCGGCCTCCCGCGTCGCGACGTTGCCACCGACGATCTGCACACGGTCGCCGACCTCGGCCTTGAGCTTCGCCACCATGTCCAGGACCAGGCGGTTGTGGGCGTGCGCGGTGTCGACGATGATCACGTCCGCGCCCGCGTCGGTCAGTGCCATCGCGCGGGCCCACTGGGTGTCGCCGGTACCGATCGCCGCGCCCACCAGCAGGCGACCGTCGGAGTCCTTCGTCGCGTCGGGGTGCTGCTCGGTCTTGACGAAGTCCTTGACGGTGATCAGCCCGGTGAGGCGTCCGTCGCCGTCGACGATCGGCAGCTTCTCGAGCTTGTTGCGACGCAGCAGGCCCAGTGCGGCCTCGGCGGACACACCCTCCTGGGCGGTGATGAGCGGAGCCTTCGTCATCACCTCGGCCACGGGTCGGTCCTGGTCGACCTCGAAACGCATGTCGCGGTTGGTGATGATGCCGAGGAGGTTGTTGTCGTCGTCGGTGACGGGCAGCCCCGAGATGCGGAACCGTGCACACATCGCGTCGACGTCGGCGAGGGTGTTGGTCGGGCGACAGGTGACCGGATCGGTGACCATGCCCGCTTCGGACCGCTTGACGGTCTCGACCTGACCCGCCTGGTCCTCGATGGAGAGGTTGCGGTGCAGCACCCCCATCCCGCCGGCGCGGGCCATCGCGATGGCCATGCGCGACTCGGTGACGGTGTCCATCGCCGAGCTCACCAGCGGGACCTTGAGTCGGATCTGCTTGGTCACCTGCGACGACGTGTCGACCTCGCTGGGGATGACGTCGGAGGCCGCGGGCAGCAGCAGGACGTCGTCGAAGGTGAGGCCGAGCATCGCGACCTTGTCGGGATCATCGCCGCCGGTCCGGACCAGCGGGGTCACCGCATCGGTGACCGGCACCGGGGTGTCGAGGTTCGAGGTCATCGGTCTGCACCCTCTCCTTGTCGGACGTGCCGCAGGCCACGGCAGTCGCCGGGCCGCGCCGAGGCGGTCACGTGGGGGTAGACGACCATCGTATAAGCCCGCGGCGGGGAGACCACGCCACGGCCATGCGGCGTGCGGTCTGGCTCACGCATGCGGGGAAGTGGCGCGGGGACACGACCGCTGACTACGGTTGTCTGCGTGCGTGACCACCTGCCTCCGGGCCTGCCCCCGGACCCCTTCGCCGACGACCCGAGCGATCCGTCGGCGGCACTGGACTCGGTGGAACCCGCTGCTCCCCTCGACCCCGACGAGCGTCTCGCCGTCGAGGAGGACCTGGCCGATCTCGCCGTCTACGAGGCACTGCTGGCCCGCCACGGCGTCCGCGGCCTCGTCGTCGTCTGCGACGACTGCCAGCAGGACCACTATCACGACTGGGACATGCTGCGCGCCAACCTGCTGCAGCTCCTGGTGGAAGGGACCGTCCGTCCCCATGAGCCCGCGGTGGACCCATCGCCCGACGCCTACGTCACCTGGGACTACTGCCGCGGATACGCCGACGCCGTGATGCACACCGGCGACGACTGACCCACCACCCCGGCGTCACGGACGCCGCAGTGGCCCGTTCAGCCGGCCGGCGTGGTCGTCGTGGTGGTCGTCGTCTCCGAGCCCGACGGCGTCTGTTCGCCCGACGGCGGGGGCGTCGTCTGCGGTGGTGTCGTCTTCGGTGGCGAGACCGGCGCCCGCAGCAGCAGCCGCGGATCAGGGATCTGCGACGGGATGCTGGGCACGGTGGTCAGCTCACTGGGCACCGAGATCGACGGCAGGTTCGGGATCGACGGCAGCGACGAGATCGCCGACAGCGGGTTCTGCGGGATCGGCCCGACCTGGTCGGCGAGACGCTGCGCCCAGTCCTGCATCCGTTGCTTGGCATCCGTGCCGGACATCTTGCCGACGTCCTTCTGGGCCTGCGTCAGGTACTCGGCGGCCTTCCGCTTGTCACCGCCGGCAAGGGCCTGCTCGGCCTTCTCCATGTTCGACTGGACGTTGGAGGACGCGACCGTCGCGCTGGCCTCGGACCCGAACATCGTCTCCTTGACGTTCCACAGGGCGTCGCCGGGCTGGGAGTTCTGCGCCATGACGGTCACCGCGCCGAACGCGACGACGGCGACCGCGGCCGCACCGGCCACGTATCGCAGACGACGCAGCGTCGTCCGATGTGCGGCGGTCTTGCCCTGGGCGGCGATCCGGGCCTCGACCTCGTCGACGGTGGGGTGCGCGGGCATGGGCCTCGCGTCGATCTCGTGGCGCCAGCCCGACAACATGGATGCGAGCTGGTGGTCGGAGTCGGTCAGTTCCCACCCGCCGGGCAGGCGGTCGCGGGAGAGCGCGTCGAGCAGGGCGTCGTCGGCACGGACGGCGGTGACGTCGATCGGTTCGACGTCCGGTTCGTGATCGCGGCCCGGGAAGGCCGCGGTGCGATCGTCGTCGGTCATCGACCCTCACCTGCTCTCATCATCTCGTTCTTCAGCTTGTTCAGTGCGCGGTGCTGGGCCACGCGGACCGCACCGGGGGTGCTCCCGACCGCCTCGGCGGTCTCGTCCGCGGACATGCCCACCACCAGCCGCAACACCAGGATCTCGCGTTGCTTCTCGGGCAGTCGGCCGAGGAGCTCCCCCATCCGCCGACTCGCGTCGGAGTTGAGGGCCAACTGTTCGGGTCCGTCGTCGACGTCCATCGCCTCGGGGATGGTCTCCACCGGATCGGACTTGATCCGCGCGGCCCCCCGATGCGCGTCGGCCACCTTGTGCGAGGCGATGCCGTACACGAAAGCCATGAACGGCCGCCCCTGGTCGGAATACCTGGGCAGCGCGGTCATCACGGCCATGCAGACCTCCTGCGCCACATCGTCGGCGGACAGCGTGTGCCGTTCGCCTGCCCCCACCCTGGCCCTGCAATACCGCACCACCAGGGGCCGCACCGTCTCCAGTACGTCGGCGAGAGCTGACCGATCGCCCCGCCCTGCGGCGGCGACAGCACGGTCGAGCTCGTCACCTGTGAGATTCATCGTCGCGTCGGGTTCCTGCGTTACATCGCGGTCGGGGTGTGGGGCCGGGCCGCCACCGGAAACGTTGGGCGCGTCCGAGCCGTCGGCGTGTTCGTCAGCTTAGCCACCGGACCCGTGCGTCTCGGCCGTTCCTCCCGCACGCGTGAACGGAACCGACCGGGCTCCGCGACCGGGGTCATCGCGCCCCCTCGACGGGACGCCCGCCCCCGACACCCGACCAACGGTCGAGGCGATCGCGGCGCTCGGTCCACAGTCGGACGGCGTCGTCGTCGCGCAGGGACACGGACACGTCGATCAAGAGGCCGGCTGCGGCCCATCCGAGCGGGATCTGCCGCAGCCGCTCCGCGCGGTCGACAACCGCGGACGCCGCGCCTCGGGCACCCTCCGGATCACCCGCCGCGACCCGGGATGCGGCGACCAGGAGATCGGTCTTGAGCCGGTGGCGCGCCGACGGGCAGTCGCGGGCGAGTACCGAGGCCTCGTCGGCGACGGCGAGTGCCGCCGCCCCGCGACCGCCGAAGAGGTGCCATTCCGCCCGCACCCAGGTCCGCCGCAGCGCGGGGCGTCCGTCGAGCCACCACCTGCCCGGGACGCCGTCGACAGGCTTGTCCCCCTCCGCACGACACAACAGGCGATCGGCCGCGGCGAGCGCCCCGGTCCCGAGATGGTCGGCCGCCAGACCGACCAGCGCGTCGGTCACCGCCGCGGCACGACGGGGGTCGGCACCCGGGGCTGCTGTCGCGAGAGCGGCGGCGGCGCCGTCGTCGGCGAGGGCCTGTCGGTGCCCGCCGGCCTGACGCCGGTGTGACGCGAGCGCGCAGTGTGCCGCCGAGCGCAGCAGGAGTCCGTCCTGTCCGCGGCCCGCGGCGGCGAGGACGCGGCGGAGGTCGGCACGGGCACGGGCGTGCTGCCCCTGTCCGGCCACCGCGACCGCCCGCAGGAAGAGATCGTCGAGCTCGCGCGCGGGCTCGACCGATGCCGGATCGTCGACATTCGCATCGGGGAATTCACCGAATGCGACTTCGTGCAGATGAACCGGTCCCACGGGCGCCCCTCTCCGTTCGAATTAGCCAGAATTTAACCTTCGCGACACATCGTTTTCGACGCCGCGATGTCACCTGTGCGTCACGTGAAGATGTCGTCGATGTGTCCCATACGGCATGTCGGCGGAATCCGCACGGCGTCGGGGCGGTCGGTCACCCGCGCCCGCACGACGGGAGAAAATGCAGGTAGAGGCCGAAAGTGCGGCCTGGATGATCGGGCGGTGTACGCCATCCAGAGGACAACCAAGAATGTGGATTCGAGGAAACACACAGTTAACACAGTGGGGTCCATGGGGCATTTCTGATCACGACGAGGCTTTGTTGACTCGATTTCCGGCGGTGTCCTACGTTGATCCCGACGGGCGGGACAACGAGGTTCCCGAGTTCCCGACGCAGTTTCTCGGATACGGTGCGCGGCCCGTCCGCGGTGCACACCGATCTCCCGGCATCTCAAGGAGAGCCCATGCCTCAGCCGAATCACCTCCCCGGTCCGAACGCCGACATCTGGGACTGGCAGATGAAGGGATTGTGCCGAGGGGTCGACTCCTCGATGTTCTTCCACCCGGACGGTGAGCGGGGCCGGGCGCGCGCGCACCGCGAGCGTCGCGCGAAGGAACTCTGCAACGCCTGCCCGGTCATCGCCCAGTGCCGCGAACACGCACTGGCCGTCGCCGAGCCCTACGGCATCTGGGGCGGCCTGTCGGAATCCGAGCGCGGCATCCTGATGAAGCGCGGCGTCGGACGCCGGATGGCCGGCTGAACACACCCAGCACTGCAGTCCCGACGCCACCGTCGGGGTGAACGACTCAGGGGCACCCGGGAGATCTCCCGGGTGCCCCTGAGCTGTGTCACACGTGACGCCGGACCTCAGTGAGAGTGCCCGTGGTGGCCACCGGCGTCGGCGTCGTCCGATGGCTTGTCGGTCACGGCGCTCTCGGTGGTGAGCACCATCCGCGCGACCGACGCCGCGTTCACGACCGCCGACCGCGTCACCTTCACCGGATCCACGACGCCCTGCGCCAGCAGGTCGCCGTACTCCAGCGTCGCGGCGTTGAAGCCGTGGCCCCGCTCGGCGGCGGCGACGGTCGCGGTGACGACTGCGCCGTCCACGCCCGCGTTGGTCGCGATCCAGTGCAGCGGTGCGCGGAGGGCCTGTCGGACCACCGCGACACCGAGCGCCTCGTCACCCGGCAGCGAGGCGGTCAGCCCGTCGAGGGCGGCGGACGCCTGCACGATCGCCGAACCACCACCGGGGATGACGCCCTCCTCCACCGCAGCCTTGGCCGCGGCCACGGCGTCCTCGACGCGGTGCTTGCGCTCCTTGAGAGCGGTCTCGGTGGCAGCTCCCACACGGATGACCGCGACGCCGCCGGCCAGCTTGGCGAGGCGCTCGGCGAGCTTCTCGCGGTCCCAGTCGGAGTCACTGGCCTCGATCTCGCGGCGCAGCTGTTCCGACCGCGCCGCGATGGCGTCGGAGGTGCCCGCGCCGTCGACGATCGTGGTCGAGTCCTTGGTGACCACGACGCGCCGCACCGTGCCGAGCAGGTCGAGACCTGCGTCGGCGAGGGTGAGGCCGATGTCGGAGTTGATGACGGTGGCGTCGGTGACGACCGCCAGGTCCTCGAGGAACGCCTTGCGACGGTCACCGAAGAACGGCGCCTTGACCGCGACGACGCGCAACGTCTTGCGGATGGCGTTGACGACCAGGGTCGACAGCGGCTCGCCCTCGACGTCCTCGGCGATGATCAGCAGCGGCTTGCCCGCCTCGGCCACCTTCTCCAGCAGCGGGAGGAAGTCCGGCAGCGAACTGATCTTGTCGCGGAAGAGCAGGACGCGCGCGTCCTCGAGGACGGCCTCCTGGGAGTCGACGTCGGTGACGAAGTACGGCGACAGGTAGCCCTTGTCGAACTGCACGCCCTCGGTGATCTCGAGGTCCGTCGACAGTCCTGAGCTCTCCTCGACGGTGACGACACCGTCCGCCCCCACCGCCGACATCGCGCGGCCGACCATCTCGCCGACCTCCGGATCGCGCGAGGAGACGGTGGCGACCTGCGCGATGGCCTCGGCTCCCTCGACGGGCGTGGCCGCGGCGAGGAGCTCCTCGGACAGCGCGTCGGCGGCCTTGCCGATGCCGAGGCCGAGTGCCATCGGGTTGGCGCCGGCCGCGATGTTGCGCAGACCGCCGCGGATGATCGCCTGCGCCAGCACGGTCGCGGTGGTGGTGCCGTCACCCGCGACGTCGTTGGTCTTGATGGCGACCGACTTGACCAGCTGCGCGCCGAGATCCTCGAACGGATCGGACAGGTCGATCTCGCGGGCGATGGACACGCCGTCGTTGGTCACCGTCGGTCCGCCGAAGGACTTCGCGAGCACCACGTGGCGCCCGCGCGGACCGAGCGTCACCTTGACGGCGTCGGCGAGCTTGTCGACGCCGCGCTCCAGGGAGCTCCGGGCGGCGTCGGAGAATTCGAGTTGCTTGGGCATTCTTCGTCTCCTGGTGTGCGGGAACGAATCCGCCCCGGTACCTGAGATCAGGACCGGGGCGGAACGTCGTGAGGTCTTACTTGCCGACGACGGCGAGGACGTCCCGCGCCGACAGGATCAGGTACTCCTCACCGGCGTACTTGATCTCGGTGCCGCCGTACTTGGAGTAGATGACGGTGTCACCCTCCTTGACGTCGACCGGGACGCGGTTGCCCTGCTCGGTCACGCGACCTTCGCCGACGGCGACGACGGTGCCCTCCTGAGGCTTCTCCTTGGCCGTGTCAGGGATGACCAGACCGGAGGCGGTCGTCGTCTCGGCCTCGTTGGCCTGGACGAGGATCTTGTCCTCGAGCGGCTTGATGTTCACGCTCGCCACGATGTGAGCCCTCCACTTTCAGCAGTCACGGGCAGGCGTCCTGCCTGACCCGGTTTCGATGAGTTCCACGCTTGTGGCTCCGCGCTCGGTCCCGTCGTCGCGGGTGCCGGAACCGCACTCGGTGCCGATTGGCACTCTATACACGCGAGTGCCAGCACTCAAGTGGTGTCGAGTGCCAGCACACGCGTTTCCCGCGAACGGGGATCAGGCCGTCTCGACGACCTCCCGACGGCGACGCCGGACGGTGATGAGGACCAGGCTGTAGACCATCGCGACGAGCGACAACCCGGAGATCACCATGATCGCGGTGGGGACCCCACCGGGCAGGGCGCCCGACGGGACCGTCGCCCGTGAGCTGGTGACGATCGCCGTCACGACGGCGAGCATGATCGCCCCACCGACCTGCACCGATGTGTTCACCAGACCCGAGGCCAGTCCCTGCTCGTGGTCGGCGACGCCGGACGTCGCCTGCGCGTTGACCGCGGGGAAGCACAGAGCGAACCCCACGCCGAGCAACACGATGGTCGGCAGGAGGAACTGGGCGTACCCCTGACCCGGAGCGGTCCGCAGGAACAGGAGGTACCCGGCGAGGAACGCCGTGAGGCCGACCGCGATCAGCACGGGTGTCCCCACCCGTGCCAGCACCCGGTCCATGCCGATCGCACTGATCGCCACGAGCAGACCGGCCGGCAGGAAGCCGAGGGCCATCGCGATGGGCGACCAGCCCAGCGTGTCCTGCAGGTAGATCGTCACCAGGAACTGAAAGGCGACGTAACCGCCGAACATGGCCGCGGCGGCGACGTTGGCGTGCACCAGGGTCGTCGAGCGCAGGATGCCCAGCCGCAGCAGCGGTGTCCCGTGACGCCTCTCGACCACGACGAACGTGGCGAACAACGCGGCGGCGACGGCGAACAGGACGATCGTCGAGGTGCTCGCCCACCCCGCCGACGGCGCCTGCACCACCGCGTAGACCAGGGCCAGGAGCGCACCGGTGCTGGTCAGCGCGCCCGCGATGTCGAACTGCGCGAACCGCACCGGCGTGCGCCCGGACCGCGGGATGACGCGGAACCCGGCCACCAGCAGCGCCGCGGCGATCGGCCCGGGGAACAGCAGGGTGGCCTGCCAGGACACCTCGGTGAGGAGTCCGCCGAAGACCAGTCCCAGCGAGAACCCGCTGGCACCGCAGACGGTGTAGATGCTCAGCGCCTTGTTGCGCGCGGGCCCCTCGGCGAACGTCGTCGTGATGATCGACAGGCCCGCCGGGACGGTGAACGCGGCGGCGATGCCCTTGACGAAGCGCAGCGCGACGATGGCCGTGTCGACCTCGACGACCGCACTCACCACCGACGCGGTGGCGAACACGGCGAGTGCCCACAGGAACACCCGACGACGTCCGAAGAGGTCGCTGGCCCGACCGCCGAGCAGCAGGAACCCGCCGTATCCCAGGACGTAACCGGAGACGATCCACTGCAGTTGCGACGCCGACATCGACAGGTCGGCACCGATCGACGGCAGCGCGACACCCACCATCGAGACGTCGAGTCCGTCGAGGAACAACACCCCGGCCAAGACCACCAGGAGGATCCAGGTACGGGCGGCCCATCCCCCGGATGTCGTGACCACCGTGCGCGCCGGCGTCGTACCGGCCCCCGTCGACGGGCGCGTGTCCCGTCGGTTCTCGTCGCGCTTGCCCATGCGTCGCCCCCGCTCCCGTGCTGCGGTGTCACTCACCGCGTCGACGGTCGGCCAGGGCTCCCCCGGGCGGATGTCCTCGAGTCTCACAGTCATGCGGAGGACTATATGCACCTGCATTCAATGTGTCTACAAATAATCTGCACGCAACAATTGCAGCGTCATAGGGTATGATGCGGCCATGACCGCAGATGTGTCCGCGTCGACGACGATGTCGGCGCCCTGTGCCGACGACCGGCTCGCCGCCGCGTGGCACGACCTCACCGTCCGCTACCACCGGGTCTCGTGCGAGATCGACCGCACACTGCAGGCCGCACACGGCCTGACCGGCAGCGAGTTCGAGGTCATCGAGCTCCTCGCCGCCGCCGAGGACCACTCGCTGCGGATGAGCGAGCTGGCCGGACGCGTGCACCTCAGTCAGAGCGCCCTGTCACGACTGGTCGCCGGGTTGGAGAAGGACGGCCTCGCGACCCGGTCGATGTGCGCGGCCGATCGCCGGTCGGTGTTCACCGCACTCACCGACTCCGGGCTGGCGCGCTACGCGGCCGCCAAGCCCACCCATCGGGCCGTCTTGCGCGCCACCGCTGTCGACGACGATGGCCGCTCGCTGTGCGGCACAACCGACCTGGCCTGACGGCCTGCCCCACCGACAGGTTCTCGTCGGCCTACCGATAGGTGCTGATCTGCACCGACATGCCGGGATCGGTCGCCACCGAGAGCGCCGACGCCGGTGTGCCGGCCGCGATGACATGGGCACCGAGAGTCGCGATCATGACGCCGTTGTCGGTGCACAGTCGCGGGCGCGGCACGCGAAGAGTGATCCCCGCGTCGGCACAACGCTCCTGGGCGAGCGACCGGATCCGTGAATTCGCGGTCGCTCCCCCACCGAGGACCAGCGTGTCGACGTCGAGGTCGGCACACGCACGGATCGCCTTCATCGTCAGCACATCCGCGACGGACTCCTGGAACGAGGCCGCGACATCGGCGACGGGGACAGGATCCCCTGCGCGCGCACACTTCTCGACGAATCGCGCGACAGCGGTCTTCACACCGCTGAAGGAGAAGTCGTATCGGGCGTCGCGCGGCCCCGTCATCCCCCGCGGGAACGCGATCGCCGTCGGATCCCCGTCACGCGCCGCGGCGTCGAGCGCGGGACCGCCGGGATAGCCGAGGTCGAGCAGCCGGGCCACTTTGTCGAAGGCCTCGCCCGCGGCGTCGTCGACGGTGGTGCCCAGCTCGGCGATCGGTGACCCGAGGTCGTCGACACGGAGCAGATGGGTGTGACCGCCCGACACCAACAGCGCCACACACGGGGGCATCGGGCCGTGTTCGAGGGTGTCGACCGCGACGTGACCGCCGAGGTGGTTGAGGGCGTACAGCGGCACATCCCAGGCCGCCGCATAGGCTTTCGCGGCCGACACCCCGACGAGCAGCGCGCCCGCGAGCCCCGGGCCGATCGTGACGCACACGGCGTCGGGGCGGTCGATGCCTGCGGCCTCGCGGGCGCGCCGCATCGTCGGGACGATCGCCTCGAGGTGTGCCCGCGACGCGATCTCCGGCACCACGCCGCCGAAGCGGGCGTGCTCGTCGACGCTGGAGGCGACCTCGTCGGCCAGCATGGTCACCGACCCGTCGTCGGCGAGGTCGACGATGCCGACTCCCGTCTCGTCGCAGGAACTCTCGATTCCCATCACGATCATCGGGCCACCTCGTCCCCTGCCCCGGCCGGTGGCGCACCGAGCGGCGGGCGCCGCATCGTGTACGCGTCGGCCCCCAGTGGTTGGTAGTAGCCCTTGCGGAGTCCGAGCCGCACGAACCCCACCGACTCGTACAGCGCGATGGCGGGGTCGTTGTCGGTGCGGACCTCGAGGAACGTCTCCGCCTTCGTCTCGTCGGCGACGTCGAGCAGGGCGCGCAGCAGTGCCCGCCCGATCCCCGACCCGCGATGAGCGGGATCGACCGCGATGGTGTGGATCTCGCACTCGTAGCCCCCCACCCGGCCCAGGATGCTGATCCCCGCGTACGCCACGAGGGTGTCGGCGCCGTCGCGGACACCGAGATAGCGGTTGGTCGGAGCGGCGATCTCGGCGACGAACGCCTCGACGGGCCAGGGTGACTCGTCGGCGAAGATGTCGCGCTCGATCTCCGCGCACCGGGGCGCGTCGGCGACCGTGAGTGGCAGGACGGCGGTCACGGGCGGGCCCGTTCGACGGCGTCGGGGCGGCGCAGGTACAGCGGTGCGGTCGGTTCCGGCGGACCGTCGGCCAGCAGGTCCGTCCTCGCCTGGATCAGCAACCCCGCGACGGTCGGCGCTTCGGTGTCGGGTAGGGCGGTCAGACCGAGAAGCGCTGCGTGCGTGACAGATCCGACGACGGCGTCGAGATGGGTGCCGGCGAACGCCTCCTCGACGGTCGTCGGCGCGTCCACCGACGGCCCGTCGGCGCGGAGCCCGTCGCGGTAGCGCGCCCAGTAGACCTCGCGACGACGTGCGTCGGTCACGGCGAGAGCGGTGCCCCGCCGGGCGTCGTCGCTGCCCGCGACGATCGCGTCGAGCGTGCAGACGCCGACCGCACGCAGGTCCAGGGCGTCGGCGAACGCGGCCGCACTGGCCATCCCCACGCGGAGCCCGGTGAACGGGCCCGGTCCGCAACCGACGACGACTGCGGCGAGGTCGGATCGGGTGACCCGCGCCTCGTCGAGGCAGTCGAGGACGAGCCCACTGAGGACCTCGGCGTGTCCACGGGCGGTCGGGACCCTGCGCTCGGCGAGGGTGACGACGGTGTCGTCGTCGACCCGACCGACGCCCACCACCAGGACGGGGGTCGCGGAGTCGATGGCCAGGACGAGCACGATGACCCAGGGTAGTCGGCGTCCATCCCCCACCCCGTCGAGTGGGCAGATCCAGACGTCGGTTGGGCGGTTCCGGACGTCGGTTGGGCGGTTCCGGACGTCGGTTGGGCGGTTGCCGAAGAATCGCGTCCGGAAACGCCCACTCGACGTCCGGTAACGCCCACTCGACGGGTGGGGGTCAGGGCGCGGTGGGGTCAGGAATCGGTGGGGGCGTCGATCCAGTCCCAGGTCGCGGTGCGCACCTCCGACTCGTCGTCACGACGGAGCCGGATCAGCAGATGACGGTCGACGAGTCGTTCGACGACGCCCGCGCCCCACTCGACGACGACCACCCGCTCGGCGAGATCGGAGTCGAGGTCGAGGGCGTCGAGGTCGGCGAGGACGTCCCCGCCCGTCGACCCCAGTCGATAGGCGTCGACGTGGACCATGCCCACGCCACCGGCCCGGCCGGGACGGTGGTCGCGCGCCATGATGAACGTCGGCGAGCTGATGCGGCCCGCCACACCGAGTCCGGCGCCGATCCCCCGGGTCAGCGCGGTCTTCCCGGCACCGAGCGGCCCGTCCAGCACGACGAGATCCCCGGCACGCAACCCTGCACCGAGTTCGGCTCCCAACGCCTCGGTGTCGGCGACGGTGGGCAGCACCCGCCGATGACGGAGTTCGGCCGTCATCGGTGGACGCTGTGGGCGACGAGCCGTTCGACGGCGTCGGAGATGACGCCCGGCTTCTCCATCGGCACCAGATGCCCGCACCCCGGGACGCCGACGAGGTCGCAGTCGCCGAGCTGACCGTGCAGTTCGACCGATCGCGCCAGCGGGGTGATCCGGTCCTCGTATCCGCAGGCGACCATCGTCGGCACCCGCCGCAGCGCCTGGAGACCTGCGGTCTCGTCGTGGTCCTCGAGAGCCTGGAGGAAGTGGACGACGGTGTCGACGGGGGTGTCGTGGATCATCGACGACGCGAACGCACCGAGCGACGGCGAGTGGAACGTCGACCCGAACGCCCCCGCTGTCAGCACCGGGGTGACGAGCGCCCGGGTCGCGCCGCGACCGGTCTGGACCGTCTTCGGGGCGCGACGCACCGAGTAGCGCAGCGCGTTCAACAGGGGGTTGCGCAGGCCCTGGCCAACGCCCATCTCGGCGATGCCGCGGGCGGCGGTGGAGATCAGTCCGGCGGCGATCACCTTGTCGCCGAACAGTTCCGGTTCCCGTGCGGCGAGCGCCATCACCGCCATACCGCCCATGGAGTGGCCCACGAGGACGACAGGCCCGTCGGGCGCGACGGCGCGGATGACCGCGGCCGTGTCGGCACCCGCCTGCGGGATGGTCAGCGTCTCGGCGGGCGCAGCGCCCGACTCACCGTGACCGCGGTGGTCGAAGAAGACCAGTCGGACGTTGTCCCCCCAGGCCTGGTGCAGGTGCACCCGCTGGAAACACCAGCTGGACATCCGCAGGGCGAAGCCGTGCACGAACACCACCGAGATGGCCGCGTCGGGTGGTCCGAGTTCTCGGACCGCGAGTGGCACACCGTCGTCGGCGATGACGATGCTGGCGCGGTCGTCGTAGACCGCCTCGAAGTCGACGGCGGAGTTCGGGTCCTCCCGCTTCGACCGTCGGGTGAGATCGCGCGCCAGACCCCCGACGGCCACCGCGCCGAGCGTCGCGACACCCGCGGCACCGGCGAGGATCCCGATCCTGCGGGGTCTGTCCGGGCTCATCGCGCCACCTGCCGCGAGTCGACGTACCTGCGCACCGCGCGCCCCCGGATCCCCGAGACGATCTCGTAGTCGATGGTGCCGATGGTGTCGGCCCACTCGGTCGCCGTCGGACCGTCGGCGGCACCGGTGCCGAACAGCACGGCCCGGTCACCGGGGCGGACGTCGGTCTCGGGTCCGAGGTCGACGAGCATCTGGTCCATGCACACCCGCCCGACCCCCGGGACGATCCGCCCGCCGATCTCCACCCGCAGCCGGTTGGACAGCAGTCGGGGCACACCGTCGGCGTACCCGGCGGGCAGCAGACCCAGCGTCGTGTCGCGGGGTGCGACCCAGGTGTGTCCGTAGGACACGCCCTGCCCGGCGGCGATCCGCTTCACCGCGGACACCTCGGCCGAGAGAGTCATGGCCGGGACCAGACCGAAGTCGCCGAGGTCCGGCCCCAACGGCGAGAAGCCGTAGATCGCGATGCCCGCGCGCACCATGTCCCGCGACAGGTCCGGACGCGCCAGCGCCGCAGCGCTGTTCGAGACGTGCACGGTCTCCGGCGGCGCCCCGGCCGCGGTCAACTCGGCGACACAGGCGTCGAGACGCGCAGCCTGCTCCTCGTTGAGCGGGTGGTCCGGGATGTCACCGTGGGCGAGATGGCACATCGCGGTGCCCAGCACGACCGCCTGATCCGCGACCGCACGCACCAGGGCGTCACGGACAGCGGGCCAGTCGGCGACACCGACACCGTTGCGTCCCAGTCCGGTGTCGATCTTGACCCCGGCACGGACGGGTCGGCCCACCCGACGAGCCACGCAGAGCAACGAGTCCAGTTGCGCGCCCGAGGACACCACCACCTCGACATCCGCGGCCACGGCCGGAGCGAAGTCCGTCGAGGGGGTGTGCAGCCACGCCAGGAGCGGGGCGTCGACGCCTCCCGCGCGGACGGCCAGCGCCTCGGCGACGGTCGCGACACCCAGTGCGGTGGCCCCGGCGCCGAGCGCGGCACGCGCGACCTCGACCGCGCCGTGGCCGTACCCGTCGGCCTTGACGACGGCGAGCACGGGTGCGCCGGCGCGGTGCGCGATCACCTCGACGTTGTGGGCGATCGCGGCCAGGTCGACGCACGCGTCGAGAGCCGCCGGCCCGGTCATCGCGGGCCCGATCCGGCTGCTGTCGAACGGATCTCGCGGATCGCCGACGGCACGGCGGCGACGAGATCCGACGCCCCGATCGGCGCGCCGACGTCGCTGCGTCGACCCGGGGCGCCGTGGGCGGCGAGAGACGCGGCACGGGCGTGCACACGAGCCGCGGCCGCCGCCGCGACCCGGGGTGCGAGACCGGATGCGAGCAGGGAGCCGGCGATCCCGGACAGGACGTCTCCCGCGCCCGCCGTCGCCGACCACGACGACCCGGCGTCGTTGGCGATGACCGGTCCGGATGCGTCGGACACCAGCGTGATCCGGCCCTTGAGGAGGACCGTGACGCCGAGATCGGCCGCCAGCGCGGTGGTCGCGGCGACGCGGTCGTCGCCGACGTCGTGACCGGCGAGCCGCGCGAACTCCCCCGCGTGGGGTGTGAGGAGCGTGGGGGCCGACCGTCCGGTCAGCCAGTCGAGATGGCGCGCGACGACGGTCAGCCCGTCGGCGTCGACGAGGACCGGTACGTCGGTGGCGAGGATCCGGGCGAGCAGATCCTCGGCCGTGTCGTCGGTGCCCGCGCCCGGGCCGACCACCCAGGCCTGCACCCGACCGGCGCTGTCGAGGTCGGGCGCGGCGACGATCTCGGCGTGGCGCGCGACCACCTGCTCGGCGGCCGACCCGACGTACCGCACCATCCCCGACGTCGCCGCCACCGCGGCGCTGCTGCACAACACCGCAGCGCCCGGATAGCGGTCGGAACCGGCGATGACCCCGACGACGCCCTGGGTGTACTTGTCGTCGGTGGGCCCGGGGACGGGCCATTCGTGGGCGACGTCGGCGTCGGACAGCGCGACGAGTTCGGCTGCGCCGAGGTCGATCCCGATGTCGACGCACTCCACCCGACCGCATTGCGGCGCGGCGAGGACATGCGCGCGTCGCAGACCACCGAAGGTGACCGTGACCGCCGCGTGGACCGCGGGGGCGTTGACCAGACCGGTGTCGGCGTCGACACCGGAGGGCAGGTCGACCGCGACGATCGGCGCGCGTACCCCGGCGAACACGCCCGCCGCCGCCGGACGCAGCGGTCCGGTGCCGCCCAGCCCGACGACACCGTCGACGACGAGATCGAGGCCGGTGGGGAGGGTCGTGACGAATCGCCCACCGGCGGCGGTGAACGCGGCGGCCCCGGCGGTGTGCACGCGGTCGGGTGCGAGTGCGAGCGCCACCACCCGGACACCGCGTCGGGCCAGTCGGGCTCCGGCGAACAGGGCGTCGCCGCCGTTGTCCCCCGACCCGACGACCACCCCGACGTGGGTGCCGTACACCGCACCGGTGCGGGCGCGGAGCTCGGCGAGCACCA
This sequence comes from Williamsia sp. SKLECPSW1, assembly GCF_054332755.1. NCBI lineage: Bacteria > Bacillati > Actinomycetota > Actinomycetes > Mycobacteriales > Nocardiaceae > Williamsia > Williamsia sp. SKLECPSW1. The sequence continues at coordinate 3,160,804 of NZ_JBTGLI010000001.1, read as the reverse complement.
CCGATGCCAGTCCGGCCGACGCGCGGCGCATCAGCACACCGGAGTCCAGCAGGCTCCCGGTCGCCTCCTCGGCGGCGCGGATCGCCGACGCTGTGTGGAAACCGAGCATGACTACTCCACCGTGACGGACTTGGCCAGGTTGCGCGGCTTGTCGACGTCGTACCCGCGCGTCTGCGCCACGGCGGCCGCGAACACCTGCAGCGGCACCGTCGAGACGAGCGGCTGCAGGAGGGTGGGTGTCGCGGGGATCTCTACGAGATGGTCGGCGAACTCGGCCGCGACGGTGTCGCCCTCCTCGGCGATGACGATGGTGCGGGCGCCGCGGGCCTGGATCTCCCGGATGTTGCTCACCATCTTCGAGTGCAGCAGCGGCCGACCCTGCTGTGACGGCATCACGACGATGACCGGGACGTCGTCCTCGATCAGGGCGATCGGGCCGTGCTTGAGCTCGCCCGCGGCGAAACCCTCGGCGTGCATGTAGGCGAGTTCCTTCAGCTTCAGCGCGCCCTCGAGAGCCACCGGGTACCCGACGTGGCGACCGAGGAAGAGCACGGTGCGGCTCTCGGCCAGCCCGCGTGCCAGTTCACGGACCGGCTCGACGGTGGTGAGGACCTTCTCGACCGCCTCCGGCATCCGTTCGAGTTCGCGGAACTCCCGCGCGACCTCGTCGGGGTACTTGGTACCGCGAGCCTGCGCGAGGGCGAGCCCGACCAGGTAGGCAGCGGCGATCTGTGCCAGGAAGCACTTCGTCGACGCGACACCGATCTCCGGTCCGGCGTGGGTGTAGAGCACGGCGTCGGACTCGCGGGGGATCTGCGCGCCGTTGGTGTTGCAGATGGCCAGCACGCGTGCCTTCTGCTCCTTGGCGTGGCGCACGGCCTCCAGCGTGTCGGCGGTCTCCCCCGACTGCGAGATGGCGACGACGAGCGTCGACCGGTCCAGGACCGGATCGCGGTAGCGGAACTCGCTGGCCAGCTCCACCTCGACGGGCAGGCGCGTCCAGTGCTCGATGGCGTACTTCGCGAGCAGTCCCGCGTGGTAGGCGGTGCCGCAGGCGACGACGAACACCTTGTCGGTGTCGCGTAGGTCCTGGTCGGTGATGCGTTGCTCGTCGAGGATGATGCGGCCGTCCTCGAAGTGCCCCACGAGGGTGTCGGCGAGGGCCTGCGGCTGCTCGGCGATCTCCTTGAGCATGAAGAAGTCGTGGCCGCCCTTCTCGGCGGCGGCGAGGTCCCAGTCGATGTGGAACGGGGTGCCCGAGCGCGGTGAGGCGTCGAAACCGGTGATCGTGTAGCTGTCGGCGGTGATCACGACCACCTCGTCGTGCCCGAGTTCGACGGCGTCGCGGGTGTGGTCGATGAAGGCGGCGACGTCGGACCCGACGAACATCTCACCGTCACCGACACCGACGACCAGCGGCGTCGACCGACGGGCGGCGACGATGGTGTCCGGATGGTCGGAGTGGGTGAAGACCAGCGTGAAGGCGCCCTCGAGGCGGGCGAGCACCGCGTAGGCGGAGGCGACGAAGTCCCCGGCGTGCGGCCCCGACGCGTACTCCAGGTCCAGCAGGTGCACCGCGACCTCGGTGTCGGTGTCGGAGCCGAACTCGACGCCCGCGGCCTCCACCTCCGCGCGCAGCGGTGCGTAGTTTTCGATGATGCCGTTGTGCACCACCGCGACCCTGCCGTCCCGCGAGGTGTGCGGGTGGGCGTTGCGGTCGGTGGGACGACCGTGGGTGGCCCAACGGGTGTGACCCATGCCGGTGGTGCCGGCGAAGGCCTCACGACCGACCGTGGCCAGCTGCTTGTCGAGGTTCTCCAGACGTCCGGCCCGCTTCTCCACCGCGGTTCCGCCGTGGCCGTCGAGGATGGCCACCCCGGCCGAGTCGTAGCCGCGGTACTCCATCCGCCGCAACGCCTCGACGACGATCTCCAGCGCATCGCGCCGACCGACGTATCCGACGATTCCACACATTCGTGACAGCGTACTGCGACGGCCCATACGCTCGCGAAACCGTGTCGGACCTCGCCGGCGGCTCACCGCCGTGACCCTGCGCACGCAACCTGTCATAGGGTCGACGCGTGGCCTCGGTGAAGAAGCTCCTCTCCCAGTTGTCCCGGCGTGGGCCGCACCGCGTCCTGCGGGGTGACATGGCGGTCGTCGGGCTGCCCGGCATCGTCTACACCCCGGAAGCCGGCACCGACCTGCCCGGCATCGCGTTCGGCCACGGCTGGCTGACGCACAGCCGCCAGTACATCGGCACGCTGGAACATCTCGCCTCGTGGGGGATCGTCGTGGCCGTGCCCGACACCCAGCGCGGGCCGCTGCCGTCCGATCGTGCCCTCGCCGCCGACCTGCGGACGGCCCTGGAGGTCGTCTCCTCCGTGCGGCTCGGACCCGGGCAGATCACCGTCCACCGGGATCGTCTCGGACTGGCCGGCCACGGGATGGGTGCATCCGCCGCCGTTCTCGCCGCCGGCGACACCGACCGCGCCCACACGCTGGCCGCACTGTTCCCGGCGCCCACCTCACCCGCGGTGCTGCCGGCCGCCCACCGCGCCCGCGTGCCCGCGCTGGTGTTGGCCGCACCCGACGACCTCGACGGGGTCACGTCCAACGCCCTGGCGATCCGTCGCGCTCTGCAGGGCGACGACGTGTCCCTGCGCACGGTCCCGAAGGCCTCGAACCGCGGGCTCGTCGAGGGGTTCAGCATCCGCAAACGCCTCGGCGACGACTCCGACCAGCGGAAGACGCAGCGGGTCGTCCGCGCGGCGCTCACCGGGTTCCTGCTCGCGACGATCGGCGACCCGGACCGGCGGGGCTCGGTGCCCGGCGACCCGACCTATGCGGCCTTCGCCGACCCGTCGGAGGAACTCGGCAAGCTCGTGACGGTCGACCCGGAGGCCGTCGAGGCCCCCGAGGTCGATCGCCTCACCCGTCTGCTGCGGCGCTGAGCGCCGCGATCTCCGCAGGACCGAGGACGCGGTCGCGGGGTGCGTCGTCGGGTTCGTCGTCGCGGCTCTCCTCGTCGTCGCGGTCGTCAACACGGCTGTTCTCGTCGGCCACACGCCAGGAGACGTCGGCCGTGTCCCGGGCGCGATGGCGCGCTTCCACCGTGCGCAGGGTCGTGACGGCGCGGGCCACGATCGCCTCGATCTGATCCGACGGGTTCATCGGTCCCCCGCCAGTGCGAGGCCGCCGTCGTCGTCCGGGTCCGGCGTGGCCCGTGGGCCCTGCTCGGTGGTCGCTGCCGGCTGCGGATGCGCCTGCTCGGTCGGCGGCGGGTCGGCGAGTTCGGGTTCGGGGGCGACGGGGGCCGGATCGGCGGGTGCCGGGACGGGCTCCACCGGCGCCGTGGTGGGTGCCGCCGACTCGGCGGGCGACGGTTCCGAAGCGCTTGGTTGGTCGTCAGTGTTCGGTGGGCCGTCAGTGTTCGGTGGGCCGTCAGTGTTCGGTGGGTCGTCGTCGACCGTCAGGTTGAGGTGCGGGCGCGGAGCCGATCCGCCGCCGGAGACCGTCGACTCGTCCCGGACGGACGTCTCCGGCGGTGACGGCGACGAATCCTGGCGCGGGGCTGCGTGATCCGTCGCCGACGGCGCGACAACCGGACCTGCACCGGGCGGCGGCGGCGCCTCGGGGGCCGATCGGTCGTCCCCGACGGCGCCGACCGCCTCCGCGACGGCCCCGGCCGCCCCGACCGCGACCGCGACCGCACCGATCGCCGCCGCCGTCGCGGCCCCTGCACCGGCAACCGCACCGACGACACCGGCGACGTCCAGGCTGCTGCGCATGGCGTGAGCCACGTCGGTTCGCTCGGCACCCGGTCCGGTGGGCTCGGCCAGCCGCTCGGTGCTGTCGGCGACGACGGTGAGGACGTCGGTCACCGCCGCCTCCGCCACGTCCAGCGCTGTCTCGACCGTCGCGACGGCGGCCTGCACCATCGCCGCGACGACGGTGCGGTTGAGGACGAGGTCGAGACCCGTGAGGTCCGCGAGGGCGTGCTCGGCCACGACGAGGGTCGGGACCGCGGCGAGGGTGGCCGTCACAGCGGCGCGGACCTCGGTGACACCGCGTGCCGCGGCGTCGCACGCCGCTGCCGCCGCGCCCAGCCGACGGCCGGTCTCGTCGGCGGCGTCCCGCACGTCGCCCACCGCGGCGTGCGCGCGGTCGCCGGCGATTCCGTGCCACGCAGCGGGCAGGACGTCCGCGACACCGGCGAGGGTCTCGACGGCATCGGTGACACGTCGCGCCAGTGCGCGGAGCACCTCGGCATCGGCCGCGAACCTGTCGACGGGGACGGCGTCGATCGCGGTGAGGCGGGCGGTCCACTCCTCCGGCGGCGGCAGGACCACCCCCACCTCACGGGCGATCGGGCCCAGGGCCGTCGCGAACGCCACGACGGGATGGGTCGGGCCGGTCACGACAGTCCTGCCCCCGCGTCCCGCACGGACCGAGCGGCCGCCGAATCCTGGGCGACGGTCGTGCCGACCGCGGCGACGAGCGCGTCGGCCACCGATCGCGCGCGGTCGCCCAGCACCCCCAGGGCAGCGGGGACCGCCGCCACACCTGCGTCGTGGCGCGCGACAGCATCGACCCAGGGCGCCGAGGTGGGAGTCGACGACGTCGTCAGTGATCGCGCGGACGCGGCTCCCGCGGCCAGGTCGTCCGCGGCGGCGGTCAGATCACGCGCGAGCGCCGCGACCCGCGTGGTGTCGATCGCCATCCGTCCGCTCATCGATGCCTCCCCTGGCCGTCGGAACCCGGGCCGCAGTCGTGCCCGATGCGGCTGCCGGCGCCGCTGCTCTCCTGGGTTGGACGCGCAGCGGCACGATCCGGTTCCGGTGGGGGTCAGGATAACGGTCGACCGGCCCCGTCGGTCATCCGTTCAGCAGGCCGTGGGCGCGGACCGCGTCGAGCAGCGCGCGCGGACGATCGGTGGTCGGCGCGGGTTCGACCAGCGCGAAGCGGCACCCGAGGCCGCGGGCCCCGCCGTCGGCCTCCTCGCTGTCGCCCACCATCAGCGTCCGGCCCGCGGGTACGCCGAGCTCGTCGAGGGCCGCGGTGAAGATGCCCGCGGACGGTTTGATGCTGCCCACCTCGTGCGACAGGGCCCAGGACCCGACGAGCCCGTCGAGGTCGAAGCGGGCGAGGACCCGGCGCAGGTCGAACGCGATGTTGCTGACCACGCCGATAGCGACCCCCGCCGCGTGCAGTCCCCGCAGCACCTCTGCGGTGTCCGGGTACGGATCCCACGACTGCGGGTCGAGGACCCGCCCGTACAGCGACTCCGCGTGACCCGGGACGGTCAGCCCGCTGGACCGCAGTACCGCGAGATAGGCGCGTCGGTGCAGGTCCGGATCGAGGTCGCGTCGTTCCCACGCCGCGACGTCCTCGGGGGCGAGGTCGGCGGGGACCCCGGTCGGCGCGGTCATGCGCCGGATCAGTTCCGCCTGCAGACCGACGTCGATGGGGGCGCCGTCGTCGTCGTGCAGACCGTCGAACCACTCGGCGCGTTCAGTGAAACGGAACAGGGTGCCGGAGAAGTCGAACAGGACCGCCTCGACAGGCGGCACCGACACGGTCGTCGTCATCGTCCGACCGCCCCGACGACGTCGGCGATCCGGCCGGCGACCTGCTGGGCATGCGACTCGGTCGCCGCCTCGACCATGACGCGGACGAGTTGCTCTGTGCCCGAGGGCCGCAGCAACACGCGACCGCCGTCACCGAGTTCGGCCTCGGCGCCGCTGACGGCCTCGCGGACCTCGTCCGCCTGCGCGACGGACTGCTTGTCGAGGACGGGCACGTTGATGAGCACCTGCGGCAACGCGGTGACCACCGACGCGAGATCGGCGAGCGTGCGCCCGGTTCCGGTCATCCGCGCCATGAGGAGCAGCGCGGTGAGGATGCCGTCACCGGTGGTCGCGTGGTCGGGGATGACGACGTGCCCGGACTGCTCACCACCGAGGGAGTACGCGCCCGACCGCAACTCCTCGACGACGTACCGGTCGCCGACGGCCGTGGTCCGGACCTCGACACCTGCTGCGCGCATGGCGATGTGGAGGCCGAGGTTGCTCATGACGGTCGCGACGAGGGTGTCCTCGCGCAGCGTCCCGGCGTCCTTCATGCCCAGCGCGAGGACTGCGAGGATCGCGTCACCGTCGACGGGTCGACCGGTGTGGTCGACGGCGAGGCAGCGGTCGGCGTCGCCGTCGTGGGCGATCCCGAGGTCGGCGCCGTGCCGGCGGACCGCATCGGCGACGACGTCGATGTGCGTGGAGCCGCAGCCGTCGTTGATGGAGTAGCCGTCGGGATCGGAGTGGATCGCGATCACGCGGGCGCCGGCAGCCGTGTACGCCTGCGGCGCAACCGCACTCGCGGCACCGTTCGCGCAGTCGACGACGACGGTGAGCCCAGTCGCGGCGGACGGGGCGACACCGGCGAGGTGGTCGAGGTAGGCCGTGGCGGCATCACGCGCGTCGACGACGCGGCCGATGCGGTCACCGATCGGCGACTCGACCGTGGTCGCGTCGTCCATCCGTGCCTCGATCGCGGCCTCGACGTCGTCGGGCAGCTTGTGACCACCGGCGGCGAACAGCTTGATCCCGTTGTCGGGCATGGGATTGTGCGATGCCGAGATCATCACCCCGAACGCAGCGGAGTGATGGGCGGTGAGGAACGCGACCGCCGGTGTCGGCAGCACCCCGACGCGCAGCGCGTCGACGCCGGCTGCCGTCAGCCCGGCACACACTGCCGCCTCGAGCATCTCACCCGACGCGCGCGGATCGCGCCCCACGACCGCGATCGGTCGTGGTGTCGGCGAGGCCGGGTCGCCGAACGGCGGCTCGCCCCCGAGGATCTGCGCCGCCGAGCGCGCGATGCGCAGGGCCAGCTCCGGGCCCAGGTCGACGTTGGCCAGGCCACGCACCCCGTCGGTTCCGAAATATCGTGCCACGCGTGAATCTCCCACCCATGTCCGGCGTGAACGCACACGAGCAGGTGTCCGGTGCTGCATGGACACCTGCTCGGTGTGGTCGTCGTGCACCGGGCGTCGCCCGGCGCGGCGTGTCAGCGCTTGGAGTACTGCGACGCCTTGCGGGCCTTCTTGAGGCCGTACTTCTTGCGCTCGACGGCGCGCGGGTCGCGGGTGAGGAAGCCCGCCTTCTTCAGCGCCGGGCGGTCGTCCGGGGCGGCCTCGATGAGGGCGCGGGCGATGGCCAGACGCAGCGCGCCGGCCTGACCCGAGGGGCCGCCACCGACGAGCTTGGCGTGGATGTCGAACGCCTCGACACGCTCGACGGTGACCAGCGGCGCCTTGATGAGCTGCTGGTGCACCTTGTTCGGGAAGTACGCCTCCAGCGAGCGGCCGTTGAGGGTGAACTCACCGGTGCCCGGGGCGAGGCGGACGCGGACGACGGCCTCCTTGCGGCGGCCGACGGTCTGGATCGGACGGTCGAAGAGGACCGGGGCCGGGGTCGTGACGGCCTCGGCGATGTCGTCACCGGTCACCTCGGTGCCGGTGGCCTCGTCCACCACGTAGTCGTCCGTTGCGACCTCGACGTTCGCGTCGGGGGCGACCTCGACGGCCTCGGGGGTTGCGTTCTCGACGGGCTCGGTCACTGCGACACCTGCTTGATCTCGTAGGGGGCCGGGCGCTGCGCGGCGTGGGGGTGGTCGGGGCCTGCGTAGACCTTGAGCTTGCTGATCATGGCGCGCCCCAGCTTGTTCTTGGGCAGCATGCCGTTCACGGCCTTCTCGATGACGCGCTCGGGGCGGGTCGCGAGGAGCTCGGCGGTGGTGCGCTTGGTGAGACCACCCGGGTGGCCGGAGTGCCGGTAGTGGAAGGTGCGCTCGGCCTTGTTGCTGGTGACCGCGACCTTGTCGGCGTTGATGATGATGACGAAGTCGCCACCGTCCATGTGCGGGGCGTAGGTCGGCTTGTGCTTGCCGCGCAGCAGGTTCGCGGTCTGCACGGCGAGACGGCCGAGCACCACGTCGCTGGCGTCGATGACGTGCCACGCGCGCGTGACGTCACCGGCCTTCGGGGTGTACGTAGACACAGATGTATCCGTTCCGTGTTCGGGTGGTCCGATACTCCAGGCGAGGATCGGGGCTGGTCAGGTGCGACGGCGGGGTGGAACCCGGCGACCAGTGGGGACCCGGGACCCGGTTACTCCGCGGCGCGGGACGAGCCCACACCACAGGTGCCGCGCACCAGCGGTCCAGAGTACGTCTCCGGTGGTCCGAGGGTCAAAACCGTGCCCGGCCCTCCACCTCGCGGCGGATGCCCGTCGTCACAGCGGCGCGATGACGACCGACCCGACCGCTGCCGCGCACGCGTCCTCGACGGACTCCCCGCGCGACCCGGGCTGGCAGCCCACGCTGACCTGGAGGGCCGACGCGACGACGACGTACCAGCGGATCGCCGCCCCGGAGCCGGGTGTCTCGCGATAGCTGATGACGCGACGACCGGCGAAGGTCGTGTCGGCGGAGAACTCCGCGACGGCATCGGCCCCGCGCTGGCCCAGCCGGTTTCGCAGGCTCGTCGCGACGGAATCGAGGGTCGAGTCGGCTCGGACGGAGTTCTGTACCAGGAGCAGCCGCCGGTCGTCGTCGGGCGCGGCGATGCTGGTGAACCCGATCGCACCGGTGGCGTCGGGGGCGTCGGAGGTCCGCCGCCACCCCGGGGGGACGGTCATCGACACCCGTCCGATCTGGGCGATCTCCCCCGCCGGCGGGGCGACGGTGTCGTCGCCGTGCGACTGCCACACGACGAGCCCGACGACCACCGCGACGACGGCGACGAGGACGCCAGCCGCAATGAGCACCTGTCGACGGGCGGGTCGCCCGGGGGCGGGCGGTGCGGGTGGATCGGGTCGCGACGGGCGCGGCACCCCGAAGCGGTGCAGCAAGGCCCGGTCGACAGCGGCGACGCGGCCGGTCGGTGTGGCGTCGGCGACGAGTCCGAGGACCAGATCGACGCGGTCCCCGCGGTCGCCGTCGACGAGGATCGCCTCGACGGCGTCGTCGACGAGCGCGGCGAGCTCGTCGGGGCCGGCGTCGGCGGCGAGCACGGAGGTGCGGGCGATCCGCCAGCCCTGCGCGTCGCGTTGCACACGGTGGACGTCGACGCGGTCGTCGTGGGCCTCCACCACGGCGCACACCTGCATCGACGACTCCACGTGGGTGGCGGCGAGGAGTGCTGCGCGCGGGACGGCGGAGATCTGCGTCCCGCCGTCGCCCAGGGCCGTCTCGAGGGCCGAGAGGACGACCCCGACGCGCCGCGCACCCCAGGTGCTGGGGTGCGCGAGGGTCACCGACGACGGGCGCTCTGCCCCGACGACCTCGGCGATCGCGGACGCCCACGCCTCACGGGTACCGCGTCGACGTCCCCCGACGACCACCGACGAGGAGTCGATCGCGGACACGAGAGCACCGATCCGCAGGCCGGTACCGGCGGAACCCTCCAGCCGCCCGTAGGCGATGTCGACGACGGTCGCCGTGCGCGGGCCCACGGCGACGGCGTGCGTCACCGACCGCTCAGCCCGCGGAGCGCGCCGGCCGCAACTCGCGCGGCAACGCGAAGGTGAGGGTCTCGTTGGCGGTGGTGACGGTCTCGACCGAGGTGTAGCCGTGCTCGGCCAGACGGTCGAGGACGCCGCGGACGAGGACCTCGGGCACCGACGCGCCGGACGTCACGCCGACGGTCGTCACGCCCTCGAACCAGTCGTCCTCGATGTCACGCGCGTAGTCGACGAGATGGGACGACGATGCGCCGGCCTGCAGGGCGACCTCGACGAGACGGACGGAGTTCGACGAGTTCCGCGACCCGACCACGAGCACCATGTCGCACTGCGGCGCCATGGCCTTCACCGCGACCTGACGGTTCTGGGTGGCGTAGCAGATGTCGTCGCTGGGCGGATCCTGCAGGAGCGGGAACCGCTCGCGCAGCTTGGCGACCGTCTCCATGGTCTCGTCGACCGACAGGGTCGTCTGCGACAACCACACGAGCTTCGACTCGTCCCGCACCTCGACGCCGTCGACGCCGGCCGGGCCGTCGACGAGTTGGATGTGCTGCGGCGCCTCGCCCGCCGTGCCCTCGACCTCCTCGTGGCCCTCGTGACCGATGAGCAGGATGTCGTAGTCGTCGCGGGCGAAGCGCTTGGCCTCCTGGTGCACCTTGGTGACCAACGGGCAGGCCGCGTCGATGGTGCGCAGATTGCGTTCGGCCGCCGATGCGTGGACCGCGGGAGACACCCCGTGCGCGGAGAAGACCACGAGTGCACCCTCGGGCACCTCGTCGGTCTCCTCGACGAACACCACGCCGCGCTCTGTGAGCGTCTCCACGACGTGCTTGTTGTGGACGATCTCCTTGCGGACGTAGACGGGGGCGCCGTGCTTCTCCAGGGCACGCTCCACCGTCTCGATCGCACGATCGACCCCCGCGCAGTACCCACGCGGCTCGGCCAGCAGGACACGTTTGCCGGAATCGCTCATGCCCACAGGGTACGGGCGACCGGTGGGTGGGTGTGCGGACACCGGACGCGCCGGGCGTCCCCGCGCTGGTGACGGCGGCACCGATGAGGCAAGGTTGTCGCATGATCCGCCCACCCTTCGCCGCCCGCGTGATGACCGGTCTCCTGGTCACGGCCATCGAGGAGACGAGGAGGCTGCCGACGACGGCGGTGACGCTGCCGATGACCGCGGTCAGCACCACCGTGCAGGCCGCGATGCGTCTGCAGCAGAACATCGCCGAACTGGCCATCAAGGGTGACGACGCACTCGACCACTGGTTCCACCGCGCCGAGGAGCAGCCGTCGTGGGCGACGTTCGACGACGAGCTGCCCGACGATCTGCCCCGGTTGAGTTCGGTCCCGGACGTGCCCGAGGCCCCGACCGCCCCGACCGCCCCGACCGCCCCGACCGCCCCGATCGAGCCGACCCCGGTACCGACGCCCGACACCACGGCCGACGCCCCCGCGAAGAAAGCAGCGGCCACGACGGCACCGGCGAAGAAGGCTCCCGGGAAAAAGGCTCCCGCGAAGAAGTCGGCAGCAGCCAAGGCGCCCGCCACGAAGGCCGCGACGAAGGCCCCCGCCACGGCATCTCCGTCGCCTGCGTCCGATCATGACGGGTCGGGTTCCACGGACGGCTCGTCGACCGCGGACAGCGTCCCCGCGAAGGGACGGTTCGCCCTCTACAGCGCCGCGCCCGACACCGTGCTGCAGTCCGAGGTCGACGCGGCGCCCGCCCCGACGCCGTCGGACGCCCCCGAGATCGTCGAGTTCCTCGACTACGACTCCCTCACCCTGGCGCAGCTGCGCGCGAAGATCCGCAGCATCGACGTCGACGACCTGAGGACGCTGGTCGAGTACGAGCGCAGCCACCGCGGTCGGGCCCCGTTCGCCACGATGCTCGACAACCGGATCACCGCCGCCGGCGCCAAGTGACCCCCGCCTCGGGCGGCCCGGGCCCCTCCACCCCCGACGCCCCGTGGCCGGTCCGCACGCTGAACGCGAAGATCGGCGACTGGATCCACCGCCTCGGTCACGTGTGGGTGGAGGGTCAGATCACCCAGATCAGCCGACGACCGGGTACGAAGACCGCGTTCCTGCAACTGCGGGACCCGTCGGCGGACATGTCGATCACCGTCACCTGCCAACCGATCGTGCTCGACCGTGCGGAGGTCCCGCTCACCGAGGGAGCGCGCGTCGTGATGGCGGGCCGGCCGTCGTTCTATCCCGGCCGCGCACAGTTGTCGTTGCGGGTCACCGAGATCCGGCCCGTCGGCATCGGTGAGCTGCTCGCCCGCATCGAGCGTCTGCGTCGCCTGCTCGACGCCGAGGGCCTCTTCGACCCGCGCCTGAAACGGCCCATCCCCTTCCTGCCCCACGGGGTGGGACTGATCACCGGCCGCGCCGGAGCCGCCGAGCGCGATGTCCTGTCGGTGGCGCAGAGCCGATGGCCCGCGGTGCGGATCGAGATCCGCAACACCCCCGTCCAGGGTCCGACGGCGGTGTCGGCGATCCTGCGAGCCCTCACCGACCTCGACGCCGACCCGGATGTCGACGTCATCGTCATCGCCCGCGGGGGCGGGTCGGTGGAGGACCTGCTGCCGTTCTCGGACGAGGCGCTGTGCCGGGCCGTCTCCGCGGCGACGACCCCCGTCGTCTCGGCGATCGGCCACGAACCCGACCACCCGCTGCTCGACCTCGTCGCCGACCTGCGCGCGGCGACCCCCACCGATGCGGCGAAGCGCATCGTCCCCGACGTCGCCGCCGAGCTCGCCGGGCTGGCGGAGATGCGTGCCCGCAGCGCCGGCGCGCTGCGCAACTGGGTCGCCCGCGAGAAGCACGCACTCGACTCGCTACGGGGCCGCCCGGTGCTGGCCGACCCGATGCGTCTCGTCGACGAGCGGGTCGCCGACGTCGACCGCGCGGTCACCTCCGCGCGGCGCGAGATCGCCCGGTACGTGGGGTTCGAGGAACATCGCGTCGAGAACTACGCCGCCCGACTGGCCACACTCGGTCCCGCGCAGACGCTCGCCCGCGGATACGCCGTGGTGCAGCGGCTCTCCGGCGACGACCCGCCGCACGTCGTCGGCTCGGTCGACGACATGCCGATCGGCACCCAGCTCCGGGTCCGTGTCGCCGACGGGGCGATGCGCGCCGCCGTCATGCAGCCCGATCGCGCGCTGCGCCCACCCACCGCCGCCCGCACCCCGACGAAGGACGACAGGTCATGACCTCGCAGGAGCCCACACCGATCGAGGAACTGGGCTACGAACAGGCCCGCGACGAACTGGTCGCAGTGGTACGAACTCTCGAGCAGGGCGGTCTGGACCTCGACGCGTCACTCGCCCTGTGGGAACGGGGCGAGGCGCTCGCCCGCCGCTGCGAGGACCACCTGGAGGGGGCCCGGCGTCGGATCGAGACAGCGCTCGGCGAGGTCCCCGACGACGAGGACGGGGATGTCGACGACGACGATCTCGAGGACGACCAGGACTGAGTCGGCGGCCGGCCCGCGGGCGGAGGACCCGCGGTCAGCCGACGGGCTGCGGCAGCGACCGACGGGGCAGCACGGTGCCGGCGAGGACGGCCTGCGCCATCGTCGTGAAGTCCTTCTCGGATGCCTTGCCGTACAGCCCGATCCGCACGTCCGGGAGGTCGGCGACCCAGATCGTCCGGTCGTCGGAGGTCGAGTACCGCACCCACTGCTGTCCGCCGACGTCGGTGACGCCCTTGCCGATGGGCATCTTGTCGTCGAGGTAGGCGACGAGACCGTCCTCGGGCGCATCGGTCTGGCTGAGCTGCATGTAGACGCCGTCGGAGGTGATGAACCCCACGTTCGACACGACCCGGCCGTCGATGCCCGCGCGGCTGCCGGAGTTCGGCTTCCAGTCCTGCGGGACCTCCGGGAGTCGCACCGGGAACGGCATGGTCTGCGCGTCGGCGGTGAGGCCACCGCGGACGTCGTAGGCGGGGGTCCGATCGTCACTCGCGCCGCCGGTCAACCCGACCGAACAGTTCCCCGACACCACTGCGATGAGCAGGCAGATCGCCACCAGGGGGACCAGCGACCACAACATGTCCTTGTGATCGGTGAGGATGCGGGGTTTGCCGGGCACCACACCAGTATCCATGCCGGTCATGACAGGATTGGCGTCAACCCCGAGCGGCCGCGCGCCCCCATGGCGCTCGCCGGTGCCCGTCCCAGGAGGAACACGATGTCGAAGCCCGCCCGCAACCCCCAGGCCCCCGACCGGAACCTGGCGATGGAGTTGGTGCGGGTGACCGAGGCCGCGGCCCTCGCCGCCGGCCGGTGGGTCGGACGCGGCGACAAGATCGGCGGGGACGGCGCGGCCGTCGACGCGATGCGCCAACTGCTGTCCACCGTCTCGATGCGCGGTGTCGTCGTCATCGGCGAGGGCGAGAAGGACGAGGCGCCGATGCTGTTCAACGGCGAGGAGGTCGGCAACGGCGAGGGCCCCGCGGTCGACGTCGCGGTCGACCCGATCGACGGCACCACGCTGATGGCCGAGGGCCGCCCGAACTCCATCGCGGTGATCGCCGTGTCCGAGCGCGGCACCATGTTCGACCCGTCCGCGGTGTTCTACATGGAGAAGATCGCCGTCGGCCCCGAGGCCGCGGGGTCGATCGACATCACCAAGCCCGTCGCCTGGAACGTGCAGGCGGTGGCGAAGGCCAAGGGCATCGACGTGGGTGACGTCACCGTCGTCGTGCTCGACCGGCCTCGTCACGCCGATCTCATCGGCGAGATCCGCGCCGCGGGCGCGAAGATCCGTCTCATCTCCGACGGCGACGTCGCCGGGGCGATCGCCGCGGCCGGCGAGTACAGCTCCGTCGACATGCTGCTCGGCATCGGCGGCACACCCGAGGGGATCATCACCGCCGTCGCGATGAAGTGCATGGGCGGCGAGATCCAGGGTCGCCTGTGGCCCAAGGACGACGCAGAACGTCAGAAGGCCATCGACGCCGGCCACGACCTCGACCGCGTCCTGTCGACCGACGACCTGGTCAGCGGGGAGAACATGTTCTTCTGCGCGACCGGGGTCACGAACGGTGACATGCTGCGCGGCGTCACCTACCGCGCCAACGGTGCGACCACCCGGTCGCTGGTGATGCGCTCCAAGTCGGGCACGATCCGTCACATCGAGGGCCGTCACAAGCTGGCCAAGCTCCGCGAGTTCGCCTCCGTCGACTTCGGCGAGTAGGCCCGCTCCGGTTCCAGGGTTCCCGCTCCGGTTCCAGGGTTCCCGCTCCGGTTCCAGGGTTCCCGCTCCGGTTCCAGGGTTCCCGCTCCGGTTCCAGGGTTCCCGCTCCGGTTGTTCGAGGACGCTCCGCCTGCAGGCGGAGCGTCCTCGAACAGGTGGAGCGTCTGCGTCGGATGCGCCCCGGAGGTGGAGCGAGGACACCAGAAGTGGAGCAGTCGCCCTGCAGGTGGAGCGCCTGCAGCGGACGCGGGACCACACGTCACCAGCACCGGACGCCCCCATTAGGGTTGCCTGCATGAGCAACGACGCTGCGTCCGGCGAGTACCGCATCGAACACGACACCATGGGCGAGGTCCGCGTCCCCGCGGCCGCCCTGTGGCGTGCACAGACCCAACGCGCGGTCGAGAACTTCCCGATCTCGCACCGCCCGCTGGAGCGCACCCAGATCCGCGCCATGGGCCTGCTCAAAGCCGCGTGTGCCCAGGTGAACAAGGACCTCGGTCTGCTCGACGCCGAGAAGGCCGACGCCATCATCGCCGCCGCCACCGAGATCGCCGACGGCGCGCACGACGACCAGTTCCCCATCGACGTGTTCCAGACCGGCTCGGGCACCAGCTCGAACATGAACACCAACGAGGTCATCGCGTCGATCGCGAAGAACAACGGCGTCGAGGTCCATCCGAACGACCACGTCAACATGTCGCAGTCGTCGAACGACACCTTCCCCACCGCGACCCACGTCGCGGCGACGGAAGCCGCTGCGACGGATCTGATCCCGGCACTGCAGCACCTCCACTCCGCGCTCGCGGACAAGGCGTCGGAGTGGCGTGAGGTCGTGAAGTCCGGCCGCACCCACCTCATGGATGCCGTGCCCGTCACCCTCGGTCAGGAGTTCGGCGGCTACGCGCGCCAGATCGAGGCGGGCGTCGAGCGGGTCGAGGCGTCCCTGGTCCGGGTCGGCGAGCTGCCGATCGGCGGCACCGCCGTCGGCACGGGCCTGAACGCACCGGAGGGCTTCGGCACCAAGGTCGTCGCAGACCTGGTGTCGCGCACGGGTGTCGAGCACCTCAGCCTCGCCAAGGACAACTTCGAGGCGCAGGCCGCCCGCGACGGTCTCGTCGAGCTGTCCGGCGTCCTCAAGACGATCGCGGTGTCACTGACGAAGATCGCCAACGACGTCCGCTGGATGGGGTCGGGCCCGCTCACCGGGCTCGGCGAGATCCGCCTGCCCGACCTGCAACCCGGCAGCTCGATCATGCCCGGCAAGGTCAATCCCGTTCTGCCCGAAGCGGTCACGCAGGTCGCGGCGCAGGTCATCGGCAACGACGCCGCCGTCACCTGGGGTGGCGGCAACGGCGCGTTCGAGCTGAACGTCTACATCCCGATGATGGCGCGCAACGTGCTCGAGTCGCTCACGTTGTTGGCCAACGTGTCCCGACTGTTCGCCGACCGGTGCATCTCCGGACTCGAGGCCAACACCGACCGCCTCAAGACCCTCGCCCAGAGCTCCCCGTCGATCGTGACGCCGCTCAACTCGGCGATCGGCTACGAGGAGGCGGCGGCAGTCGCGAAGCAGGCCCTCAAGGAGGGCAAGACGATCCGTCAGACGGTGATCGACCGTGGCCTCATCGGCGACAAGCTCTCCGAGGCCGAACTCGACGCGCGCCTCGACGTGCTGAAGATGGCCAACCTCGACCACGAGCGCTGAGCCACTCGCCCCGCGACTGAAACCGCCTCCCGCGACCGTCACAACGGTCGCGGGAGGCGGTTTCGTTAGCGGGGACGATCCCGCCGCGAGTCAGCGCTTGAGCAGGAAGAACGTCGGCTTGAGGCGGTAGTCGAACGTCAGCAGCGACCCGAAGCGCGTCTCCCGGTTGTTCAGCGATCCGGGATCGTTGGCGGTGTCGCGGATCGTGTAGATGAACGCGGGACCGGCGAACGGCATCCGCGAGAACGCCGCCAGCTCGGAGGCGATGATGTCGCGCTGCTGCTCGGGGGTGTTGCCGCCGTTGCGCGGCCCGTTGGTCGGCGCGCCGAACTCGGTGAACCAGATCTTCTTGCCCGCGTCACCGTTGCGGACCATGAGTCCGCGGACCGCGGCGATGTCGCTCCACGCGCCGTTCGGGTTGGCGCCGATGCCACCCGGGAACACGTAGGGGTGCAGGGCGAGAGCGTCGAACGACCCCTTGGCCCCGAAGCGGTACAGGTCGTTGACGAACGCGACCGGCGAGTCGGAGCCCTGCATCGGGCTGAGGCCGGCGGCGACGACCGTCGAATTCGGCTGCACGCGCTTGATCGCCGCGTAGGTCGCCTTGAGCAGGCGGGCGTACGCGAAGGACTTGTTCGGGATGTTGCCGAAGAAGATCGGCAGGTTCGGCTCGTTCCAGATCTCCCAGTTGTTCACCTGGCCGCCGTAGCGCTGCACGGCGCGCTGGGCGAACACGGCGAAGTCGTTGGGGTTCGCCGGTGGGGCGGTCTTCAGCAGACCACCGCCCTGCAGGAGCGGGGTGTAGGCGATGAGCGCCAGCACCTTCAGACCCCGGGCACGGGCCGCGTTGATGACGCGGTCCGACGTGCTCCAGTTGTAGACCCCGGGGCTGGTCTCGATCTGACTGCGATCGATGCCCAGTCGGATCCATCCCGCATTCGTCTGCTTGACGGTGTCGAGCGTGCGGTTGAGGTCGGCCTGCGAGTACTGCAGGAACTCGGCGCCGGTGGCGAAGCCGTATCCGGCGGCGGGGACCGCCGGAGCGGCACCGGCGGGTGCCGAGATGCCCAGGACGAGCGCGACTGCCGCGACGACGCTGAGGACGGCAGCGCGCAAGGAGGGTCTGTTCATGCGCACATTGTTACATCGTCGATATCGGAACAGCGCATCGAGAACACTGATTCACAGGTTCCCGGTGGTGCCACTCCTCCGACCGCGTCACGCCTGCTGCGAGGCGAGCCCGATCCGGATCACCGGATCGCGCGACGGGTCGAGCCACCGCAGGATCGACACCATCGTCGCCTTGTCCACCGCGACGCACCCCTGCGTCGGCGACCCGTCGGTCACGTGCAGGAAGATCCCCGACGCGTATCCGGGTCGGCGCTGCGGGTTGTGCGCGATGTTGACCGCGTAGTCGTACACCGGACCGCTGTCGTAGAGGTTCTCGCTGTCGCCGCCGGGGCTCGCGACCTGCCGCACATGGGTGTTGTAGGTCGGCGAGTTCGGGTTCTCGTCCCACCAGTCCTGCTTGTCGGCCTGGAAGTACGGCAGTTTCGTGCCGGGGTTCGCCTGGCGACCGAAGGCCTGGTCGAACGCGAACGTGCCCTCGGGGGTGCGCGGCACGTCGTCCCGCGGCGCCCCGATGCCCTGGGACCCGACGAACGCCTTCACCGGCCCGATGACCGGCTGCCAGGAGCCGTCGACCTTGTCGAAGGCGGTGAGGACGCCGGACGTGTCCGACCGCGAGTTCACCGTCACGGTGACCATCTGCGTGGTCGTCGGGAAATCCGCCGGCCCGGCGACCGTCTCACCGGGAGCTGCGGCTGCCGGACCCGCCGCCAGGGTCATTCCCAGTGCGATCGCCACGGCCGGTACCGACACCATCGCGGCCGTAGACCTCAGCCGCCTCATCAACCACATACGTCTCTCTGACACCAGAGAAGTATGCGTTGGCCATCGTGCACGGGCGATATCCGTCCGGTCACAAGCAGGACGCCGATTCGTCACCACCGGCGTGTCGCGCCGACACGCGCACACGCCGGTGGGTGACGCGTGTCACGCCCCGGGTGCGAACTCCTCCAACATCTCCGTGACCAGCGCGGCGATCGGGGAACGCTCGCTGCGGGTGAGGGTGATGTGGGCGAAGAGCGGATGCCCCTTGAGCTTCTCGATCACTGCGGCCACTCCGTCGTGTCGTCCGACGCGGAGGTTGTCGCGCTGGGCGACGTCATGGGTGAGGACGACCCGCGACCCCGCACCGAGACGCGACAGCACGGTGAGCAGGACATTCCGTTCCAACGACTGGGCCTCGTCGACGATGACGAACGAGTCGTGCAGCGAGCGCCCGCGGATGTGGGTGAGCGGCAGCACCTCCAGCATCCCGCGCGAGAGGACCTCCTCGATCACCTCGGTCGACGCGAGGCCCTCGAGGGTGTCGAACACCGCCTGGGCCCACGGGCCCATCTTGTCGGCCTCACTGCCCGGGAGGTAGCCGAGCTGCTGCCCGCCGACCGCGTACAGCGGCCGGAAGACGACGACCTTGCGGTGGGTTCGGCGTTCCAGCACCGCCTCGAGGCCGGCGCACAGGGCCAACGCCGACTTGCCGGTCCCGGCCTTGCCGCCGAGGGACACGATCCCGACCGACTCGTCGAGCAGGAGGTCCAGTGCGACACGCTGCTCGGCGGAGCGACCCCGCAGGCCGAACGCCTCACGCTCACCCCGGACGAGCTGCACGCGCTTCTCCGGGGTCACCCGACCGAGTGCGCTCGACGATCCGCCGAGGAGCCGAACACCCGTGTGGCACGGCAGCTCTCGGGCGTCATCGACATCGGCGACACCGTCGGCGAACAGCGTGTCGATGTCGGTGCTCGCGACGTCGAGTTCGGTCATTCCGGTCCACCCCGACACGACGACGTCCTGTGCGCGGTACTCGTCGGCCGCGAGGCCGACGGCACCGGCTTTGACACGCAACGGGATGTCCTTGGACACCAACGTCACGTCCTTGCCCTCGGCGCGAAGGTTCAAGGCGCAGGCCAGGATCCGTGAGTCGTTCGTGTCGGTCCGGAACCCGGCGGGCAGGACGAGCGGGTCGGTGTGGTTCAGCTCCACCTGCAGCGTGCCGCCCTCGGAGCCGATCGGTACCGGCAGGTCGAGACGACTGTGCTCCAGCCGCAGATCGTCGAGCATGCGCAACGACTCACGGGCGAACCACCCCAGCTCGTGGTGGTGACGTTTGCCCTCGAGTTCCCCGATGACGACCAGCGGGAGGACCACGCTGTGCTCCGCGAAACGCGTCACCGCCCAGGGGTCGGACAGCAGCACAGAGGTGTCAAGGACATAGGTGCGAGTGGTCACGAGGGCTCCTCATGTCGACGCGGCGCCCGCGCAGACTGATGTCGACACCGACCGGCCGGTCCATGGGACCGGGGCCGGTCCGCCTCGCGCTGGGTGACCAGCTCACGAATAGAACCTCCCGGACGAACCGCTTCCCCACGGCCCGTCACGAGTCAACGTACGCCCGCGGTGACGGCCCTCACGCGAGCGCCGCGCCGCGTGTCCGTGAACAACAGGTAACCGCCCGTGACGTGCGGGAGACACGACCATGACGTCGTCACCGGATGGTCATCGCGCCGACGTCGGTGTTCGACCTCGCCGTCGATCGCGCCTGATCGTCTGATCCCATGACCCGCGAACAGGCCCCCGTCGTGACCGTCGGCCCGGACCGGACACTGCACCACGGCCTCACCCGCCGACGGTTCCTGACGTGGACGGGTGTGGCCGCGGCCGTGGCGTTCACGCCGGGACTCTTCGCCGACTCGCTCTCCGACGCGGCGCCGGCGTCCGCCGGCGATCACCTGTTCAGCCTCGGCGTGGCGTCCGGCGACCCGCTCCCCGACGGCGTGGTCCTGTGGACCCGACTCGCCTCGGCCCCCCTGGCCCGCGGAGCGGGGATGGGTGTCGCGCCCGTCACCGTGCACTGGCAGGTGGCGACCGACGAGGCGATGACCCGGGTGATCCGATCGGGCACCGAGATCGCCACCGCGGCGGACGGTTTCAGTGTTCACGCCGATGTCCGCGGGCTCCGTCCGGGCACCGAGTACTTCTATCGATTCCGTGCGAACGGCCATCTGTCGGACGTCGGCCGTACCCGCACCGCTCCCCCGGCAGGCGCACCCCTGGCCGCACTCACCTTCGCGTGGGCGTCGTGTCAGAACTGGGCCGACGGGTTCTTCCCCGCCTACGACGACATGGCCTCGGCCGCTCCCGATGTCGTGTTCCATCTCGGCGACTACGTGTACGAGAAGAGCGTCGGCTCGTCGGGCGGACGCCGCCGCTCGACCGCTGTGCCGGCGTCTGCGCTGACCGAGATGACGACCCTCGACGACTACCGCGAGCGGTACGCGCTCTACAGACTCGACCCGCAGCTGCAGCGCGCCCATCGGATGAGCCCGTTCATCACGGTCTTCGACGACCACGAGGTCGAGAACAACTGGGCCGGCCCGATCTCCGAGGACGACGCACCGATCCCACAGTTCCTGGCCCGCCGAGCACAGGCGATGAAGGCGTGGTGGGAGAACACCCCGGTGCGGATGACACAGCGTCCCCGCGGCGCCGACGTGCAGGCGTTCCGCCGGTTCGACTACGGCGACCTCGTACGGTTCAGCGTCCTCGACACGCGGCAGTACCGCAGCGATCAGGTCAACGGGGACACCGACTCCCCGCAGGACGCGCAGACCGCCGATCCGCGGCGCACCATCACCGGGGCGCGTCAGGAGCGGTGGATCCTCGACGGGTTCTCGTCGAGCCGGCAGCGGTGGAACGTCCTGGCGCACCAGACGACCATCGCCGATCTCGCGCGCCGGAAGGACGGTGCACGCGCGGTGAGCATGGACGGCTGGAGCGGGTACGAGGCGTCGCGCGCCCGCATCCTCGACGGTGCGCGCGAGCGCGGGACGCGCAACCTCGTCTCCATCGTCGGCGACATCCACCGCACCGTGGTGTCCGACCTGCGGTCGACCTACACCCGCGACTCCCCCACCGTCGGGATCGAGTTGGCCGGCACGTCCATCGCCTCGGGCGGGGACGGCGCCGACAGTGACACGAGCGATCAGCAGCTCAAGGAGGCGTCGCCGCACATCCGCTTCGGCAACGCCCAGCGCGGGTATGTGCTGAACCGCGTGACGCCGCAGGCGTGGCAGGCGGAGTTCCGCGTCGCGGACTCGATCGCCTCCCCGGACGAGAAGCTGCACCGACGAGCGGTGGTGACGATCCCCGACGGCCGGCCGCAGGTGGATGTGCAGGCCTGAGGGGCGGGGTCAGCCCTCGGCGCGGGCCAACACCTTCTGGCGGGCCGCCTCGGCCTCCTCGGACAGTCCGTCGAGGGTGCGCAGGCCGAGCGTGTCCACCAGGGCCTGCGCCGCGCGGCGGAAGGGCTCGGCGCCGACGTAGGACTCCGGGATCTGGTCCACCTTGTCGGCCAGGTCGGCGATGTCGCTGCCGATCGGGTGGTTGAGCGCGAACGCCTCCTCGACAGCGACGACGGTCGCGTCGGGCTGGGCGGTGAGCGCGGCGTCGAGGAAGTTGGCGAAGGTCTGCGCCTGCACGGCGTCGTCGGTGGCGACGTTGCGCAGGATCCCGGCGAGGCTCTCGGACTCGACGTCCTCGGCGAGCCGGGAGGCGAACCAGGTCGACAGGTTCTCGTGCACGGCCATCACCGCGAGGCATCCCGCCGGCGACATCGACCGCGACCGCTCGTTCTGCTCGTAGCCGTGCGTGACGTGCGACAGGCGCAGCGACTCGAGCCACTCCGGGTCGACGGCACGGGTCACGATCAGGTGGTCACGCAGGGCGATGGAGTGTCGGTTGTCCTCCGCGGTCCAGCGACCCACGAGCGCGCGCCATTCGGAGAAGGGAGGGAAGTTGACTCCCAGGATGCGGTGGAACGACGGGAGGTTGTCCTTGGTGAGCAGCAGTGCCAGCACGGCGACGCGCGTGGCCTCCGGCATCGTGGAGTCCGACGCGTCCCAGTCGGTGCCACCGAGGAACGCGTAGTTGCGGCCCTCGTCCCACGGAACCAGGTCGTGCGGGTTCCAGGTGATGGAGGCGCGCTCGTGCTCCTCGGTCAGCTCGGGCAGAGCCTTCTCGAGCACCAGGATCAGGTCGTCGTCAGCGTTGTCCGTCACGAGGGACCAGGATAGGCATCCGGACGCCATGACTCGAATCCCCCGCCCCGGTTCTGGGAAATGTCACGTCTGGACGCCGCCTCCTCAGGCACGCACGGGGGTGCTGAGCATCCCCCAGTCCTCCAGGCCGTCGTAGAGCGGGAAGTCGAGGGCGAGACGCGACACCCGGCCACGCAACGCGGACACGTCGGCCGCGGTCCCACCGGCGAGCGCGGTGGCGATGATGTCGGCGACCTCGGTGAACTGCTCGGCGCCGAAGCCTCGGGTGGCCAGCGCCGGGGTGCCGATCCGCAGACCCGAGGTGACCATCGGCGGCCGGGGGTCGAAGGGCACCGCGTTGCGGTTGACGGTGATGCCGACCTGGTGCAGGAGGTCCTCCGCCTGCTGGCCGTCGAGTTCACTGTTGCGCAGGTCGACGAGAACCAGGTGCACGTCGGTGCCGCCGGTGAGGACCGAGACACCCGACGACGCGACGTCGGAGCCGGTGAGACGGTCGGCGAGGATGCGTGCACCCTCCAGCGTGCGCTTCTGGCGATCGCGGAACTCGTCGGTCATGGCGATCTTGAAGGTGACCGCCTTGGCCGCGATCGCATGCATCAGCGGCCCACCCTGCTGACCCGGGAACACCGCGGAGTTCAGCTTCTTGCCCCACTCCTTCTTGGCCAGGATCAGACCGGACCGGGGGCCACCGAGCGTCTTGTGCACCGTGGTCGACACCACGTCGGCGTGAGGTACCGGCGACGGGTGCAGATCCGCCGCGACGAGGCCGGCGAAGTGGGCCATGTCGACCCAGAGGTATGCGCCCACCTCGTCGGCGATGGACCGGAACGCCTCGAAGTCGAGGGTGCGGGGGTACGCCGACCACCCGGCGACGATCACCTTGGGCTGCTCCGCCTTCGCGATCGACCGGACCTCGTCCATGTCGATCCGGTGGTCTTCCTTGCTGACCCCGTAGGCGGCGGTCTCGTAGAGCTTGCCGGAGAAGTTGAGCCGCATCCCGTGGGTGAGGTGACCGCCGTGCGCGAGGTCGAGGCCGAGCAGCTTCTCCCCCGGCTCCATCAGCGTCATCAGCACCGCCGCGTTGGCCGATGCGCCGGAGTGCGGCTGCACGTTGGCGAACTCGGCGCCGAACAGCTCCTTGGCCCGGTCGCGGGCGATGTCCTCGACGACGTCGACGTACTCGCAGCCGCCGTAGTAGCGCCGACCGGGATAGCCCTCGGCGTACTTGTTGGTCAGCACGCTGCCCTGCGCCTGCAGCACCGCGCGCGGCACGAAGTTCTCCGACGCGATCATCTCGAGGGTGTCGCGCTGCCGGCTCAACTCCCCGTTCATCGCGGCGGCGACGTCGGGGTCGATCTCGGCCAGCGAGGCGGTGGTCAGGTCGTCAGCGCTCATGGGGCTCAGTCTATGGCGACGGCGTCAGGACGCGAGTTCGGCCCTGAGCGCCGCCGGGGTGAGCGGTTCGTCGAGGAGTCGACCGAAGCGACGCAGCGAGTCACCGTGCGGGTCGGCGTCGAGCCAGGTGCCGAGCAGGCGGTAGCCCTCGACGTAGGTGCTGATGTAGGCGCGCCACAGCGGCGACGACAGGAACCGCAGCATCTGTCGAGCCCGGGCCGGCGTCGCGAGCAGCCAGCGCTGCAGATGGTCGGCGACGGCGTCAACGTGTTCACCCCGGTCGTGCAGGAGCAACGCCGCGTCCTGGCGGACGGCCAGCAGCCCACCGGTGGCCCGCGCGATCCGCTCCGCGCGCTCGCCGTCGAACCGGAGTCCCAGGTCGGCGTAGATCTCCTGCGCCCATCGGCCCCACCCGTCGCCCACCGCGGCGTGCAGGGCATGGTCGGCCAGTCCCTCCGCCATGAGGCACTGCGGGGTGTTCACCAGGAAGATGGTCTGCTCCCGCTGCCCGCCGCCGACGAGAATCTGTTCCTTGCGGCAGTGTTCGGTGTGGTGGCCCGGGTACGCCTCGTGCGCGATGAGGTGCGGCAGCGACGACATGTACTGGGTGAGGTCACCGTTGATCGCCACCCGGGACCGGTGGTCACCGAGGTAGTAGTTGAACCCCGACCACGGCTTGTCGGACACGACCTCGATCTCGACGGTCTCGTCGTCGGGGAGCGGGAAACTCGCGCGGACGCGGTCCCGCAGCGCCGAGGTGAACGCCGCGACGCACTCGTCGAGGCGGTCGGAGGGGATCTCGTCGGAGGCGCGGTGGGCCTGGTAGCGCTCGGCGAGCGGGCCCGCCCCGGGCAACAGCTCGGCCAGCTCGGCGTGCGCGGCCCGGTAGACGTCGGGGTCCTCGAGGACGATGTCGACGTCGAAGTAGGCGTGCACCTCGTCGACGAACCCGATCTCCTCACCCGCGAAGTGCCGCGCCGAGCACTCCATCGCGGCCAGATGCGCGTCGAGGAAGGCCCGCCGGTCGGCGGGCAATGCGGACCCGGCGACATCGGTCCGCAACCCCCGGATGCGGTCGCGCAGCCGGACGGGATCGGGCCGAGGGCCCTCGGCGACCTCCGCGCGCAGCCGGGGATCGCCGGTGTAGGCGTCGACGAATCCCTCCTCCAGCCGGTCGAACGCGAGGCCGATACGGAGGTACTCGGTGACGAGGTCGTCGCTGGGCATGACTGCGACGGTAACCACCCCCGGGTGTCGCCGCGACGGTGTATCGGTGACACTTGTCGGCATGTCGCGTGACACCCCGACCGGCTGCGGCCTCGTGATCCGGGCGACATGTCACGGATGACAGAACCGAGCCCGTACATCGAGCTCGACCGTCGGCAGTGGCGCACGCTGCGCCAATCGGTCCCTCTCGCGATGAACGAGGAGGAGCTGGGCACCTACCGCGGTCTCGGTGAACAGATCGACCTCTCCGAGGTCGCCGACGTCTACCTCCCGCTGTCGCGACTGATCCACCTCCAGGTCGCCGCCCGCCAACGCCTGTTCGCGGCGACGTCGACGTTCCTCGGCGAACGCAACCCCGAACGCCAGGTGCCGTTCGTGATCGGTGTGGCGGGCAGCGTCGCGGTCGGCAAGTCGACGACCGCCCGTGTGCTGCAGGCACTCCTGTCACGGTGGGACGCGCATCATCGGGTGGACCTGGTGACCACCGACGGCTTCCTCTACCCCACCCGGGAGCTTCGCCGCCGAGGCATCATGCACCGCAAGGGTTTTCCCGAATCCTACGACCGTCGGGCGTTGCTGCGGTTCGTGACCGAGGTCAAGTCGGGGGCGCGGGACGTCAGCGCCCCGGTGTACTCGCATCTCTCGTACGACATCGTCAAGGGCGAGCGCCACCACGTCCGCCAACCCGACATCCTGATCCTCGAGGGGCTCAACGTACTACAGACCGGACCGCGCCTGATGGTGTCGGACCTGTTCGACTTCTCGGTCTACGTCGACGCCCGCATCGAGGACATCGAGGACTGGTACGTCAAGCGGTTCCTCGCGATGCGGTCGACGGCGTTCGCGAACCCCAACTCCCACTTCCACGCCTACGCCTCGCTGAACGACATCGACGCGACCGAGGCGGCGCGCGACATCTGGCACGGGATCAACCTGCCGAACCTGGTGCAGAACATCCTGCCCACCCGCCCGCGCGCGACGCTGGTCCTGCGCAAGGACGCCGACCACTCCATCAACCGGGTGCGCCTGCGCAAGATCTGATCCACCCGCGGGTGGCGCGTCCGGCGCTCAGCGACCGAAACGACGACTGCGCGCACCGTAGTCGCGCAACGCCCGCAGGAAGTCGACGCGACGGAACTCCGGCCAGTACGCGTCGGTGAACCAGATCTCGGAGTACGCGCTCTGCCACAACAGGAACCCTGACAACCGCTGCTCCCCCGAGGTCCGGATGACGAGGTCGGGATCGGGCTGTCCGCGGGTGTAGAGGTGGGCGTCGATCGCGTCGACGGTGACCGCGTCGACGAGATCGTGGGGATCGATGCCGTCGGTCACCGTGTCGGCAAGCAGCGACCGCACCGCGTCGACGATCTCCTGGCGACCGCCGTAGCCGACAGCGACGTTGACGTGCAGCCCGGTCCGGTCGGCGGTGCGCTCCTCGGCGGTCTTCAGTCGCTGTGCGACAGGTTCGGGGAGCTGGTCGAGGGTGCCGACGATCTTCACTCGCCAGCGCTCACCCGGTGCGGAGATCTCGTCGACGATGTCGGGGACGATCTCCATCAGTGCGTCGAGTTCATCCGACGCCCGGTTGAGGTTCTCGGTCGAGAGCAGATAGATGGTCACCGTCTCGATGGAGAGTTCGGCGGACCAGCGGAGCATCTCGGCGATCTTCTGCGCCCCCACCCGGTGCCCGTGGCTGACGTCCTCGAAACCGGCCTCGCGGGCCCACCGCCTGTTGCCGTCGCAGATGATCGCGATGTGCCGGGGGAGCCGCTCGCGGTCCATCAGCTGGACGAGCCGCCCCTCGTAGACCCGGTACAGGGGTCCACGTACACCGGTGGGGATCAGCTTCACGCCAGCAGAGACTACTCGCGACTTCTGTGGACGCCGCCGCCCCGCGCCGAACCTACGGTACCGTAGGTTTTCTCCGTACAACCTGGATGGAGGTCTCGATGTCGCTCTCCTCGGATGCGACCGACGGCACCGGAGATCCGCAGCGACCGATCGTCGACGCGTTGTCGGACATCGTCGCCGACCTGCGCCCGCGGATGCGGGGGTGGATCCACCTCTACGCGGGGTTCGTGGCCATCGCGATCGGCGTCGTCCTGGTCGTCGTGTCGGCGATCGTGGCCGGCGGCGTGGCCGCCGCGGCCTGCGCCGTGTACGCGGTGACGGTGTGCGGAGTGTTCGGCGTCAGCGCGACCTACCACCGCGTGCACTGGAGCACCGCATCGGCCCGTACATGGATGAAGCGCGCCGACCACTCGATGATCTTCGTGTTCATCGCGGGCAGCTACACCCCGTTCTGCGTCCTCGCTCTGCCCTCACCGACCCGCTGGATCGTGCTCGGCGTCGTCTGGGGCGGAGCCCTCGCCGGGGTGGCCCTCAAGATGGCGTGGCCGAGCGCACCGCGATGGCTGGGTGTGCCCCTCTATCTTCTGCTCGGGTGGACGATCGTCGTCGTCGCCCCGACGCTCGTCCACGAGGCGGGCGTCACCGTGCTGGTTCTCCTCGCCGTGGGCGGTGTCCTCTACAGCGGAGGCGCGATCCTCTATGCGACGCGGTGGCCCAACCCGTGGCCGACGACCTTCGGCCACCACGAGTTCTTCCACGCCGCGACGGTCGTCGCGGCGCTGGTGCACTACATCGCCGTGTGGATGGTGGTCGTGGGAGCCGCGTAGGTCCGATACGACGTCACGGGTACCCGTGGCGGCGTTACGGGTAGGTGTGATCACGAATAGCTCAGTGTGCGAGCAGTTTTCGTCCGTGAGAGTTGTCGGACCCCTCGTGTACACATGTGCGTATGGAGCAGACCGGCATCGTCGACGCCCGTGAGGCGCTGCGTGGTGTCATGGCTGTGCTGGCCGACCTACCGGCCGCCGGTGATGAGGCCGAGGCGGTCGACCGCATCTCGCTGATGGAGTCGATCAAATCGGCGTGTGCCGCCGGGCAAGCCGCCGACACCCTGCGCCTGCAGGAGTTGCGGTCCGCGGCGGAGGCCGAGCGCGGGGTACCGGTCGAGCGACGCTGCCGCGGGTTGTCGGCGGAGGTGGCGTTGGCGCGGCGGGTGTCGGGTAACGCCGGCGGCCGGTATCTGGGGTTCGCCCGGGCGATGGGCGAGATGCCGAACACCTTCGCACGTCTCCGAGACGGATCCCTGTCGGAGTGGCGGGCCACCATCCTGGTCCGCGAAACCGGCTACCTGCAGGTGGAGGACCGTCGGGCGATCGACGACGCCCTGTGCGCGGATCCCAAGACGCTCGACGGTGTGGGTGATCGGGCGGTGGAGGCGTTGGCGAAGCGGATCGCCTACTCCCGTGACCCGCACGCCGTGGTCGATCGCAACGCCTCGGCCCCGAAGGACCGGCGGGTGAGCCTGCGACCGAAACCCGATGCCATGGTGCAACTGTCTGCGTTGTTGCCGATGACCGCGGGCATCGCCGCCTACGCCGCCCTGAAGAAGCAAGCCGATCTGATCTGTCAGTCCGACGACCGCACCCACGCCCAGGTCATGGCCGACACCCTGCTGCGTCGGCTCACCGGGGTGGCTGTGCCCGGGGCGGTGCCCCTCGCCGTCGAGGTCGTCATACCCGCCGACGTTCTCACCGGTGCAAGTGACGCCGCGGCGGATGTTCCGGGCTACGGCCCGATCCCCGCCGCCACCGCGCGGGATCTGATCGCCGACGCCCTCGACCACGACACGACAGTCACTCTGCGCAGGTTGTTCGCCGCACCGAAGATTGGCGCGCTGGTCGCGATGGAATCCCGGGCGCGCCTGTTCCCGACAGGCCTACGCCGATTCCTGACCCGCCGCGACGTGTCGTGTCGGATCCCGTACTGCGACGCCCCGATCGCCGAGATCGACCACGCCCACCCCCACCACGACGGCGGCGCCACGGACGCCCTCAACGGCCTCGGGGAATGCCGCACCCACAACCGGCAGAAAGAGAACCCCGGCTGGCAGGTCACCACCAACCTCGACGACCACGGCCACCACGAAGCCCTCGTCCGCACACCCACCGGACACGAACACCGATCCCGCGCACCCGCGCGGCCGGACGACACGGCTGCCTGAGCCGCGGACAGGGTGGTTTTAGGTCCGGCGGGTGCCTATGTGGTCGCGCGGCGGGACCGCCCTGCGCGCTGCGCGGCGGCGAGGTCACCGAGCACGTCGACGGTGGTGTCGAAATCCATGCACGCGTCGGTCACCGACCGGCCGTAGACGAGTGGGCGCGCGGACGGCGACTGCGCACCCTCGACGAGGAAGCTCTCGAGCATCACCCCGGCGATCGCCCGGCTTCCACCGGCGACCTGTGCGGCGACGTCGGCCGCGACGATCGGCTGACGGCGGTGGTCCTTGCCCGAGTTCGCGTGGGAGCAGTCGACCATCACGCGGTCGGTGATCCCAGCGGTGCTACAGGCCGCACTCGCCGCCGCGACCGAACCGGCGTCGGAGTTCACCCCATTGCGGCCGCCCCGCAGGATGACGTGGCAGTCCTCGTTGCCCGCGGTCTCGACCACCGCGGCGCGGCCGTCCCCGTCGACCCCGAAGAACGTGTGCGATCCGGCCGCGGCGCGGACACCGTCGACGGCGGCCTGCAGGTCGCCGTCGGTGCCGTTCTTGAACCCGATCGGCATCGACAGGCCGGACGCGAGCTGCCGGTGGACCTGCGACTCGGTGGTCCGGGCGCCGATGGCGCCCCAGGAGACGGTGTCGGCGATGTATTGCGGACTGGTGGGCTCGAGGAACTCGCACCCGATCGGCAGACCGCGCTCGACGATGTCGAGCAGCAGCGACCGCGCGACCCGCAGACCACGCGGGATGTCGTGACTTCCGTCCATGTCCGGGTCGTTGATGAGGCCCTTCCACCCGACGGTGGTGCGGGGCTTCTCGAAGTAGACGCGCATCACGACGAGCAGGTCGTCGGCGAGGTCGCCGGCGGTTGCCGCGAGTCGGTCGGCGTAATCGAGCGCGGCCACCGGGTCGTGCACGGAGCACGGCCCGACGACCACGAGCATCCGGTCGTCGCGGCCGGCGAGGACGTCGGCGATCTGCTCGCGATGGCCCCGGACCCGATCGGCCGAGGTGGGCCCCAGTGGCAGCTCGTCGATTAGCTCACGAGGCCCCGGCAGGGCGCGGATGCGCCGGACACGGGTGTCGGTGAGCGGGGATCTGTCCGAGATGACGGTCATGCGTGTGCCTTTCGAGAGAGGGCACACGTCGCGACTGCATCCGGCGCCCTGATGACAGAAAGAGCAGCGACCAGATGGTCACTGCTCTCGGGGCTCCGGGGGAGGTGTCGCGGCTACGTCCGGGGGGACGCTCCATCGTCGGCTCCACCCGGAGCCTCGATAAAGCGCCAGCGATAGGCGCAGCCGGTGGTGATCACGCCGCAAGGCTAGCAGAGGCGATGAACGTCCATTCTTTGCGAAGTCGAATTGTGGGTTCTCACAGCAGTGATCGAAGCCGACATCTCGGCCAGTTCGTGAGCCTAACGTTCCGTTCCGGAAGTGACCGACATCACGGCCCTTCGTCCCACCCCGAGTCCTGGAGGACTGTCTGAGATGACCATGCACACGCGCACTCGCACCACCATCGGTTCGCTCGCCGCAGCGGCCGCCGTCGTCGGCGTGACCCTCGGAGCCGGCCTCGCCGACGCCGCGACCATCTCCCCCGCGAACACCGCGTTCAGCGCCCCGGGAACCATCACGGTGACCACGCCGGCATCGTTCAACGTCCCGGTCACGTGCAACATCGTGTTCTCCGGATCGGTCAACGCCGACGGCTCGGCCGCCACCATCACCGACGCCAAGGTCAGCGGCAGCAACTTCCTGTGCACGGTGCCGAAGATCCAGAACCTGCCGTGGACGCTGACCCCCACCAGCGCGACGACCGGCACCGTCTCGAACGTCGCCTTCTCGGTGCTGTCCAGCAACTGCGGTCCGGCAACGCTGTCCGGTTCGTTCGACAACATGACCAACACGCTGTCGTCCACCGACCAGCCGCTGTCGGGCAACTGCACCATCAACAACCTGTCGGTGAAGCCCGACCCCGCCTTCACGCTGTCCTGACGACCACACCGTCCTGACGATCCACCCCACGCACACGGCCCCGTCGCGGATCTCCGCGGCGGGGCCGTGTGGCGTGACGGGTGCAGGTCACTCGGTGTGCGGCGGACGCCTCGGCGGCGCGTCCGGACCGACGGCCGGATCGTCTCCAGTCGACGGCGGCCCGGGTACGTCGACCGCGGAGGCATCCGTGCCCTCGTCGGCAGCCTGGTCGAGCGCGGGATCGTCGCGGTTGAAACTCGCGGGGAGCTTGCGCAGATGCCGGCTCATCGAGCGGATGAGGAAGACGGTCGCGACCAACAACACCAGGACGATGAGCAGTCCGAGCGGACTGGCCTTGCCGAACTCGGGGCCGTCGGCGTCGCGGGCGAGTACCTCGACGACCGGCGACGAGACCAGCAGACCTGCGGTGGTCACGCCGACACCTCGTCGGGTTCGTCGGCGTCGATCCCGGTGAACAGGTCGGTCTCCGGGATGGACGTCTTGACGCGGGTGCGCGCCAGCTCGAACTCGTCGGTCGGCCACAGCCGCTGCTGCCACTCCAGCGGCACGGCGAAGAACATGCCGTTCGGGTCGATCTGGGTGGCGTGTGCGCGCAGCGCCTCGTCCCGCTGCGGGAAGTACTCACCGCTGGTGATCTGGGTGGTCACGCGGCCCATGAGATCCCCACGGCTGGGGTCCCAGTTCGCGAGCCATTCCGCGAACGGGCTCTCCTGCCCGTGCTTGGCGAACTCGTCGGAGAACAGGATCATCCGGTCCCGGATGAACCCGTGGGTGTAGTAGATCTTCGACACGGCCCAGGGCTCGCCCGCCTCGGGGTACGCCGACGGGTCGGCGGCGGCCTCGAAGGCGGCCATCGACACCTCGTGGCAGCGGATGTGGTCGGGATGCGGATACCCGCCCCGCTCGTCATAGGTGATCATCACGTGCGGCCGGAACTCGCGGACGACCTCGACCAGTTTCCCGGTCGACTCCTCGAGGGGGACCAGGGCGAAGCAGCCCTCGGGCAGCGGGGGCAGCGGATCACCTTCCGGCAGACCCGAATCGACGTATCCCAACCATCGGTGCGAGACCCCGAGCGCGGCGACGGCCTTGGCCATCTCCTCGCGCCGGACCTCGACGATGTTGTCCTTGATCCCCGGCAGGTCCATCGCGGGGTTCAGGATGTCGCCACGCTCGCCACCGGTCAGCGTGACGACCATCACCTCGTTGCCCTCGGCCGCGTATCGGGCCATCGTGGCGGCACCCTTGCTCGCCTCGTCATCGGGGTGGGCGTGCACCGCCATCAATCGAAGGCCACTCACCAGCACAGCTCCACTTCTCGCGCTCTCGTTCTCGACGCGGACCATTCTCCCACCGTCGGCGACCACCGCCGACCGCAGGGCGCGCAGAGGCGGATGCCGGGTCGTCTGCGACGAGGTCGAACACAGGGTCGCGTGCTACATCTGATGCATGACCATCGGTCCGGACCCCTCTGCCACAGGTGCGCAGCAGACGCCTGCGGGGCGCTACCCCACCGGACGGTCGCCGAAGCGGCGTCGGCAGTGGTTGATCGGCCTGTCGGTGCTCGTGGTGATCGCGGGCGTCGGGATCGCCTGGGTCGGCTACAGCCGCTTCGCCGACCCGCCGGTGGCCGGAGAGGGCACCGGCTACAACATCGTCGACAGCTCGACTGTCGACGTGAGCTTCACGGTGACCCGCAACGATCCGGGACGCGCGGTCGCCTGCGTCGTCCGGGCGCGGTCGCGCGACGGTGCGGAGACGGGCCGACGTGAGGTGCTGATCCCACCGGGCGACTCGCAACAGACCGCGGTGGAGTCCCGCGTGCGGACGACCGGTCCGCCGGCGATCGGTGAAGTGTTCGGGTGCAGCACCACGGTGCCGCCGTACCTCACCGCGAGCGGCGGGTAGTCGGGCCGCTGCAGCCCAGATCGGTGCCGATCGCGCCGCGAGCGGCATAATCGCCTGCCATGACCACCGCCAAGTCTGGGCGGCCGGTCCCACACACCGACGACAGTCAGCGGGCCACGCGCCCGGTGGGTCCGGCCTTCGCCAGCCTCTCCAGCCCCTACTTCCCCACCCTCGTCGCGCTGTTCGTCGGCGTGATGATCATCAGCAACATCACCGGCACGAAGGGCGTCACGCTCTTCCCGTCCCTGTCGTTCGACCTGGGACCCCTGTCGGTGCACGGCCTCGTCACCGACGGCGCCTTCTACCTGTTCCCGCTGGCCTACGTCCTCGGCGACGTGATCAGCGAGGTCTACGGCTTCCGCGCGATGCGTCGCGTGATCTTCTCCGGGTTCGGCGTCCTGCTGCTGGCGTCGCTGTGTTTCTGGATCACCATCGAACTGCCGGCCGCGGACTTCTACGACGGCCAGGAGGCGTTCCGCACCGTCGCCGGCGTGGTCCCGCAGTTCCTGCTCGCCGGGTTGTCGGGGTATCTCGTCGGCGAGTTCCTCAACTCCTACGTCATGGTGCGGATGAAGGCCCGCAGCGGCGAACGCCGCTTGTGGGCCCGGCTGATCAGCTCGACCGTCGTCGGCGAGTTCGCCGACACCCTGGTGTTCTGCTCGATCGCGGCATCGGCTCTGGGGATCTCGACGTGGCAGGACTTCGTCAACTACACCGTCGTCGGGTTCGTGTGGAAAACCCTCGTCGAGGTGGCGGTCATGCCGATCACGTATGCCGTCGTCGCGCGGCTGAAGACGGCCGAACCGAGCTACCAGGAAGCACTCGCCGCACGTCGACCGGAGCAGTGACCAGCACAAAACGCATCGGCCAATTCGTACACATGGGGTAGTATCGAACGATGCACGGCTCCGAGAGGGGCCGTGTTGCTGCATTCAGCAGGTGCTACGCAGCGGCACTGCGGCCCGACGCGGGCACGAAATCATGGCGAGGAGCGAGACGATGACCGACACCCAGGTGACGTGGCTGACCCAGGAGTCCCACGATCGGCTGAAGAACGAGTTGGACTCCCTCATCGCGAACCGACCCGTCATCGCCGCCGAGATCAACGAGCGTCGCGAAGAGGGCGACCTCAAGGAGAACGGCGGCTACCACGCGGCGCGCGAGGAGCAGGGGCAGCAGGAGGCACGGATCCGCCAGCTGCAGGAGTTGCTCAACAACGCGAAGGTCGGCGAGGCCCCGACGCAGTCGGGGGTGGCGCTTCCGGGTTCGGTCGTCAAGGTCTACTACGACGGCGACGAGTCCGACACCGAGACGTTCCTCATCGCGACGCGCGAAGAGGGTTCCGGCGACGGCAAACTCGAGACCTACTCCCCCAGCTCTCCGCTGGGGGCGGCGCTCATCGACGCCAAGGTCGGCGACACCCGTGAGTACACCGTGCCGTCCGGCGCGGTCATCAAGGTGACGCTGGTCAGCGCGGAGCCCTACCACTCCTGATCCATCCGGTCCTCGACAGCCCGCGTCATTCGACGCGGGCTGTCGTCGTCTGTGGGAGACGCGGTCGCCCGGCGCTGATCAGTCGACGTATCCCGCCGCGGCGAGGGCGGCGCGTACCTCGGTCTGGTGCTCGGGTCCGCGCGTCTCGAGACTGACCGTCACCTGCACCTCGCCGAGGCGCAGCTCCCCCGAGACACGGGAGTGGATGACGTCGACGACGCTGGCCTCGGTGTCGCGCAGCGTCTCCAGCAACTGCGCCAGGCCACCCGGCCTGTCGGGAACCGTGACGGACACCGTGAGGTAGCGGCCCGCGGCCTGCAGACCGTGGGTGGTGAGGTGCGACAGCAGCAACGGGTCGACATTCCCGCCGGAGAGCACGACGCACACCTTCCCGGACAACGCCGGCGCGTCCGGGGCCATCAGCGCTGCGACGGCGACCGCACCCGCGGGTTCCACGAGGAGCTTGGCGCGCTCGAGCATGAGCAGCACCGCACGACTGATGAGATCCTCTCCCACGGTGAGGATCTCATCGACGAGGGACTCGACATGGGTGAAGGTGACGTCGCCGGGCATGGCGACCGCGATGCCGTCGGCCATGGTGTTCATCGACTCCGCGCGCACGGGCTTGCCGGCCGCGATCGACCCCGGCCACGCGGCGGCGGCCTCCGCCTGCACCCCGATCACGCGCACGTCGGGACGGGTGACCTTGATCGCCGCGGCCACCCCGGCCAGCAGTCCGCCACCGCCGAGCGGCACCACCACCGTCGTCACGTCGGGCATCTGCTCGAGGACCTCGACGCCGACCGTCGCCTGCCCGGCGACGATGTCCTCGTGATCGAACGGGTGGATGAGGACGGCACCGGTCTCGTCGGCGAATCGTCGTGCCTCGACGAGGCTCTCGTCGATGATCGCCCCGGACAGCACCACCTCGGCGCCGTACGCACGCGTCGCCGACACCTTCGGCAGAGATGCGCCGGTGGGCATGTAGACGCGGGCTGGGATGCCGAGCGTGCTCGCCGACCACGCCACGCCCTGCGCGTGGTTGCCCGCGCTCGCCGCGACCACACCCCGTGCGCGCTCCTCGGCGGACAGCCCCGCGATCCGCACGTACGCGCCCCGCGGTTTGAACGAGCCCGTCCGTTGCAGGTTCTCGCATTTGAGCCACACGTCGCCGCCGCACATGTCCGACAGCGCCCGCGAGGCCACCATCGGGGTCCGTCTCATGACCGGCGACAGCGTCGCGACCGCGTGCTCGATCTGTGCGGGGGTGATGTTCACACCCTCGACGCTATCGCCGAACTGCGATCGAATCCTGTCGGTGCCGCCAGAGATCCCTTAGATCCCGGCGGTGGACTACAGACATGACCATCACAGCAACGCTCACCGTCACCGACGCCACCGACGTCGAGGTCGCCCAGGAACTGCTGCGCAGGGGCCACCATGTCGTCGTCGAGGGCGACGACCTCCTGCTCCTGATGGAGGCCGTGCGCGGGTTCGGCGCGCCGCGGGCCACCGTCGTCGCGACCGCGCCCGCACGCGACTCCGTCGCGCTCGCGGCCTGAGGTTCAGCCCAACGCGCTCTCGAGGTCGCCGACGAGATCGGCGACGTCCTCGATCCCGACCGACAGTCGGACGAGGTTCGCGGGCACCTCGAGCAGGGAGCCGGCGGTCGACGCGTGCGTCATCGCGGCCGGGTGCTCGATGAGCGACTCGATCCCGCCCAACGACTCGGCGAGCGTGAACACCTCGGTGCGCGCGCAGAACTCCTGCGCCGCAGCGGGACCGCCCGACACCAGGACGGAGATCATGCCGCCGAACCGACGCATCTGCCGAGCTGCCACGGCGTGCCCGGGGTGCGACTCGACGCCCGGGTAGAGCACCGCCTCGATCTTCGGGTGGCCGGACAGGAACTCGACGATCTTCTCGGCGTTGTCGCTGTGACGGTCCATCCGCACCGCGAGCGTCTTGATCCCGCGCATCGTCAGGTAGGCGTCGAACGGGCCGGGCACCGCGCCGGCGCCGTTCTGCAGGAACGCGAGGTCCGCATCGAGGGACTCGTCGTCGGTCACGAGCGCGCCCCCGACGACGTCGGAGTGACCACCGAGGTATTTCGTCGTCGAGTGCAACGCGACGTCGGCGCCGAGCGCGAGCGGCTGCTGCAGGTACGGCGAGGCGAAGGTGTTGTCGACGACCAGACGCGCCCCGCCCTCGTGCGCGACACCCGACAGCGCCTCGATGTCACCGACGTTGAGCAGCGGGTTGGTGGGTGTCTCCACCCACACGAGCTTCGTCGCCGGCGTGATGGCCGCGCGGACGGCGTCGACGTCGGACACCGGCGCCACCGAATACGTGATGCCCCACTGCGTGAACACCTTGTCGATCAGGCGGAAGGTCCCGCCGTAGGCGTCGTTCGGGATGACGAGATGGTCCCCGGGCCGCAGCGTCGCCCGCAGGAGCGCGTCGGTCGCGGCCATCCCGGACGAGAACGCCCGCGCGTACGCACCGCCCTCGATGCCGGCGAGGTTGCCCTCGAGCGCCTGTCGGGTCGGGTTGCCGGTCCGGGCGTACTCGAACCCGCCACGCAGCCCGCCCACGCCGTCCTGCGCGAACGTGGAGCTCGCGTAGATGGGCGGGTTGACCGCACCGGTGAGCGGATCGGGTTCGTAACCGGCGTGGATCGCCTTGGTACCGAACCCCTGCCACCGACCCGCGTCGGCCCGACTGCGCTGTTCAGACATGCGCCCAGCCTATCGCCGGGCGGATGACGCGATCAGAGGCGGCCGGAGCTGACGAACGCGAGCAGGTCGTGGCGGGTGATGACCCCGATGGGCTTGCCGTCCTCGACCACCATCAGCGCGTCGGACTCGCCGAGGGCCTTGGTCGCCGCGGACACCTGCTCGCCCGCACCGATCAGCGGCAGGGCCTCGCCCATGTGTGCCGAGACGGGATCGGCCAGGCTCGCCCGCCCCTCGAACACGGCGCTGAGCAGCTCGCGTTCGCTGACCGCCCCCGCGACCTCGCCGGCCATGATGGGCGGCTCGGCGCCGACCACCGGCATCTGCGACACCTCGAACTCCCGCAGGATCTCGATCGCGTCGCGCAGGGTCTCCGACGGGTGGGTGTGCACGAAGTCCGGCAGCGAGCCCGACTTGCCGCGCAGCACGTCGCCGACCGTCGGCTCGGCGGCCTCCTTGCCGTCGAGCGGGGTCCGCAGGAACCCGTAGCTGCGCATCCAGTTGTCGTTGAAGATCTTGCCCATGTAGCCGCGGCCGCCGTCGGGCAGCAACACCACGACCAGCGCGTCGGGGCCCTCGCGCTCGGCGACGCGCAGCGCGGCCACCATCGCCATGCCGCAGGAGCCGCCGACGAGCAGCCCCTCCTCACGGGCGAGGCGACGGGTCATCTCGAAGGAGTCGGCGTCGGAGACGGCGATGATCTCGTCGGGGATGGACGGGTCGTAGGCGCTGGGCCAGAAATCCTCACCGACACCCTCGACGAGGTACGGCCGTCCGGTGCCACCGGAGTACACCGAGCCCTCGGGGTCGGCGCCGATGACCTTCACGCGTCCGTCGGACATCTCCTTGAGGTAGCGACCCGTGCCCGTGATGGTGCCGCCGGTGCCCACACCTGCGACGAAGTGGGTGATCTTGCCGTCGGTGTCGGCCCAGATCTCCGGACCGGTCGTCTCGTAGTGGCTCTGCGGACCCGCGGGGTTCGCATACTGGTTCGGCTTCCAGGCACCGTCGATCTCACGCACCAGGCGATCGGAGACGCTGTAGTAGCTGTCCGGGTTGTCCGGGGCGACCGCGGTGGGGCACACGACGACCTCGGCGCCGTAGGCACGCAGAACGTTGCGCTTGTCCTCGCCGACCTTGTCCGGGCAGACGAACACGCAGTGGTATCCGCGCTGCTGCGCCACCAGGGCCAGGCCCACGCCGGTGTTGCCCGACGTCGGTTCGACGATGGTGCCGCCGGCCTTCAGCTCACCCGACGCCTCGGCGGCGTCGACCATCTTGACCGCGATGCGGTCCTTCGACGAGCCACCCGGGTTGAGGTACTCGACCTTTGCGGCCACCGTGCCCGAGTTCGGGGCGACGACCGAGTGGACCTTCACCAACGGGGTGCCGCCGACCAGGTCGACGATGTGATCAGCGATGCGCATGCCTCCATCGTTCCAGACCGGCGACGGCCGCGGGTGTCCGATGTGTCCCTGGCGAACACGGGACGGGTCACCCCCTGGTGGCACGCCTGTCGGAGACCGTCACGGCCGGTCGACGCCGTACCCTGGCGCCGTGCCACCTTCTCGTCGACGGATCGCACGTGACGTCGCGACGACCGCGGCCGCGACCGCCGGCAGCGCCGGCGCCGGCTGGGCGGCGTGGACCTTCCTCAACGGGCAGGCCCGGATCGCGCGCCAGGTCATCCCGCATCGCACCGACAACGCCCCCAACGGCGACGGGCTCTACCGGCCCGACGGGTCCGGGCCCGAGCGCATCCGCCCCGGCGTCGTCGCCGACCTGCACCTCATGGTCTTCGGCGACTCCACCGCCGCCGGCCTCGGCGCCGAGGTCGCCGACGAGACCCCGGGCGTCCAGCTCACCCGCATGCTCTCGCGGGAGACCGGTCGCACGGTCCGGTTGAGCACCAAGGCGATCGTCGGTGCGACATCACGCGGTCTGGCCGGGCAGGTCGACGCGATGCTCATCGCCGGCCCACCGCCCGACCTCGCGGTGATCCTCATCGGCGCGAACGACATCACGGCGGTGAACCACATCCGCCCCTCGGCGAAGCGACTCGGTGCGGCGGTTCGCCGCCTCGTCGAGGTCGACGCGAAGGTCATCGTCGGCACCTGCCCGGACATCGGCGTGGTCACCGCGATCCCCCAACCGCTGCGCACCGTGCTCCGGCAGTGGGGGTTCCAGCTGGCCCGCGCCCAGGCGAACGAGGTCCGCGCCGCCGGGGGCCGCCCCGTACCCCTGGCCGACCTCCTCGCCCGGGAGTTCCTCGCCGCGCCCGAACGCATGTTCTCCGCCGACCACTACCACCCGTCCGCCGCGGGCTACCTCCTCGCGGCGCAGACGCTGCTGCCCGAGGTCCTCGCCTCCATCGGTGAATGGGGGGCCGCCCCACTGCCCGACCCGCCGGAGGTGTCGGAGTTCGCCGAGAACAATCGCGTCGTCGCGCGCATCGGTCGCGCGATCGGCCGACCGCTGCGACCCCGCCGCCGGATCGACGAACCGGTGCTGCGCGAGCAGTCGGAGTCGACCGCGTAACGTCCCTGTCGCGACCCCGCCGACCAGCGAACCGCGGCGGAAAGAGCGGTCCGCGAACCCCGAGGAGTTCTCATGCCCGAAGCCGTCATCGTGTCCGTCGCCCGCTCCCCGATCGGCCGCGCCGGGAAGGGATCCCTGCGCGAGGTCCGGCCCGACGAGATGGGCCGGCAGATGATCCAGGCCGCACTCGACAAGGTGCCCGCACTCGACACCGCCGACATCGACGACCTCCACTTCGGCATCGGTCAGCCCGGTGGACAGGGCGGCTTCAACATCGGCCGCGTCGTCGCCGTCGAACTCGGCCTCGACCACGTCCCCGGCGTCACCGTCAACCGCTACTGCTCGTCGTCGCTGCAGACCACCCGCATGGCGTTCCACGCGATCAAGGCCGGCGAGGGCGACGTCTTCATCTCCGCGGGCGCCGAGAGCGTCTCCAGTTTCGCCACGGGCAGCGCCGACGGCTGGCCCGACACCAAGAACCCGCTGTTCGACGACGCGATGGCCCGCACCGCCACGGCGGCCGAGGGCGGCGCACCGGCGTGGACGGACCCGCGCGAGCAGGGCCTCATCCCCGACGTGTACATCCCGATGGGCCAGACCGCGGAGAACGTCGCGAGCTTCACCGGCATCTCCCGCGAGGACCAGGACCGCTGGGGTGTGCGCAGCCAGAACCGTGCGGAGGAGGCCATCAAGTCGGGCTTCTTCGAGCGCGAGATCTCCCCGATCACGCTGCCCGACGGCACCCAGGTGAGCACCGACGACGGTCCGCGCGCGGGCACCACCTACGAGAAGGTCTCGCAGCTGCAGCCGGTGTTCCGTCCCGACGGCACCATCACCGCGGGCAACGCCTGCCCCCTCAACGACGGCGCCGCCGCCGTGGTGATCATGAGCGACACCAAGGCCAAGGAACTCGGTCTGACGCCGTTGGCGCGCATCGTCTCCACCGCGGCCACCGGCCTGTCTCCGGAGATCATGGGGCTCGGTCCCATCGAGGCCATCCGCAAGGCGCTCGCGATCGCCGGCAAGTCCGTCTCCGACATCGACCTGTTCGAGATCAACGAGGCGTTCGCGGTGCAGGTGCTCGGCTCGGCGAACGAGCTCGGCATCGACCACGACAAGCTCAACGTCTCCGGCGGCGCGATCGCGCTGGGTCACCCCTTCGGCATGACCGGTGCCCGCATCACCGCGACGCTGCTCAACAACCTGGCCACCCACGACAAGACCTTCGGCGTCGAGTCGATGTGTGTCGGTGGTGGGCAGGGTATGGCGATGGTGCTCGAGCGCCTGAGCTGACCTCGACGAGCACGGGCCGGTGACGGGGACTCCCCTGTCACCGGCCCGTTGTCGTCGGCGGGTCAGACGGTCGCGACCGTCGCGTCCCCCGTGTCGGAGTCGGAGTCGGAGTCGGTGTCGTCCGCGACCGGACGCGGGGCGCGGATCAGGCACACGATGACGATCAGTGCGATCCCGAGGAACCCGGCGACGGTGAAGACGGTCCGGACCCCGTGGGCGATCGCCTCCGACGCGGCGTCGTCCGTCGCATGGTCACCCGACGCCACCACGGTCATCACCGTCACGAACAGGGCGGTCCCCATCGCGCCGGCGACCTGCTGGAAGGTGCCCAGCGCGGCGGAGCCGTGCGAATACCGTTCCGGTGCAACGGACCCCAGCGCGAGGGTCATCAACGGCGTGAAGGTGGCCGCGAGGCCCAGACAGAGCAGCATGTTCGCGGCGATCAACCACCAGATCGTCGTCGACCCGTCGACCACGGACAACGACCAGACGCCCGCCGTGATCGCGACGGCTCCCGGGAGCACCAACGGGCGCGCGCCTCGAAGATCGTAGATGCGCCCCACCACGGGTGCGGCGAGTCCCATCAGCAGGCCGCCGGGCAGGGTGACCAGACCGGTCGCGAACGGGGTGAACCCCAGTACCGTCTGCGCGAAGTACGGCACGACGATGAACGTGCCCATCATGGTCGCCATCGCCACCACCATCGCCAGGATCGACAGCGAGAACGTGGAACTGGCGAACACCCGCAGGTCGAGCAGCGCCCTGTCGGCGCGCCCCAGGACCAGCTGACGCGCGATGAACGCGGCGAGCGCGAGCGCCCCGACGGTGAACGGGATCCACAGGGGTGTCGCCACCGAGTGGTCGGCCGCCTCACCGATCCCGGCCAGCCCGTAGACGAGTCCGCCGAAGCCGAGCACCGACAGCGGGATCGACAGGATGTCGACAGCAGCGGCCGTGGTGGTCCCGACCGGCCGGACGGCGATGATCCCGACGACGAGCGAGGCCGCCGCGATCGGTCCGACGACGCCGAAGATCCACCGCCACCCGAGGTTGTCGAGCACGAGACCCGACAGCGTCGGCCCGAGTGCCGGCGCCACCGCGATGACGACCGAGATGTTGCCCATCATCACGCCGCGACGGTTCTCGGGCACCACGGTCATGACCGTCGTCATCAGCAG
This sequence comes from Williamsia sp. SKLECPSW1, assembly GCF_054332755.1. Taxonomy (NCBI): domain Bacteria; kingdom Bacillati; phylum Actinomycetota; class Actinomycetes; order Mycobacteriales; family Nocardiaceae; genus Williamsia; species Williamsia sp. SKLECPSW1. The sequence continues at coordinate 3,118,346 of NZ_JBTGLI010000001.1, read as the reverse complement.
CGGCAGCATGATCGCCGTCCCCACGGCCTGGATCACCCGGGCGACGAGGAGCACGTCGAAACCCGGTGCGACGAAGGCCACCGCGGTTCCGGCGGTGAACGCGCTCATGGCGACGAGGAACAGTCTGCGCGTCCCGAACCGCTGGATGAGGAACCCGGTCAAGGGGATGACGACCGCCATCGTCAGCATGAAGGCCGTCGTCAACCACTGACCGACGCTGGGCGGGACGCCGAGATCACGCTGCAGGACGGGGATGGCGACACTCATCACCGTCTCGTTGAGGATCACCACGAACGTGGCGATCAGCAGCACGGCGATCACCACCACGTGTTCCCGTGGCAGCCGACCGTCCGGGGCCGACATCGGCGGATCGGGAGGCGTCGAGGCCTCGTGCGGCGTCTGCGCCACGGTCATGGCGGGGTCCTCTCGGCGTCGGGATGCGTCGTGGGTACAGACCCGACGCCACTGCGGATCTCATCGCCCGCGGCGGGCGATCTCGCCACCTGCGGGGCGACTCCGACGAGACGGTAACAACCGGTCCCGACGGAATCGAGAGGTTTTCGGGCCCCGCCGGAGACGACGACAGCCCCGCACCTCACGGTGCGGGGCTGTCGTGACGGTCACCGGATCACGGCCGGTGTCGCTCTGGTCAGTCCTGGTTGAGGTAACTGAGCAGACGCAGGATCTCGACGTACAGCCAGACCAGGGTGACGGTCAGGCCGAGGGCGATGCCCCAGGCGGCGCGCGACGGGGCGCCCGCGCGGATGAGGCGGTCGGCCGAGTCGAAGTCGATGAGGAAGCTGAACGCCGCCAGACCGATGCAGACCAGCGAGAAGATGATCGCGATCGGGCCGCCGTCGTACAGACCCAGGCCGGAACCGCCGTTGAAGAAGCCGACGACCAGGTTGCCCAGGATCAGGACGATGACACCCATCAGCGCCGCGAACAGCATCCGGGTGAAGCGCGGCGTCACGCGGATCGCGCCGGTCTTGTAGACGACGAGCATGCCGGCGAACACACCGAACGTGCCGAGGATCGCCTGGCCGATGAGCACGCCCGCCGACGTGCCGCTGACGGCGAGGTTCGCGAAGACGAAGGACACGGCGCCGACGAAGAGGCCCTCCAGCACCGCATAGGACAGCACGATGGCCGGGCTGTCCTGCTTGCGGCCGAAGCTCGCGACCATCACCAGCGCGAAACCGCCGAGCGCGCCGACCAGCAGCAGCGGCATCGCCAGCGCGACGTTCTGGTGGACGAGGAAGTACGACACGATCGACGACAGGATGAGGACGCCGAGCGTCATCGCCGTCTTGGTGACGACGTCGTCGATGGTCAGCGCGCGGGTACCGACCGGTTGGCCGGGACGCGTGTACGGGTCGACCTGCTGCGGCTGACCCGCCTGGCCGTACACGGCCTGACCGGCGCCGGCCATACCGGTACCGAACCCGGCATAGCCCCCGGCCTTCTGGTTGTCGCGGAGCACTCCGCGCATCACCGGATTGCTGCTCTCTCGCACCGCTGGGGTCCTTTCGAAGTTCTGCCTGTCCCGACCGGCGGTCGGGCGTCGACAGAGGCGTACATCTCCCCAACGTGGGACGCGCCGAGGAGGTTCCCCGACGACTTTACTTGCTCTTGACCTTCCGCGCCGCCCACCCGCCGTTATCGGGCCGGCGTGTCCAGCGTCTCGCAGGCCAGGGCGAACCCCTCGTCGAACGCGCGCATCCGATCGCGCTCGACGTCGTAGAAGTGCCGGGTCAGCGCGTCGCGCACCTCGGGCAGCACACGCGCCGACACCCGCAACACGCGCGGGACGATCCGAGCGGGCATCTCCGCGCACAGCCGATCGACGGCCGCGGTGTACACGGGCGCGACGTCGAGGTAGTCGGCACGGAACTCGCGGTAGTCGCGTCCCTCGTCGACGACCGCCGCGTAAGCCTCGGCCAACGCGCGCGGCATGTCCTCGGCCATGTGAGCCCGCGAGCAGGCGATGACCCCCGTGGCGAGCGTGCGGAACGACCGGGGGTTGTCGATCTCGTCGCATGTCGACCAGGCGGTACGCCATCTGGTCGAGACGGCGCCGCCGGCGCGGTACGCGTGCAGCCCGGAGACGTACCTGCGATGTAGTGAGGACGCCAGACGCAGCATCCACTCCGGCTCCGCGAACTTTCCGTCGTCGACGCGGCGCAGCAGCTCCTCGGTGGTCAACACGCACATCCGGGCGAACCAGTACTTCGGATCGCCCTCGTCTGCCAGCTCCTCGGCGAGGAGATGCTGGTGACCGAGATAGCGCTGCAGTTCCGGCCGCAGGGCCACCACCCCGCCCGACGACCGGCGCTGCGGCCGGCGATACGGGAGCGGCTCGGGCGCCGCCGCGAGACGACGCGACTGCTCCGACAGGCCTCGCAGCGACCTCTCGATCGAGCGCCGGAGCGGCGGCGCGACCAACGGTCCCACAGTGGGTACGAAGTCGACGTCGACCGTGTAGTGGACCGCACAGCCCCCGTCGGTGGGCTCGATGTCGATGCGGCAGGAGTACTCGCGGAGCAACGGGGACGCTTTGAAGATGCGGTAGGCGAACCGTGTCGGCTCGTCGGCGCAGGTGACGACCTCCCGGACGCGCGGGCGGGTCGGCAGCGCGACCTTCACCTCACGGACGGCACCCGCCCGGTCCATACGGCCGTCGCCGCCGACGTCACGCGCGGTGGTCATTCCCTGCGACCACTGGTTCTTGACCGCGGGGTCCGTGAGCAGACGCCACGCCTGCTCAACGCTGCAGTCGAGGTCGGTCGCCAGGTCGAAACGAGTCATGGTCGCAGTCCGATTTGCCGTTCACATGTACGGGGAAGCCCCATCGTGCCGTCCCGACACCGTGAGGTCAAGAGGTGCCGATGGTCGCGTCCCCGTACGCCACCTCGAGATTCACGGTGGCACAGCATCGCGTCGCCGTCGACCGGTACCCACCGGTTCGTGACGGATCACCGAAAGGCGTCCGGGCGCGCGATCCCGCGCTCGGGCGACATACGATCCTGCATGCGGTTGGGCGCCGGGTCGGGCGAATCCTGCTGCTTACCACAACAAATGATGTGTGATGAGAAACCATCGCCCCCATAGCCCAATTGGCAGAGGCAGCGGACTTAAAATCCGCCGAGTGTCGGTTCGAGTCCGACTGGGGGCACCACGGGAGCAGAGTCGTCAGGCGCTCGCCGGACCGGTCGACACCAGCGTCGTCCGCAACTGCGCGGTCCCGGCACCGCGCCGCAACGACCGCACCATCACGACGCACCCCAGCGCCGACAACACCGTCGACGTCGCATACAGCGCCACGTAGCCGAACGCGTCGCCGACGATGCCGGCCGCCACACCGGCCGCGCCCTGCACGACGACGACGGCGCTCGCCAGCAGCGTGTAGTCCGTTCCGGCGAAAGCCCTCTCGGCGGAGTCCATCATGAGGGCGAAGACCGCGACGGTCGCGAGCCCGCCGCAGACGTGCTCGGCCACCGTCGCCGCGACGATCGTCGGCACGCCGCCGAGACCGGCTGCGGCGGCGACGTAGACCACCAGAGCGGCGGACTGCGCGACGCCGCCGACGAGGACGGCGGTGGTCCGGGAGAGTCGGAACGCCAGCAGCCCTCCGATCGCGGCGCCCGCCAGCGCCGCCCCGGAGGAGATCGCGCCGTCGAGCAGTGCGATCTGCCGCAGGGTCAGCCCCCGGTCGGACAGGAAGGGGCCGATCACCGCGGACCCCATCGCGTTGCCGAACTTGTAGGCCGCGACGAGACCGATGAGCGCGATCACCCCGGGCCGTGTGAGACGTGTCCACCACGAGGTCGCCGACACATCACCGCGCGAGGGAACGGACACGGCGCCGTCGCGGAACCACAGAAGCGGAATCGTGGTGAGCAGCAACAGCAATGCCATGGCGACGAACAGTGCACGCCAACTGGCGAACGAGTACAGCCAGAGCAGTCCCCCACCGCCGGCGATCATCCCGAGTCGGTAAGCGCCGACCTGGATGCCGTTGCCCACCCCGCGGCCCCGGGAGTCCAACGCGGTCACCGCGATGCCGTCGGTGGCGACGTCCTGCGTCGCGGCGAAGACGTTGATGAGCGCGACCCCGACGAACAGCGGCGTCGTCGACGCGCCGAGGTCGACACACGCGAGCACGAGAGCCGCTGTCGCCGAAGCGATCTGCATGCAGGCCACCCAGCGGCGGCGAGTTCCGTACCGGTCGACCCACGGTGCCCACAGGAACTTCAGCGCCCACGGTGCGAACAGCACACCCGTCGCACTGATCGCGACGAGCGAATACCCCGACTGTCGCAGTACGACGGGTAGTGCCGTCGTGAAGAACCCATACGGGAGACCCTGCGCGAAGTACAGCGAGACGAGCACCACGACAACCGTCGGGCGGGTCGCCGGACGCGGCACCACCGTGGTCACCGCAGGCCGCCCGGGGCGCGGACGACCTAGCCGTCGACCTGGTCGCGCAGGCCCTCGGTCGCCATCTCGATGATCGCCTTCTTGCCCTTGTTCAGCACGAACCCGGGCACCGGGATCTTCGGGTCGAGGCTCATCTCGAACTCGACGTGCGTGCCACCACCGTCGGCGTCGGTCAGCGTGTACACCGCGTGCTGGGCCTTCTGCTGCCCACCCTCGACGAGATCCCATGTGACACCGGAGTCCGACCACTCGAAGGTGAGGGTCTGCTCGTCGCTGATGCCCATCAGGGACACCTTCATCCAGGCCTTGCTGGGGCGGCCGTCGTCGTCGCGCTCGAGGACCTCGACCTCCTTGTGGACGGGCGACCAACTGGGGAGGTTCTCGACGTCGGCGATCGCCGCGAGCACCTCCGCGCGAGGGGCTTTGACATCGACCTGTGCGTTTCCGGACACCATGTCGCCAACTCTAACGTGACAACGAGCGTTGCAACGTCGACCCGGTCGGACCGCCTCCCGTTGTGGGACCTGTCACCGATCGCGGGGGCCGGATCCCGGCACAGCACACAGCAGCGACGACGCACAAGCCTGCCGCGAGGTGGAATGCGAGGTCGTAACTGCCGTCGGTGTCGCGGATCCATCCGGCGCCGAACGCCGCGACGGCAGCACCGATCTGGTGCGACGCGAACACCCAGCCGAACACGATGGGGGTGCGATCGCCGAACCACTCGCGGCAGATCGCGATGGTCGGCGGAACCGTCGCCACCCAGTCCAGCCCGTAGAACACGATGAACACCCACGTGCTCGGTTCCGCGTGCGGGGACAGCAGTGAGGGCAGAAGGACGAGGGACACCCCGCGCCCGAGGTAGTAGACGATCAGCAGCAACCGCGGGCTCACCCGATCGGTGAGCCACCCCGAGAACACCGTGCCGGCGACGTCGAAGACGCCGATCGTCGCGAGGAGCCCCGCGGCGACCGTGGTCGGCATCCCGTGGTCACCGGCGGCGGGGATGAAGTGGGTGCCGATGAGTCCGTTCGTCGTCGCGCCGCAGATCGCGAAACTGGCTGCCAGGAGCCAGAACGCACGCGTTCGCGCACCGATCGCCAGTCCCGAGAACGCAGCCGCGAAGGTCCCTGTCGGCAGCGCCGTCGCGGGAACGTCCTCGGTGGCACCGAGCGGACGCAGCCCGACGTCGGCGGGCCGGTCGCGGATGAACAGCAGGACCAACGGCACCACCGCGAGTGCCACCGCGGTCACGATGAGCGATGCCACCCGCCACCCGAACCGGTCGGTCGCGGCGGCGACAACGGGCAGGAAGATCAGTTGGCCGGTCGCACTCGCCGCGGTGAGGATGCCGGTCACCAGGCCGCGCTTCTCGACGAACCACCGGGTGGCCACCGTCGCGACGAACCCCATCGAGATCGACCCGGTCCCGAGGCCGACCAACACACCCCACAGCAGCAGCAGTTGCCACTCTGCGGTCATCGTCGCACCGAGTCCGGTCCCGGCACCGATCAGCACCAGCGCGACGGTCAGGACCGGACGGACACCGAACCGGTCCATCAGCGCGGCGGCGAACGGCGCGGTGAGGCCGAACAGGGTCATGTTGATCGACATGGCGGCGCCGACGGTGGCGTGGGACCACCCGAACTCCTGATGGAGCGGATCCATCATGACGCTGGGGACGGCGCGGAAACCGGCGGCACCCAGGATGGCGACGAACGCGACGGCGGCGACGATCCACGCGCGGTGGATCCGGCGGACCGGGGTCAGCTGCATGCGTCGACCCTGACGGACCCGCAGCGCCCGAACAATTGGCAAGATCGCCATAATGCGGGAAGATCCTGCCATGGCCCACCGCGTCGTCGTGCTGCTTCTCCCCCCGGTCGTCGGATTCGACGCGACCATCGCGCCGACGGTCTTCGGGTACGCGGAGGGCTCCGGAGGGGAACCGCTCTACGAGGTCGTCCTGTGCTCACCGGACGGGGCGGTCGTCCCGACGACGACCGGGTACGGGCTCCAGCCGGCCGCCGGACCGGAGGCCCTCGCGGAGGCGGACACGCTGATCATCCCCGGCACCCGGTATCCCCCGGCCCGTCGTGACGGCACGCTCGCACCCGAGGTCACCGCCGCGCTGTCCACCGTGCCCGCCCACGCGCGGTGGGTCTCGATCTGCACCGGGGCGTTCGCGCTCGCGGCGACCGGCCGGCTCGACGGACGGCGCGCGACGACGCACTGGTGGGCGGCGGACGACTTCCGGACGCTGTATCCGCAGGTCCGCCTGGACGAGACGGTCCTGTTCGTCGACGATGCGGGGACGTTCACCTCCGCAGGACTCGCCGCGGGCATCGATCTCTGTCTGCACCTGCTGCGGCTCGACCACGGGACGGCTGTGGCCAACGCGGTCGCGCGGCACTGCGTCGTCTCGCCCTGGCGGGAGGGAGGACAGGCGCAGTTCATCAGCCCCGCGATCCCCGACAGCCCGGAGGCCAGCACCTCGTCGACCCGGGAGTGGGCGCTGCACCATCTGACCGAGACGCTGACCATCGCACGACTCGCGGCACACGCTCGCATGAGCGAACGGACGTTCAGCCGCCGATTCGCGGCAGAGACAGGGACCTCGCCGGGTGAGTGGATCCGTGATCGGCGCGTCGATCGCGCGCGCGAACTGCTGGAGGACGGCCGATCATCGATCGACGAGGTCGCCCGGCTGTCCGGACTGGGCAGCGCGGACAACCTGCGTCACCACCTGCGCAGCGGCCTGGGCATGTCGCCGACGGCGTACCGGAAGACGTTCACCGGCAGCGCCTGAGACATCGACCTCAGGCGTCGCCGTGCTGCGGGTAGTTCTGGCGGTAGCGCGCCCGACGGATGCGGGCGACGTGCTCCTGCAGGGTGCGGTCGCCGCGAGCCATCGCGCCCGCACGCACCGAGTAGAGGGTGATCCCGTAGAGCACGACCCACACGACGAGTGCGATCGACCCGGCGACGGTGTGCGAGGTGACCAATCCGGCGATCCCCAGGGCGAGCGCAGCCGAGCCGAACATGAACGCCACCCACCCGACAGCACCCCATCGGGTGGCCTTGCGCAGGTGGTCACGTCGGGTCTGCACGTCGTCGGTCGGTGTAGAACCAGTCGTCCGCGTTGCTCGAGAAGTCATGGTCCCTCCTCACAATGTCGGGTCGTGCCGGAGGCGCCCCAGCGGGGCGACCGTTTACTGGACACAACGTCCAACTGGCCGCGCCGACGGGGTATTCCTCCGCCTTCCCCTCAGCCCCGCGAGTCGGCGTCGAAGCCGTCGATGACCGAGGCCATGTCGTCGTCGCCGTGACCGGCGTCGACGGTGGCGACGAACCGGTCGCGGATGGCCTGCATGATCGACGCGTCCATCCCGACCGACTCCATCGCATCCGCGATCAGCCCGGCGTCCTTGAGGGCGCCGTCTGCACCGAACGAGGCCGGGAAGTCGCGCTGCAGCATCGCTTTTCCCTTGAGCTGGGCGTAGCCCGCATCGAGCGGTCCACCGGAGATCGCGTCGAGGAACAGTTGAGGGTCGACCCCGAGACGCTGCGCGAGTCCCACCGCCTGCCCGGTCGCGCTGACCAGCGACAACACCCATGAATTGGCGACGAGCTTCAACCGATGGCCGTCACCCGGTTCGGATCCGACCCACACGGTGCCTGCACCGATCGCGTCGAGCACCGGCTCGACGCGGTCGCGCAACGACTCGTCACCGCCGACGAGCACCGTCAGCGCGCCCTTCTCGGCGGGCTGCTTCGTCCCGAGCACGGGCGCGTCGAGCAGGGCGATGCCGTGGTCACGGGCGAGCTGGGCGAGCCGCTGCACCCCGTCGAGACCCACCGTGGACGTCTGCAGCCACACGGTGTCATCCCCGAACTCCCCGGCCACCCGGCCGACGACGTCGGCGACCGAGTCGGCGTCATAGAGCATCGTGACCACGACGTCGGCGCCACGGACAGCCTCGGCCGGATCGGTGACCACCGTCGCGCCGTCGTCGGCGAGCGGGGCCGCCTTGTCGTGACTGCGGTTCCACACCGTGACCTCGAGTCCAGCACGGATCATGCTGCGCGCCATGCCCGCTCCCATGATCCCTGTACCGAGAAGTCCGATTCGTGCCATCGTTCCCACATCCCATCGCGTCAGGTGACATCTGCCGTGCCGAAGCCATGACGTCTGTCATGGGATTCGGGCGACGGCCGCATCAACACTCGTCTGCATGACGAACTTCCCCGCCCGCATGGTCGGCCGCGCGGTGCACAGCCCCGCCGTAGGCCTGTGGTTCCTCGCGCCGCTGGTCGCGGAGTTCTTCCTCGGCGACTTCTCGATAGTCGAGCTGCCGCTGCTCCTGCCGCTGTCCCTCTGGTACGGCGGGTGCGCTCTCGCCATCCGCGAGGTGGTCCGCGTCCGGGGCGGCGGTTGGCCGTCGATCGTGCTGCTCGGCCTGGCCTTCGGGCTCGTCGAGGAGGGTCTGCTCACGATGTCGCTGTTCGCGCCGGACTACCTCGGACAGCACTTGACCACACCGGGGCACGTCGACTCGCTCGGCATCGGGGTGCCGTGGACGATCTTCGTCCTCACACTCCATACGGCGTGGTCGATCGCCACGCCGATAGCGCTGATGGAGGAGGCGTCGGGGGGACGGCGGCACGTGCCGTGGCTGAACCGGCGTGGTCACGTGGTGCTCGGAGTCCTCGTCACCATCGGTGCCGTCATGACATCGGTGGCGAACCAGGGGGCGAACGACGGGTACGTCGCGTCGCTGCCGCAGCTCGCGACGACGGTGGTGCTGGTCGTCGTGCTGATCGGTATCGCGCTGTCGCGTCGCGGCCGGGGCGGCACTGCGTCGGCCGACCACCGTTGTCCCCCGGCCGTGGTCGTCGGTGCGTGCACGGTCGCGGCCGGCGTCGTGTTCGAGTCCTCCCGGCCCGCCGGGACCGTCCCGGGCACAGCGATGATGATCGTCGCGATCGCCGTGGTGATCGTCGCCGTCGTCTGGTGGTCCCGCTCCACGGCGTGGGGCGGCGTGCACCGGGTCGCCGTCGCGGGCGGCGCAGTGGCCGTCTACGTGGGGAACGCGTTCTCCACCGGTAGCGGCCTGGGTTCGGCGTCGACGATCCTCGGGCTGGTGACCCATGTCGTGTTCGCGCTCATGGGCGCCGCGATCGTCGCGGTGTGTGCCCGTCGGGCACGCCGGTCGGCCGCCGTCGAGACGCGCACTCTCGCCGGCGTCTGACCGACCCGTCGGAGTCGGCGCGAGGTTCCACACCACTTCGCCGACCGTGCCGAAAACCGCCGCCGAGTGGGCCGAAAACCGCCGCCGACCGTGCCGATGAACGCCGCCGCGTGGCCACCGATCCGACACAGCCGGTGGTGTCGGCCCGCTCGGCGAGCAGTTGTGGCCCAGTCGGCGAGCAGCTGTGGCACGCTCGGCGCACCGGCTCAGCGGCCTTGTCGGTCAGGGCGCGTCGACCTCGTCCCCGTCGGAGCCCGAGGCGTCCGAATCACGAACGGGCAACGGGCGCAGCAGGGCCCACGCCACGAATACCGCGGCCACGGCGGCGAGGATCAGGCCGACCCAGAGGTTGGCTGTCGTGCCCGCCTCGAGGTCGACGCGGTTGGCGTCGGACGGCGTGTGGGACTCGATGCCGAGGACACCCGGCGCCGCACCCCCGACGATCAGGACGATGCCGTAGATGCCGATGAGGGCCGCGACGATGATGCGGATGTCGAACAGGCGGGCGAGGATCTGGGCGCGCCGCCCGAGGGTCGGATGCGGTTGCTCGGTGATCATGCGAGAACTCCTGCGACTCAGTGGAAGACGATGTTGAGGGCGATGACCAGTACCAGGGCCATCCCGGCGAGCGGGACGGGCCTTGCGTACCAGGAGGCGCCGGCGTCGGCGGGGTCGGTGAAGTGTGACTTCGGGGTCTCCGAGTACACCAACCCGACGAGTTCCTTCGCCGGCTTCGGCGCCGTCACCATCGTCACCACCACACTGACGAGGATGTCGACCACGAAGGCCGCGGACGCCGCGACGAACGGCATGCCCTGACCGGGCAGGTTGATCACCCCGACCTCGGAGAGGATGAACACCACGACGGCGGAGAGGGTCCCGGCCACCAGCCCGGTCCACCCGGCGGTCGCGGTCATCCGCTTCCAGAACATGCCGAGCAGGAACGTCGCGAACAGTGGCGCGTTGAAGAACCCGAACAGCGTCTGCAGGTAGTCCATGAGGTTCGAGTACCCCGACGCGATGAGCGCGGTGAAGATGGCGAGCACGGTGGCGGCGACGGTCGCGACGCGGCCCACGCCGATGTAGTAGCCGTCCGGCTTGTCCTTGACGATGTACTGCTGCCAGATGTCGTAGCTGAACACGGTGTTGAACGCCGAGATGTTCGCCGCCATACCGGCCATGAACGACGCGAGCAGGCCGGCGACCGCGACCCCGAGGAGCCCGTTGGGCAGGATGTCGCGGATCATCAGCAGCATCGCGTCGTTGTAGGTGACGTCGGCAGCGTTGGGTCCGGTCTTGAGCGAGATCATGTCGCCGATGACCGCGGCGCAGATCATCCCGGGGATGACGACCACGAACGGGATGAACATCTTCGGGATCGCGCCGATGATGGGTGCACGCCGGGAGGCGTTCATCGAGTTCGACGCCATCGCGCGCTGCACCTCGACGAAGTTCGTCGTCCAATAGCCGAACGACAGCACGAAACCCAGACCGAACACGATGCCGATCACCGACCACACGGGACTGTCGAAACCGCTCAACGCATTCCCGGGCCACGAGGTCACCTGGTCGTGGATGGTCGCGGTGACCTTGTTGTCGCTCGTGGTGGCGACGATCTTCTCCTTCAGGCCGTTCCAGCCGCCGACCTTGATGAGGCCGAAGACGGTGAGCGGGACGAGAGCGGCGAGGATGACGAAGAACTGCAGCACCTCGTTGTAGATGGCCGCCGAGAGACCACCGAGCGCGGTGTAGGTGAGGACGATGACCGCGGCGACGATCAACGAGACCCATTGGCTCCAGCCGAGGATGACGTTGACGATGGTCGCCAGCAGGTACAGGTTGACCCCGGCGATGAGGACCTGCGCGACGGCGAAGCTGATCGCGTTGACGAGATGCGCTCCGGTGCCGAACCGTCGTCGCATGAACTCGGGGACGCTGCGGACCTTCGACCCGTAGTAGAACGGCATCATCACGACGCCCAGGAACAGCATCGCCGGGATCGCGCCGATCCAGTAGTAGTGCATCGTCGCCAACCCGATCTGGGCGCCGTTGGCGGACATGCCCATGATCTCGACAGCACCGAGGTTGGCCGACACGAACGCGATGCCCGTGACCCAGGCGGGCAGGCGCCGCCCGGACAGGAAGAAGTCGAGGCTCGACGAGATCTGGCTGCGGGCCAGATACCCGATGCCGAGGACGAACACGAAGTACAGGGCGATCAGCACGTAGTCCACGGCCCCGGCGTTCAGCCGGAGCACGGAGTCCGCGGCAAGCGTCATTCGACAACTCCTTCGGGTGGGCCACTGCCGTAGTGACCCGGGTCACGAGTGAACACAACCTCACACACTTCCGAACAGATTTCAACATCCAGCTTGTTTGATACTGTTCGTTTCACTTGTTGGCCCCGACAGAGGAGGTGCCGTGCTCCCCGCAGAACGCCGTCGCCGCATCCTCGACGTCCTGGACCGCGACGGCACCGCGCGCGTCACCGACCTCGCGAACGACCTGAACGTCTCCGAGATGACGGTGCGCCGAGACCTCGAGGCGCTGCAGGACGACGAGGCGCTGCACAAGGTCCACGGCGGTGCTGTCGCCCGACACAGCCGAGGTGAGGAGCCGCGGTCCTCGGCCAAGGCCGTCCGCGAGACCGCCGAGAAGCGGGCGATCGCCACATGTGCGGTCGACCTCGTCGAGGACGGCATGACGGTCGCCATCAGCGCGGGGACCACCACCCTCGAGGTCGCACGTCTGCTACGGGACCGGCCCTCGCTGACGGTGGTCACGAACTCGATCCCCATCTTCGTCGAGCTGACGGATCCCGATGTGGCACTGCGACCGACGAGACCGACCGTCGTCCTCACCGGCGGCACCCGCACACTGTCGGACGGGCTCGTCGGGCCCGTCGCCGACGCCGCACTCTCGTCGTTCCGGGTCGACGTGACACTGCTCGGTGTGCATGGGCTCGACATCGACGCCGGCTTCACCACGCCGAACATCGCCGAGGCCGCCACGAACCGTCGTCTCATCGAGATCTGCCGCACACTGGTCGTCGTCGCGGACCACACGAAGGTCGGGGAGGTGGGCGCCAACGTGATCGCGGACGTGGACCGTGCGGACACCCTCGTCGTCGACGACGGCCTGTCCGACGCCGCCCGGACGGTGCTCGGTCGTCGGATCCATGACGTCCGGATAGCGCAGGTGGTCCGGTGACCCCACGCCCTCTGCGCTCACCCGCCGTGACCACGCACCTCGCCGACGGACGGGCGATCGACTTCTTCGCGCTCGACGGGCATGCGCCGCACCCCGTCCCGGATCGGCGACCGCTCCCCGATCGCGCCGGACTGCACTCGGAGATCCGCTTCGACCGCCAGACCGGTGACTGGATCGCCGTCGCCGCCCTGCGTCAGGACCGCACCTACAAGCCGCCGGCCGATCAGTGTCCGCTGTGTCCGTCGCCGGACGGCACCGTCAGCGAGGTCCCGGCTCCCGACTACGACGTCGTCGTCTTCGAGAACCGCTTCCCCAGCCTGTCCGGGGCGGCTCCCGGGCAGCGGTTCGATCTCCCCGATACGGCGTCGGCCGACCTTGTCAGCGCAGCCGGACACGGCCGGTGCGAGGTCATCTGCTTCTCCAGCGACCACACCGCGTCCTTCGCCTCGCTCTCGCACGACCACGCACGCCTCGTCGTCGACGCGTGGCGCACCCGCACGGCCGCGCTGCTCGCTCTACCCGGCGTGGCGCAGGTGTTCTGCTTCGAGAACCGCGGGGAGGAGATCGGCGTGACGCTGACGCATCCGCACGGCCAGATCTACGCCTACCCCTACCTGACCCCACGGACCCGGTCGATGATCGCGCGCGCCGACGAGCACCGAGACCGCACCGGCCGCAACCTCTTCGAGGACATCGTCGCCTCGGAGGTGACGTTCGGATCCCGGATCGTCGTCGACCACCCGCTCGCGGTGGCGTTCGTCCCGTTCGCCGCTCGATGGCCGGTCGAGGTGCACATCCACCCGCGTCGCCGTGTGGCGAACCTCGTCGAGCTGACCGACGACGAACTCGACGCACTGACCACCGTCTACCTCGACGTCCTCGGTCGATTCGACCGCCTCTACGACGCCCCCCTGCCCTACATCGCTGCGTTGCATCAGTATTCGGGTCGTGAGATCGACGCCGAAGGTGCTCTGCACATCGAGTTGATGTCGGTGCGGCGTTCGGCGACCAAACTGAAGTTCCTCGCCGGGTCGGAATCGGCCATGGACGCCTTCATCACCGACGTGACCCCTGAATCGGTCGCCCGACGCCTGCGCGACATCATCGCCGAGGCCGAGGCGTGACCGTCGTCGCGTCCGCACCAGGACGCGTGAACCTGCTCGGTGAACACACCGACTACAACCACGGTTTCGCACTTCCCATCGCACTGACCGAACGCACCGAGGTCCGCTGGTCACCTGACGAATCCCGTCATCTCCTCATCGACGCCGACGGATACGGGCGGCTGTCGATCCCGGTCGGCGTCGCGCCCGGTGAGGTCGACGGATGGGCCGCCTACGTCGCCGGCGTCGCGTGGTCTCTGGGGGTCGAGGGCCGACCGGTGACCGGCGGCCGACTGCACGTCACCAGCGACGTCCCCGTGGGGGCCGGCCTCAGTTCGTCGGCGGCGCTGCAGTGTTCGCTCATCGGCGCCTTCACCGCTGTGACCGGGACACCCGATCGACTCAGCTGGGCCCGAATCGCCCAGCGCGCGGAGAACGACTTCGTCGGTGCCCCGACCGGCCTGCTCGACCAACTGGCGTCGCTGCACGGCGAGGTCGATCGGGCGCTGCTGATCGACTTCGACTCGCTGACCGTCGAACCGGTCCCGTTCGACCCGACCACCGCCGACGTCACCCTCGTCGTGATCGATTCGCACATCACCCATGGACACGCCGGCGGCGAGTACGCCGCCCGTCGGGCGTCGTGTGAACGAGCTGCCGCCGATCTCGGTCTGCCGAATCTGCGCTCTGCGACCCCGGGACACCCCGACGACGTGCTGGCCGCGGTGCGCGACGACGTCGACCGACGACGGGCGCGCCACGTGCTCACCGAGAACACCCGCGTCCTGCGCGTGTGCGAGTCCCTCCGCGACGGTGACCTCGCTGCGGTCGGCGAGATGATGGACGCTTCCCATGCCTCCATGCGCGACGACTTCGAGATCACCACGCCAGGAATTGATCTCATCGCGGCGACCGCGCGCTCGGCCGGTGCGCTCGGCGCCCGGATGACCGGCGGCGGCTTCGGAGGCTGCGTGATCGCCCTCGTCGAGACGGCCCGCGTCGACACCCTTGTCGCATCGGTGGTCGCGGCCGCGGAGCACGCGGGTGGGCCCACACCGACCGCGTTCACCGCGCGCGCCGGCCGCGGCGCCTCGGTCGATCAGGTGCGCTGATCGCCGCGGCCCGCGGCGCCGATGATGTCGAGCAGGTCGTCGGGGCAGTCGCGCATCAGGTTGTGGCCGCCCGCCAACGCATGTGTCGTCCATTCCGTGTCATCGGCCAGTCGGCGATGGGTCGGTGCGAACGGTGAACCCTCCCATCCGGCCGCAAAGACGTAGATCCGCTCGCCGATCGCCGAGAGATCCGCACGCAGGGTGATGCGCTGCATCAGCGACGCCAGCGGGTGGGCCGACGCCCGGGCATCGAAGAACGGCATGGCCGGAACACCGAAACCCGACGCGTCCACCTCGGAATACCACTGTCGCTGTTCATCGTTGGTGAGCATCCAGCACGATTCGCCGTCGCGGGGCACGAACGCGTCGAGGTACACCGCGGCCACCACCCGCTCGGGAGCCCCCAGTCGGTCGACGACTCCGGTGATCACCATGCCGCCGTAGCTGTGCCCGACGAGCACCAGCGGATCGTCGGCAGCGTCGACGGCGAGCGCCGCGACCACATCGTCGATGTGGGTCTCGAGGTTCACGCCACGATCGGCGAGGTGGGCCCTCTCGGACACCCCGGTCAACGTGTAGGCGAGGACGCGGTGTCCGGCCGCGCGCAGTGTCGCGGCGAGTTCGTCGAAGCACCATGCGCCATGGCAGGCGCCGGGGATGAGGACGTAGGTGGGTTGCTGGGTCATGGTCTCTCCCTTCCACCCTCCACGCTGGCCGTCGGGAAACCATAAGTCCAATACATTGCTGCTCTACAAAGAATAACCTCTCGCTATGGAACTACGTCAGCTCGAATACCTGGTGGCCGTGGCGGAGGAATCGAACTTCACCCGCGCCGCGGACCGCTGTCGTGTCGCGCAACCGGCCGTCAGTGCCCAGATCGCGCGCCTGGAACGCGAGCTCGGCCGCCCTCTCTTCGACCGGAGTCGGCGCGTCGTCCGACTCACCGACGCCGGGCAGGCAGCACTACCTCATGCACGTGCAGCCCTGGCGTCCGTCGCCGACGTCGCCGCCGCCGTCGACGAGGTCGGAGCCGTGATCCGCGGAACCCTCCGCATCGGGACCGTCGCCTCGCACGACGTCGATCTCGCGTCGCTCCTCGCGGACTTCCACGATCAGCACCCCGCCGTCGACATCTCCCTGGACACCGACGATTCCGACGCGTTGATCGCACGGCTACGTGACGGCCGGATCGACGTGGCGATCGCGTCGATCGCGGTCGACGACACACCCGCGTCCCTCGCCGTCGAGACCATCACCGATCAGGCGATCGTCGCGGCGGTGTCGACCGGCCATCCCCTCGCGGCGAACGAATCGGTGGGACTCGACGAGCTCGTGGGGCTCCCGTTGATCGCCCTACCGGGCGGAACAGGTCTGCGTCGGCAGTTCGACAGGGCCTGCGCAGCTACCGGGGTGTCGGTACGCATCGCCTTCGAGGCCGGCACACCATCCGCACTGGCCGATCTCGCCGCCCGCGATCTCGGAGTCGCGATCATCCCGGAATCCCTGGCCCGGTCTCGGCCGGACGTCGCGTCCGTCGAACTGCATCCGCAGATCCGGGCCCGCCTCGTGTGGGCGTGGCGGGGCGACGGCCGTGTCGACCCCGCCACCGGGGCCTTCCTGCACAGCGCTCGTCGGCCCGACACGGGTCGGTGGCACTGAGCCGACGACTGCGCCAGGCAGATGCCAACGGCGTCAGAGCCGGTCGAGGACGAGTCCGGTCTTGAGGATGTCCCCGTGGTAGAGCCATCCCTTGCCGTCGGCGATCGAGATCGCCTGCGATCGTAGGTTCGACGCCTCCGACCGGGTGTCGACGGTGAACGAGAGCTCGATCACCGTCTGTGTTCCCGATCCCGATGCCGCGGGCACCGTCACCACCTCGATGCTCGGCTCGGTGCCCTGCCAGGATCCGCGGTAGACCGTGGTGGTCACCGGTCCGTGCGCCGATGAGCCCGAGAGCCGGTCGGTCCCCCAGTGCTTCGCCGTCCAGTCGTCGAGTTTGCCCGGGATCTTCGACACCAGCAGTGATCGCGCGGTGGATTCACCCGGGAGCGTGGTGCCGGGACACGCCGACGCGCTCGATGTCTTGTCGTTGCTGAAGCTGAGCTCCTGCCGGCCGTACCCCCAGTCGACCTGGGCGTCGTAGTTGGTGTCGGAGGAATCGAACCCTGCCGCATCGGCCGTGGTGAGCGCGGCGTCCACGTTGCCGTTCGTCACGTCGAAGCGCTTCTTGTAGTTCACCTCCAGGTCCTTGCCGCTCTTGTGGCGCAGCCGCACGCTCCACCCCTGCCCGGCCAGGGCCCGCGAGTCGGTGTCGAAGTACTCGTAGGAGCGTGTCGAGGCGGATGTCGAGAGGCCGAACGCCGACCGGACCGCCGCGGTCGGGACACCCGATCCGTCGATCGCCGAGGCGAGGAGGTCCAGCTTCACCTCGTAGTCCGGAACGGCATTCGTGTCGGCGTGAGCGGTTGCGGCAGCGGCACCCAGCGAGACGGTCAGGGACGAAGCGATCACCAGTGCGCGGAGACGACGGGTCATGACCGGAGATCGTGCGCCGCGCTCATGAACTGCGGGGGCCACGCCATCCCACCGCCCGTTCACCGTGCCGTCACCGCGTGGCAGCCCCACCTTGGTAGGTCTGCGCGATGCACATCACGCGAGAACCCCTGCTCCGCAGGGCATTGATGGTCGCCGGCACCGCCTGCCTGGTCGCGACGAGCGCATGCTCGTCGGGGTCGTCCGCCGCCGACGACACCCTGGCCGCGGACGCAGGACGCCCCACGACGTTCAGCTACGAGCAGATCCTGCGGGCGACCGGGGGCGCCACTCCCGTGCGGTACGCCGCACCCGCTCACGGGACCATCCGACCGGCATCGGACGGCGGGATCACCTACATCCCCACCGACGGGTACACCGGCACCGACAGGATCGTCGCCACCACGTCGGCGGCGGTCTCGCTGTACCCGTCGGACATCGGCCCCCTGGCCACCGTCGGCGGCGTCCCGATCGGCGGCAGCGGCTACGGCTCGGCGTTCACCCCGGTTCCCGGTACCACCGACGAGTTCTACGGTCTCACCGATCGCGGGCCGAACGTCGACGGACGCACCGACACCGAGAAGGTGCTGCCGCTTCCCGACTTCCATCCGGCGATCGGTCGTTTCCGCCTCGTCGACGGCCGGGCCGAGCTCGTCTCGACCATCACGCTGACAGGGCCGGACGGCAGGCCGCTCAACGGTCGGGTCGACCCCCGGGCGTCCACCGGCGAGACCCTGGTGGACCTGTCGGGGACAGCGCTGCCGACGTCGGACCACGGACTGGACACCGAAGGTCTCGTGGCCCTGCCCGACGGGACCTTCTGGGTCTCCGACGAGTACGGACCGTTCATCGTCCACCTCGACTCGTCCGGCAGGGAGTCGGCCCGTCTCTCCCCGTTCGACGGATCGCTGCCCCGCGAGTTGTCGCTGCGCACACCCAATCAGGGGATGGAAGGCCTCACGATCACCCCGGACGGCACCACGCTGGTCGGCATCATGCAGTCGGCACTGAGGACACCCGGGTTGTCCGGCTCCGCGAAATCGGTTCCGGTGACACGCATCGTGACCGTCGACCTCCGGACGCGCGCGGTCTCGGAATACCTCTACCCCCTGGCGAACCCGCAGAAGACGAAGGTCGCGGTCTCGGAGATCACCGCGCTGAGCGGCACCCGGTTCCTGGTGGACGAGCGTGACGGGAAACTCGAACCCGGCGCGAACAAGAAGCTCTGGATCGCCGACATCTCCGCCGCGACCGACGTCGGCCCCCGTTCGCGCGTCGCCGGGGCGCGCTACGACGCCGGCGCGGGCGGCCTGCTCGTCGGGGGACGCCCGATCGAGACCGTGGTCGGTGTCACCACCGACACCGCCGCCGTCGCGCACCTGCGGTCGATGGGGATCACCCCGGCGAGCAAGACCCTCGACGTCGACCTCGGCGGGCTCGTCACACGCCTCGACCCGAGCGGCGGATTCTTCGGCCACGACAAGGTCGAGGGTGTCGCCGCCCTCGACGGGGGGACGCGACTGGCGATCTCGAACGACAGCGACTTCGGCCTGGCCGGGCTCGCGTCGACGACGCCGCGGTTCACGCTCAGGCCGAAGGTCCTCGCGAACGGCCTGCAGGACTCCGGCGAGGTGCTCGTCCTCGACACGACGCAGCTCTCCGGGACCGGCCGGGACACCGTGCCGACCGCCGAGACCGACATCTCGGTGTCCGTGCGCTGACCAGGCGGCGTCGTCCGCGGTCGGCAGCGTCCACACGCCGTCGGATGCCAGACTGATGCGATGACGCGCTCCCGATGGGTCCCCGTGTCCGTCGCTGCAGCCTGTGCGGTGCTGGTGGGCGGGGTGGCCGCCTGCGGTTCCGACAGCCCGTCCCCGACGTCGGACCCGCCCGCGGTGACCGTGACCGGCACCGGCGAGGTGCAGGGCACGCCCGACACCCTCACCGCGACCGTGGGCGTCACGACACGGGCCGACGACGTGTCGAGCGCGATCGCCCAGGCCGGCAGCAGGGTCCAGGCCGTCACCGCCGCGGTCGAGAAGGCCGGCGTCGACCGCAAGGACGTGCAGACCGAACAGGTGTCGCTGCAGCCGCAGTACGCGGGCTCGGCACCCGGAGTGGGCCCGTCGGTGACGGGGTACGAGGCCACCAACACCGTGCGGATCACCGTGCGCGACCTGTCCCGCGCGTCGACGGTTCTCGGCGCGGCCGTGGACGCAGGTGGCAACGATGCGCGACTGTCCGGTGTGGCGTTCCGCATCGACGACGACTCCCGTCTGCTCGGTGACGCACGACAGCGCGCGTTCGACGACGCCAAGACCCGCGCGGAGCAGTACGCGAAGCTCTCGGGCACCTCGCTGTCGCGGGTCCTGTCGGTGCAGGAGAACGTGACCGGACAGCGACAACCGCTGTCCGCCGACAGTTCCGCGCAGGCGTCGACCGTCCCGATCGAGCCGGGGCAGCAGAGCGTGACCGTGTCGGTCACCGTCAAGTGGGGGCTGCGGTAGGCGCCCACGGTCGCCACACGCCGCGTGCTCGGCGGGTGGTGCTCGTCGTGCTGCTGGTGGCACTGGTGCTGTGCATCGGGGGCGCGGTGGACTCCGACGCCGAGGACGTCCAGGCCAACCGGCGCATCGGTCCGGTGTTCATCGACGGCGACAGTCGCCACACCTGCACGGCGTCTGTCGTGCACTCGACGCACGGCGACCTGATGGTCACCGCGGCGCACTGCCTGACCGGCGTGCACGGCGCGATCACCGTCGCGCCGGGTTACGACCGTGGCCGGACACCGTTCGGCACCTGGCGGGTCGACGCGGTCTACCTCGATCCCGACGTCGCTGCCGAACCCGACGTCCTCGACTTCGCGGTGCTGCGCGTCGAACCCCGCCACGGGCGCTCACTCGAGGCGGTCACCGGCCGCGGGTGGTCGCTGGCGGCGTATCGCGCAGGGATGCGCATCCGCGTCGTCGGGTACGGGGCGGGTGAGGGCGACGCACCGGTCGGGTGCCGTGCGCGGACCGCCACGATCGAGGGCATCCCGACCATCCGCTGCCGTGGCCTGGTCGACGGCACCAGCGGCTCCCCCTGGCTGCGGGGCCGGTCGATGGTCGGGATCGTCGGCGGGTTCCGCCAGGGCGGGTGTGTCAGCTTCATCTCGCATTCGCCCCCGCTGCTGCCACGACTGGCCGTGCTGATCGCCCGCGCCGACCGCGGCGGCCCCGGCGACACACCACCCGACACGTCTCCCGACGACTGCTGACCCTCGGGGTCAGTAGATGTAGACCACCGCGTCGTCTCCCCCGGTGCACGTCACGATGGCGGCCCGGGCGGCGCACCGCATCGTGATCCGCTCGCCGGTCTCGGGGCTGGTCGCGGTCACCGGACGCGGGAGCTGACCGGGGCGCCCGCTCTCGGCGTAGGCACGCCGGACCCGTTCGGCGAAACCACACGTCGTCACCGACGACCCGACCGACGAGGCGCGGTACAGGTCGTAGGGAGGGAACAGGACCGGGCACGGTCGGGAGCCCCGGGGTGCGCCGGCGACGGTCGCGGGCGCCTGTGACGGACGCGTCGACGACGATGTGGACGACGACGGTCCCGATGTCGAGGGTCCCGACGTCGAGGGTCCTGATGCGGTCGACGGAGCCGGGCCGGGGGTGACCGTGACCGTCGAGGGGGACGTCGAGGCGATGACGGTGTCGAATGCCCCGCCCGATCCACCGCGTCCGAGGACCGTGTAGCCGACGATGGCACCGGCCGCGAGCAGGAACACGACGACACCGACGATGAGCACGATGACGGCCACCCGCGTCGGGCCCGCGGGGCGGACAGGGCGCGGCGGCTCGGTCATACCGGCTGATCCTACGGACACCCGGGCCGGGTGACTCGGCTACGGCGCGGTGCGCTGCCTCGACATCTACGGCGCAGTGCGCCAGGAGTTCATCCCCAGGATCACCATCACGAGTTTGCGCTGGGTCCGGGCGATGAGTTCCTCGTCGTCGTCGGCACCGCGGGACTCGAGCAGACTCGCCACCGCCTGCAGCATGACGGTGACGATGAGTTCGGCGGCGAGCTCGAGGTCATCGGCGTTCCAACGCGCCATCTCGGGGATGCGTGAGAGGTCGATGGCCAGTTCCTTGACGAACAACTGCAGCTCGGTGTCGATCGCGCGCCGGATCTCGCTGACACCGCCGTGCTGCTCGCGCACGAGGAACCGGAACTGGGCCTCGTTGGTCCGTACCTGACGGACGAGGATGTCCAATGAGCTGGCGGCTGTCGGGACGGCCGCCCGAGCCGCGAGATCCCGACGGCCGTCACGCAGCATCCGCCGCAGCACCCGCATCGCGTCCTCGACGAGGGTGACGCCGAGATCGTCCATCGACGCGAAGTGACGGTAGAAGGCGGTCGGGACGATGCCGGCGGCCTTGGCCACCTCCCGCAGGCTCAGACTCGAGAAACTGCGCTCGGCGACGAGCGCCAGCGTCTCGTCGAGAAGCGCCTGTCGGGTGCGGCTCTTGCGTGCCGAACGGCTCTCCGAGGCATCCACGGCCGGACGCGCCGAGCCCACGGAGTCGCGCGCTCGACCGTGCGGGCGCGCGGAGGCGTGATCCCTGGGCCGCGGCACGGTGCCGAGTCTAGGCATCTGACCTGTTGTGACAGCGGTTACACGGCTCTGCCCTTGACCGCGTACCGCGCGACGGTGGCACACTGTCAGTGCACACCTGTTCACTGAAATGCCCGCGGGAACCCGCCCGCCCCACACCGCCGACCCCAGGAGGCGACGATGTTCGACCGCTTGCCCACGTTCGTCGGATCGGTCATCGAGGCCGCGCTGGCGCCGCACCCCGTCGACCGCTACCTCGAGCTGGTGGACCCCATGGTCACCTGGGACGAGATCCGCGCGCGTGTCGTCGAGGTCTCGCGTCCCACCCCGCGTGCGGTTCGTCTGACCCTGGCACCCACACGCCAGTGGAAGGGACACAAGGCGGGCCAGTACGTGCAGCTCAGCGTGGTGATCGACGGCGTCCGGCAGACGCGTTGCTTCTCGCCCGCGAACGCCGAGAGCGGCCCCGACGGCACCATCGAGCTGACCGTCACCGCCCACGACGGCGGCCACGTCTCGCGCCACCTCTACGACACCGCGGCGGTCGGCGACGTCGTCGGCCTGACCCCCGCACAGGGCGAGTTCGTCCTGCCCGAGGATCGTCCGCACGCGGTCACCTTCGTCAGCGGCGGCAGTGGGGTGACACCTGTTCTCTCGATGGCCCGCACCCTGCTGGCGCAGGGGTACCGCGCGCCGATCCTCTTCGTGCACTACGCGGCCGGGCCCGACGACGTCGCCTACGCCGACGAGCTCCGAGAACTCGCCGATCGCCACGACACCGTCGACGTGCGGGTCGTCCACACCCGCGTGGACGAGACCGCTGCGCACAGCGGCCATTTCGTCGCCGACCATCTCGTCACGTCGTCCGCCTTCACCGACGACGCCCCCGTGTTCGTCTGCGGCCCGGCCGGGCTCATGGACGACGTCCGCGAGTTCTACTCCGCGCGCGGTGCGCTCGAGCTGGTCCACAGCGAGGCGTTCACCGCCCCGGACGCGTTCGTCCCCGACCCCGACGAACCGGTGACCGGCGAGATCCGCTTCAGCCGGTCCGGCGCGCAGGCCGAGAACGACGGTCGCACCCTGCTCGAGCAGGCGGAGGCGGCCGGGCTCACCCCGGAGTTCGGGTGTCGCATGGGCATCTGCTTCTCCTGCACCGCCCCGAAGAAGTCGGGCTGCACCCGCAACGTGCTCTCCGGCGAGCTGGACACCGACACCGACAAGCACATCCAGCTGTGCATCTCGGCGCCCGTCGGCGACGTCGAGATCGAGATCTGACCCGCACGCCACCGCACCGACCAGGATCCATCGAACGGCGAACCCCAGGAGGATTCGATGACCATCATGACGCTCCCGACCACGGTCGAGACCGACGACACCGACACCACGACGTCGGCGGCGACGGACCCCACGCAGCTCACCCTGTCCTACGAACAGGTCGAGGAACTCGGCCGCGACCTCGACGCCCTGCGCGCCCGGGTCGTCGGCGACCTCGGCCAGTCCGACCGCGACTACATCTACAAGATCATCAAGGCGCAGCGGACCCTCGAGGTCACCGGCCGCGGGATGTTCTTCTTCGGCTGGTTCCCGCCGGCGTGGATCGCCGGTGTCGCGGCACTCAGCGTGTCGAAGATCCTCGACAACATGGAGATCGGCCACAACGTCATGCACGGCCAGTACGACTGGATGCGCGAGCCGTCGCTGAACTCGCGGGAGTTCGAGTGGGACACCGTGTGCCCGGCCGACCAGTGGCGCCACAGCCACAACTACATGCACCACACCTTCACAAACATCGTCGGCGAGGACCGCGACATCGGTTACGGCATCCTGCGCATGGACCGTGACCAACAGTGGAACCCGTACTACCTCGGCAACCTCGTCTACGCCTCGGCGCTGATGGTGCTGTTCGAGTGGGGCGTCATGCTGCACGACCTCGAAACCGAGAACATCGTCGCCGGCAAGCGGAAGTGGAGCGACGTCAAGGGCCTCGTGAAGGGCATGTGGCGCAAGGCGAGCAAGCAGGTCCTCAAGGACTACATCGTCTTCCCTGCCCTCACCGGGCCGCTGTTCCCGCTGACGCTGGCGGGCAACGTCAGCGCCAACCTCGTGCGCAACCTGTGGACGTTCTCGATCATCTTCTGCGGCCACTTCCCGTCGGGTGTGCAGACGTTCACCCCGGAGGAGTGCGAGAACGAGACGAAGGGCCAGTGGTACCTGCGACAGATGCTCGGCTCGGCCAACATCGAGGGCAGCCCGCTGTTCCACATCATGAGCGGGAACCTCTCGCATCAGATCGAGCACCACCTGTTCCCCGACATCCCGGCCAACCGGTACCCGGAGATCGCGCCGGAGGTGCGCGCCATCTGCGAGAAGTACGGATTGCCCTACAACACGGGCGGTTTCACGCATCAGATCGCCTCGACGTGGAAGAAGATCGCGAAGCTGTCGCTGCCGAACTCGTGGACCTCGGACGACGTCGAGTTCAGTGTTAAGGTCGAGCGCCAGAAGGACGCCGCGCAGGCGTCCTGACGTCGCGTCGCACATCCCGGGAGGTCACATGGTCGGGCGGTTCGAACGCAACAAGGACCTGCTGCAGGAAGCAGTCGAGTCCACCGCCACCCACGTGGGTCGGATCGCCACGATCATCACCGGGGCAGTCGCCGACATCACCCGCGAGATCGGCGATCTCGTGACCGACGGTCTCGAGATGCGTGACGCGGCCAAACGCGCACAGCTCGACGATGTCGACGACGTGGCCGCGCTCCCCACGGCACGGTCCGCTGCGGACCAGGATCTCGAGGACCTGGCAGACCTCGACGTCGATCCGACGCGCGAGGGCGACATCGACGACCACCGCGTCTGACCGATCGAGACCGACGGCGGCCCACACCACGTGCGGGCCGCCGTCGTCGTCTCGTCCGTCCGCGCTCGCCCGACTACGCTCCGTCCATGACAACGGCCCACCGGCTCCGCGTGCCGGCGATGATCATCCTGACCTTCGCCATGTTCATGGACCTCATGGACGTCACCATCGTCAACGTCGCGCTCCCCGCGATCCGCGGTGACCTGAACGCCTCACCCTCCCAACTGGAGTGGGTCGTCGGCGGGTACATCCTCGCGTTCGCGTCGGTGCTCATCACCGCCGGTCGCCTCGGTGACCGGTACGGGCGCCAACGCGTCTTCATCGCCGGGATCGTGGGGTTCACCCTCGCGTCACTGCTGGCGTCGCTCGCCCAGAACGGCGACGTACTCGTCGCGTCCCGCGTCGTGCAGGGGCTCTTCGCCGGGCTCATGGTCCCGCAGGTGCTCGCCAGCGTGCAGGCGCTCTTCGCGCCCTCGGAGCGCGCACCGGTCTTCGGCGCCATCGGTGTGGTGACCGCGATGGCCGCCGTGATCGGTCCGGTCCTCGGCGGCTGGCTCGTCACCTCCGACCCGCTGGGCGGGGAATGGCGCTCGATCTTCTACATCAACGTCCCCATCGGCGTCGTCATCGTGATCGCCGCCCTGATCGTCGTGCCCAACACCACCGTCGACCGGCCCTCCCCCATCGACCCGATCGGCGTGGTGCTCGCGGTCGGCGGCATCCTGCTGCTGGTGTACCCGCTCATCGAGGGTCGTCAGCTCGGCTGGCCCGTGTGGGCGTTCGTCCTCATGGCCGCCTCGCCCGTCGTCCTCGCCCTGTTCGTCCTCTACGAACGGCGGCACGGCGCCGACTCCGCGATGATGCCGATGCGACTGTTCGCCGACCGCGGGTTCGTCGGCGGCGTCGCCATCCAGTTCCTGTTCGCCGGGTCGATCAACTCGTTCTTCCTCATCCTCGCGCTGTACGTCCAGACCGGACTCGGCTTCTCCGCCATCGGATCCGGGGTGCTGACGCTGCCGTTCAGCGTCGGTGCCGTCCTCGCCGCCGGCATCGCCGCCGCGTTGGTGTCGAGGGTCGGTCGTGTGCTCCCGATGGTCGGGGGTGTGTTCATCTCCGGTGGGACCGCCGGGGCCATCTGGGTGTTCCACCACGAGGGCGGTGGCTACTCGGGGTGGGACACCGTCATCCCGATGGCGATCGCCGGTGTGGGGCTCGCACTGACGCTCGTACCACTGCTCGACATCGCCCTCGCCACCGTCGCCGGACGGGACTCGGGCGCCGCGTCCGGCGTCCTCAACACGTTCCAGCAGGTCGGCGGTGCCGTCGGCGTGGCGGTGGTCGGTGTCGTGTTCTTCGACAACGTCGGTCGCTACACCCCCGACGACCTGCTGCACGCACTGGTCCTCGCGGCTGCGGTCCCCGTCATCGGTTATGCCCTGGTGGCCGTGGCCTCGATCCTGCTCCCGTCGATCTCGTCGGTGCGGGCACACCTCGCGGCACAGACCGAGGGCGCCGACACCGAACCCGATGCCGACGGTGTCGTCGTCGCGACATAGAACCAGCGTGACGCGAATGGTGGGCGCCCCGATCTGCGATGTCTACCCTGGTCGGGTGCTTCCCGAATCCCTGCGCTTCCCCAACCCGGTCAACGAGTACGCAGCCCGCTCCACCGCAGCTCTGGTGGTCGTGCTGGCGGTGATCGCCATCGTCGTCGACTCCCCGGTGGTGTACGGGATCCTCGCACTGGGGTTCTTGCTCCGCGTCATCTCGGGTCCGACGCTGTCACCGTTCGGCCAGCTCTCGGTCCGGGTCATCGTGCCGGCGTTGAACAAGACCAGGCTCGTCCCCGGCCCGCCGAAGCGGTTCGCGCAGGCGATCGGCCTCACCATCACCGGTCTGGCCTTCGTGTTCAGCCTCGCGGGTCTCGGCGCCGCCGCCCAGATCACCGTCGGGCTCGTCGTGGTCGCCGCGCTGCTCGAATCCGCGTTCGGGATCTGCCTCGGCTGCATCGCCTTCGGGATCCTCCAGCGGAAGGGCATCATCCCCGAGAGCGTGTGCGAGGCCTGCAACAACATCTCGCTGCGCCAGCCCGCCTGAGGGCCCCAGGAGGTCAGGCGCAGGAGGTCAGGCGCTCAGGGCGATCCCGTCGAGGATGTCCTTCTCGCTGACGACGAGCTCCGTGATCCCTGCGCGGTCGGCGAATTCGCGCGCCAGCTCCAGGGTGACGATCGACCCGCCGCCGATGACGTCCACACGACCCGGATGCATCGGCCCCAGGGCCGCGCGCTCGTCGCGCGTCATCCCGACGAGACCCTCACACACCTCACGCAGACGGTCCATCGGCACACGCATCCGGTGGATGCGGTCCGCGTCGTAGGCGGGCAGGTCAGCGGCCAGCGCCGCCAGTGTCGTCATGGTCCCCGCGACCCCCACCCAGGTGCGCGCTCGGTCCACCGGGACCTCGTCGAACGCGGCCTGCAGCTCACCCCGCGCGACCTCGTGCGCGGTGGTGACCTCCTGCGCGGTCGGCGGGTCCGAGGCCAGGACACGCTCCGTGAGGCGGACGCATCCGATGTTCACCGATCGCGCCGCGACGACCTCACCGCCGACACCGAGCACCACCTCCGTCGACCCGCCACCGAGATCGGTGACGACGAACGGCCCGTCGGTCGCCTCGAACTCGCCCACGGCACCCGCGAACGACAGACGCGCCTCCTCGTCACCGGTGATCACCTCGGCCACCGCACCCGCGACGACCGGGGCCAGGACCTCCCGCGTCATGTCGAAGAAGACGTCTCGGTTCGCGGCGTCGCGCGTCGCCGACGTCGCGACCATGCGCACGGCCTCGACCTCGTGCTGACGCATGATCTCCGCGTAGTCCTCGAGCGCCTCGCGGGTGCGGGCAAGCGCCCCCTCGGTGAATCGCCCGGTGGCGTCGACGCCCTCGCCGAGCCGCACGACCCGCATCTCGCGGTGCAGGTCGGTGAGCACGCCGTCGACACGCCGCGCCACCAGCAGACGGATCGAGTTGGTCCCACAGTCGACCGCACCCACCACCGTCACGGTGTGTCCTCCTCGAGGCTGTCGTCGTCGGGAATGTCGTCGTCGGGGATGTCGTCGGGCCAGTCGTCGGGAAGGGCCGCGCCGCGCAGGTGCGGCGACCGCGCGGCGACGGCGACAGCCTCGTCCCCGAGGGGATTGACGCCCGGTCCCTTCGCGAGCGCATGCGCCATCAGCACGTGCAGACACTTCACCCTGTCCGGCATCCCGCCGCCGGAGAACGTGGTGCCGAGCGAGTCGATCGCGTCCCGCTCGGCGAGGTAGCTCTCGTGCGCCCGCCGATATGCCTGTGCGAGAGACGGATCGGACTGCAACCGCGCGGTCATCCGACGCATCAACCCGGCGGACTCCTGACGACTCGCCTCGGCGGTGAGCCGGGGGTCGGTGAGGTAGTAGAGGGTGGGGAACGGGGTGCCGTCGGGCAGTCGTGGTGCGGTCTTCACCACCGCCGGGACGCCGTCGGGCGTGCGGTAGCTGATGGCGAGGACTCCGCGGGGTTCCCGGCCGAGCTGCGCGGCGACGACCGCCAGGTCCTCGGCTGTCGGGTCCTGCGACCCCGGATGTCCTGGGGTCGAGGTCACTGCCCCGCCGGCGTGGACACCGCGTCCAACAGATTCGTGTACCAGGGGTTCGACGCCTGCCGTTCCGCCCGCTTCTGGTCCTCGGACTTCTCGGGTGGCGCGGGGTACTGCATGACGAGCGGCGTCTCACCGGGCATCACGAAGTTCAGACGTTGCCGTGCCTGTTCCCGGATGTAGGAGGGGTCGTTCTGTTCGTCGACCTTCTTCCGCAGGTCGGCGACCTGACGGCTGATCGTCGCGTTCGCCGACCGCAGCTGCTCGGCCTCCGATCGCTGCGCGAAGTACGTGCGCAACGGCACCGCGAGCGTCAACGCGACGGCGCTGATCACCAGCGCGAGGAGGACGGCCTTCTTCGGGCTCAACCCACCGACGGTCAGATGCTCGAGTGAGGCCGGGACACGTCGGCGGGTCGCCACGACCGGTCGCGACCGTTCCCGCGCCTCGACGACCGTGGGTGTGGTGTCCTCGCCGGAGTCGTCGGCGGCCTGTACCGCGTCGAGCGGGTCGGGACCGAGCGCGTCGTCGACGACCTCGTGTCGGGAGGTGCGACGACGCCCCTCCCCCGACCGGTTCTCCGGGCGGCGGCCGGTGGAGCGGCGGTCGTCGACGCGCCGACGCGCGGACGACCCGGCCGACCGGCCGTCCCGTCCGCGCGATCCGGAGCGTCGCTGTGCCATGGGAGTCGTCAGCCCTCGAACGAGAACCGCGGGAAGGCCAGGTCACCGGCGTAGCGGGCAGCGTCACCGAGCTGCTCCTCGATGCGCAGCAACTGGTTGTACTTCGCGACGCGCTCGCTGCGCGCCGGGGCACCGGTCTTGATCTGACCGCAACTGCAGGCGACCGCGAGGTCGGCGATGGTGGTGTCCTCGGTCTCGCCCGACCGGTGGCTCATCATCGTCTTGTAGCCGCTGTTGTGGGCCAGCGCGACGGCGTCGAGCGTCTCGGTCAGCGTGCCGATCTGGTTGACCTTGACCAGCAACGCGTTCGCCGCACCGCGGTTGATGCCCTGCTCGAGGCGTTCGGGATTGGTGACGAACAGGTCGTCGCCGACGAGCTGGACGCGGTCACCGATGGAGTCGGTGAGGGCGACCCAGCCGTCCCAGTCGTTCTCGTCGAGCGGGTCCTCGATGGAGACGAGGGGGAAGTCGCCGATGAGCTGACCGTAGAACGCGGCCATGTCCTCGGCCGAGTGGGTCTTCTTCTCGAAGGCGTATCCGGTACCGGCGGTGTAGAACTCGGTCGCGGCGACGTCGAGGGCGAGAGCGACGTCGGCACCGAGGCGCAGACCGGTCGTGCCGATCGCCTCGCTGATGAGTTCCAGCGCGGCGGTCGTGCCGGCGACGTCGGGGGCGAAGCCGCCCTCGTCACCGAGTCCGGTGGCCAGACCCTTCGACTTCAGCACCGACTTCAACGCGTGGTAGACCTCGGCACCCCAGCGCAGTGCCTCCTTGAAGGTGGGCGCACCGAGCGGCGCGACCATGAACTCCTGGACGTCGACACCGGTGTCCGCGTGCGCGCCACCGTTGAGGATGTTCATCATCGGCACCGGCAGGATGTGCGCGTTCGGACCGCCGAGGTAGCGGAACAGCGGCAGCCCGGCGGACTCGGCGGCACCCTTGGCGACGGCCAACGACACGCCCAGCAGGGCGTTCGCGCCGAGCCGGCTCTTGTCCGCGGTGCCGTCGAGATCGAGGAGAGCCTGGTCGACGACCCGCTGGTCGTCGGCCTCGATGCCGATGACCGCGGGTGCGATGTCACCGAGGACCGCCTCGACGGCCTTCATGACGCCCTTGCCGCCGTAGCGCTCGCCGCCGTCGCGGAGTTCGACGGCCTCGTGCTCACCGGTGGACGCACCCGACGGCACCGCCGCCCGGGTGAACGTGCCGTCCTCGAGTGCCACCTCGACCTCGACGGTCGGGTTGCCCCGGGAGTCGAGGATCTCGCGGGCCCCGACCTGCTCGATGATCGCCACGTGACCTCACCTTTCGTAATGCGCGCCCCTCCCGGCCGCATCGGTAGGCCGGGGTCGTGTCGCGTCAAAGACTAGTGCGTGGGGGTCGACGTGACCGGTCGGACTCGCCCGGGCGGGTCACCCCATCCCTCGCAGATGGTCAGAAACGGACGTTCACCGAGTACGCGTTGGCGTGGTCACGGACGTCGAGCACGTACTTGCGCGAGTTGTTGTACACACGCACGGCCTTCTGCCAGCCCTCGGGTGTGGTCAGGTCGCCGCCGGAGACGCACAGGTACCGGGCCGCGGACAGCGCCGCGTCGTCGATGTTGTCCGGGTTCGCGACACCGTCGCCGTTGGCGTCGACGCCGTACCGCTTCCACGTCTCGGGGATGAACTGGAAGGGACCCATCGCGCGGTCGTGCTCGGCGTCGCCGTCCATCGTCCCGCCGTCGGTGTCACGGATGGTGAGATTGCCCGCGGTGCCGTCGAGTTTCACCCCGCGGATGGGCGGGCTGACGTCGCCGTTCGGGGCTATCCGTGCACCCCGGTAGGTGCCGTGTTTGCTCTCCACGCCGGCGATCCCGGCGAGGGTGGTCCAGGCGATGCCGCATTCGGGGTGTTGCTGACGCTGGATCTCGGCGGCGTTGCCGTAGGCCTCGAGCGCGATCAGCGGGATCCCGGTGCCGGACGCGAGCGGGCGGGCCCAGGCGTCGAGGCGGTCGGCGGTGCGTCCGGGGGCGTTGATTTCGAGGTAGGGAACCGCGGCGCCCGGACCGGGTGGGATCCCGTCGGGGATGTCGACCGAGGGCCGGCCCGGGAGGTCGACGCATGCCGTCGCGCCGAGCGCGATGCCGACGACCACGACGACCGATGCGGCCGACCCGACGACGCGTCGCGGTGCCCGACGGCGAGTGCCCGGCATCTCCTCACCCCTCCTGTGCCCGACGTTCACGGGCTCAGCCTGCCAACTTCTGGGCGGTGATTATGGTTCCCACGCCGCGGAGGGGTACTGTCCGCTGAGGCCAGCCTAACCGAAGGTTGTGCAGCCTAAGCTCTCTCGTCCGTGGCCGGAAGGGGTCGAACCGTGAGCACTCCCTCGGTCACCTCCCAGTTGCTCGGCAGCGGCCTCATCGGGGTCCGCGAGGGCCTCGAGACCGGCATCGTCGTGATGATCCTCGTCGCCTTCCTGGTCAAGTCGGATCGCCGCGACGCCCTCCGCTGGGTGTGGCTCGGGGTCGGTGCCGCGGTCGTCATGGTGCTGGCCGTCTTCGCCGGCATCCACTACGGCACCTCCACCATCTCCGGTCTCGCCGCCGAGGCGGTCGCCGGCGTGGCATCGCTGGTCGCGGTCGTCATCGTCACGGGCATGGTCCTGTGGATGCGGCGCGCGGCCGCACACATCTCCTCGGATCTGAAGGCCGGGATGGGCCGCGCCCTGCAGCTCGGCGCACCCGCGGT
This sequence comes from Williamsia sp. SKLECPSW1, assembly GCF_054332755.1. NCBI lineage: Bacteria > Bacillati > Actinomycetota > Actinomycetes > Mycobacteriales > Nocardiaceae > Williamsia > Williamsia sp. SKLECPSW1. Next base: position 3,086,181 of record NZ_JBTGLI010000001.1, on the reverse strand, counting down.
CCTTCTCCTCGCCTTCCTCGCGGTGGGCCGCGAGGGCCTCGAGACGGCCCTGCTGATGGTCGGGTACGCCGAGAACACCTCCGGGAGCAGCTGGCCGCTGGTCGGTCTGGTCGTCGGGGTGCTGGTCGCGGTCGTCATCACCATCGGGCTCTACCAGGGCACGGTCCGCATCGATCTGCAGAAGTTCTTCACCTGGACCGGCGCCTTCCTCGTCGTCGTGGCCGCCGGGATCCTCGCCTACGGCGTCCGGGCGATCCAGACCGTCGGCTGGCTCCCGGGGCTCGGCACGCGCGCCTTCGACATCTCGTCGGTGTACGACCAGTCCTCCTGGTACGGCACGCTTCTGGCCGGCATCTTCAACTTCCGCCCCGACCCCACGCTGGGCCAGGTCGTCGCCTGGTGCGTGTACCTGGCCGTCGTGATGACCCTCTTCTTCCGTCCCTCCCCCGCGTCGCGCGTCCGTCCCGACTCCGCGAGCACCCCCGTCCCGGCCGCCTGAGCGGTCGACCGTCGAGAAAGGCACCACCGGTGAAGCGAAGCGTCGTCACCACCTCCGCGGCGTGCGCCGCGATCGCCGCCGTCGCGCTGACGGCAGGTTGCACGGCGAAATCGTCGACGTCCGACGGTGCCATCGCCGTCACGTCGACCGACTCGTCGTGTGACCTCTCACGAGCGCAGGCGTCCACGGGCACCGTCGATTTCGCGGTCACGAACAACGGTGACAAGGTCACCGAGTTCTACGTGTACGGCAACAACAACCGCGTCCTCGGCGAGGTCGAGAACATCGGGCCCGGCCTCACGGGCAAGCTCACCGTCGAGATCGTCGACCCGGGCACCTACCAGACCGCCTGCAAGCCCGGGATGGTCGGCGACGGGATCCGCAAGCAGCTCACCGTGTCCGGGGAGAAGAAGGAGAAGTCGCAGGTCCCCGCCAGTGTGCAGCAGGCCAAGGCGACGTACCTGACCTACGTGCGGGGGCAGCTCGACGGTCTGGCCGCACAGACGAAGTCGTTCACCGACGAGATCATCGCCGGCAACCTCGACGCGGCGCGTGCGCAGTTCGGTCTCACCCGCACGTTCTACGAGCGCATCGAGCCGGTCGCCGAGTCGTTCCCGGATCTCGACCCCGCGATCGACATGCGTTGGGACGACACCGCCGACGGTGCCGATCCGTTCACCGGGTTCCACCGCCTCGAGCGGTTCCTGTGGCCCCCGCAGCAGGCCGACGTCGGCGAGCAGCCCGGTGACGTCGCCCCCGCCGACCTGGCGAACGCGAAGGCCACCGACACCAAGCAGAACATCGACGGCATCGCGCGTCAGCTGAACACCGACGTCGGACGTCTGCAGACCGAGGTGGACAAGCCCGACTTCACGTTCGAGACGCAGTCGTTCGTGAAGGGCCCCCAGGCCCTCGTCGACGAGGTCGCCGCGACGAAGGTCGGCGGCGAGGAGGATCGCTACTCCCACACCGACCTCTACGACTTCGCCGCGAACATCGACGGGTCGGAGACCCTGATCGCCGACATGCAGCCGATCATCTCCGCGAAGAACCCGGCGCTGATGGACAAGATCACGCAGCAGTTCGCCGCGATCCGCGCCGACATCAACGCATTCCGCTCCGGTGACGGCTACGCCTCCTACGACACCGTCCCCGAGGACAAGCGCAAGGCACTCTCCGACCAGATCGACGCGTTGTCGCAGTCGCTGAGCCAGGTGCCGGGGTTGGTCCTGCAACAGTGAGCGGCGGGTTCTCACGCCGGGCACTGCTCGGCGGTGCGGGTGCCGGGGTCGTCGCGGCCGCCGCGGCGGGTGTCGCGGTGGGCCGCAGCACGGTCGACGACACCTCGTCGACACCGGGCGTCGTCCCGTTCCGGGGTGCACGACAGGCCGGCATCACCACCGCCGCCCAGGACCGGTTGCACTTCGCCTCGTTCGACGTCATCACCGACTCACGTGCCGACCTGATCGACATGCTGAAGCGGTGGACCGCCGCGGCCGAGCGGATGACGCGGGGCCAGGAGACCGTCGAGGGCGGCGCCGTCGACCACGGCGAGTACATGCCGCCCGCGGACACCGGCGAGGCCCTGGGTCTCGCCGCGTCGTCGCTCACGCTCACCGTCGGTTTCGGTCCGGGGCTGTTCGGTCCGAGCGCCTCCGACCCCGAACGGCCCGACCGTTTCGGCATCGGCGAGCGACGACCGGCCGCGCTGGTCGACCTGCCGACGTTCGCCAAGGACGCGATCGAACCGTCGCGCAGCTACGGCGACATCTGTGTGCAGGCCTGCGCGGACGACCCGCAGGTCGCGGTCCACGCGATCCGCAACCTCGCCCGGATGGGATTCGGGGTGGTCAGCGTGCGGTGGTCGCAGCTGGGCTTCGGACGGACGTCGAGCACGACATCGTCGCAGCAGACCCCGCGGAACATGTTCGGGTTCAAGGACGGGACCGCGAACATCCGTGCGGACCAGACCGACGTGCTGGACCGATGGGTGTGGGTCGACCCGGCCGACGTCCCCGGCGCCGCGTCGTGGATGGCCGGGGGGTCCTACCTCGTCGCCCGGCGGATCCGGATGGACATCGAACCGTGGGATCGCGCCAACCTCGCCGAGCAGGAGGCCATCGTCGGCCGCACGAAGGGTGTCGGTGCGCCGCTCGGGATGTCGCAGGAGAACGACACGCCGGACTTCTCGATCGCGACCGGGGACGGTCCCGTCATCCCCCGCGACGCCCACGTCCGCCTCGCCCACCCCGACAACCTCGGCGGCGTCCAGATCCTGCGGCGCGGGTACAACTTCACCGACGGTTCCGACGGGTTCGGTCACCTCGACGCCGGCCTCTTCTTCATCGCCTACTGCCGCGACCCCGGCGCCCAGTTCGTCCCCATGCAGCGGGCGCTGGCGTCGAAGGACGCGATGATGGAGTACCTCACCCACAACGGCAGCGCCCTCTTCGCCTGCCCGCCCGGCCTCGGCTCCGGCGAGTGGTGGGGGCAACGACTCTTCGAGTCCTGATCCCATCGGGTGCAGATGTTCCCGCCGAGCGGGAAGAATTGCATCGGATCCGACGTCGGTAGCGTGGACGTGTGGATCTCGATCGGTGGCGCAGTCGACTGCCGGTGCGCCGTCCGTCGGACGGGGAGATCGTCGGATGGACGGTCAGCGACCGCGACGACGACCTCGTCGACGCGGTGAACCCCGTCGGACAACCGGTCGCACACGGCGTCGAGTTCGACCAGGCGCACGACGTCCTGGTGGCGCGGGGCCTCGCGTCACTCAGCGACCGGTGCTGGGCGTTGATGCCGACACCGATCACCCGCGGGACCGACCTCGAACGGCCGCAACCGGACTGGCGGTGGCGACGTGTGGTGCTCACCCAGCTCGACGACACCCAGGTGTGGGTGCGACCGGCCTACCCGTCGTGGCAGGAACGCTTCACCGAGATCCCGCTGTGGCTGCCCGCCGACGACATCCTCCGCCACGACCCGCCCGACACCGACGAGTGATCAGCCCAGCGCGCGGCGCCAGTCGTCGGCGTCGGGGGCGGTGACGCCGGCAGATCGCAACGCCGACTCGGCGGTGCGGACCTGTTCCATGAAGGCGACGACGCGGGTGCGGTGGCGGTCCTCGACGCTGGACTCACCGTCGGCGGCCAGGTCGGCGGCGAGATGCACGGTCAACAGCGACTCCGGGACCAGGCCACGGGGGAATCCCGCCGAGTCGAGGCGTTCGATCACCTTCTGCGTCAACGCGAGAGCGGGTTGCGCGGTGGGGACCCCGTCGAGCACCGAGTCACGATGCTTCTCCGCTGCCTTGTTCTCCTCCCACTGCGCGATCTGCGTCGCGAGGTCGGTCTCACCGGCGAGCACACCCGACGAGCGCAGGGAGATCTTGTCGGTGAAGGCGCGGGCGACGTCGTCGATGTCGAAGGGGTCGTCGTCGCGGTCGGCGCCGATACGCGCGTGGAACAGCACCTGCAGCAACAGGTCCGACAACTCCTCGACGAGATCGTCACGGGTGCCGGCCTCGATGGCGTCGAGCAGCTCGTAGGTCTCCTCGAGCAGGTATCGCCGCAGCGAGTCGTGGGTCTGCGCGCCCTCCCAGGGTCCGACGCGGCGCAAGCGGTCCATCAGGGCGACGGCGTCGAGCAGCGCCTCCCCCGACCGGGGCCGCGGGGTGGTCACGAGGCCTCGGTGACGACGGGACCGCGCATGTCCCGGGAGCCGGGGTCGTTGCCGCTGACGACCGACAGCACATCGGCGACGAACTGGATCAACTCGACGTCGCGCACACGGGCACTGCCGAGACCGGAGGTGCGCGGGACAGGGACCGTCAGCACCTGCGTCGTCGCGCGGTAGGTCGACCCCTGGAACACGCGCTTCACCCGGATCTGCTGACTGTCCTGCAGGTCGAGCGGGGCGATCTTCACCCCGGTCCCCGCCATGCCGACCTCGGTGACACCGCGTTCGCGGGCCAGGATCCGCAGCTTCGCCACCGACACCAGTCGCGAGACCTCCTCGGGCAGCGGGCCGTAACGGTCGAGCATCTCGTCGACGACGGCACGCACGTCGTCGTCGGAGGTCGCTGCGGCGAGCTTGCGGTACGCCTCCAGTCGGAGCCGGTCGGAGTCGACGTAGTCGGCGGGGATGTGCGCGTCGACCGGGAGGTCGATGCGGACCTCCTTCGACTCCTCGCTCGCGATCGGCTGGCCGTCGGCGGCGGCGCGATAGGCCTCGACGGCCTCACCGACGAGCCGCACGTAGAGGTCGAAACCGACGCCCGCGACGTGACCCGACTGCTCCGCCCCGAGGACGTTGCCCGCGCCGCGCAGCTCCAGATCCTTCAGCGCCACCGCCATCCCCGCACCGAGCTCGTTGTTCTGGGCGATCGTCGACAGCCGGTCGTAGGCGGTCTCGGTGAGCGGCTTCTCGCCGCTGTACAGCAGATAGGCGTACCCGCGCTCGCGACTGCGTCCGACCCGGCCCCGCAGCTGGTGCAGCTGCGACAGGCCCAGCGCCTCGGCCCGGTCGACGATGAGGGTGTTGGCGTTGGAGATGTCCAGGCCGGTCTCGATGATGGTGGTGCACACCAGCACGTCGTACTCGCGGTTCCAGAACCCGGCGACGGTGCGTTCCAGCTGATCCTCGTTCATCTGGCCGTGCGCGACGACGACCCGCGCCTCGGGGACCATGTCCTGCACCTGCTTCGCGGTGCGGTCGATGGAGCTGACGCGGTTGTGGACGTAGAACACCTGCCCGTCGCGCAGCAGCTCCCGACGGATCGCCGCGGCGACCTGCTTCGGCTGGTACGCACCGACATACGTCAGCACGGGGTGACGTTCCTCGGGCGGGGTGAGGATCGTCGACATCTCCCGGATGCCCGCCATGGACATCTCGAGCGTGCGCGGGATCGGTGTCGCCGACATGGTGAGGACGTCGACGTGGGTCCGCAGCGACTTGATGTGTTCCTTGTGCTCGACGCCGAACCGCTGCTCCTCGTCGACGATCACGAGTCCGAGGTCCTTCCACCGCACGGCGGTCTGCAGCAACCGATGGGTGCCGACGACGATGTCGACGCCGCCCTCGGCCATCGCGTCGATGATCTCGCGGGACTCCGTGGCGTCGGTGAACCGCGACAGGCCGCGGATCCGCACCGGGAACCCCGACATCCGCTCGGTGAACGTCTGCAGATGCTGTTGCGCGAGAATGGTCGTCGGCACCAGGACCGCGACCTGCTTGCCGTCCTGCACGGCCTTGAACGCGGCGCGGACGGCGATCTCGGTCTTGCCGTACCCGACGTCACCGACGATGACGCGGTCCATCGGGACGGCCTTCTCCATGTCCGACTTCACCTCGCCGATGACCGTCATCTGGTCGACGGTCTCGGTGAACCCGAACGCGTCCTCCATCTCGGCCTGCCAGGGCGTGTCCGGCGCGAAGGCGTGGCCCGGGGCGGCGTGGCGGGCCGCGTACAGCGCGACGAGCTCGCCGGCGATCTCACGAACCGCCTTGCGAGCCTTGCGCTTCGTGTTCTGCCAGTCCGAGCCACCCAGCTTAGACAGCGACGGCTGCTCACCCCCGACGTACCGGGACAGCTGGTCGAGCGAGTCCATCGGCACGAACAGTCGGTCACCGGGGTGTCCGCGCTTCGATGCGGCGTACTCCAGGACGAGATACTCACGACGGGCGCCGCCGATCGTCCGTTCGATCATCTCGACGAACTTGCCGATGCCGTGCTGGTCGTGCACGACGAGATCACCGGCGGACAGAGCCAACGGGTCGACGGTGTTGCGGCGCTTGGCGGGCATGCGTTTGCCGTCGCCCGCCGCGGCCACCCGGGTGCCGGTGAGGTCGGCCTCGGACACCACGACGAGTCCCGCTCCCGGACAGACGATCCCGTGCCGCAGCGGACCGCACATCACCGAGACGACGCCCTCGTCGGGCACAGCGCCCTCGTCGACGACTGCGGCGGGCACCTCCGCCTCGCCCAGGCGTTCGCGGTAGCGCTGGGCGGTCCCCTTGCCCTGCACCACGATCGCGGCGCGCCCACCGGTGCTGACGTGCGCGCGCAGCGACGCGAAGGTCGTCGCGACCTCGTCCTCACTGCCGCGGGGCGCCGGGCCGGGCGAGACGTCGACGGTGACGGTCGTCTCGTCCGCCTCGGGTCCGGTCGCCAACGGTGTGACCGTCCACCACGGACGCTGCGCGGCGAGAGCGATGTCGCGCACCTCGTCGAGCGACCGGTAGGCACTGGCCTGCAGGTCGACACCGCCGAGCGACGATCCGGCCGACGACGAGTCGAGCGGGGCGTCGCCGCCGGCCGCTGCGGCGGTCCACGACGCCTCCAGGAACTCCAGCCCCGTCGCGGAGAGGTCGGCGGCGCGCGTGCGCACCTTCTCCGGGTCGAGCACGACGATGTGGGTGCCGTCGGGCATCACCTCGGCGAGCAGCCGCATGCGGGCGTCGACCAGGGCCGGGATGAGCGCCTCCATCCCCTCCACGGGGATCCCCTCGGCGACCTTGGCGAACATCTCCGCCGTCGCACGGTCGTCGGATGCGGCGTCGGCGAGTGCGGCGGCCCGCGCCCGGACCTGCTCGCCGAGGAGCAGCTCGCGGCACGGGTGCACATGGACCAGGGAGGCGTCGACCTCGGGTTGGCTGCGCTGGTCCGCCACGGCGAACGCACGCTGCTCGGTGATCTCGTCGCCCCAGAACTCCACACGGACCGGGTGGTCGGCGGTCGAGGGGAAGACGTCGAGGATGCCGCCGCGTACCGCGAACTCGCCGCGCTTGCCGACCATGTCGACGCGGGTGTAGGCCAGCTCGACGAGGCGGGCGAGCAGGTCGTCGAAGTCGAACTCGGCGCCCTCCCGCAACACGATCGGCTCGATCGTCCCGGCGTCCGGGGCCATCGGTTGGATCAGCGATCGCACCGTCGTCACCACCACGCGCACGGGTGACCCGTATCCGGCGTCGTCCGGGTGCGACAGGCGGTACAGCACCTGCAGACGGCGGCCGACGGTGTCCGCGCTCGGCGAGAGCCGTTCGTGCGGCAGCGTCTCCCAGGACGGGAAGTCGACGACACCGTCGCCGAGCATGGCCTGCAGCTCGGCCGTCAGGTCCTCTGCCTCACGCCCGTTCGCGGACACGACGAGGATCGGCGCACGCCGGTCGTCGGCGGCCGCGGCGGCGAGCAGGAAGGGGCGCGCCGCGTCGGGCGCGACGATGTCGAGCTGCGGTCGGCCGAGGCGATCGCGGATCTGCGCGATGGCGGGGTCGGTGCAGGCGATCTCGGTGAGACCGGCGAGCGGTGAGCCCACGGCCAGAGTGGATGGCACTCTGTCCATCCTAGTGAAAACACCTCGTCGTCCCGACACCGGCGGTGCGACCATGACCCCATGACGATCTCGGACCCCACCGACCACACCGTCACCTCGACCGAGCAGCTCGAGGCCATCGTCGGCCTGCCGAACCAGCGCGCCGCCACGAAGGTCCGACCGCGGCTCGCCGACGTCCACCGCGAGTGGATCGCCGCCTCGCCGTTCGTCGTGCTGTCGACCGTCGACTCCGACGGCCGGGTCGACGCCTCACCGAAGGGTGATCCCGTGGGGTTCGTCCACGTCCTCGACGACCGCACGATCGCGATCCCCGAGCGGCCCGGCAACCGCCGGGTCGACGGGTACCGCAACATCCTCGACAACCCGCACGCGGGGACGCTGTTCCTCGTCCCGGGTCGCGGCGACACGCTGCGGGTGAACGGCCGGGCACGGATCGTCGCCGACGCCCCGTACTTCGACGCGATGCGGGTGCAGGGCAGACGTCCGATCCTGGCCGTGGAGATCGACGTCGAGGAGGTGTTCTTCCACTGCGCCAAGGCCTTCATGCGTGCCCACCTGTGGGAGCCCGACACCTGGGAACCCGGCGCCCTGCCGAGCCCGGCGGAGATCGCGCACGCGATCAGCGGCGACGACCTCGACGAGCTCCGCGAGCGCTACAGCGACGACAACTACCGTCGCCTCCTGTACTGAACCGGGCCGGCCGTCGGGGATATCGTTCGCCCCATGACCTCCACCTGGACCGCGGCGCAGATGCCCCGCCTCGACGGCCGCACCATCGTCGTCACCGGGGGCACCCGGGGAATCGGACTCGCGACCGCACAGGCGGCGGCCGCGGCCGGCGCGCACGTCGTGGTGACGGGCCGATCGGCGGATGCGGCGACGGCGGTGGCGACCAGGATCGCCGCCGACACCTCCGGCCCGGTCGCCGGGCGGGAACTCGACCTCACCGATCGTGACTCGATCCTGCGTTTCGCCGACACCATCGACGACATCGACGTGGTGCTGCACAACGCGGGCATCATCCCGGCGACGCCGGAGTACACCGCCGACGGTTTCGAGTCGGGGATGGCGACCAACCTGCTCGGGCCGTTCCTGCTCACCAACACGCTGCTGCCGCGCATCCGCGACCGCGTCGTCGTCGTGACGTCGATCACGCACCGGTTGGGAGTGGTCGACCCGACCGATCTGCACTACCAACGCCGTCGGTGGTCGCAGAAGCGTGCCTACGCCGACTCCAAACTCGCCAACGCGCAGTGGGCACTGGAACTCGACCGTCGGCTACGGGCGACGGGATCACCGGTGTCGGCGATCCTGGTCCACCCGGGTGTCGCGGCCACCGAGATCACCAGCCTCACCCCGCTGCAGGCGGTGAACGACGGGGTCATCTGGGCCGCCGGCCGCATCGCCAACACCCCCGAACGCGCCGCCGACTGCGAACTCTACGCCGCGGTGATGCCGGTGCCGCCCGGGTCGTTCGTCGGGCCGAGCAGGCGCGGGATCCGGGGCGCTCCTGCGCTCGTCGGACGGTCGCAGGCCGCGTCGGATCTGCGCGCGGCAGGCCTGCTCTGGGAGGCCGCAGCCGCGCAGACGGGCTCGGACCTCCCGATCGCGACCGAGGTGTCGTGATGACCGTCGACATCCGCCCCGCGGTGCCCGACGACCTCGAGCAGGTGGCGGCGATCTACACGCACTACGTCGAGCAGACGGTCATCACGTTCGATCACACCTCACCGAGCGTGCAGGAGTGGCGCTCCCGGCACGCCGCCATCACCGGACGTGGCCGGCCGTTCCTCGTCGCGGTCGACTCGGACGCACCCGCCGGTGCCGACGTGATCGGTTACGCCTACCTCGGCGACTTCCGGACCAAGACCGCCTACGACTGGACCACCGAGGACAGCATCTATCTGCGACCCGACGCGACCGGTCGGGGTCTGGGGTCGGCGATGTTGCAGGCCCTGCTCACCGACCTCGACACGGAGTCGGTCCGGCGGGTGGTCGCGGTGATCTCGGTGATCGAGTCCGATGCCTCGATCCGACTGCACGAGCGGTTCGGTTTCGAGCGGACCGGCACCCTGCGCCGGATCGGCTGGAAATTCGACCGCTGGATCGACTGTGCCGTACTGCAATACGAGGTCCCCGGCACCTGAGCGCTGTGCGGTCGATCAGCCCTCGCCCATGTGGGGGTCGATCTCCAGGTGGGTCAGGCCGTTCCAGCACAGGTTGACCAGGTGTGCCGCGACGACCTCCTTCGAGGGTTCGCGGACGTCGAGCCACCACTGCGCCGTCACCGACACCATCCCGACGAGTGCCTGCGCGTACAGCGGGGCCAGCGAGGCGTCGAAGCCTCGCCGCTCGAAGTCCTCGGCGAGGAGATGTTCGACCTGACTGATCGCGTCGTTGAGAAGGCTGGAGTACTTGGCGTCGCCGCCGGTCGCCGGTGACCCGTGGACGAGGATCCGGAATCCGTCGGTCCGCTCCTCCATGTACGTGAGCAGGGCCAGGGCGACCTGCTCTACGCGGAACCGCGAGCGGTTGTTCGTCAACGACGACGTGACGCGCTCGAGCAGGGTCTCCATCTCTCGGTCGATGATGACGGCGTAGAGCGCCTCCTTGCCGCCGAAGTGCTCGTAGACGACCGGCTTCGACACGGCCGCTCGCTGCGCGATCTCCTCGACCGAGGTGCCCTCGTATCCACGCTCGGCGAAGAGGCCGCGGGCGACCTCGATCAACTGCAGTCGGCGCTGGGCACCGGTCATCCGGGCTCGCGGCGCGGCGCGGACCTCGCGCTCGGCGTCGGCGGGTCGGTCGACGGCCATCGTCTCCTCCAGGTTAGGGCCGGACGAGAACGTGTTCCACGCCCCGGGTCCGGCCCACTACGGTGACTCCATGCTCAGTGTGCAGGAGATCTCCGACCGACTCGAACTGCAGCAGCTGCTCACCGACTATGCGACCGCCGTCGATCGGCGACGTTTCGACGACCTGCACGAGATTTTCACCGCGGCCGCCCACATCGACTACTCCGCCGTCGGCGGGGCTGTCGGGACACCCGCGGAGATCGTCCCGTGGCTGCGCGAGAACCTGGCGTTGTTCTCCGCCTACTACCACCTGAACGCGAACATCGACCTGCACATCGACGGCGACGAGGCCACCGGGACCGTCATGTGTTTCAACCCGATGGTGTTCGCCGGTGAGGACGCCGGAGTCCTCACCGTCGGCGTCTGGTACCACGACACCTACCGCCGCATCGACGGCCGCTGGCGCATCACGAGCCGCGTCGAGGAGAAGTGCTTCATGCACTGATCGACCTCGCTCGGAGGCCTGAGTAGTGCTCCCCCACCAGGACTCGAACCTGGAATGCCTGAACCAAAATCAGAAGTGTTGCCGATTACACCATGGGGGAACGGCGCGCCGGACGTGCCGATGGAGATTGTGGCACGTCCGACGCGTCGACGGTGGTGTCAGTCCTTGGGCCCACCCGCGACGTAGACGACCTGGCCGGAGACGAACCCGGCGCCCTCGCTGATGAAGAACGACGCGGTGTGCGCGATGTCCTCGGGCTGGCCGACGCGCTGCACCGGGATCTCCTTGGCGTTGAACGCCTTGAAGTCCTCGAACGGCACACCGAGACGCTCGGCGGTCTTGGCCGTCATCTCCGTCTCGATGAACCCGGGCGCGATCGCGTTGGCGGTGACACCGAACTTCCCGAGCTCGAACGCGAGCGTCTTGGTGAAGCCCTGCATGCCGGCCTTGGCCGCGGAGTAGTTGACCTGGCCGCGGTTGCCGAGCGCCGAGGTGCTCGACAGATTCACCACGCGACCCCACTTGGCCTCGACCATGTGCTTCTGCACCGCGCGGGTCATCAGGAACGCACCGCGCAGGTGGACGCCGAGCACCGCGTCCCAGTCCTCGACGGTCATCTTGAACAGCAGGTTGTCGCGCGTGATGCCGGCGTTGTTCACCAGCACCGTCGGGGCACCCAGCTCGGAGGCGACCTTCTCGACGGCCGCCTCCACCGACGCCTCGTCGGCCACGTCGGCACCGACGGCGATCGCCGAGCCGCCCGCCGAGGTGATCGCCTCCACCGTGCCCGAGCACGCGTCGGCGTCGAGATCCAACACCCCGACGGCCAGACCGTCCGACGCCAGACGCTTCGCGACCGCCGCCCCGATACCTCGTGCCGCACCCGTCACAATTGCCGTTCTGCGCTCGCTCACCGGTACCTTCTCTCCTCGACTGATCTGGTGGCCGCCCTGGCCTCACCTAGTTCTATCAGTGCGTAACATCGCCCCCGCGCGCCCGGCCCGAGGGGCGCATGACAGGAGTTCGATGTCAGTGACGACACCCGGGGACCGCAGCGACGACGCCGTCCCGGACGGCGGTTCGGTCGCGGTCCTCGTCCTCGCCGCGGGGGCGGGGACGCGCATGCGGTCGTCCATCCCGAAAGTCCTCCACCGCATCGGCGGGCGCACGTTGCTCGCCCATGCTCTGCACGCGGCCGCCGGGGTCGACCCCGACCACCTCGTCGCCGTCGTCGGCCACGACCGTGAACGCGTCGCCGCGGCCTGCGACGACCTCGCCGACGACCTCGGGCGCCCGGTCACCACGGCGGTTCAGGAGGTCCCGAACGGCACCGGAGGTGCGGTCGCGGCGGGGATGACCGCACTCCCCGACGACATGGACGGCACCGTGCTCGTCACCGCCGGCGACGTCCCGCTCCTGACGGCCGCGGCGCTCGCCGCCCTGCGCGACGAACACCGCGCGGCCGGCGCACACGTCACGGTGATGACATCCACTGCCGCCGACCCGACCGGTTATGGCCGCGTGCTGCGCACCCAGGACGGACAGGTCACGCAGATCGTCGAGGAGTCCGACGCCAGCCCGGAGCAGAAGCGGATCACCGAGGTGAACTCGGGCGTCTACGCGTTCGACGCGCGGGTACTGGCGGAGGCGTTGACCGAGCTGGGCACGCACAACGCCCAGGGCGAGCTGTACCTGACCGACGTGGTCGCGCTCGCCCGAACCAAGGGCCGCACGGTGCGCGCCGCCCATCTGGCGGACGCCGCGCTGGTCGCCGGGTGCAACGACCGGCTGCAACTGTCCGAGCTCGGCGCCGAACTGAACCGACGCATCCTGGCGGACCTCATGCGCTCCGGGGTGACCGTCGTCGACCCGGCCACCACCTGGGTCGACATCGACGTCCGTGTCGAGGTCGACGCCACCCTGCTGCCGGGGACCCAGCTGCACGGACGCACCGTCGTCGGCGAACACGCGGTCGTCGGGCCCGACACCACGCTCACCGACGTCACCGTCGGCGAGGGCGCGCAGGTCATCCGTACCCACGGCAGTGAGGCCGTGATCGGTGACAACGCGCAGGTCGGCCCGTTCGCCTATCTCCGCCCGGGCACCGTCCTGGGCGCCGACGGAAAGATCGGCACGTTCGTCGAGACCAAGAACTCGACGATCGGCGCCGGCACGAAGGTGCCGCACCTCACCTACGTCGGGGACGCGACGATCGGCGACCACTCGAACATCGGGGCGTCCAGCGTCTTCGTCAACTACGACGGGGTCACCAAGAACCGCACCGTGATCGGCTCGCACTGCCGCACGGGGTCGGACACGATGTTCATCGCGCCGCTGACCGTGGGTGATGGTGCCTACACCGGTGCCGGTACGGTGCTCAGGCGAGACGTGCCCCCGGGTGCACTCGCCGTCTCGTCAGGGGAACAACGGATCATCGAGGGCTGGGTCGAGGACCGGCGACCCGGCACCGCCGCCGCACAGGCGGCGCGACGCGCGCGGGACGCGGGCACACAGGACGAACAGGAAGCGGACGAGCAGTGAGCTGGACAACCGACAACCAGAAGAACCTGATGCTGTTCTCCGGTCGCGCCCACCCCGAACTCGCGGAGGCCGTCGCGAAGGAGCTCGGCATCCAGGTGACGCCGCAGACCGCGCGTGACTTCGCCAACGGCGAGATCTTCGTGCGCTTCGAGGACTCGGTCCGCGGATCGGACGCCTTCGTGCTCCAGAGCTGCCCCGCGCCGCTGAACAAGTGGCTGATGGAGCAGCTCATCATGATCGACGCGCTCAAGCGCGGGTCGGCCAAGCGCATCACCGCGATCCTGCCCTTCTACCCCTACGCCCGTCAGGACAAGAAGCACCGTGGGCGCGAACCGATCTCGGCTCGCCTCGTCGCCGACCTGCTGAAGACCGCCGGCGCCGACCGCATCATCACCGTCGACCTGCACACCGACCAGATCCAGGGCTTCTTCGACGGCCCCGTCGACCACATGCACGCGCAGGGCCAGCTGGCCGAGTACGTACGCGAGCACTACGGCACCGACAACGTCACCGTCGTCTCCCCCGACTCGGGCCGCGTGCGCGTCGCCGAGAAGTGGGCCGACGCCCTCAACGGCGCACCGCTCGCGTTCATCCACAAGACGCGAGATCCCTTGGTGCCCAATCAGGTCAAGTCGAACCGCGTGGTCGGCGAGGTCGACGGTCGTATCTGTGTGCTCATCGACGACATGATCGACACCGGCGGCACCATCGCCGGCGCGGTCCGCGTCCTCAAGGACGCCGGAGCCGGCGACGTCATCATCGCCACCACCCACGGCGTCTTCTCCGACCCGGCGGCCGAGCGCCTCGCCACCTGCGGCGCGAAGGAGGTCATCGCGACGGACACCCTGCCGATCACACCGGACAAGCAGTTCGAGAACCTCACGGTGCTCTCGATCGCGCCGCTGCTCGCGCAGACCATCCATCAGGTCTTCGAGAACGGTTCGGTCACAAGCCTGTTCGACGGCGTGGCCTGAGGTCCCCTCGTGTCGGCACCGGCAGCGCGGATCTACCACAACCCGCAGTGCTCGACGTCGCGCAAGACGCTGCAGCGGCTGCGTGACGCCGGCATCGAGCCGGAGGTGGTGCAGTACCTGAAGACTCCGCCTACACGAGATCAGTTGGCGCGCATGATCTCCGACGCCGGATTGACCCCGTCCCAAGCTGTCCGTCGCCGCGAGGCGCTGTTCTCCGAACTGTCACTGGCCGACGCCGGCGACGACGCACTCCTGGACGCCATGGCCGACAATCCCCGGCTCATCGAACGGCCGTTCGTCGTGACCGACAAGGGGACCCGGCTGGCGCGACCCGTCGAGACCGTCGACGAGATCCTCTAGCCCCCGGGACCGTCAGACGCGCGGGAGGTGTGGACGAACACCCGGTGCGACGATGCCCGCCACCCCTCGCGCGACCGCCGAGGCCATCACGCCGGCGTCGACGCTGTCCTCCCAGGCCGCGATCTTCCCGTCGCGGATCCGCGCCATCCCCCGCACCGCGAACTGCAGATGGACCGGACCGACGCGCAGGTGATCCGTCCTCAGGGTGCGCACGACGTCGACGGCACCCGCCCGGGGCTGCGACGAGACGTCGTCGGGCGGATCCGCCGTCACGTCGTGGATCGCGACGTCGAACCGGCCGACCCCGCCCGCGAACCGTTGCAGGACCTGCGACACCTGCTCACGACCACGCCCGATCCGCACGCCGGCGAACCGGTAGCGGACCTCCGGGGCGAGCAGATGGCGGGCGATCTCGGCGTCCCCCACGGCCAACGACTCCAGGAACCGGATCGCCACGTCCTCCGCCGACCACAACAGGCAGTGCTGCATCGACGTCATCGCGATCACCTCCCTCGACGGCCGTACGGGTGTCCCCGTGGGACGTCCATGGTCCGCGCGCAGCGCGACACCGGCGCCAACTCGACGTGTCCACCCGGCGAACAGTCCCTGAGGACAGCCTGGGAAACGCACTGGTCGAGAGGCCGCGGGGTCCGGAGGCGATGTGACACGGGACGCGGCGCTGCAGTACCCTTGCCGACGTTGTCACGGCGAGGGTGGGCCGGTTCCCACCGTCATCGGCGCGGCTGCACCGGGTCCGTCCCCGACCTCTCCGGTGTCCGCTGCCGTGTCCGTGCGGACCAGCCACCACCGGATCGAGGAGAACCATGGCGAACGACACCCCCCAGCTCACCGTCGGACTGCGTGACGAGCGCGGCAAGGGCGCAGCACGCCGTGCGCGCCGCGAGGGCAAGGTCCCCGCGGTGCTCTACGGCCACGGCTCCGATCCCCGCCACCTCGCGCTCCCGCAGCTCGAGTTCGCCGCGATCCTGCGCGCCAACGGCACCAACGCCGTCATCGAGCTCGACATCGAGGGCACCACGCAGCTCGCCCTGACCAAGCAGGTCGACGTGCACCCGGTCCGCAACTTCATCCAGCACGCCGACCTCCTCGTCATCACCCGTGGCGAGAAGGTCGTCGTCGAGGTCACCGTCTCCGTCGAGGGCGAGGCCGCCCCGGGCACCCTCGTCACCCAGGAGCTCAACTACATCGAGGTCGAGGCCGACGTCATGTCGATCCCCGACGGCTTCGTCGTGTCGGTCGAGGACGCCGAGGTCGGCCTCCAGGTCACCGCCGCCGACCTGGACCTGCCGACCGGTGTCACCCTGCAGACCGACCCGGAGACCCTCATCGTCGCCGTCAACGCCGCGCCGACCAGCCAGGACCTCGAGGCCGAGCTCGATCAGGACCTGCTGCCCGACGAGTCGGACGAGGCCGGCGAGTCCGCCGAGGGCGACGCCGACGCCGCCGACGAGAAGTCCGACGACGAGTAGGTGCGACTGATCGTCGGCGCGGGCAATCCCGGCCCCCGCTACGCCGCCACGCGCCACAACATCGGCGCGATGGTGGCCGATGCGCTGGTCGCCCGCGCCGGCGAGCGGTACCGGGTCCACAAGAAGTCCGGCGCCGAGGTGGCGTCGCTGCGCATCGGCGACGAGCCGGTGGTCGTCGCGCGGCCCCGCGTGTTCATGAACGAGCTGGGCCGCCAGGTCGGGCCCCTCGCCTCCTTCCACAAGGTCGCACCGGCCGATGTCGTCGTGCTGCACGACGAGCTCGACATCGACTTCGGCCTGGTGCGGCTCAAGCGCGGTGGCGGCGAGGGCGGACACAACGGGCTCCGGTCCATCAGCTCGTCGCTGGGCACCCGCGACTACCTGCGGGTGCGGTTGGGGATCGGTCGGCCGCCGGGCCGTATGGACCCGGCCGACTTCGTCCTCAAACCGTTCCCCGCGGCCGATCGCGCCGAGGTGGAGTTGCTGGTGACCAACGGCGTCGACGCCGTCGACCTGGTCCTCACCCGCGATCTCGAGGACGCGCAGAACACGGTGCATGCGTGGTGAGTCACAACACGACCACACCGCCGCGCACCGGAGCACCGCACGTGTGACAACCGCCGGCCCGGCGACGACACACAGGCGACAATGACCCCGCTGGTACGGGGACACCGACATCGATCACCGCGCCAGCGGGGAGAGTGAGTGGGGGAACATGGCCACCATCAAGAGCAACACCGGCCGCCAGAACGTCGCGATGCTGGGAATCGGCGCGTACCGCCCGAGCCGAGTGGTCACCAACGACGAGATCTGTCAGACGCTCGACTCGACGGACGAGTGGATCTACGAGCGGACCGGCATCCGCAGTCGTCGCTGGATCTCCGGTGACGAGTCGGCGCGGTCGATGGCCGTGGCCGCTGCGGAACGGGCGATCACCAACTCCGGTGTGCCGCGCGAGAAGATCGGCGCCGTCCTGCTGTCGACCCTGAGCTGGAAGACGAAGATCCCGCACGGTGCACCGCAGATCGCCTACGACCTCGGGATCAACGGAGTCCCCGCCGTCGATCTCGCGTCGGGCTGCAGCGGGTTCGGCTACGGCCTGGGTCTCGCCGCCGACATGGTGCGCTCCGGCTCCACCGAGTACGTCCTGCTGATCTGCGTCGAGACCCTCTCGATCGTCCTGGATCCGACCGACCGCAACACCGCCTTCATCTTCGGCGACGGGGCCGGTGCCGTCGTCGTCGGACCGAGCGAGGAGAACGGCATCTCCCCGACCGTGTGGGGCAGCGACGGCGAGAACGGCGAGGCCATCGGCCAGAGCTACGACATCATCGAGTACATGGACCGGGCGCAGGAGATGCAGTCGCTCGACCCCGCCGAGGCGCCGCTGGACCGGATGGTCGTCACCATGCAGGGCTCCCGCGTCTTCCGCTGGGCGGCCATCGCCCTGCCCAAGGCCCTGTCGAGCACGCTCGAGGAGTCCGGCATCACCGCCGACGACATCGAGGTCTTCGTCCCGCACCAGGCCAACGCCCGCATCAACGAGCTGATGAAGAAGAACCTCGGGTTGCGCGACGACATCCCGATGGCCAACGACATCGAGCAGACCGGCAACACCTCCGCGGCGTCGATCCCGCTGGCGATGGAGGAGATGCTGGCGACCGGCAAGGCGAAGGGCGGCCAGACCGCACTGCTGCTCGGGTTCGGTTCCGGCCTGAGCTACGCCGGGCAGGTCGTCACCCTCCCGCCGGCACCCGTCGAGACCAGCCTGTAGGACACTGCTACCCGGCCGGGGTGAGCTGCCGGTTCGGTGACGGGGTTAACACCCGGGGGTTCAGCTGCGACAGTGTTACGGGGCGACGAAAGGACCACGGAGATGACCGCGATCGCGGAGACCACGGGGATCAACACCATCGGCATGCTCGGGATCGGTGCGTACCGGCCCGAACGGGTGGTCACCAACGAGGAGATCTGCGAGCAGATCGACTCCTCGGACGAGTGGATCTACACCCGCACCGGCATCAAGACCCGACGCTTCGCGCGCCGGGACGAGGACGTCACGCAGATGGCCGTGGCGGCCGGTCGTACCGCGATCGCCAACGCCCTGCTGCAGGGGTCCGACATCGACGCGGTCATCCTCGCCACCAACACCCACCTGCTGCTGACGCCGGCCGGTGCGACGAAGGTCGCCACCGAGCTCGGGGCGAACGGTGTACCGGCCTTCGACGTGACCGTCGGGTGCGCGGGCTTCGGCTACGGCATGGCGCTCGCGTCGGACATGGTCCGCGGCGGCAGCGCACAGCACGTGCTGGTCATCGGCGCCGAGCAGCTGTCGGTGACCCTCGACATGACCGACCGCGGCAACTGCTTCATCTTCGGTGACGGTGCCGGCGCGGTCGTCGTCGGTCCGACCGACGACCAGCAGCTCGGCCCTGTCGTGTGGGGATCCGACGGCTCGCAGTACAACGCGATCCGGCAGGACTTCGACTGGGTGACCTTCCTCGACGGCGACCGCAAGCAGCGTCCGTTCCTGCGGATGGAGGGCACCTCGGTCTTCCGGTGGGCCGCGTTCGAGATGGGCAAGGCCGCGCAGCGCGCGCTCGAGGCCGCCAAGGTCGGTTCCGAGGACCTCGACGTCTTCATCCCGCACCAGGCCAACGCCCGCATCAACGAGCTGCTCGCGAAGAACCTGCACCTCAAGGAGGGCACGGTCGTCGCCGACGACATCGAGTTCACCGGCAACACCTCCGCCGCGTCCATCCCCCTCGCGATGGAGAACCTGCTCTCGACCGGTCGCGCGAAGCCCGGCCAGACGGCTCTCCTCCTCGGCTACGGCGCCGGCCTCAGCTACGCCTCCCAGGTCGTCAAACTCCCCCCGGTCCCCTTCGAGTGATCGCCCATCCGTAGCAGTTCGTGTCGTCTGCCGACACGAACTGCTACGGATCTGGCCGTCTGGAACCGGATCGACATCCTCGGCGTCCAATGTCACGTGGAGCTGAGAGAGGTCCTGGCCGCGAACGACGGAGTCATCACCCTCGCCCAAGCCGCTTCCTCGGGTCTCGACAGATCGGCGGTCCGTCGACGCGTCCGCAGCGGCGAGTGGCGTCACGTCGGTCGTGGTGTGTACTTCGCCTCGGACCGCCGCATGGGCGACCGGGCCCGGATCCGAGTCGGCCGGGCCGACGCGGGCGAGCGCGCCGTCGTGCACGGCGCCTCCGCGGCATGGTGGTTCCGGATGCTCGATCGCGCGCCGACTCAGGTCACCGTGTGCGTTCCGAGGGGCCATCACGGGGGCCGGCGCACCGTCGCGTCCGTTGTCAGCCGTGACCTCGATCCGGCCGACGTCGTCACCGTCGACGGTCTCACAATCGTGTCGCGGCCCTTGGCCGCCCTCGAAGCATCTGTCACCCACGGCGCCGAGGTACTCGACAGAGCGCTCCTGCGGCGCATGGTGACGCTCGAAGAGGTCGTCGCCGTGCACGGGCGCTACCCCTCTCGGCGGGGTGCCGGCCGAGCCACTGCGATCATCGATGCCTGTCTCTCCGGCGCCCGCTCGGAGGCCGAGAGGATTGCGCACCGATTGTTGGAGGAGGCAGGCATCTCCGGCTGGACGGCCAACGCCCCGGCAGTCGGATACGCAGGCGACATACTGTTCGACGACGCGCGACTCGTCGTGGAGATCGACGGTTTCGCGTTCCATTCCGGCGCCGAGGCGTTCCAGCGTGATCGGACCCGCCAGAACGCCCTGGTTGCCGCAGGGTGGACCGTTCTGCGCTTCACGTGGGCAGACCTCACCGAGCGACCCGACCACGTGATCGCCGTGCTCCGCCACGCTCTCCGACGTGCTGCGTAGCAGTTCGTGTCGCCTGACGACACGAACTGCTACGGATCGGGACGGAACGGGCGTCGAGTAAAGTGTCACGGTGAGTTCTGAAGCCATCGCACGTGAGGTGGCACGTCGTCGCACCTTCGCGATCATCTCCCACCCGGACGCCGGCAAGTCGACGATGACCGAGGCGTTGGCGTTGCACGCGAAGGTGATCGGTGAGGCCGGCGCGATCCACGGCAAGGCGGGTCGCAAGTCGACCGTCTCCGACTGGATGGAGATGGAGAAGGCCCGCGGCATCTCCGTCAGCTCCACCGCGCTGCAGTTCACCTACGGCGACGCCGTCATCAACCTCGTCGACACCCCCGGCCACGCCGACTTCTCCGAGGACACCTACCGTGTGCTGACCGCGGTCGACGCGGCGGTGATGCTCATCGACGCCGCGAAGGGGCTGGAGCCGCAGACGCTCAAACTGTTCCAGGTCTGCCGCCACCGCGGGATCCCCGTCATCACGGTGATCAACAAGTGGGACCGGCCCGGTCGCACACCCCTCGAGCTGATCGACGAGATCGCCGAGCGCATCGGGCTGACCCCGACGCCGCTGTACTTCCCCGTCGGCATCGCCGGCGACTTCCGGGGCCTGCTCGACCGACGCGACGGCGGCTACGTGCGGTTCACCCGCACCGCGGGCGGCGCGACCATCGCCCCCGAGGAACTGATGTCCGCCGACGACGCCGCCGCGCGCGAGAGCGACGAGTGGACCGCGGCCGTCGAGGAGTCCGACCTGCTCTCGGAGATGGGACAGGACCACGACCAGGAGCTGTTCCTGGCCGGCGAGACCTCGCCGATGATCTTCGCCTCGGCGATGCTGAACTTCGGTGTGCGCCAACTGCTCGACGCCCTCGTCGAGCTCGCTCCCCCGCCCGCCGGGCGTGAGTCCGTCGACGACGTCGTCCGCGAGGTGACCGATCCGTTCTCGGCAGTCGTGTTCAAGGTGCAGGCCGGGATGGACGCGTCGCACCGGGACCGGTTGGCGTTCATGCGCATCGTCTCCGGTGAGTTCGAGCGCGGGATGGTCGTCACCCACGCACAGACCGGCAAACCGTTCGCGACGAAGTACGCGCAGGCGGTCTTCGGCCGCGACCGTTCGACCGTCGACACCGCATTCCCCGGCGACGTCGTCGGCCTCGTGAACGCCATGACACTGGCCCCCGGCGACACCCTCTACTCCGATCCGGCGGTGCAGTACCCGCCGATCCCGTCGTTCGCGCCCGAGCACTTCGCGGTGCTGCGCGCCGACAGCGCGGGCAAGTACAAGCAGTTCCGCAAGGGCATGGACCAGCTCGACTCCGAGGGGGTCGTGCAGGTGCTGCGCAACGACCTCCGCGGCGACGCGTCACCGGTCCTCGCGGCCGTCGGGCCGATGCAGTTCGAGGTCGTCACCGCCCGGATGAAGGCCGAGTTCGGTGTCGACACCTCGGTGGAGTTCCTCGGGTTCTCCCTCGCACGCCGCACCGACGACGACAGTGCCGGCGAACTCGACCGTCAACGCGGCGTCGAGGTGTTCACCCGCAGCGACGGCGTCCGACTCGCCCTGGTCAGCGACAAGTGGCGGCTGCAGTACATCGAGAAGGAACACCCGGATCTGACGCTGGACCCGCTCGTTGCGACGGCGGACTGACACCCGCCTGACGCCGTTCGCGCTGATGGCGTCGTGCGCGGTGCTCGCGACGGCCTGTGCGTCCACCCCACAGGACGCCGGACCCCGTGTGTCCGAGGCCAGTTCGACGACGGCCCCCACGCCGACGGTCGGCCGGGTCGACGACCGGCGTTGCGACACCCCGCCGTCTCGGGGGACGGTGACGCGGCCCCAGGGTCCGTTGCGCCTCACCGACGGTGAGGTCGTCGTGTCGGTGCGCCGGCTGCCCGCCGCCCAGGCCCCCGATCGCACCCCGGGTGAGTCGGGGCCTTCCGACGACGTCGTCTGCCTCCGCTACCCGCACCGGGGCCCGCCCGATCCGGTGTTGCCGGTGGACAGTGTGGTGCTGACCTTCCGCGACAGCGGGTCCGACGGTGTCGTCGTCGAGATGCCGCTGACCGACCTGGTCGCGCGTCCGCGCCTCACGGCACAGGTCGGGGTCGTCGTCGACGGCCGCCACTACCAGGCGTCGACGTGCTCGCTCGAGACGACCGATCTCAGCGAGACACGCGCTGCGGGCGTCTTCACCTGTCCCAGTGCGGTTCTCGACGAGACCAACCCGTTCGCACCGAGCGACGACATCGCTCCGAGCGACCGATCCCCGGAGCCCTCCCCGGATCCGGGCATCGCGCCGCCGCCGACAGCGGTCCCGACCCCGGTACCGAGCGCGACGCTCACCGGGTGGTACCGACTACAGGGCTGACCCGCCCACCCCGGTGACGATCCGGACGATCTCGTCGGCGTCGACCTCGTCGAGCGTCGGCGGACGGAACGCGGGGTTCCTGTCCTTGTCGACGAGGACAGCGCGCACACCCTCGGCGAAATCGGGGGTGGCGCAGATCCGTTCTGCCGCATGTAGTTCGCGATCGAAGCACTCGGCGAGCGTGGAGCGCCCACCCGCCTCGATCATGGCCGCGGTGACCAGCAGGCTGGTCGGCGACGCCGACTCGAGAGCGGCCACCATCGACTGCGCCCACTCGTCCCCGACAGCACCGTGCAGTCCACCGACGATCCCGGCGACCGAGGTGTCGTCGAAGTACTTCGCGATGGTGGTGAGCGACAACTCGCCGCGCGGCGGCGCAGCCACGTCGGCGAACACCTCGGGCAGCGGTGTGCCGCTGCGGATCCGATCCGCGACGGCGCCGAACCCGTCGGCGGGGACGAAGTGTGTCGCCATCCCGACCGCCACGGCGTCGGCACCGTGGATGCGGGAGCCGGTGAGCCCCAGCCACATCCCGACGCCGGCGGGCAGTCGCGGGAGGAAGTAGGTGGCGCCCACGTCGGGGAAGAAGCCGATCGCCGTCTCCGGCATCGCCATCATGGTCGAGTCGGTGACGACGCGCACCTCGCCGTGGACGCTGATGCCCAGACCGCCGCCCATGGCGGCGCCGGCGATCATCGACACGTAGGGCTTGGGATACTCCGCGACCAGCAGGTCCAGCTCGTACTCCGACCCGAAATACCGTGTGATCGCCGCGGAGTCGCCTGCGAGGGCGTTGTCGCGGATGGCACGGATGTCGCCGCCTGCGCAGAACGCGCGCTCCGACGACGACGTCACCAGCACGGTCTCGATCGCGTCGTCGTCGGCCCACCGACGGAGGATGTCGGTCATGTCGTCGATCATCGACTGATCGAGTGCGTTGAGGGCCTTGGGACGGTCGAGGACGATCTCGCCGACACCGTTGCCGACGTGGGTGGTGATGAACGACATGGCCGTCACCCTACTCAGCCCCACTCCTCGGCCAGTTCCAACCACTGCGCCTCCGCCGATTCCTTCTCTGCGACGACACCGGACAGTTCGGCGTCGAGGGCGATGACCTTGTCGGCGTCGGTCGCGGCCTCGGCGAGCCGGGCGTGCAGATCCCGTTCCCGGTCGTCGAGTCTGGCGATCTGCCGTTCGAGCCGCTTCATCGTCTTCTGCGCCTCACGTTCGGCGGCGGCGTCCCCGGCGCGCCCGGCTCCCGTGCCCGTCGAACCGGCGCGGCTGGCCGTCGACTCCCCCGTCGACTCGACGGCGTGCATCGCCGCCCGTCGGTGCAGGTACTGCTCGATGCCACCGGGCAGGTTGGTGAGGCCGCCGTCGCCGAACAGCGCCCAGGTGCTGTCGCAGATCCGCTCGATGAGGTAGCGGTCGTGACTGATCACGACCATCGTCCCGGCCCAGCCGTCGAGGATGTCCTCGAGTTGCTGCAACGTGTCGATGTCGAGGTCGTTGGTCGGCTCGTCGAGCAGGAGCACGTTCGGCTGCCCCATGAGCACACGCGTCAGCTGCAGTCGACGCCGCTCGCCGCCCGAGAGGTCACCGACCGGCGTCCGCTGCCGCGCGGGTGAGAACCCGAGACGCTCGGCGAGCTGCCCCGCCGAGATCTCCTTCTCCGCCGACGTGCCGGCCCCGATGACGATGCGCGTGGCGATCTCCTCGACCGCCTCCAGCACACGGATGTCGGTGGGCAGGTCGTCGAGCTCCTGTCGCAGCCACCCGATCGAGACGGTCGCACCCTCGATGCGGCGGCCGGGGGCGACGGAGCTCTCCCCACCGAGCGCACGCAGCAGCGTCGTCTTGCCCGAGCCGTTGATCCCGACGAGGCCGATGCGCTCACCGGGCGCGAGACGCCAGGTGAGCCCGTCGACGAGGACCTGTCCGTCCGGTGTCGTCAGTCGGGCGTCCTCGAGTTCGACGACGACCCGGCCGAGCCGACGCTTGGCGAACGACGACAACGCCACCGAGTCCCGCGGTGGCGGGACGTCGGCGATGAGCTTCTCCGCCGCCTCGACGCGGTATCGCGGCTTGGACGTCCGGGCGGGCGGCCCGCGCCGCAGCCAGGCCAGCTCCTTGCGGGCGAGGTTGCGGCGGCGTTCCTCGGCGGCGTCGGCCAGTCGCGCGCGTTCGGCGCGGGCGAAGATCCAGTCGTTGTACCCGCCCTCGTACTCGGCGACGGACCCGTGCGCGACCTCCCACGTCCGGGTCGCGACGGTGTCGAGGAACCACCGGTCGTGGGTGACGACGACGAGCGAGCCACGACGGTTCACCACGTGGTCGGCGAGCCACTGCACGCCCTCGACGTCGAGGTGGTTGGTCGGCTCGTCGAGGATGAGCAGGTCGAGGTCCTGTACCAGTGCCGCCGCGAGCGCCACACGTCGGCGCTGCCCGCCGGAGAGCGACGTCACCGGACGGTCCAGCGGCGACGATCCGCCCTCGGGCGGGCTGAGCCGGTCGATCCCGATCCCCGCGAGGACCGATCGGATCCGGGCGTCCGACGCCCACTCGTGCGTCGCGACGCCGAGCGGGCCGAGGACGATGTCGCCGACGGTGGATCCCGGCGGCAACTCGCCGCGCTGGGTGACCACCGCCATCCGCAGGCCGCCCTGCCGCGACACCCGCCCCGAGTCGGGTTCGGTGATGCCGGCGAGGATCTCCAGCAGGGTCGTCTTGCCGCCGCCGTTCAGGCCGACTACCCCGATGCGCTGGTTCTCCTGCACCCCGAGGCTCACCGACTCCAGCAGCGGGGTGATGCCGAAGCTCTTGCTGATCTTCTCGGCGTTGACCAGGTTGCTCATCGGGCGACTCCTGTCGGCTCGTCGTCGACGACGCGGGCACCGCCGACCGGGCCCGACGCCGTACGGACGGCGCGGGTGACGCCTGCCCCGGAGAGTTCCGCTGCGACACGCACGGCGTGGTCGGCGTCGGCGCAGAGGAACACGCACGTCGGCCCCGACCCGGACACGATCCCGGCGAGCGCGCCGGCCTCCACGCCGGCGCGCAATGTCCGCCGCAACGCGGGCATCATGCTCAGCGCCGCGGGCTGCAGATCGTTGACGAGGGCCTCGGCGAGACGATGCGGATCCCCGGCGGCGAGAGCGGTGAGCACGTCGTCGGGCGCGCCGGCACGCCGCAGCGGCTCCGATCGCTCCGCCGCGCGCAGGTCGTCGAGTTCGCGGTAGACCGCGGGCGTGCTCAGTTCGCCGGCGGCGACGGCGATCACCCAGTGGAACGCCCCGCGGGAGAGCACGCGAGTGAGGCTCTCCCCACGCCCGGTGCCCAGCGCGGTACCGCCCTGCACGGAGAACGGGACGTCGCTGCCGAGCCCGGCCGCGAGGGAGGCGAGGTCGTCGCGGTCGAGGTCGAGGCGCCACAGACGGCTCAGCCCGACGAGGACGGCGGCGGCGTCGGCGCTCCCGCCGGCCATCCCGCCGGCGACGGGGATCCCCTTGGTGATGTCGACGGCGACCTCGCCGTGCGCGTCGTCGCCGACGTGCTCGCGCACGGCGTCGACGGCCTTCCAGGCGAGGTTGTCGACGTCGAGCGGCACCGACTCGAGAGCGCGGTCGGCGACGCCGCCGGGACCGGTGACGGTGATGGTGCGGGTGTCGGCCGGGCTCAACCGCACCTGATCGGTCAGCGAGACGGCCTGGAAGACGGTGAGGAGTTCGTGGTAGCCGTCGGGGCGCAGGTCACCGACACCGAGGTGCAGGTTGATCTTCGCGGGCGCCCGGACGACGACGGGCGAGGGGACGACGGACAGCACGTCATCCCACACTAGTGAGCGCGAGCCGGACGAACTCGGCCACGTCGAGTCGTTCGCCGCGCAGGGTGGGGTCGATCCCGGCGGCACGCAGGCGTTCCTCGGCGGCCGCGGGCGAACCGGCCCACCCCGCGAGCGCGGCCCGCAGCGTCTTGCGTCGTTGGGCGAACGCCGCGTCGACGGCGGCGAACACCGTTCTGCGTGTCGCGTCGTCGGTCGGCCACGGCATCTCGCGACGGTCGATGCGCACGAGGCCCGACTCCACCTTCGGCACCGGCCAGAACACCCCGGCACCGACGGTCCCGGCCCTGCGGACGTCTCCGAAGAAGCGGGCCTTCACGCTGGGCACCCCGTAGGTGCGGCTGCCCGGCCCGGCCGCGAGGCGCTCGGCGACCTCCAGTTGCACCATCACGAGCGCGGTGCGGATACCCGGGCACTCCGCCATCAGGTGCAGCAGCACCGGGACGGCCACGTTGTACGGCAGGTTGGCGACCAGCACCGACACGTCGCCCAGGTCGTCGGCGGTGACGTCGAGGGCATCGCGGCGCAGGACCGTCAACGACGACGCCTGCGCGGGCGCGAGCTCGGTGACCGTCCGTGGCAGCGCCTCGGCGAGGACCGGGTCGATCTCGACCGCCGTCACGCGCCCCGCCGAACCCAGCAGCGCGAGGGTGAGCGAACCCAGGCCGGGACCGACCTCGAGCGCATGATCGTCGGCGGTGACGCCGGCCTCGGCGACGATCCGCCGCACGGTGTTGGCGTCGTGGACGAAGTTCTGCCCGAGCGACTTGGTCGGGCGGACGCCGAGTTCCTCGGCGAGCGCTCGGATACGTACGGGACCCAGGAGACCGGGTGTCGGATCCCCCGACGGGCGTTCCGGTGTGGGTCGAACAGGGTCGGTCAGCGCAGGCCCCCGCCGGAGGCGAGGATCACCGGAGACCCAGCTTGGCCGAGCAGGAGGGCCACGCACCCCAGCCCTGTGCCGCGAGCGTCTTCTCCGCGATCGCGATCTGCTCCTCGCGGGTGGCGAGGTCGGCCCGCGGCGCGTACTCCTGGCCGCCCCAGCGGTCCCAGGTGTTCTGGTCGAACTGCACGCCGCCGTAGAAGCCGTTCCCGGTGTTGATGGCCCAGTTGCCGGTCGACTCGCACTGCACGAGGCGATCCCAGACCGACCCGTAGGGCACGAACGGCGCCCCGGGCTTCGTCCCGACCTTGACCTCGGCGGCGACCGGCTGGGTGAGCTCCGTGGCGCCCAGCTTGACCCGCTTGGTCTCCTTGCCGTCCACGGTCGTCACCGAGTAGGTGACCTCCTGCGTGCCCGGCTTGCCGGGGGTGGTGACCTCGCGCTTGTCCTTGACCAGCGTCGGGTCGGGCGTCTCCTTGTCCGGGGCGGTCAGCGGCTCGGTGGCGGTGACCTGCTCGGTGCGGATACGGGTGACGGCGATCCGCATGTTCGGGGTGACGGGGGTGTCCGCGGCCGGGGTCACGATGTCGTCGCCGGCGAGGGGGGCACCGAGGTCGGCCAGCAGCTCGCCGACGGTCTTGGCCGCGACGGTCGGCGTGGACACCTTCTTCGCGTCGATCACCGTGACGGGCTTCGGCAGGATCACCGACACCTCCGCACCGTCGACGGGCAGCGGGGCGGTCCGCGACGCCTCGACGTCGACCGTGGGGCCGCCGAGGTCCTGCTGGGCCAACGCCTGCTCGACGGTGACCGCGTTGGTCTTGATCTCGCGCGGGGTGCCGTCGACGTTGAGGACGACGGTCTTGAGGCGGTGGAACGTGATGGTCTCGCCGTTGCCGAGGCCGGCCGACGGGGCGGGGCGGACCAGGTCGCCGCCGGACGGGTGCAGACCCTGGTCGGCCAGCACGTCCTCCACCGAGGACCGCATGGTCGAGACGGTCATGATCTTGCCGTCGACGTCGATGCGCACGGTCTTGTGGCGCATGATGCCGAGCACGCCGCCGGCGACGAGGGTCGCCAGCAGCGCGGCGATGGCGATCCGCACGCGCACGGAGTTGGACTCATTGATTCTGTTCAGGAAAGACACACGTCAACTTCTGGTCGGCGGTCATGGTCTCGGGATCCCCCACGCAGCACCGATCACCGGTTGGGATCGCTGCGATCACAGGAATATAACGAGGGCACGCGTCGGGCGCAAAGTCATCCCTCAGATCCGGGGCACCGTCACCCGGTAGGCGCGCTCCGCGTTGGACGTCAGCTGACGGGCCAGATCGGCCGCGTCGTCGCCGCGGACCTCGGCCAGCGCGCGCACCGTGTAGGGCAGGCAATACGACTGATTCGGGTGCCCACGGTAGGGGTGCGGGGTGAGGAACGGGGCGTCGGTCTCCACGAGCAGCAGCTCCGGCGGCACCACACGGGCGGCGGCCTGGAGCGCCGCGGCGTTGGTGAAGCTCACCGTGCCCGAGAAGGACAGCAGGTAGCCCCGCTCCACGCACTCCCGCGCGATTGCCTCGTCCTCGGAGAAGCAGTGCATGATCACCGTCTCGGGCGCCCCCTCGTCGGCGAGGACGTCCAACACCGCGCGGCCCGCGTCGCGGTTGTGGATCATCAGCGGCTTGTCGACCTCCTTCGCCAGGGCGATGTGCCAGCGGAAGGAGTGCTCCTGCTGCGCCGCCGGGGCGCAGTCGTCGGAACGTTCGAGCCAGTACCAGTCGAGTCCGGTCTCCCCGACGGCGACGACCCGGGGATGGCGGGCCATGGTCGTGAGCTCGTCGGCGGTCTCCGCGGTGAGATCGCCCGCGTGGGTGGGGTGCAGTGCGGTCGCGGCCCACACCCTGTCGTCCCATTCCGCGGCGGCGACCGCCCAGCGGGCGTCGACCATGTCGTCGGCGACGGTGACGACACCAGCGACCCCGACGGTGCCGGCATGGTCGAGGATCGCACCCACGGCTGCGGCGTCGCGTCCGCCGCACGCGGCCAGATGGGTGTGCGCGTCGACGAGCGGCGCGAGCGGTTCGGGGTCCGGTGGCGGTGGCCGGCGTCTGCTCACAGGGTCACCGTGCCCGCGATCGTGGTCGTCGAGGCGCCACCCACCCAGATGTGGGTGCCGTCGTCGACGACGCTCACCCGCCCGGCCCGTCCGAGGGCGGTGCCCTGCGCGGCGACGTAGGACGCCGGCACCTCGCCCGTCGCGCGCAACCACACCGCGAACCCCGCGTTGAGGCTGCCGGTCACGGGGTCCTCAGGAACGCCGTCGCCCGGCGCGAAGGCGCGGACCTCGTAGTCGGCGTGGGCATCGCCGTCGCGAAGTGCCCCGATCAGGCCGACCTCGTGATCACCGAGAGCGGAGAAATCGGGATCGACGTCGAGGACCTTCTGAGCGGAGGTGAGCATGAGGCCGATCCACCCCGGGCCGTTGTCGACCCAGTTGCTCGCCACGACGTCGGACGGCGTCAGCCCGAGCGCGTCGCGGATCGTGGCGAGCACCGACTCGTCGACCGGCCCCGACCGGCGCAGCGGCGGCGCGGCGAACGCCAGTCGTGCGCCGTCGCGGCGGATGGTCACCGGACCGATGCCGCATTCCTGGACTATCGCGTCGCCGGCGGGGACACCGCCCGCCTCGAGCCAGGCGTGCGCCGACCCCAGCGTCGGGTGTCCGGCGAACGGGAGTTCGCCGCCGGGGGTGAAGATGCGCAAGCGGTAGTCGGCACCCGCCTGCGTGGGCGGCAGCACGAAGGTCGTCTCCGACAGGTTCGTCCAGCGGGCGAACGCCGCCATGGTGGCGTCGTCGAGGCCCGTCGCGTCGAGGACGACCGCGACGGGGTTCCCGGACAGCGGGCCGGACACGAAGACGTCGACCTGGGCGAAGGGGCGGGTGGTCGGTGAACTCACCGGGCCATCGTGTCAGGTGGCATCGCGCGCGGGCGACGAGGTTTCCCGGCGTACCGTTCCGGATCGATGTCCTCTGAACACCCGTCGCACGCGGTGCGGGTGACGCGGGTCGGCGACGACGACGCCGACCTCGCCGAGCTGCTGCGTCGCGCCGTCGCCGAACTCACCGCCCGCTACCCCGACTATCACCCCGACCCGTTCGTCAGCCACGCCGAGTACTTCGTGGCCCGCGTCGACGGGCGGCCCGGCGGATGTGTGGCGCTGGTCCGCCACGACGACCTCCCCGACGCCGTCGAGGTGAAGCGGCTCTACGTCGACGCCACGGCCCGCCGTGCAGGCGTGGCGCAGGCGCTGATGACGGCGCTGGAGAACCGTGCGCGGGACCTGGGACGAACGCGGGTGGTGCTCGAGACCGGCAACCGCCAACCCGAGGCGGTCACGCTCTACGAACGCCTCGGCTACGCGGTGACCGAGCCGTACCACCCGCAGGGTTGGAACGAGGTCAGCATCTTCATGGCACGCGACCTGCCCGGCTGACGCGTCTCTGCCCGTTCCGACCGCGCCGGCGACCGCTGACTATCGTCGATCGCATGCAGATGCGAACCGGCACGGCGCGGGTGGGGACCGCGGAGATCGAGGGCGCCACCCACGAGATCGACATCTACTACGAGGACCTCGGTGATCCCTCGGACCCGCCGATCCTGCTGATCATGGGACTGTCGGCGCAGTTGACCGTGTGGCCGGTCGGGTTCTGCGACGCCCTCGTCGAGGCGGGTTTCCGCGTCATCCGGTTCGACAACCGCGACATCGGGCTCTCGACGCACCTCGACGGTGTCCGCGTCCGCGGTGGCCTGGTGCCGCGGCTCATCCGCACCGAGCTGGGCATCGGCAGCCGGGTCCCGTACACCGTTCCCGACATGGCGACCGACGCGATCGGACTGCTCGACCACCTCGGCATCGACCGCGCGCACGTCGTCGGCGCGTCGATGGGCGGGATGATCGCCCAGGTCGTCGCGGGCGGATACCCCGAGCGCACTCTCTCGGCCGCGATCATCTTCTCCTCGACGCTGCAGATGTTCCTGCCGCCGCCGGCGCCGGAGAAGCTCCTCGCACTGCTCAGCGGACCCGGCAAGGGCGCCTCGCGCGAGGACTACATCGCGGCGTCGGCGAAGGCACTGCAGACCATCGGCAGCCCCGGGTACCCCCTGTCCGACGACGAGGCGTGGGAGTTGGCCGCGTCGTTCCACGACCGCGCACACGACCCCGCAGGCATCCTGCGCCAGACGGCCGCGGTGATGGGCAGCGGCAGCCTGCGTCGCTACGCCCGTGCCATCACCGCACCCACCGTCGTCGTGCACGGGAAGGGCGACGGCCTGATGCGGCCGTCGGGCGGCAAGGCGATCGCCCACGCCGTACCCGACTCGCGACTGCTGCTGCTCGACGGGATGGGACACGACCTGCCCGAGCCGCTGTGGCCGCAGATCATCGGCGCCATCACCGACAACATCGCCCGGGCGGCGACTGTCTAAGCTGTCCCCACCATGGCTGAGGACCGCGCGACCCCGTTCTATGTCACGACCGCCATCGCGTACCCCAACGGCGCGCCGCACATCGGTCACGCCTACGAGTACGTGGCGACCGACACCATCGCGCGCTTCAAGCGACTCGACGGCTTCGACGTCCGGTTCCTCACCGGCACCGACGAACACGGTCAGAAGATGCAACAGACCGCTGCGGCGGAGGGGATCTCGACGAGCGCCCTCGCCGACCGCAACGCGACGGCGTTCCGCACGATGCAGGAGACGTTGGGCAGCAGCTTCGACCGCTTCATCCGCACCACCGACGCCGACCACGAAGCCGCCTGTCAGGAACTGTGGCGTCGGATGGACGACGCCGGCGACATCTATCTCGACACGTTCAGCGGCTGGTACTCGGTGCGCGACGAGGCCTACTACGCCGAGGACGAGCTGACGACACTCGAGGACGGCAGCCGCGTCGCCACCGCGACCGGCACGCCGGTGGAGTGGACCGAGGAGGCCAGTTACTTCTTCCGCCTCTCGGCCTACGGCGACAAGCTGCTGGCGCTCTACGAGTCCACACCCGAGTTCATCGGTCCGGCCACGCGGCGCAACGAGGTCGCCAGCTTCGTCGCCGGGGGTCTCCGCGACCTGTCGATCTCGCGCACCACCTTCGACTGGGGAGTCCCCGTCCCGGGCGACCCCGGTCACGTCATGTACGTCTGGGTGGACGCCCTGACCAACTACCTCACCGGCGTCGGATTCCCGGACACCGATCCCGCACTGCTGGAACGGTTCTGGCCCGCCGATCTGCACATCATCGGCAAGGACATCGTCCGGTTCCACTGTGTCTACTGGCCCGCCTTCCTGATGAGCGCCGGCATCGAGTTGCCCAAACGTGTCTTCGCGCACGGCTTCCTGTTCAACAAGGGCGAGAAGATGAGCAAGTCGGTCGGCAACGTCGTCGACCCCGCGTCGCTCGTCGAGAGGTACGGGCTGGACCCGCTGCGGTTCTTCCTGCTGCGCGAGGTGTCGTTCGGCCAGGACGGCTCGTACTCCCACGAGGCGATCGTGGCCCGCATCAACGCCGACCTCGCCAACGAGTTCGGCAACCTGGCGCAGCGCTCACTGTCCATGATCGCCAAGAACTTCGACGGTGCGGTGCCCGAACCCGGCGAGTTCACCGACGACGACACCGCACTGCTCGCGCGGGCCGACGGACTGCTCGAGCGCGTTCGACGCGAGGTCGACGCGCAGGCACTGCATCTGGCGCTGGAGGCGATGTGGGAGGTGCTCGGTGAGACGAACCGGTACATCTCGGCGCAGGAACCGTGGAAGCTCGCCAAGACCGATCTCGCTCGGGCCGGCACCGTGCTGTACGTGTGCGCCGAGGTCGTCCGGGTCGTCGCCGTCCTCGCCCAGCCGGTGATGCCGACGTCGACCGCGAGAATCCTCGACCTGCTGTCCGTCGACGAGGGGGCGCGGACGTTCGCCGATGTCGGCGAGCGCCTCACCCCGGGCACCGCGCTGCCGACGCCGACACCGGTGTTCCCCCGCTACGACGACACCCGCGACTGACCAGCCCCGCCATGACGACCGAGCCGCTCGGTCCCGGGGGCAGTGCCGTCGACGTCCTCGGCATCCTCGCCGATCGCGCACTCGCGCAGTCGATCCCGGGTCCTGCGGCGCTCGTCGGCGACTGGCTCGGCGGCGACGCGGTGATCGCCCCGTCGGTGGCGGTGACCGCCGGGCACGGTCCGTCGGAGGTCCCGGACCGGTTCTGGTTCGGCGCACTGTCGTTTCCCGACCGCATCGGCGACGCCCGGTTCCCGGCCGTGCTCGGCGGCAGCAGCGACAGCGTGCTGCTGCTCCGTGACGGGATCTGGTATCACCGATCGGCCGTCGGCGCGCCCTGCCCGGATGATCTGCGCGCCTGCGTGACCGGCGACGCGCCTGCCGTCGGACGGTGGCGAGCCACCTGGCGAACACCCGACCGCACCCGTCACGAGGACGCCATCCGGATGTGCCTCGACGCGATCGCCGCCGGTGAGATCTATCAGGCGTGCGTGTGCAGCCGCTTCACCGGGACGCTCGCCGGGTCCGCAGTCGACCTGTTCCGCACCGGCGTCTCGCGGATGTCGCCGCGCAAGGCCGCGTACCTGGCCGGCGTGTGGGGCTCCGTGGTGTCGTTCTCGCCCGAGACCTACCTGCGCCGCGTCGGTGACCTGGTGACGTCGAGCCCCATCAAGGGCACGCTTCCCCTGAACGACGACCCCGCCCTGCTGCGCGACTCGGTGAAGGACGTCGCGGAGAACGTGATGATCGTCGACCTCGTCCGCAACGATCTCGGTCGCGTCGCCGTGCCCGGCAGCGTCACCGTCCCCGAGCTGCTGTCGGTGCACGCGGCGCCGGGCGTGTGGCATCTCGTCTCGACGGTGGCCGCGCAGGTGCCCACGACCGTCGACACCGACGCGCTCCTCGAGGCAACCTTCCCGCCGGGGTCGGTCACCGGCACCCCGAAGCACCGCGCACGAGAGTTGTTGGCCGACTGGGAGACCGATGCCCGCGGCGTCTACTGCGGGGCGATCGGGGTCCGTGCGCCCGGTGGCGACCTCGACCTGTCGGTGGCGATCCGCACCGTCGAGGTCAGCCCGGACGGGACGCTGCGCCTCGGTGTCGGCGGTGGCATCACCATCGACTCCGACCCCTCCCGCGAGTGGCAGGAGTGCATGGACAAGGCGGCGTCGATCGTCGACCTCCGCGCCCCCGATGATGTGTAGTTCTCGCGGCGCCGACCTGCACCGATATGCGCGAGAACTACACATGATCGGGGGTCAGCGCGCGGCGAGCACCGCCTCGTAGAGGTCACGCCGACCGACACCGGCCCGGGAGGCGACCGCAGCGCACGCGTCCTTCAGCCGTGCGCCGTCGGCGACGAGTTCCTCGACCTCCCCGACGAGATCGGCGGGATCCGACCGGGTCGCGGTCGCCCCCTCGACGACGACGGTGATCTCGCCCCGCACGCCGTCGGCCGCCCACGCGGCCAGCTCGGAGAGCGGTCCGCGCCGGACCTCCTCATAGGTCTTGGTGAGCTCTCGGCACACCGCGGCGCGCCGATCGGCGCCGAGGACGTCGGCCGCGTCGGCGAGACAGTCGGCCAGGCGATGCGGGGACTCGAAGAACACGACGGTCCGCGGTTGGCTGACGAGCTCGCCCAACCACGAGCGGCGCGCGGACGGCTTGCGGGGCGCGAAGCCGTCGAAGCAGAACCGCTCGACGGGCAGCCCGGACAGCGCGAGCGCCGTCGTCACCGCCGACGGCCCCGGCAGGCACGTCACGGGGAGGCCGGCCTCCACACACGCCACGACGAGCCGGTAGCCCGGATCGCTCACCGAGGGCATACCGGCGTCGGTGACGAGCAGCACGCGCGAGCCGGAGGCCACCTCCTCGACGAGCCCGGGCGCGCGGCGTTCCTCGACCTGGTCGTAGTAGCTGACCACGCGGCCGGTGATGGTCACCTCGAGAGCGGTGGCCAGCGAACGGGTCCGTCGCGTGTCCTCCGCCGCGACGACGTCGGCGGTGCCGAGGGCCTCCCGCAGACGAGGTGAGGCGTCGTCGGGACGGCCCATCGGT
The DNA here is from genome assembly GCF_054332755.1 of Williamsia sp. SKLECPSW1. NCBI lineage: Bacteria > Bacillati > Actinomycetota > Actinomycetes > Mycobacteriales > Nocardiaceae > Williamsia > Williamsia sp. SKLECPSW1. The sequence goes on along the minus strand of NZ_JBTGLI010000001.1, from coordinate 3,050,629 downwards.
GTCGCGGCCAGGATCAGACATCCCGGGCGTGTGGCCGGGTCGGCGTCGCCGGCATCCTCAGAACCCATCGCCGACAGCCTACGATCGTGCGGGTGAGCACCGCCGCGCCCGTCGACCCCCGTGGCCTGATGGACGCGTCGTCCGACGAGCACGGTCAGGCCGAGGACCTCGGCGCCCGTCCCGGGCCGTCCGTACCCCCGGCCGTCTTCGGTGCGACCGACACCCGCCGCGGATGGATCGTCGGCGCCGTCCTGACGATCGTCGCCGCGATCACCCGCTTCTGGGACCTGGGACACCCGACCGACAACGGGACACCGGTCTTCGACGAGAAGCACTACGTCCCGCAGGCCTGGCAGGTCCTCACCGGCGGCAACTGGATCGAGGACAACCCCGCCTACGGGCTCGTCGTGCACCCGCCCGTCGGCAAATGGGTGATCGCGATGGGCGAGTGGATGTTCGGCTACACCCCGGTCGGCTGGCGGTTCGCCTCGGCCGTCCTGGGCACCCTGATGGTGCTGATCGTGTTCCGGATGACACGACGGCTGTCCCGGTCCACACTCATCGGCGCGATCGCCGCGGTGTTCGTCATCTGCGACGGCGTGACCTTCGTGTCGTCCCGCGTCGGGATGCTCGACATCGTCCAGATCTTCTTCCTGCTCGCGGCGATGGCGACCCTCGTCGCCGACCGCGACCAGATGCGGGCGCGGATGCACCGGGTGTGGTCGGAGGGACGCATCGCCGACACACCGTTCGGTCCACGCCTGGGCTTCCGATGGTGGCGTTTCGCGACCGCGCTGCTGCTCGGCCTGGGGTGCGCGACGAAGTGGTCGGGCATCTACTTCGTGCTCTTCTATCTGCTCCTGTCACTCGGGTTCGACGTCGCCAACCGGCGCGCGTACCACGTGCAGCGTCCGTGGATGGGGACGCTGCGTCGGGACTTCGTCCCGGCCTGGTTCAGCCTCGCGATCACCCCGATCCTCGTCTACATGGCCACCTATGCGCCCTGGTTCGCCGGGGAGACGTCGGTGTACCGCTACGCCGTGGGCAACCAGGTCGGCTACGACGGCCCGTTCTCCTGGGTCCCCGGGGCGTGGCGCTCGCTCTGGTACTACGAGTCCGGGGTCCTGAGCTTCCACGAGGGACTGACCAACTCGGCGGGCAACCACCACCCGTGGGAGTCCAAGCCGTGGACGTGGCCGATGGGTCTGCGGCCGATGCTCTACGCGGTGCAGAACGGCCCCGACCAGTGCGGCGGCGGGCAGTGCATCCGCGTGGAGATGCTCATCGGGACACCCGCCATGTGGTGGCTGGCGTTCCCGATGTTGCTGTGGGGTCTGTGGCGGTGGCTGGCCCGTCGGGACTGGCGCTACGCGGTGGTGCTCGTCGGATACGGAGCCGCCTGGCTGCCGTGGTTCGCCAACCTCGACCGCCAGATGTACTTCTTCTACGCCACCGCGATGGCCCCGTTCCTCGTCATGGGGTTGGCGCTGTGCGTCGGGGACCTGCTCGGCGCCGACGGCCGATGGCGGTCGTTCGGGCGCGAGAGACGGATGCTCGGCGTGGCTCTGGCATCGGTGTACATCGGGCTCGTCGTCACGAACTTCGTCTGGATGTGGCCGATCCTCACCGGCTCACCGCTGTCACTGCACGAGTGGAACCTGCAGATGTGGTTGCCCAGCTGGCGCTGACCGCGCGCACCACCCGTCGACCCCGTCGGTTGGGCGGTAACAGACGTCGGTTGGGCGGTAACAGACGTTGCGTGCCGGGTTACCGCCCACTCGACGTCCGGAAGCGCCCACTCGACGGGTCCATCGGGTGAGGGTCAGACGCCGGCGATCAGTTCGGGATCGAACCGCGCAGCGCGTCGGTCGTGCCGACGTCGGACGCGATGTACACCCGGTCCAGGCTGGTGTGGACGTCGAAGAACGCCAGCGGCAAATTCTTGAGCCTGTCGTCGCGCGCCCGGAACTCGACGTTGTGCCCGGCGAAGCGGGTCTGGACGTCCACCAACTGGTTCACGTCAGTGCCGACGGGGTTGACCAGCAGCGGACTGCTGAACGGCGTGCCACCGGGGACCGGGAACCCGTCACGGATCGGCGGGCCGCTCACGGAGATCGCCGCGACCGACTGGCCGGTCCCGCCCGTGACGTTGCGCGGCCCGAACAGCAGGATCGAGTAGGTCGGGCCGAGACCACGCCCGAAGCCCGGGAATCCGCGCAGGGTCAGGGTCACGTCGAGACGTCCGGCACCGCGGTCGTAGTCGACCGTCACCGACCGCAGGTCGACGCTGCCCGGTGCGGCCTTGACCGGCGAGGGCACCGTGACCGAGGCGGCCGAGGCCGGCGCGACCCCGACGGCCGCGCCCATCGCGACGACGACACCGACGAGGGCGCTGGCAGACCACCGTGCTGAGCGATGCATCGAGACTCCTGTGACACGCGCCGCCGGGGTGCGGCTCTGTGACGAGTATCGCATCCCGGATCAGTGATCCTCAGCCGACTCGTCATGCCGCCCCCGACGGGCGCCGTGACTCAGGTCTCGTCGGTCTTCGGTGCCTGCTCCAGCAGCGACGCGTCGACATCGACGCTGCCCGAGGGCAGGACGTCGGTGCTCAGGTCCGTCGCGGCGAGCGTGTTGGCGTGCACCCGCACCTCGTCGTCGATCCCCTCGGCGCGGTGTCGGGTCGCGACGATCAGCGGGTCGCGTCGCAGGTCCATGAACAGCGACACACACATCACGATCATCACGATGACGAACGGCAACGCCGCGATGATCGCCATCGTCTTGATGCCCTCGAGAGCGTCGTCCCCGCTGACCCACAGCAGGAGCGCGGCGACAGCACCGGTGAGCACACCCCAGAAGATGACCACGCTCCGCGACGGTTCGGGGCGACCCCGCTGCGAGAGCGTGGCCATGACCAGTGACGCCGAGTCGGCACCGGAGACGAAGAAGATCGCGACGAGCAGCATGACCAGCACCGAGGCGATCCCCGCGAGCGGGAGGTTGTCCAGCATGCCGAACAGCTGCGACTCCTCGTCGGGACTGTTCGACAGGCCCTTGCCGTCCATCTCCTGGCTGATGGCCGTGCCGCCGAACACGGCGAACCACACCAGCGAGACGGTGGTCGGAACGATCATCACGCCGACGACGAACTGACGGATGGTGCGGCCGCGGCTGATCTTGGCGAGGAACATGCCGACGAACGGGGTCCACGAGACCCACCACGCCCAGTAGAAGATCGTCCAGCCCGACAGCCACTCCTGCCCCGCGGTGTCGGTCGTCGCGCTGCTGCGCGCGGCGTCGGAGGTGATCTCGTTGAGGTAGCTGCCGATCGACGTCGGCATGACGTTGAGGATGAACACCGTCGGGCCGACGACGAACACGAACAGCGCGAGCACGATGGCCAGGACCATGTTGATGTTCGACAGCCACTGGATGCCCTTGGCGACGCCGGAGACGGCCGACGCGACGAATGCCGCTGTCAGCACGGCGATCACGGCGACGAGCAGGAATTTGCCGCTCTCGTTCACCCAGTCCAGCTCCTGGAAGCCCGAACCGATCTGCGCCGCACCGAGGCCCAGCGACGCGACGGTGCCGAACAGGGTGGCGAAGATCGCGAGGATGTCGATGACCTTGCCGCCCCAGCCCTCCGCGCGATGTCCCAGCAGGGGCGCGAACACCGCGCTCATCAACTGCCCACGCCCGCAGCGATAGGTGCTGTAGGCGATGGCGAGCCCGACGACGGCGTACATCGCCCACGGGTGCAGACCCCAGTGGAACATGGTGGTCGCCATGGCGACGCCGACGTCGCGCGCGTCGGTCCCGGGTGGGGCGTTCACGTAGTGCGTGAGCGGTTCGTAGGCGCCGTAGAACATGAGGCCGATGCCCATGCCGGCGCTGAACATCATCGCGATCCAACTGATGGTGCGGTACTCCGGCTTCTCGCCGTCACGCCCGAGCGGGATCTTCCCGTACTTGCTGACCGCGAGGAAGATCGCGAACAGGACGAACGCCGTCGCCGCGAGGATGAACAGCCACCCGAGGTTGTCGGTGATCGCCGACAACAGCGACGCGGTGCTGTCCTTCAGGCCTGTCTTGTCGACGATGCCCCAGACGAGGAACGCGACGACGAGCGCCGCCGTGACGCCGAAGACGACGAGGTCGACGGCGGTTCGTCGCGGTCCGCCGGGGACCGGTCGAGAGGTCAGTCTGTCACTCTGTTCTTCGGTGACCGAGGTGGATGTCGTCACTGCCATGGCCACCACTCTCGCAGCGAATCGGTACAACCGCCAAAAGAACACACAACGGACATTCAGCCGTTACGCGACACCTGCGCAGGTCACAGGGTGTTCACACCGTGCGACGCAGCGCGGCGGTGAGCATCGCCGCGATCTCCTCGTCGGCGATGCCGAGCGCCCGCAACGCGGACACGTGGTCGGTGGTCGCGCGTTGCGCCTCGTCCCGCGCCGAGTCGGACCCGGCCGCGATGAAAGACCCGTTCCGCCCCCGCGTCTCGATCACACCGGCCGCCTCGAGCTCGCGGTACGCACGGGCCGCCGTGTTCGCGGCGATGCCGAGTTCCTCGGCGAGGGCACGGACCGTCGGCAGGCGGGTGCCGACGATGAGCTCCCCACGTGCGACCAGATCGATGACGCCGCGACGCACCTGCTCGAACGGGGGTTCCGACGAGGCGTGGTCGATGACGATCGGCAGGGACACCCTCACACCCCTGACGGCACGGATTCGCGGACGACCGGACACGACATGCAGCGGGGGCCGCCTCGACCCGAGCCGAGTTCGCTGCCGGCGATGGTGAGCACCTCGATCCCCGACTGCGTGAGCCGACGGTTCGTCTCGACGTTGCGGTCGTAGGCGACGACCACCCCTGGTGCGATCGCCAGCGTGTTGTTCCCGTCGTCCCACTGTTCGCGTTCGGCGGTGACCGGGTCGAGTCCGGTGTCGATGACACGCAACTTGCCGATGCCCATCGCATCGGCGGCGGCCTCGACGAACGGTCGTGGCCCGCTCACGGATCCGGCGTCGCGGGTGATGGTGAAGGCCGAGAGGGTGTCGTGCACAGCCGGATACATGACGACCGCGTCGGTGTCGACCATGGTGCACACCGTGTCGAGGTGCATCGACGCCCGTCGCTGCTCGATGGGGACGGCCAGCACGGTGTGGGCGAGACCGTCGTCGAAGAGGCTGTGCGCCAACGCCTCCGCACCGGCAGGGGTGGTCCGCTCCCCCACCCCGACCGCGACGACGCCGGGCGCCATCAGCAGCACGTCGCCGCCCTCGACCGGTGCCGAATGCGATTCGTAGGCGCGTCGCGCGCCGCGGAAGCGCGGGTGGTGTGCGTAGACGATGTCGGTCAGAGAAGTCTCCCGTGAGCGCGCCGGCAACGCCAGGCTGGTGATGGCGAACCGCGGGCCGATCCAGAACGAACTGTCGCGGGTGAACAGCAGGTTGGGCAGTGGGTCGATCGCGAACTCGACGCCGTGGTGCATCCGGCGCACCAGTGACGTCCGGGCCGCGGCGGGGCTCTCCGGGAGCTCGTCGAAGGTCATCCCGGCGGTGAGGACGTCCACGAGCTCGGTGGCGTCGAGGCCGCGCAGGTGGGCCGCGAGTTCGGCTGCGAGGTGCGGGCCGAGCCGCCGGGCGCTGACGGCGGCGGCGATCCCCTGCATCCGCGCGGCACCGCTGGCGCGCATCGTCTCCACCAGGAGATCGCCCAGCAGCAGCACCTCCACACCGTGGTCGGTGAGCAGTCCGGCGAACGCGTCGTGTTCCTCCTGCGCGCGGTCGACCCAGGGCAGACCGTCGAACAGGAGTTGGTCGCTGTTGCGCGGGGTCAGCCGTCGCAGTTCGTCACCGGGCCGGTGCAGCATCACCGTCCGCAGACGACCCACCTCCGAGTCCGCTCCCGGTGGTGCGGACGCCGGTGTGCCGGTGGCGGTCTCCATGACCCCACGGTAGTGGCCGCCCGGGACGTCTGTCCTGCTCACGCGCCGTCGCCCAGAGCCGCCGCGGACGCCGACGACCGTGCGGGCGCGGTCTCGCGCGCGAGCACCCAGAACCCCAGGGAGACGAGGGAGACGAGCCCGGTCAGCAGGAAGGCGGGGCCGAACCCCGCGGTCTGCGCGACGAATCCGGCGATCACCGGGCCGGTCACCGCGCCGATGTCGGAGGTCATCTGGAACGCCGCCAGGGCGGTGCCGCCCTGCCCGCGCACGGACAGCAGGTCGGCCAGGGAGGCCTGGTGGGTGGGCGCGAACAGCCCCGAACCGATACCGGCCGCGAAGCTCAGCACCGCCGCCACCCACACACTGCCGGAGAAACCGAGGACCACCGTGGAAGCACCCATGATCGCCAGGCCGGGAAGCATCAGCGGTCTGCGTCCGAAGCGGTCCGACAGGCGTCCCGCCGAGAGGATCGCGACGACGTTGCCCGCGGCGTACACGGCCAACAACACGCCGGCCAGTGCCGGGGACTCGCCGAGCCCGTCGGTGTCGACGACGAACAGCGGGACCAGTGCGACGCGGACGCCCATCGATGCGAACCCCTGGGTGAAGTTCGACGACAGGATGGCCCGATAGGCGCTGTCGCCCAGGGCCTCGACGAACGACAACGGCGCGACCACGGGGGCCGAGGTGTCGACGACGGGACGTCCGCCGACGTCGCGCAGCAGGGTGGCGACGACGAGCGAGGCGACGATGAGCGCGATGGCGTAGACCACGAACGGCATCCGCAGCCCGAACCCGACGAGCGCGCCGCCGATCAACGGCCCGGTGATGCTGCCCATGAGGAATCCGGCGCTGAAGAACCCCGATGCCCGACCGCGGATCTCGGCCGGCGCCAGACGGATCAGCAGCGCCAGCGCCGACACGGTGAACATCGTGGAGCCGATGCCGCCGAGCGCGCGGAACAGCAGCAGTTGCCAGTAGGTCTGGGCGAACGCGCACGCCAGCGTCGACACCGAGACGATGACCAGTCCGGTCAGATAGATGCGTCGTTCGCCGAGACGGCTGACCAGGCGACCGCCCACCGGGGCGAACACCAGTCGCATCGCGGCGAACGCGGACACTATCACCGCGGCGGCACCGACTCCGACGTCGAAGCTGCGGGCGAACTCCGGCAGTGCGGGGGCGATCAGCCCGTAGCCGAGCGCGATGACGACGTTCGCCGACAGCAGGACCCAGATCTCGCGGGGGATGGACCGCATCAGACGGTCCCCTCCCGCGCCCGGCGCAGCACGTGGTGGCGCGGGTCGTCGGCGGGGTTGTCCGGCGTGATGTCGCCCGTCGCGACGATGGTGAAGCCGGCCTTCTCCAGCGCCCGCCACGACGCCCGGTTGGCCGCGACGACGGCTACCAGGATCTCCGTGGCCTGCGGGAATCGCGCGAACGTGTCGTCGACGGCGGCGGCGAGGATCCGCGGGCCCAGTCCGCGACCGCGGTCGGAGGCGGCGCCGATGAGGTAGTCGAGGCACCATGCGGTCGGAGGGACGGTCCCGACGACGGCCTCGAGTTCGGTGACGTCGTCGGGGAAGTCGACGATCCGCGACCGCTGCACCAGCCCCACCGGCCGTCTCCCCGCCGCGCCGGTGACCTCGACGACGAGATCCTCGCCCGGCTCGGTGCCGTCGATCTGCGGGCCGAAGTCGCGGTCGAGCGCCGCGTCGTCGGAGTCCTGGAACCACCACCGGTACACCGCCGGGTCCGCGAGCCACCCGCCGAGCATCGGGAGATCGTCGCGGGTCAGCGGCCGGAAGGAGATGTCGTGACCGTCGGTCACCGCGGCGTCTCGACCCTGGCGCGGCGCCTCTCGAAGGCCGTGGCGATCGGCGAGGCGTGGGTGTCGAGCGCACGCTCGGTGAGCACACGACCGAGTGCGATGGCCTCGGTCGCGCGGTGGAAGTCGAGGCTGCGGATGGCGGTGCGCGGCACCTGGATCAGGATGTCGGGCGGCAGGGCCGCGAGCTGATGCCGCGCGAGTGCCTCCTGCATGATGTCCAGCGACCGGTTCATCACCGCGAACCGGCTGAGTTTGCGTGCCGCGTCACCCGACCCCGACTGCTGCTCGGAGGCGATGGCGTCGATCACCTCGTCGGACCCGGAGAGGGTGTCGCCGGCGATGCGGTCGACGATGGACTTCACGAAATCGCTGTCGAGCAGCGGCGACGCGGTCCGGCGCAACCGCGACAACGCGTCGAGTGGCATCCCGGGGCCGGTCTCCCCCGACCTCTGCACCGTCTCCTGCGCCTGCGAGTCGGAGGTGGCGCCGATGTCGTCGTCCTCGTCGACACCGACCCCCTCGGAGCCCAGGTCGACGCCGATGACGACGTCGGCCGGCGCGGCCGCGAGAGGGGCGATCGGCAACGGGTCGAGGATGCCGCCGTCGACGAGGACGCGGCCGTTCATCACATGCGGGGTGATGACACCGGGGATCGCGATGGACGCGCGGATCGCGACGTCGACCGGACCCCGCTGGAACCACTGCGGCCGCCCCGAGGTCAGGTCGGTCGCGACGGCGGTGAACGGGATGGCGAGATCCTCGATGGCGACGTCGCCGAGGATCTCGCGCACCTTGTCGAGGATCTTGTCGGCGTGGATCATCCCGGGAGCGGTCAGCGAGACGTCCAGCAGCCGCATCACGTCGAACTGCCCGAGTCCGGTCACCCAGTCGGTGTACTCGTCGAGCGTCCCGGCGGCGTGCAGACCGGCGACGAGGGCGCCCATCGACGACCCGCTGACGGCCACGATGTCGTAGCCGCGTTCACACAGCACCTGCAGCACGCCGATGTGCGCGTAACCACGTGCTCCGCCACTGCCGAGCGCCACGGCCGCCGTCGGTTTGCTCACGGTTGCCAGATTACGGATCGCCGACGACGCGGTCGTATCCTCACCGCATGGATTGGGCGGGCTACGCGATGTTCCTGGGGTTCGCCGTCGTGTTGACGCTCATCCCGGGGCCGGACACGGCCGTCTCGATCGCGAACACGCTGGCCGGCGGACGGTCCCGCGGCCTCTCGGCGGTGGTCGGCATCGGTGTGGCGAACCTGGTGCAGAGCATCGCCGCGGCGGCCGGGCTCAGCGTCCTCGTCGTGCGCATCGAGCCGCTGTTCCTCGCGATCAAGTGGATCGGCGCCGCCTACCTGATGTACCTGGCCGTCCAGACCTTCCGCACGATGCGACAGCACCGGGCCGTCGGCGACGCCGCCGCGGTGCCGGCTCACACCGCCCGGGGCGATCGCCGGATCCGCACCGGCCTGCGGCAGGGGTTCCTGTCGAACATCTGCAACCCGAAGGTGATCGCCTTCTACCTCGCCGTGCTCCCGCAGTTCCTCGGCACCGACCCCGCGGCCGGGACCGTCGTCCTCTACGCGGTCACCGTGCCCGCGATCGGCGTCGCCTATCTGCTGGCCGTCGTGGTCGGCGTCGACCGCGCACGGGCGGTGTTCTCGCGCAGTCGGGTCCGTGCCGCGATGGACGCCGTCACCGGCACCGCCCTGGTGGCGTTCAGCCTGCGCCTGGCCACCGAGTAGCGGGACGCCTCACTCGGCGTCGGTGATCTCCGGTGGCACCGCCAACCGCAGTGCGCCCGGGCCGCTCTCGGCGGCGACGTCGTCGGGGTTCAGCAGCTTGCAGGCCGTCATCGACAGACATCCGCAGCCGACGCACGAGCCCATGAGATCGCGCATGTGGGTGAGCAGTTCGATGCGGGCGTCGAGGTCGGCGATCCAGGTGCGCGACGCCTTCTCCCACATCTTCGGCGTCGGCGACTCGGAGTCACCGAGCACCGCCAACACCTCGGCGATCTTCGACAGCGGGATACCGGCCGCCGCCGACGCCCGGATGAACGCCACCCGGCGCAGCATCGCCCGGTGGTACCGCCGCTGGTTGCCCGAGGTGCGGCGCGAGAAGATGAGGCCCTTGTCCTCGTAGAACCGCAGCGCGGAGGTGCTGACACCCGCACGGCGCGCGAGGTCGCCGATCGTCAGTTCCACCGCCCGCGGGGCCATGCCCTGGGAGGGTACGCGGACACCCGCTCCGACCACCGATGAGTTCCGGCCTCACCGCGAGTCCACATCGGCGAGAGCATCCTCCAGACCCGAAGGAGTCCCCCATGGCCGCCCCCATCACCCCGTTCCTCTGGTTCGACGACGACCTCGGCGACGCACTCGAGCACTACGGTCGCGTCTTCCCCGACTTCGTCGTGCACGAGAAGGGCATGGCCGGTGACGCCGTGTTCACCGCGACCTTCGAGTGCAACGGGCAGCGGTTCCAGGCGATGAACGCCGGGCCGCAGTTCCCGTTCACCGAGGCGGTGTCCTTCATGATCCTGTGCGAGGACCAGGAGGAGACCGACCACTACTGGTACGGCCTGCTGGCCGACGGCGGGGTCGAGTCGCAGTGCGGCTGGCTCAAGGACCGGTTCGGTCTGAGCTGGCAGGTGACGCCACGCCGACTCCTCGAACTCAACGGTGATCCCGATCCCGAGCGGGCACGGGCGTCGATGGCCGCGATGATGACCATGCAGCGGATCGTCGTCGCCGACCTCGAGGCGGCCGTCGCCGCGGTGTGATCGGCGGTGTCGTCGGCGACCGAATCGGACACCGTTAGCCTCCGGAAATGACTTCCGTCGACACGTCCGTCCCCACGGTCGCCGCACGTCTCGACCGGTTGCCCATCGTGCGGGCGCACCGGATCGCCACGGCCGTGATCGGCCTCGGACTGTTCTTCGACCTCTACGAGAACTTCCTCGCCGCGACCATCTCCGGTGTGCTGCGGTCCGAGCTGTCCCTGGACCGCACCGAGCTGAACCTGCTCCTGGGGTCGGCGTTCCTGGGTCAGTTCCTCGGGGCCGCGGTGATGGGGCGCTACGCCGACCGCGTCGGTCGGCGTCGGGCGTTCATGGTGAACCTCGCCGTCTACTCGTTCTTCTCGCTGTTGGGCGCCTTCTCACCCAACGCGGCGTTCCTCGTCGTCACACGGTTCATCGCCGGCGTGGGCATCGGCGCGGAGTTCGCCCTCGCCGACTCCTACCTGTCGGACCTGCTGCCGAAGAACGCGCGCGGACGGATGATCTCGTGGGCCTACACGGTGGCGTTCTTCGGTGTCCCCGTCGTCGGGCTGCTGGCACGCTGGCTGGTCCCGCTGAACCCCCTCGGCGTCGACGGGTGGCGGTGGTTGTTCGTGATCGGTGCGTTCGGGTCGTTCGCGGTGTGGGTGGTCCGCCGCGGACTGCCCGAGTCCCCGCGATGGTTGGAGACGCAGGGCCGCCACGACGAGGCCGACGCGATCTGCCGCCGGTTCGAGGAGCAGGCGGTCGCCGCCGGACACCGACTGGCCGAACCCGACCCGACGATCGTCGTCACGTCGACTCGCGCGGTCGGGGTGCGGGCACTGTTCCGGCCACCGCTCACCCGACGCACGACGATGCTGTGGATCCTGTCCGTGCTCGAGGTGTTCGGGTACTACGGGTTCGGCACACTGGCCCCGCTCGTCCTGCTGGACAAGGGTTTCGACCTCGTCACGTCGCTCGGCTTCCTCGCGGCGACCTACGTCGGGTACCCGCTCGGGTCGGTGCTCGCGGTCCCCATCGTCGAACGCATCGAACGCAAGTGGCTGGTCATCGCCTCCGCCGGGGCGATGGCGGCGTTCGGGCTGTGGTTCGGTCTGGCGGGCGCCGCCTGGGCGATCGTCGTGTCCGGGCTGCTGTACACGATGGCCAGCAACCTGTTCTCGAACGCCTATCACGTGTACCTCGCGGATTCCTACCCGACCGCGATCCGTGGGACGGCGGCCGGTGCCGCCTACTCGCTGTCGAAACTGACCACCGGAGTCCTCCCGTTCATCCTGTTGCCGTTCCTCGACGCCAACGGATCCGGACCGGTGTTCGCACTCGTCGCCGCCGTGATGGTGGTCCTGATGGTCAACGTGGGCGTCCTCGGCCACCGCAGCACGGGCATCTCCGCGGACGCCACCATCGTCCGCTGACCGAGATGCCCCGGCGTCGTTGCGCGATGTCCGGCTCGTCGGGATGCTGGAGGTATCGAACCCTTCGGCGACGCCCCGACCGACGGTCCACGACCGGACCGGCGCTCGACGCTGCGCGCGGCCGCCGTCTACGTGGTGTCGGTGTTCGGGTTCGCGATCGCGTTCCTCGTGGTCGGGTCACTCCTGTACGACCCGACCCCGCTGTGGGTCCTCATCGTCTTCCCGCTGCTGGTGTTCGCGGGTGCGGTCGGCGCCCTGTGGTGGACGTTCCGCATGTGGCAGGCGCGTGGCCGCTGGCAGGTGTGGCAGGGGGCGAGTTGGTTCCTGCTCGCCGTGTTCCTGCTGTCGCTCGGGGGCACCGGCGGCGCGTTGATGGACCGCTGACCGACCCTCAGGCGACGGCCGCCGCCGTCACCCGTTCGATGATCCGGGCCGCCTCCTCGAACCGGGCCGGGTCCGCCCAGCCGTAGTTGAGGCGGAGATGCGGCGCCGAGACCGCGGCCGGGAACCACTCGTCCCCCGGCGACACCGCGACACCGTCGGCCAGACACCGCGCCGCGACGGCCTGCGCGTCCAGGTCACGCGGCAGCCGCGCCCACAGGTTCAACCCGCCGTCGGGGACTCCCGCCACCTCCAGGGACGGCGCGTGCGCGGACAGGGCGGCCGCGAGAGCATCGCGCCGACCGTGCAGCTCGCGGCGGAGCCGGCTGAGATGCGTCTGCCACGACGGCCTCGTCACCACGTCGAGGGCGGCCCGCTGCAGCACCGGCGAGACGTACAGATCGCTCGACGCCAGAGCGCCCGCGATCCTGTCGCGGACGGGCCCGCGCGCGATGACCGCGCCGACCCGCAGCGTCGACGACGCACTCTTCGTCAGCGATCGGATGTAGACCACGTGCCCGTCCGGATCGTCGGCGACGAGCGGCGGACGCGGCTCGGCGATGGCCAGATCCCGCGCCCAGTCGTCCTCGACGAGGAACGCCCCGCGGTCGGTCGCGACCCGCAGGATCGCTGCCCGCTCGGGCGGCAGCCAGTGCGAGCCGGTCGGATTGGCGAAGGTGGGCTGGACGTAGGCGACCCGGGCGCCGGATGCGCGCAGCGCGTCGTCGACGTCCGACGCGCGCGGGGCACCCAGCGTCCGGGCGACCGGCACGATCACGAGCCCGGCCTGCCGCGCCGCGGCGATCGCCCCCCAGTACGTCGGTGACTCCATGACGATCGGATCGCCGGGTGCTGCGAGGGCGCGGAACGCCGCGGACAACGCCGCCTGACCGCCGGCGGTGATCACGACGTCGCTGGCGCGCGGGCCCGCGTCGACCGACCGGACGGCGACCTCGCGGGCGAACCAGGAGCGCAGGTCGGGTACACCCACCAGCGGCGGCCGATCGAACGAGGACTCCTCGCGCAGGGCCCGCTGCAGGGCCGAGCGCACCTCCCGCAGCGGGAGCAGATCCGGCGACGGATAGCCGCTGTGCAGGGCGATCGTGCCGGGACCGACGTCCCGCAGCGTCGAGCCGACCGGGGTGGGACCGGTCCGATCGGGCCCGAGACTCGTGGTCTGCCAATCCATCTCGCCCACGGTGCGCACCGACGGTGGTCGCAGCACGAAGTTCCCCACCCCCGGACGGGTCTCGACGAGACCGGCCGCGACGAGCCGTGCGACCGCACGCTGCACCGTCACCGGGCCTGCGCCGAACCGCTGTGCCAGCGACCGGGTCGACGGGAGTCGTGATCCCGGCGCGGCCTCGGACAACTCTCTCCGGAGCCGGCCGGCGATCACGGCACTGCTATCGTCGGACATGAGACAACAGAGTAGCGCTATCCGGTTGGTGACGACACCGCTACCGGTCACGTCCGGCGCCGCGTTCGGTGCACTCGGGGTCCTCGCCTTCTCGTTCACCGTCCCGCTGACCCGTGTCGCCGTCACCGACCTCGACCCGATGCTGGTCGGGGTCGGGCGCGCGGTGGTCGCCGGGTTGCTCGCGCTGGCCCTGCTCGCCGCGGTCCGCCCACGGACGCCCCGCGGATCACAGTGGCTTCGGCTCGTCGTCGTCGCCTGCGGGGTGGTCGTCGGCTTCCCGGTGCTCACCTCCCTTGCCCTGACCACGACGACGGCCGCCCACGCCGCCGTCGTGATCGGGTTGCTCCCTGCGGCGACGGCGGTCGCCGCCGTCATCCGGACCGGCGAGCGACCACCCGTCCGGTTCTGGGCCTTCGCGACCGTCGGGGCGATCGCGGTCGCGGTGTTCTCGACGCTGGGCCACGGGGCGTTGGGCGCACCGACGGCCGGCGATCTGCTGCTCCTCGGGGCCGTCGTCGCCGGTGCGGTGGGCTACGCGGAGGGCGGTCTCCTCGCCCGCGAACTCGGGGCGTGGCAGACGATCAGCTGGGCGCTGGTGGTCGCGCTCCCGGCGACGTCCGTCGTGACCGCGGTGCTGGTGACCCGCTCGACACCGTCCGCCGGGGGTGTGCAGTGGGCCGCGTTCGCCTACCTGGCCGGCGTCAGCATGTTCCTGGGGTTCTTCGCCTGGTACCGAGGGCTGGCGATCGGGCCGATGACGACGATCAGTCAGATCCAGCTCGTGCAACCGGTGCTGTCGGTGCTGTGGTCGGTGGCACTGCTCGGCGAGAACCTGACGCTCGCACTCGTTCTCGGCGCACTCGCGATCATCCTGGCCGCCGCGTGCGCCGTCCGGAGCCGCCCGAAGACTACTGGACCGGCGAGTCCGGTGGCGCCACCCCGAAGCGCGGAGCCTGCTCTATCGACGCGACACCCCGTATCGCACTGAGGGGCCCGCGGGCGTCGTCGGCGACCGTCCCCGAGATCACACCGATGGCCGCGTGCACCGCGGTCACGTGCACCCCGGCGGCGCGGATCGAGGCGACCACGTCGTCGAGGGCGGCGAGGTGGTCGTCGTCGACGGTGATCGTGACGTCCGGCACGGTCGCCGATCCTACCCCCGCCGCGGCCGCTCGACCGCAGGTCAGCGGGGCGCCTGCACGAGGCCGGCCCCGACGTCCGAGGCGGGGATGTCGAGCCGACGAGCCTGCTGCGTGAGGGTGGTCCACAGGTCGCGGCCACGACGGCCGGTGGTCTGCGCCCACAGCGCCGCGATCCCGGCGACGTGCGGTGTCGCCATCGACGTACCGCTGATGATGTTGTACCGGCTCGCGCCCTCGCCCTGCGACGACCCGGGCGGGAACACCGGCCACGACGAGTACACGTCCACGCCGGGCGCGGCGATGTCGACGTTTCCACCCTCGACGTCGGTGCTGCGTGCCGAGAACGGCGCGATCGCCGAGCTCTGATCCGTCGCGGCGACCGCGGCGATCGACGGACTGTTCGCGGGCACCCCCACGAAACCGGGATCGGACGGGCGGTTCGCGTTGTTGCCCGCCGCCGCGACGATCAGCGTGCCCGCCGCCAGCGCGCGACGACCGACCGTCTCGTAGGCGGTCGAGACCGCACGGACGTCGGCACCGAGTGACATCGAGACGATGTCGACGCGATTGGTCAGTGCCCAGTTCAGTCCGGCGAGGATTCCCTCGTCGGCGCCGCTGCCGTCGTCGCCGAGCACCTTGCCGACGAACAACCCTGCGGCGTAGGCGATCCCGTAACGACGGCCGGTGCTCGGCGTCTGCGGGCCGCACGCAGTGCCCGCGCAGTGGGTGCCGTGGCCGTGACCGTCCTGCGCGCTCGTGACGCCGTCGACGAATGCGGCCGACGTGATGTCCCGACCGGCGAAGTCGGGGTGGGTGAGATCGAGCCCGGTGTCGAGGACGGCGACGCGCACGCCCGAACCGTCTGCCGAACTGGTGGACACGCCTGTGGCGAGCAGACCCCACGTGAACTCGTCGGTGTCGGCCAGGGTCGACGTGGCCTGCGCTGTCTCCGATCGGCCGCCGAGCCGCGCCACCAGGTCGGCGACGCCGTCGGCGTAGCCGCGGAGATACGCAGGACGATCGGACCCGTCACCGGGAACACCCGGGGCGGCCGTCCGGATGCGGTGGACGCGTTCGGGTTCCACCGCGAGGATGTCGCCGTCGGCCGAGCACTGCGCGGCCAGCGCGGACGCCTGGTCGTCGTCGGCGGCGACCACGGCGACACCGAGGTCGGCGAAGACCGTCGCCTGGGCGGTGCGGGTCTGCGTGCGATCGACGATGCGGTCACCGAAGTCCGCGGTGGAGGCGACGTCGGTCAGACCCGCGACCCGCCGCAGCACGTCGGCGTATCCGGATGCGCCTGCCGCGTCGCCGAAGACGACGAGACGTCGTCCCGTCTGGTCACCGGCCCCGGTCGATGTCCCGATCATCGATCCCCTCCCATTGTCGTATTCGCACACCGTAATACCGGCTTCCGACAGCGGCCGGGTCACGCGCACCGCGTTAGGGTGTGGGTTCGTCGTCAACGGAGGAGACACCCGATGCCTGTTCACGGACTCGTCGCGAGAGCGGCGTCCACGGTGGTGACCGGTGCCGTCGGCGCCGCCGCCTACGACGTCGCCCGCAGGGCCGTCCGTCGCGCACCGCTGCGCGAGGGTGCCGTGGTGGTGACGTCATGGGGCCTGCGTGGGACCCGTCGCGCCGAGACCGTCGCGGAGTCGGCGCGCCTGTCGGTGGCCGACGTCGTCGCCGAGGCCCGCGAGCGCGTCGGCGAGGAGGCGACGCCCCCGGGTGCCGCCACCGATCACGGTCACGAGCACTGACCTGCCGGTGACCGCAGCATCCCGCCCGGACGTCCTCCCCGACGACCCCGGCGTTCGCGTCCTCTCCGACGCCGCCGGACGGATCCGGCTCTCGGTGGACTGGGTGCGCGGTGACACCGTGCGCGCCGTCGCGGTCGAGGACGCCCTGGCCGAGGTCGCGGGTGTCCGCGCAGCGCACGCCTATCCCCGCACCGGATCGGTGGTCGCGTGGTACCGCCGCGACGACACCGACCGCGCTGCCCTGGCAGCCGCGATCACCTCTGCGCGGTCGGTGTCGACCGATCTGGTCGCCCGGCGCGCACCCCACTCGTCCGAGGTGGCGAACGCCGACGTGGTGCGTATGGCCCTCGGCGGTGCCGCGCTGGTGATCCTGGGGATCCGCCGCTACGGGTTCCGCCGGCCGTCGGTCCTCGGCCCGACGGGCCGCCTCGCCGCCACCGGCGTCACGATCGTCACCGGTTACCCCTTCCTGCGCGGGGCACTGCGCTCCCTGGGCGGCCGCAAGGCCGCGGGCACCGACGCGCTCGTCTCGGCGGCGACCATCGCCAGCCTGCTGCTGCGGGAGAACGTCGTCGCGCTCACCGTGCTGTGGCTGCTCAACATCGGCGAGTTCCTCCAGGACCTCACGCTGCGTCGGACCCGACGCGCGATCCGGGATCTCCTTCGCGGCAACCAGGACACCGCCTGGACACGTCTGCCCGACGGCACCGAGGTGCAGGTCGGCATCGAGACGATCACCGTCGGCACCGAGGTCGTCGTGCACGACCGGGTCGCGGTCCCGGTGGACGGTGTCGTGGTCGACGGTTCCGCCCTCGTCGACCAGTCCGCCATCACCGGTGAGAACCTCCCCGTGACGGCGACGACCGGCGACCGGGTGTTCGCCGGGTCGGTGGTGATGAACGGCCGTCTCGTGCTGCGGGCCGAGGCCGTCGGCGACGACACCGCGATCGGCCGGATCGTCGCGCGTGTGGAGGAGGCGCAGCACGACCGGGCGCCGATCCAGACCGTCGGTGACAACTTCTCCCGCCGCTTCGTCCCCGCGTCGTTCGCGCTGTCGTTGGCCACCCTCGTCGTCACCCGCGACGTGCGACGTGCGATGACGATGCTGCTGATCGCGTGCCCGTGTGCGGTGGGTCTGGCGACGCCGACCGCCATCAGTGCGGCGATCGGCAACGGCGCCCGGCGCGGCATCCTGATCAAGGGCGGATCGCACCTCGAGCGGTCGGGTCGCTTCGACGCGGTCGTCTTCGACAAGACCGGCACCCTCACCCAGGGGCGGCCGGTCGTGACCAACGTGGTGTCGTTTGACGACGCGTGGCAGCCCGAGCAGGTGCTCGCGTACGCCGCGAGTTCCGAGATCCACTCGCGACACCCGTTGGCCGAGGCGGTGATCCGTTCCACCGAGGAACGCCACATCGCCATCCCACCGCACGAGGAGTGCGAGGTGCTGGTGGGTCTGGGGATGCGCACCCGCGCCGACGGGCGGACACTGCTGCTCGGTAGTCCCGCCCTGCTGACCGGCGAGGGCGTCGCGGTCACCGAGGACGCGACGGCCTGGGTGGACAAGTTGCGACTGCGCGCCGAGACCCCGCTGCTGCTCGCCGTCGACGGTGACCTCATCGGTCTCATCAGCCTGCGCGACGAGATCCGCCCGGAGGCGCTGTCGGTGCTGGCCGAACTCCGAGACGCCGGCGTGCGACGCATCCTCATGCTCACCGGGGACCACCCCGTCACCGCGGCCGCGGTCGCCGCCGAACTCGGGATCGACGAGTGGCGCGCCGAGGTGCTGCCCGAGGACAAGCTCGCCGCCGTCCGGGCTCTCAAGGACGACGGACACGTCGTGGCGATGGTCGGCGACGGCATCAACGACGCGCCCGCGCTCGCCGCCGCCGACGTGGGGATCGCGATGGGCCTCGGCGGCACCGACGTCGCCGTCGAGACCGCCGACGTCGCGCTCGCCTCCGACGACCTGTCGGCGGTCGTCGACGTCCGCGAACTGGGTTCGCGGGCCGTCGATCTCATCGGGCAGAACTACGCGATGTCGATCGCGGTCAACGCGATCGGGCTGCTCGTGGGTGCCGGCGGCGCCCTGTCACCGGTCGTCGCGGCGGTCCTGCACAACGCGTCGTCGGTCGCGGTGGTGGCCAACAGTTCTCGCCTCATCGGTCACCGGCTCGACGAGGACCGGCCGACCGGGGTGACCGCTCAGGTCTGATCGAGCGCGTCCTCGACCCGGTCGAGGAGAGGTCGCTGCGCGGCGATGATCTTGCGGCCGGCGGTCTCCAGGTCGAACCATTCGACGCGGTCGACCTCGGGGAAGCTCTGCATCCGACCGGACTTCCGCGGCCACTCCATCTCGACGGTGTTGCTCACCGACGTCGCCGGGTCGACCTCGGCCTCCACCACGTAGGCGCTCACCACCTTGCCGCTCTTCTGGGTGATCTCGCCGATCGGCACCAGGGCACCGGGATCGACGACGACGCCGACCTCCTCGGCGAACTCGCGGGCGGCGGCGTCGCGCGGATCCTCGTCGACGTACTCCCCCTTCGGGATCGACCACGCACCCTCGTCGCGGCGGGCCCAGAGCGGACCGCCGGGATGGGCGAGGAGTACCCGCACGGGTTCACCGGGCACGCGACGGACGGCGATCACCCCCGCGCTACGGCGCGGCAACGCTCGTCGTCTCCTCACGGGCGGCGCGACGACGTTCGGCCTCGCTGCGGCGGATGGCGGCGCCGATGGTCAGCGCGGTCACGGCCGCGATCATCAGCCACACCACCACGGCTATGACGACGATCACAGCGATCATGGTCGTGATCGTGTCCGGTCCGGGCCGCGGACACAAGGGGCTCCGGGTCCTGCCACGGTCACGACTTGCTCACGATCTCGTCCAGCATCTCCCCGATCGCGTCCACGCCGGGGTACGCGGCGTGCGTCCCCGCGGCACCGACGGCGAGCGACCCGGCTGCGACCGCCCACCGGACGGCGTCCGGCAACGAGTCGCCGACGGCCAGTCGACCGGCGAGCACGCCGACGAAAGCATCTCCGGCACCGGTGGAGTCGACGACGTCGACCGCCGGTGGACGCATGTGCCCGGACCCCTCCGGGGTCACCCAGACGGCCCCGTCGGCACCGAGTGTCACGACGACCGACCGCGCCCCGAGCGTCTGCGCGGTCTCGGCCACCCGCCTGACGTCGGTGACGTCGGTGGTGGTGAGCACGGCCAGTTCGTGCTCGTTGACTACCAACGGATCACACGACGCCACCAGATCGTCGACCGCCCGCGCGGGGGCGGCGTTCACGACGAGCCGCCCGGTGCACGCCGACGCGGCGGCGCGGTTCACCGACGGCGGGACCTCCATCTGACACACGACCACCGCGGCGTCGGCGACGACCTGCCGCTCGCCGGCGTCGAGACCGTCCCAGGCGTCGTTCGCGCCGGCGTCGAGGACGATGGTGTTCTCCCCTCCCGCCACCTGGATGAAGGCCGTTCCCGTCGCCGCCGCGTCGGCCGGACGCACGTGTGTCACGTCGACGCCGTGGGCCGCGAGTTCGTCGCGCACCGAACGTCCGTCGGGACCGTCGCCCACTCGGCCGACGAACGTCACCTCCTCGTGCACCCGCCGGGCGGCGACCGCCTGGTTCGCGCCCTTGCCGCCCAGATTCCGTCGCACCGCCGTGGCGCGCAGCGTCTCGCCGGGACGGGGGAACCGCTGCAGTTCGGCGACGACATCGGTGTTGACCGACCCCACCACCACGACCGTCGTCATCGCACCGATGATGCCGGATCACGGACCGATCGCCGCTGAGTATGGTCGGGGTGATTCCCCCAGGCAGCGGAGGTAGCGCGTGGACGTCGACGTCATCGTGGTCGGAGCCGGTCTCGCCGGTCTGGTCACCGCACACGAGCTCACGAGCGCCGGCCACCGCGTCGCACTGCTCGACCAGGAGAACGCCGCCAACCTCGGCGGTCAGGCCTGGTGGTCGTTCGGCGGGCTGTTCTTCGTCGACAGCCCCGAGCAGCGGCGACTGCGCGTCCACGACTCCCTGGAACTCGCCTGGCGCGACTGGCAGAACAGCGCCGGGTTCGACCGCCTCGACGACGAGGACTCGTGGGCTGTGCAGTGGGCGCGCGCCTACGTCGAGTTCGCCGCCGGCGAGAAGAGGTCGTGGCTCGACGGCCACGGCATCACCTTCCTGCCGACGGTCGGGTGGGCCGAACGCGGCGGCATGCGTGCCGACGCCCACGGCAACTCCGTCCCGCGCTTCCACGTCGCCTGGGGCACCGGGACCGGCATCGTGCGGCCGTTCGCCGAGTCGGCCCGGAGCGCCGCCGCATCGGGCGCCCTGGTCTTCCACCATCGCCATCGCGTCGACGAACTGATCACCGAGGGCGGTGCGGTGGTCGGCGTCCGCGGAGCGGTCCTCGAACCCGACGTCGCCGTCCGCGGCGCCCCGTCGTCGCGGGTGGTCGTCGGGGATTTCGAGATGCGGGCACAGGCGGTCGTCGTGACCTCCGGCGGCATCGGCGGCAACCACGAGATGGTCCGCAGGTTCTGGCCCGAGCGGCTCGGCACCCCGCCGAGGTCGATGATCACCGGTGTCCCCGAGCACGTCGACGGACGCATGCTCGACATCGCCGCCTCCGCCGGTGCGCGTCTGGTGAACCGGGATCGCATGTGGCACTACACCGAAGGTGTCGCCAACTGGGACCCCATCTGGCCCTCCCACGGCATCCGGATCCTGCCCGGCCCGTCGTCGATGTGGCTCGACGCGCTCGGGCGTCGCCTGCCCGATCCGTGCCTGCCCGGCTTCGACACGCTCTCGACCCTGCGCCACCTGCGGACGACACCGGACATCGCCGAGCACGACCACTCCTGGTTCGTCCTCAACCAGCGGATCATCGCCAAGGAGTTCGCCCTGTCCGGGTCGGAGCAGAACCCCGACATCACCTCGGGCGGGCGGATGGCGATGGTCCGCGAACGCGTCCTGGGATCCGGCGCGCCCGCGCCGGTGCAGGCGTTCATCGACAACGGCGTCGACTTCGTCACCGCGTCGACCGTCGAGGAACTGGTCGCGAAGATGAACGGCCTCACCGACTCCCCCCTGCTCGACGCCGCTGCGGTGCGACGGCAGATCGAGGCACGCGACTCGCAGCTCGACAACGCGTACTGCAAGGACAGCCAGATCATGGCGATCCGCAACTCACGCGGGTTCATCGGCGAGCGGCTCGGCAGGACCGCCGCGCTGGGCAGGATCCTCGATCCCGACGACGGACCGCTGATCGGCGTGAAGCTGCACATCCTCACCCGGAAGTCCCTGGGCGGCATCCAGACCGATCTGTCGTCGCGCGTGCTCGGTGCGGACGGCGACCCCGTCGACGCGCTGTATGCCGCGGGCGAGGCAGCCGGGTTCGGTGGCGGTGGTGTGCACGGGTACAACTCGCTCGAGGGCACGTTCCTCGGGGGGTGTCTCTTCTCCGGCCGCACGGCCGGTCGTGCGATCGCGGCGGCTCTCGGTCACCGCCCCTCATCGGTGAGAGAGAGTGTCTGACCACCATGGCCACCACCCCCCGCGACCACGGCGATCCCGGCGACGCCCCGTCCGTCCCGGCACCCCTCGTCGAGCCGACGAACCCCGTGCGCCCCAGCGCTGCCGAGGAGGCGCGGACCATCGCGGCCTCCACGAACACCGCGACCCTGGCGAGCCTGACGAGCCACGGCGATCCGTGGGCGTCGTACGTGACGTTCGGTCTGCTGGGCGGCGATCCGGTGCTGTGCGTCTCGCACATGGCCGAGCACGGCCGCAATCTGGCCGGCGATCCCCGGGCGAGCCTCGCCGTGGTGGCACCGACTCGCGATTCGGATCCGCTGGCGGGTAGTCGGATCACGCTGGCCGGTCGGGTCGAGAAGCCCACCGGGGACGTCCACGATGCGGCGCGTGCGGCCCACCTGAACGCCGTGCCCGCGGCGAAGTACTACGTCGACTACAGCGACTTCACCCTGTGGATCCTGCGGGTGGAGCGCGTGCGGTGGGTCGGCGGCTACGGCCGGATGGACTCCGCCACCGGTGCGGACTACGCGGCGGCACTGCCGGATCCGGTCGCGCCGCGCTCGGCGCCGGCCGTCGAGCACCTCAACGACGACCACGCGGAATCACTCGTCGCGATGGCCCGCGCGTTCGGTGGGTTCCCCGACGCGACCAGCGCGACATGCACCGCCGCCGACCGCTACGGCCTCGACCTCAAGGTGACCACCCCGCGCGGGATCGCCTACACCCGCGTCGGATACGCCGCGCCGATCGACGGCATCGACGACCTCCGAGCCGCCACCGTCGACCTCGCCCGTCGCGCCCGCGACACCTCGGCCTGACCGACACCCACCCGTCGACTGGGCGGTTCCGGACGTTCGTTGGGCGATAGGAGCCGTTCGTTGGGCGGTAGAAGCCGTTCGTTGGGCGGTAGGAGCCGTTCGTTGGGCGGTAGGGACCGTTCGTTGGGCGGTTGCGTGCTCCGCGATGTCGGGTAGTGCCCAGTCGACGTCTGGAGCCGCCCACTCGACGTCTGGAGCCGCCCACTCGACGGCTTCTGCCGCCCAACAAACGGGGGTGCGACCCGCGCGACCGGGCGACGGAGCGGCATGAGCGGCATGAGCGGCATGAGCGGTGGACCCTGTCAGAAACTGACCGTCGGCGGCGCCTGCTGTCCCTCGGGGGCCTTGTAGAACTCCCGACGACCCACCTTGGCGATCCCGGAGAAGAACATCCACGGGATGGTGGAGACGAGTGTGTTCAGGGTGCTGACCGCATCGTTGTAGTACTGCCGGGCGAACGAGATCTGGTTCTCGGTGTCGGCGAGTTGGCGCTGCAGGTCGAGGAATCCGCTGTCGGCCTTGAGGTCCGGGTACGCCTCGGCGACGGCCATCACGTCGACGAGCGCCTTCTGCAACTGCGCGTCGGCCGCCGCCTTCTCGGGGACCGCACCGCCCTGCGCCGCGGACGCCACGCGCGAACGCGCCTCGGTCACCGCCTCCAACACGCCCTTCTCATGTGACGCATAGCCTTTGACGGTGTTGACGAGGTTCGGGATCAGGTCGGCTCGACGGGTCAGCTGCACGTCGATGCCGCCGAGCGCCTCCTGGGCGCCGATGTCGGCCTTGCGCAACTTGTTGAAGCCGATGACACCGCCGATCACCAGGATCAGCACGACGACGACGATCACGATCACTGCGATCAGCATGGGAGATCTCCTCTCTCACCGGTTGTCACCACGAACCACCACCGCCACCACCGCCGCCTCCGCCACCGGAGAAGCCGCCGGAGAACCCGCCGCCCGAACTCGACGACGATCGCTGCGTCGCCTCGTACGAGGAGATCGCCGACGACACCGACGACGAGAAGTCCGACGTGAAGCCCGCGAACGTCCCCGCACCGTATCCGGCGTAGAAGGCCGGTCCGCCCGAGAACCAGCCCGGGGTCGGCGGGTCCTCGCCGACGGAGACGCGGTACTTCTCCGCCCACACGTC
The DNA here is from genome assembly GCF_054332755.1 of Williamsia sp. SKLECPSW1. Taxonomy (NCBI): domain Bacteria; kingdom Bacillati; phylum Actinomycetota; class Actinomycetes; order Mycobacteriales; family Nocardiaceae; genus Williamsia; species Williamsia sp. SKLECPSW1. The sequence goes on along the minus strand of NZ_JBTGLI010000001.1, from coordinate 3,026,401 downwards.
GGCGACGCCGAACGCGACCGCCAAGGGGATGTACTGCGTGTACAGCTCTCTGCGGCCACTGAAGTCGAACCGGGCCTCCGACGACGGCGTTCCGAGCACCCGTCGGAACCCGCCCACCTGCGACCACACGTCGCGGCCGGACTTGGTGCGGAAGGTGACCGCTCCGGGCTGCAGCACCGGCAGACTCAGGACCGCGAACACGGCGAACGGCAGGCCCACCATCGACATGTGCAGCGGGTTCCAGATGTAGACGACGCCCGCGACGACGGCCGCGAGAACCAGTGCCAGTCGCGCGCCCTGGGCGAGCCGCGCAGCCTGCAGCAGCCCCGACGACGTAGCCCACGAACCGAGAGCGCTGTCGAACCCGGACCGGACGTCCTTGAGCTCCCTTCCCGCGTCGACGTCGGAGGGGTCGGCGGTGAAGGTGCCCCCGGGACGCACACCCAGCGAGGTCACGACCTGCTGGGTGACGGTGTCCAGGGGTGTGGACGGACGTTCACTCCCCCGGATCGTCCAGCTGTCGCCCTCTTTCGCGATCGTCGCGGCGCCGCGCTCGCCCATCTCGAGGATCGTCGCGGCGAAGAGATCGTCGGAGGTGGTCTCGGTCATGACGAACGCACCCTGCGCGGGGCCGAGTCCGGCGGGCGGCGCGTACATGAGCGGGAACGCCGGTGCGGGTTCGTGGGTGGATCGCACGATGTAGACGGCACCGCCGGCCGCGATCAGCGCGAGCACCCCGACAACGACCGCCCACGGCACCGAGCGGCCGAAGACGTCGTCGAAGGCGACGGTCCACGGCAGCGTCACCCGATCGGGGGTCGGGACGTCGATACGCGTCTGGACCGTCACGGGCGTGTGGGGTTCCAGCTCACCGGTGGCGACGGTCAACGCGGTCCCGTCGGCCTGCGCGGTGCAGCCGGAGGTCGACGCGGTCCCGACGGCGCATCGGATGTCCTGCGGGGCGGCGGGGAGCTGCACGCGGATCTGACTGCGCGCGATGGGCATCTGCCACCCGCCGGGGATGACGTTCCAGTAGAACTGTGACCCGGCGGCGCCGTTCTCGGCGCGACCGAGCACCCCCGGGATGGTGTAGTCGATGACGTAGCGGTGTCGACCGCTGATCGTGGTGTCGGCGTCGCCGATCTTCGCCACGCGGTACTCGCCGTTCGACTGGGTGGTGACGTCGAGCCCGTCCGGCTGACCGTCCCGCGTGACCGAGATGTCCTCGGGGATCAGGCGGACGTGCGGGTCGGTCGGGTCGACGACGTCGAAGAAGCGGAAGATCCCGTGCCTGCTCACCGGGAAGTCCACGTCGAGAGTCTCGGTGGCCCGCAGACGACCGTCCGCGCTCACACGGAAGTCGGCGGTGTAGTCGGCGATCCGCGCGGTCTCCGTCGTCGGTGACCCCGAGTCGTCGCCGGCGCCGGTGAGCAGCGGGATGAACATCGCGCCCACGGCGACGAGCAGCCCCACCACCACGGTGATCGCTCGCCTCATGGGTCGGCAGCGTAGCCCAGTCCGGTCGGTTTGCCCGGGTTACGAGGGTCGGACGACACCTGACGCCCGATTTCGGTCCCGCCCGGCCCCTTTGCTACCGTGGTGGGGCTTCACCAGGGGCTATAGCGCAGTTGGTAGCGCGTCTCGTTCGCATCGAGAAGGTCGGGAGTTCGATTCTCCCTAGCTCCACCAGTATTCACCCAGTTCAGAGGCCCGTCCCCGTCGCGGGCAGGGCGTTTCCCCTCCGTGGACCACCCCACCAGAGCACCGACGACTGCCGTCGGTCACCCGTTGCGGTCGCGGTCCTCCGCGAGGATCGCGGTCAGCAGGCGCCACCGACGGTGGCGGTGCCGGAACACCAACCGGGCGAACAGGGCAGCTCCCAGACCGCGCGGGCCGTCGGCGACCTCGACCTCATCGGTGTACCGGCATCGCGTCGGCGAGATCGGTTCGAAGGTCAGACGGTGTCGCCAGACCTCGACAGGACCCCCGTGCTCCTCGGTGCGGATCTCGTGGTCGTCGAGGTGGACCACCCGGATCACGTGCGTCCAGCTGGGCAGCACACCCAGCCACAGCACCCGACCGCGCGCAGAGAATCCGGGAGTCACCGGGACATCCGCCGCGGGGGCCTCGCCCATCGAGAACGTGAGCACCGGCGCCAACACGAACTGCATCACACTCGGCACCGCCGCGAGTTCCCGCGCCCGGTGCGCCGACACCGGCAACTCGGTGGAACGGACGACCTTCACGGCGTGGGGACTTCCCCGAAGTCGCCGCGTGCCGCAGCGACGGTCTCGTGCGCAGCGAGGCGCGAAGTGGTGACCATGTCGAACTCCTGCATGTGTCGGCGATCCCCATCCCCGCACATACGTGCAAAGCAGGAGCCTAGCCGAGACCGATGGAGACAACGCAGACCGTTGCACTTCTGTGTAGAGCCTCGTGCACCGCGCAAGTGGCACAGTCGGCGAAAAGGTCGGCGAGCGCGGCCCTGCCGTCCGTCGTCAGCCGCCCGTCGGGCCGTACTTCGCCGTGGTGAACGGCGGGACCGTCGGCGCCTGGGTGAAATTCGGGGGTTCCGTCGCCTCGGACGGCACCGTGTACTCCGGGATGCTCGGCACGGTCACACCGGGAAGACCGGGCGCATCCCGATCCGACCCTCCTGCGATCACCGCGGCGATCCCTCCCGCGATCAGCACAGCGATCACCACCAGCGCGATGATCAGCGCCAATCGCCCGGAACTCGACGGTGGCAGCGGTCGCTGCGGGTGGTGACCGTACGGCGGCGGCTGTGTGGCGGCGGTCCACCGCAACCCATCCCACCAGCGCAGATTGCCCGACCCGGAGGGATCCGGGTGCCACCCGGGCGGGGGAAGCATCGTCATGGGCGGAACCGTAGCGGAATGTTCACAAAACAGAGTTGCGACAATCGCGGTTCGCGATCGTGAACTTGCGTACAGTCGATCATGGGTGCGGATGGGGTGTCCCCCCCAATCCCCATCCGTCCCACTCCGCGCATGACTGCGTGGAGATCTCTCCGGAGATACCGGCGGTTCCCTGTCTCCCCCGACCCGGGAGCCGCCGGCCCGGAGAGTCCTTCGCCGACATGGTTTCTGTCGGGTCGACGGCCGAGTCGGCCGGGTTGTCCGGTCGTGGTGGCACCATCGCAGGTGTGGTGGACAACCGGTGACGCAGGTCGTGGTGGTGGGCGCGGGGGTCGGTGGACTCTCGGCGGCTGTGCGCCTCGCCGCCCTGGGACATGACGTCACGGTGCTCGAGCACGCGGACGAACCCGGCGGCAAACTCGGCGTCATCCGTCGCGACGGCTTCGTCTTCGACACCGGCCCGTCGCTGGTGACGATCCCCGACATCCTCGAGGACCTGTTCGCCGCCACCGGCGTTCCCCTCCACGAGGTGCTCGATCTAGAGCGCCTTCCCGTGGCCGCGCGGTACCGCTTCCCCGACGGCACCCAGTTGGACATGCCGGGCCACCTCGCCGACATCCCCGCCGCACTCGACGCCGCCCTCGGACCCGGCCGGGGGGAGCAGTGGTCGTCGTTCCTGAGGCGCGCCGAACGCATGTGGGAGGCGTCCCGTGCGACGTTCCTGGAGAACCCGTTGACCGCAGAGGCGTTGCGCCGCAACCATCCACCGCTGCGCGATCTCCCGGCCATCGCGCCCCTGCGCAGCCTGCGCGGCATCGGTCGCGCACATCTCACCGACCCGCGGCTGCGGATGCTGCTGGACCGGTACGCCACCTACACCGGGTCCGACCCCCGCCGCGCGCCCGCCGCCCTGGCCACCGTCCCGTGGGCCGAGCAGGCCTACGGATCCTGGTATGTCCGTGGCGGTCTCGGGCAGATCGCGACTGCCCTGCAGGACAGGCTCCGCAGCCTGGGCGGCCGCATCGAGTTCGGTACCTCCGTCGGGGCGATCACCACTGAGCGCGGTCGGGCGAGCGGTGTGGCCCTCGTCGACGGCACGCACATCCCCGCCGACGTGGTCGTGGCCAACGCCGACGCCCGGTCGGTGTACGGCCATCTGTTGCGCACGCGATCGACGCGGCGGATGGCCCGCAGGGTGCTGCGGCCGACACCCTCGTTCTCCGGGTTCGTGCTGCTGCTCGCCCTCGACGATCCCCCGGCCGGCCACCCACACCACGAGGTGCTGTTCGCCGAGGACTACGACGCCGAGTTCGACGCACTGTTCGGCCGCAACGGCGGGCCGCGTCCGGTCGAGCGGCCGACGATCTACATCTCGGCACCCGACGACCCCTCCGTCGTCCCCGGACCGGGCACCGCCGCCTGGTTCGTCCTGGTGAACGCCCCGCGCCACGAGCCTGGCACCGGATTCGACTGGGACGCACCCGCACTGGCCGAGGACTACGCCGACCGTGTCCTCGAGCTGATGGCCGAACGGGGCGTCGACGTGCGCGACCGCATCCGGTGGCGCGAGATCCTGTCCCCCGCCGATCTCGAGCGCCGCACCCTCACCCCGGGTGGGTCGATCTACGGGTCCTCGTCGAACGGAGCGCGCGCCGCGTTCCTGCGCCCGCAGAACGCGTCCCCGGTTCCGGGTGTCTATCTGGTCGGCGGGTCGTCGCACCCCGGGGGTGGGCTCCCGTTGGTGATGTTGTCGGCGAAGATCGTCGCCGAGATCATCGGGCCCTGACGGGCCCCGGGCGGTCAGCTGTCCACGGCCCGGTGCAATCGCTGCGGCGCCCGACGACGCCAGGCGTCGACAAGCATGTCCCGCACCGGTTCGCCGATCGCGTCGTCGAGGGTCACCGCGACGGCCGACACCTTCTGTCCCCACAGGACGACGGTGCACCAGTCGAACTCGGCGACCGCCTCCTCGATCTGCTCCTGGGTGAGCATGATCCGTACGACACCGGACTCGGGCCGGGTGGCCACGATCGAGGTCCGGAAGCGCAGGGCCTCCATCCCGTGATGGTCTCCGACGGTGACCTCGGGCAGGTCGCCCGCGAGCGCGACGATGTCGTCCCAGGTGAGCACCGTGGCGGACCTACTGACCGACGACGCTTCGGTATTCGGGCTCCTCGCGCATCGTGCGGCGGTGCTGGAACGGCGGGAGATGGTCGAAGACCGGGTGCTCGTCGTCGATCTCCAGGACGACCGCGCCGGGCCGGCGCAGATGGAACGGGATCTCGTCGGCGAACGGGTCGCCGACGTCGTCGAAGTCACGCCGGCGCGGGGGACGACCGGCGCGGGTGACACGACGGCGACGGATCTGCTCCTCGATCCGTACGGTCCGACGGAGATAGGCGAGGTAGCCGACGAGCAGTGCGATCGTGACACCGGTTGCCACCCAGCCGATCCCACCCATCGCGATGCCCACACCGAGTCCGGCGAGCGACAGCACGGCGAGCATGAGGACAGTGCGCTGTCGTGCGCGGTATCGCTTCTCGCTGCGGCGCGTGTCGGCGGCGGGGTCGTATCCGCCTCGTCCGCGGCGGACGGGTTCGTCGTCGAACTCGTCGGCGTCCTCGAACTCCGCGCCCTCGAACTCCGCGTCCTCGTCGACTTCAGCGTCGTCGTCGTACTCCGCGTCCTCGTCGAGATCGTCGTCGTGCTCGAGGCCTTCGGTGTCCTCGGCATGGTCGAGGTCGGACTCGGCCTCGACGTCGTCCGCGTCGTCCTCCTCGTCCGGCACGGGCGTACCGGATCCGGTCGTAGCGGCGGTCGCGGTCGGGACGTCCTGACGGGGCTTGCCGAGGTGGATCGCGTCGAGGTCGACGACGGGCCCGTCAGACGAGTCGGACTCATCCCGGAGTGTCTCGTCGACGGATTCGGGGGCGTCCGACTCGGGAGTCTCGGCGACGGCGGTCGCGGCACGGGCGGACGCGCGCTCGCGCCGGGCGTCGACGTGGTCGTCGTCGGCGTTGAGGAGGTCCCCGGACCGGCGGTACTCACGCTCCGGCGCGACCCAGTCGGCGTCGTGGGGGTGACGGCCGACGGAGATGCGCCGGGTCGCCCGGGACATCGCCTTGCCGCCACGGTCGATGACGCGGGTCGCCAGCGTCGCCTGGGTCGGCTTGCGGACCTCGGGACGGCCTTTGATCAGCATCGGGACCAGGACGAACAGCCAGATGGCCACCAGACAGATCCACAGCACGGAGTTGGGCATGCGGGTGGCTCCTCCTCTCGGCGTCATCCCTGTGACCACACCAGTCACATCCGACTGTCAGAAGGTTAGTGCCGCGACAGGCCCCACCAGCGGAGACGCGCCGGGGCGAGGTGCGGGAGTTTCAGGCCGGGAACGCGGCCCGACCGCTGCGGACGATCGTCTCGGCGGCGGTGCCGGCGACCTCCTCCACGGTGAGGGCGAACAGCAGATGGTCCCGCCATCTGCGGTCGACGTCCATGTACCGCTCGAGCAGACCCTCGCGGCGGAACCCGACCTTCCGCAGCACGGCCTTCGATGCCTCGTTCGACGGTTGGACCGTCGCCTCCACGCGATGCAGACCGACCGGACCGAAGCAATGGTCGACGGCGAGGGCGACCGCAGCGGTGACGACCCCGTTGTTGGTGCGGCCGGCGTCGATCCAATAGCCCACCCAGGCGTTGCGCAGTGCACCCCGCTGGATGTTGCCGATGGTCAGCTGTCCCACGAACTCGCCGTCGACCTCGATGGCGAGGGGGATCATGGACCCGGACTTGGCCTCCCGACGCAGCACCGACAGCAGCGCCGGCCAGGCGGTCACGTGGTGGCGGTCGTTCCAGTCGCCCTCACCGGTCGGCTCCCACGGCATGAGGGTCGCCTGGTTCTTGATGCGCAGCGCACTCCACGCACGTCCGTCCCGCATCCGGACCCCGCGCAGCGTCACCGACCCACCGGGGGTGACCAGCGGCCCGAGTTTCGCGGGCCAGCCGGGATGCGGACCACCGCGCCTGTTCGCCGAACGCCGGAACACAGCCGAACTGTAGTACGCCGGATGACCGATTCGACGCTGCCGGTCGAGAACCCGCCGCGATCAGCCGCGTTGGGCGAGGAACAGGACGTCCACCTCGTCGCCGGTGCGCACCTCGTCGTCGTCGGGGTCGACCACGACGAGACAGTTCGCCTCCGCGAGTCCCGCCAGCAGGTGCGACGACCCGCTCTCCGACGACCCGATGACCTGCACCAGGTATTCGCCGGTCTGCTCGTCGCGCATCAACTGGCCGCGCAGGTATCCGCGGCGACCGCGCACCGAGGCGATCGGGCCGACGGTGCGGGCACGGATGACGCGTCGCATCGGTTTGCGTTTGCCCAATGCGATGCGGATGAGCGGGCGCACCATCACCTCGAAGGCGACCAGTGCACTGACCGGGTTCGACGGGAGCAGGAAGGTGGGGACCTCGTCGCGCCCGAGCTGTCCGAACCCCTGCACGGAGCCGGGATGCATGGCGATGCGGTCGATCTCGATGTCGCCCAACGGCGCGAGGGCGTCACGGATGTTGTCGGATCCGGTGCCGCCGAGCGGCGCGCAGATGACGACGATCTCGGAGCGGATGAGTTGCCCCTCCACGACGTCGCGCAGTTGCGACGCCTCACGGTTCGCGATGCCCACCCGGTTGACGTCGGCGCCGGCGTCGCGCGCGGCGGCGGCCAACGAGTAGCTGTTGACGTCGAAGACCTGGCCGGGGCCGGGTGTGCGGTCGATGTCGACCAGCTCACCGCCGACGGAGATCACCGACAGCCGCGGACGCGGGTGGACCAGGACACGGGTCCGTCCGACCGCGGCGAGCAGACCCACCTGGGCGGCGCCGATGATGGTGCCCGCCCGGACGGCGATGTCGCCGGGTTGGACGTCGTCGCCGACATGTCGGACGTAGTCACCGGTCTCGACGGCGTGACCGATCTTCACCTTCGACAGGCCGCCGTCGGTCCACCGCAGCGGCAGCACTGCGTCGGCGAGGGTCGGTAGCGGCGCACCGGTCTCGACCCGCACCGCCTGGCGCGGCTGCAGTCTCGTCGGGGTCCGCGACCCCGCGGAGACCTCGCCGACCACGGGCAGCACGACGACCACGTGGTCGCCGGGGGCGTTCTCGTCGTCGGAGGCGACGATCCCGGCCTCGGCGACATCGACACTGCGCACTGCGTATCCGTCGATGGCCGCCTGGTCGAAGCCGGGCAGAGGGTTCTCGGTGACGACCTCCTCGGCGCAGAGCAGTCCCTGCGCCTCGCTGATCGCCACCCGGACCGGACGCGGCGCGACCGCCGCCGCTGTCACCCGCGTCAACTGGTCCTCGACCGAGCGCATGTCGCCTCCCGCCTGCTCCCCTCGTCACCCGACACGTCGGGGACACACCGTATGGGGCTCGACGTTAGCCGTTGGCGGGGCCGGAACGGCTCATCAGGACTCCTGGGCGAGCCGCTCTACCAGGAACTCCCGCAGCTCCGGACCGATGTCGTCGCGGTCGAGTGCGAAGTCGACGGATGCCTTGAGGTATCCGCCGGGGTTGCCGAGGTCGTGGCGGGTCCCGTGGTGCACGACGACGTGCACCGGGTGTCCCTCGGAGATGAGCAGCGCGATGGCGTCGGTCAGCTGCAGCTCGCCGCCCGCTCCGGGCTCGATGCGCCGCAACGCGTCGAAGATGGCGCGGTCGAGGATGTAGCGGCCGGCGGCCGCGAGATTCGACGGCGCGTCCTGTCTCGCCGGCTTCTCGACCATCCCCGTCAGCCTCATGACGTTCGGGTTGTTCGCGTCCGGCAGCTCCTCGACCTCGAAGACGCCGTAGGCGCTGATCTTGTCCTCGGGAACCTCGATCGCGCACAGCACGGTCCCGCCGCGACGGGCACGTGTGCGCGCCATCACCTCCAGCACCCCACCGGGCAGCACCAGATCGTCGGGGAGCAGCACCGCGATGGCGTCCTCATCGTCCCGCAGCTCCGACTCGACGCACCCGACCGCGTGGCCGAGGCCCAGCGGCTTGTCCTGGACGACAGCCGCGACCTCCATCAGCGACGGCGCCTTGCGGACCTTGGCGAGCATCGACGCCTTGCCGCGCTTCTCCAGCGTCGACTCGAGCACCAGGTCCTCGACGAAGTGGGCGACGACACCGTCCTTGCCGGGCGAGGTGACGATCAGGAGTCGTTCTGCACCAGCCGATTTCGCCTCCTCGGCCACCAGCTCGATGCCCGGGGTGTCCACCACCGGGAGCAGCTCCTTGGGGACCGTCTTGGTGGCGGGGAGAAAGCGTGTGCCCAATCCGGCCGCCGGCACGATCGCCGTACGCGGGATCGGTGGCGTGTTGGGAACGCTCTCGTACTCGACGCCCTTGGGTCCCATGACCTACCTCTCACCTCACCTGTGCTCTTCGTCGGCGACCCTAGGCTCGATCCCCGACCGTCTCCTGTGAACCTATCGGGTGTCCGCTGTGCGCGCGGGCCGTGCGAGCACCGCGATCCGCGACCCGTCGACGTCCCAGGAGACCGTCGCCGGGTCCCGCCGGGCCCTCGCCAGCGCATCGTCGAGGAGCGCGACATCCGCGGCGGAGGCACGGTCGGCGACCGCCCCGACGAGACGTTCCAGGTGGCGGATCGCGTACCGCCCGGCGGACTCGTCGGAGGACGGACGGGCGGTCGTCACGAACTCGCGCTCGTCGGTGACCTGCCACCCGTTCTCCGCGACCACCCGGGCCCACCGCGAGCCGTGCAGCGGCATGGCCTCGCGCAGGCGCCGCCCGAGCACCTCGCCCGCGTGTGACTCCGCCCCGGCGGCGGGGTCGTCGTCGGCGAGGACGCGCACCGGTCGGGCGACCTCGACGACGCACAGGACACCGTCCTCGGTGGCGACGTCTCGCAGACCCCGCAGCACACTCGCGGCGTCGCGGACGTGGTGCAGGCTGTTCGACGCGAACAGCAGCCCCGCCGACAGTTCGTCGAGAGGCAGGCCGTCGTCGAGGTCGGCCGCGACGGTCCGCACGCGGTCGGCCACGCCGGCGGCGGCCGCCCGCTCGTCGATCGTGGGGAACCACGTGTCCTGCGCGTCGACCGCCGTGAGCCGAGCCCGCGACAGCCTCTGGGCGAGCCCGATGGTCGCCACCCCGTTCCCGGCCCCGAGGTCGACGACGGACGCCGCATCCGTGCCGGCGTGGGCGACCCAGTCGAGCAACTCGTCCCAGTGGCGTGTGAACGCCGCCGTCTCGACGTCGAGGTCGCCGAAGGACGCGGCGTGCCCGTGGGCGCTCGCATGACCGTGGTGATGTGCCATGGTCCGACCGTAGACGGCCTTTCGCACTATCAGCACATCGACGTGCCGAAACGGCACATCGCGAGACGCGCAGTCCGGGCCGCCGCAGACGACGACGCGGCGCGGAGAGGATCGCGATCCCACCTCGGGGTGGCGCCGGAACATCGGGCACGACCCCAACATCTGTTGTGTCAAGCGCGCCTTCGATGACGTTGAACGCCCAGTTCACGAGCCTGCAAACGGTACGATCGATGCGGGTCGCGGCGCCATCTGGGCCGCACGGTTCGAGAGGACTGACGTCGTCGATGCTCGATGCACACCTCGGCACCTCACTCACTCTCGACCAGGGTCTGTACCGGTTCCTCGACGGGCGACGGGCGTCCTCCATCCGCCGCTACGGAGCGTTGCTGACGATCCTCACCGGCCTGGCCGGACTGGCGGCGTGGCCGTATGCGCGGGGCGGAGCGTTCTCCTCGGCCGGCTGGACGGTCGCGGTCGTCGCGCTGTCCACGGTTCCGGCGGCGTGGCTGTGGTTCCGCGAACGACGGCGACGCCGGGCCGACCTGCTGTTCGTGGTGTACGCGAACATCGCGACGGCGATCGTGATGCTCCAGCTGTCCCCCGTGTTCGCGGCGATGCCGGGTGTGGTCCTGTTCGGCCCCATCGCGTTCGGATCGCTGTTCCTCGTCGGCCCGGGATGCTTCCTGCTGACCTCCGCCGTCGGGCTCGGCGTCCTGTGCGTCTTCGTCATCGGGTCCGTCGGTGAGGGCGAGTCGCCACTTCTGATCGCCTGCCGCGCACTGGTCGTCCTGACCGCGCTGGCCATGCCTGTCGGATACTGGCTGTACCAGCGCCTGCTCCTCCGCACGGTGACCGCCGTGCAGCGCGACCCGGTGACCGGCCTGTTCAACCGCGTCGGATTCGAGGTGGCGGCCGCCGCGGTCGACACCACAGGCTTCGCCGCACCGATCTTCGTCACGGCCTCGGTCCAGATGGACGGGGATGCGCTCCTCGCCGGGGAGACGACCGGCGGGGTCCCCGCCCGCGTCTTCGAGACCACGCAGCGGCTGACGCGCATCACCGCGCACGGCGGGTTCGTGGCACGCACATCGGCCACGGAGTTCCTCGTGGGCATCTGGGTCGACGGATGGGATGAGGCCTCGTCGACGGTGCAGACGATGCTCGCGGCACTCGACAGGCTGTCCGCGACACGGGAAGGGAATGCGCGCTGGGGATGTGTGGTGACCGCGCACACCCAGGACGGGTCACCCACCGCGAGCACAGCGTGGACGGTGCAGCGGTCGATCGCCGCCGCAGTCGCCCGCCGGCGTGATCCCGGGACCCATCCGCAGCAGGACGTCGGGCCCGAGATCACGTTCGACGATGTCCGCGCCGTGGTCGACGGCGCGGGACCGATGATCGTCTTCCAGCCCATCTGTCGCGCGCGTGACCCCGCCGTGCTCGGCTACGAGGCCCTGTCGCGTTTCCCCGGCCATCACGCCTCCCCGCAGGCGTGGTTCCGTGCCGCGGAGGAGCTCGGGCTGTCGGTCGCACTGGAGTCCGCGGCCATCGATCGCGCCCTCTGCGCGGCCCGGGACCTGCCGGCATCGGTCTTCGTCAGCGTGAACGCCTCACCTGCGACGTTGTTGTCCCACCGATGTCGCGAGATGCTCGTCGCCGCCGCGGCGACCCGCACCGTGGTGGTGGAGATCTCCGAGACCGCTCTCGTCGCCGACGACGACGAGCTGCAGACCACACTGCGCGCGCTGAGGGCCACGGGGATCCTCGTCGCGATGGACGACGTCGGCGCCGGCTACGCCGGCTTCCGGCAGCTCCTGGCGATCTCGCCCGACATGATCAAGGTCGACGCCGTCATCACCCGCGGCGTCGACACCGACCCCGCGCGGAAGGCGATCGCGCGCTCGATGGTGGAGTTCGCGCGGGTGACAGGTGCGAGCTGCGTCTTCGAGGGTGTCGAGACCCGGGCCGAGCTCGATGCGATCACCGTCTGCGGCGTCGAGATGGTCCAGGGATTCCTCCTGGGTCGTCCGGCGCAGATCACCGCCGAGGACGACCGCATCGGCGCACAGGCACCGGACACCGCGCCGGCCAGGTGGCCCCACCCCGGCATCGGCGGTCGGCTCGACGACGGCCGGTGACGCGATCACTGCCGCCCGCGGACTCCGTCCCGTCGGACGAGATGATGATCCCGTGAGCGATCCCGGTTCGGCGAAGAAGGCAGTGCGCTCAGACCTGATCCGTCGACGCGACGCGATGTCCGCCGACGACCGCATGCGGGTCGGTGCCGCGCTCGCGGGCCACCTCGCCGAGGCGCCGGTCGCTATCGGATCCGGAACCACCGTGTGCGCCTACGTGTCGATCGGCACCGAACCGTCGACCGGCCCCCTGCTCGACGCCCTGCGCGATGCGGGCGCGCGAGTCCTGCTCCCGATCAGCCTCCCCGGGAACCCGTCTCCGCTGGAGTGGGCCGCCGCCGACGGCCCCGACGGCCTCGCCCCGGGGCGTTTCGGACTGCTCGAACCCACCGGCGACCGGCTCGGACCCGCCGCCGTGCGCGAGGCCGACATCGTCTTCGTCCCCGCACTCGCCGTCGACACCCGCGGCGTCCGACTCGGTCGGGGCGCGGGCTTCTACGACCGCTCCCTCGTCGGCGCCGGCGGGGTCCTCGTCGCGGTGGTCCACGACGACGAGCTGCTCCCGACGGTCCCGGGCGACGCGCACGACGTCCCGATGCACTGGGCGCTGACCCCGCGCGCGGGGTTCCGCCGCCTGACGGGGTGACGGTCCGCCGTCTCCGGGTCGGCGCATGTCACCACGCGCACATCGTTCGCCTGTGACATTACCCACGCGTGCGGTAAGGATGTCTGATTTGCCGCTAGCGTTCGCTGCCATGACCACGATCCGCGTCACGCGGGAAGATGCCATCGGACGCGAAGCACAGTTGTCGTGGCTCCTCGCCGCGGTCGCGGGGATGATCGGCGCGGCAGCGTTCCTGGACTCCGACGGGTACTTCGTCACCTTCATGACCGGCAACACCGAGCGGGCGGTCCTACAGGGTTTCGACACGACGCGCGAGCGCGGCGTCATCGGGCCGGCCGCGCTGAACGCCGCGATCCTCATCCTGGCGTTCGTCCTCGGCGTCGCGGTGGCCATGTATCTGCGCCGCAAGCTGTGGAAGAACAACCCGCACGGGATCACCGTGCTCACCACCCTCGGCCTGTTCGTGGCCGGGATGACGGACCTCGCGCTCAACGGCTTCGACGAGAACGACGTCACGTACGTGCCGATCGTGATCGTCGCGTTCACGGTCGGGACGCTGAACACGGCGTTCGTGAAGAAGGGCGAGGTGTCCATCCCACTGAGCTACGTCACCGGGACGCTGGTGAAACTCGGGCAGGGGGTCGAACGCCACGTGACCGGCGGCGGGTCGATGTACGACTGGCTCGTGTACGCGCTGCTCTACGTCGGCTTCATCGCCGGCGCGGTCGTGGGCGGCGTGGTCGCCTCGATCATCGAGGGCGGGTACGTGCTCTTCGGGGCGTGCGGCCTGTGCGCCGTCGCGACGGTCCTCGGGTATCTCCACACCGATCGGCTCACGAGCCATGCGTGGCCTCCCGAGGCGTGATGTGCCCGTGCAGTCGGCCCGGCGTTGGCACTCGCGTCGGTCGAGTGCCAATTCGCGCGCTAGACTGTTCTGCGGTCCCGCTCGGGGCCCAGGTTCTTCCCTCCCGGAGGTGAGTCGGTGCCGACCTACTCGTATGCGTGCACGGAGTGCGACAACAAGTTCGACATCGTGCAGTCCTTCAGCGACGACTCCCTGACGGAGTGCCCGCGCTGCGGTGGCCGCCTGCGCAAACTGTTCAACTCGGTCGGCATCGTGTTCAAGGGCAGCGGCTTCTACCGCACCGACAGCCGCTCGGGCTCGACCGTCGGCAGCGACTCCGGATCGGACTCCTCGTCGAGTTCCGAGTCCTCGTCGTCGACCAGCGACAAGTCGTCGTCCAAGGACAAGTCCTCGAGCGACACGTCGTCGAGTTCCAGCAGTTCCTCGTCGAGCAGTTCGTCGTCGACGAGCAGCAGTTCCTCGTCGAGCACGTCGGCGAAGGCCTCCTGACCGTCCCCAGGTCGCGACACTCCACAGCCTGACCGGTTCGACGAGTCACGGCGCACTGCGCGGCGTCGGTCTCGCCGTACGGTCCGACCGTGACCGGCCGTCAACGCCCCCGCGACCTCCGTCTCGACCCGACAGTCATCGACCGGGTCCGTGTGGCCCTGCGTCCCGGATGGGCGCGATCGCTGGCCGTCCGCCGGATCCTCGCAGTGGTGCTGGTCGGCGCCGCCCTGACCTCGGCTCTCATCGCCCACCGCGGAACCCGTCTGGCGACGGTCATGGTCGCCGGACGGGATCTGGCTCCCGGTACCGAGCTCGCCGCCGCGGATCTGCGCGTCGCCGAGGTCGATCCGTCATCGGTACCGCCGGGCGCCCTGCGCATGACACGCGACGGGATCGGACGAACCGTCACCGGTCCGGTCCACGTCGGCGAGATCCTCACCGACTGGCGGCTGCTGAGCACCCGACTCCCCGCGCTGCTGGCGAAGGACCCCGCTGCGCGACTGGTCCCGGTGCGCCTCGCCGACGACGCCGTGATCGACCTGCTGCGCACCGGTGACGTGGTGGATGTGCTCACCGAATCCGATGACGAGTCCGCCGCAGGCGACGTCCCCGCCCGCCGCGCCAGTCGTCACGACGGGACCGTCCTGGTGCGGGGCGCCGTGGTGGCCGTCGTCCCGGCGCATCGCACGACACGCGACTCCCGGGCCCCGGTCGTGATGCTCGCCATGCGGGAGGCCGACGCCCACGCGGTCGCGGGGACGGCGCTGGCCGCGCCGGTCACCGTCGTCTTCCACTGAGCACCGTCACCGGGGTCCACGACGTCGACGGCTGAGGCGGGCTGCGGTGCCGGCTAGTCCGAGAGCGACGAACAGGATGAGGACCGAATGGGCGGGAAAGACGAACGCGGCGGGGACCGCGATCACGTAGACGCCCACGTCGAGTGACTGTTCGAGCGGTGGCGTCGCAGGCTGTGCGGTGTGCCGCCTGGCCTCGACGCGGATCAGCGCCAGTGCGATCATGGCGACGACGTTGACCGCGGCGTACACCGCGACCGCGACACCACCCGCGTCGCCGTGTCGCCCCAGAAGGGCAGCGGCGAAGGGCATCGTGCACACGGCGAGCAGCAGCAGGGTCGTGGAGCGGACCATGCGAGGAGTGCAGGTCGAGACATCACGCATGACTGCGTGATGCCGTCTCCAGTAACTGGCGATGACGTAGAAGCTGATGAGGAAGGAGCCGTAGCGGGGCCATTCGTCCCCGAGTGCACTGAGCACGGCGTGCGTGGACGCGTCGTCAGCGAGATCGGGCAGCTTCACATCGATGATGAGCAGCGTCATCGCGATGGCGAACACTCCGTCGGTGAGCGCGAACAATCGCCCGAGAAATCGTTCGTCATCCAGCGACTCGCCTGTCCACGGTCCTTCGTCCGTCACCCCGCAGGTCTATCAGACCACCGTCGGTGGAGGCGTCGCTAAGATCACCGGACACAGTCACACCGGCGAGGAGGACACATGCTCAGGGGCTTCAAGGATTTCCTCATGCGGGGGAACGTCATCGACCTCGCGGTCGCGGTGGTCATCGGTGCCGCGTTCAGTGCGATCGTGAAAGCGTTCACCGACAACATCATCCAACCGCTGATCAACTCGATCGGCAGCCCCGATCAGGCGCAGGGCCTGGGCTTCCTCATCCGCAGCGGCAAAGACAACACGTTCATGGATTTCGGGTCGTTGATCACCGCAGCGATCAACTTCGTCATCATCGCCGCCGTCGTCTACTTCGTGATCGTCATGCCGTTCGAGAAGATCAAGGCGCTCAGCGCGAAGAAGGGCGACGACGCCGCGGCCCTGACCGAGGCCGAACTGCTCACCGAGATCCGCGATCTCATCGCCTCGCAGCAGTCCGGCGGCACCGGGACCGCGGGCGCCACGACGCCGACGACCACCACCCCCGACGGTCCTGGTCGACACGAGGCCTGAGGGCGGGAGCGGCCTCCGACCGGATCGGTGAACCCGGCATCTCCGGCACCCGTTCCTGGACAGGGTGGGCCTTCACCGGGGAGGGTCGGCGGCATGGAGTTGTACGAAACCTTCACGCAACACAGTGCAGATCCGACCGACATCGACGTGTACCCGACCCGATCCGGCCACCGCTGGGGCATCGAGCCCCGCCCCCACCCCGTCGTCTGGGCCGGTACCGAGGCGTCGGGCCCGCTCAGTTCCGACGAGCTCCGCGACTACGAGGCACAGGGCTTCCACACGTCGGAGGCGGTCCTCGACGACGACGACATCCGTGCCTGTCTCGACGACGTCGACGCGGCGACGACGCGCCTCGGCGACGACGACCGTGTGGTGCGCGAGCCGGGGGGCGACGTGCGGTCACTGTTCGACGTGGCCTCCCTCAGCGATCGCGTCGCCGACATCTGCTCTCGCGACAGCGTGGTCGGCGTGGCGCGGCAGATCCTGGACGACGACGTCTACATCCACCAGAGTCGTATCAACCTCAAGCCCGGCTTCGCCGGAGGACCCTTCTACTGGCACTCCGATTTCGAGACATGGCATGCCGAAGACGGCATGCCGGTGCCACGCGCGTTGAGTGTGTCGCTGGCGCTGACGCCGAATCTCGACACGAACGGCCCGCTGATGATCGTCCCGGGGTCGCATCGTGACTTCATCTCGTGTGTCGCGCAGACGCCCGACCAGTACCACCGGGAATCCCTGGTGTCCTACCGCCCGCCCGTCGGCACGCCGGAAGAGGACGACGTCACCGAGCTCGTCGACCGCCACGGCATCGAGACGATCACCGGGCCGGCCGGTTCTGCCGTCCATTTCGACAGCAACTGTCTGCACGCATCGGCGGGCAACATCACGCCGCGACCGCGCAGCAACCTGTTCATCGTGTTCAACGCGGTGTCGAACGCACTCCGCGAGCCGTATGCGGCGGAGCGGCCTCGACCCCGCCATCTCGCGATGCGCTGACCGCGGCGCGGGAGCGGCGGGCCGGCCGTCTCACAGGTCGATACAGACGACGGTGGCGTCGTCGGCGGGGCCGTCGGGGCCGGTGCGGTCGAGCAGGTCGATCCCCATCTCGCGCACCACCTCGTCGACCGAGGACGACCGGGCGCGGCCCATCATGACCTCGGCACGCCGCCCCGTGGCGGTGTTCGCCCCGAACCCGTCACCGAGCACGGCGATCCGCTCCCCTGCCCCGAAATGCAGTGTGCTCGCGACATAGTCGGCCTCGCCGGTCAATCCGGCGGGGTCGCATCGCGTGACGCTCACGCGGAGAACCGATTCGGCGTGGTGCACGAGGTCGATACCGCCGGTGGTGGCGACCACCGCGCACGTCCGGGTCACACAGTCGATCCGCAGGAGCAGGAACTCGACGGTGGCCTCCCCGCGGAAGTGACCGAAGACGGCCTCGTCGAGCAGGTGCGCCTGCTCGGCGAGGTCCCGCCCCTGCGCCCGGGCGTGCCGCACGGCGCCCAGCGCGAGCCCGGTGACCAGCGGCGCCGAGTAACGGTTGACGTTCGAGTCAAACACCGCGACGTCGAAGAACGGGGCGTCGTGGTCGTCGGCGATCAACTCGATGTCATAGGAGTCGGTGCAGCTGTTGTACGCCGGCTCGATTCGTGCGGCCATGGTGATGTCGTACGCAGCGGCACGTGGGGGTCCGAGTTGCCGGGACTGGATCTCCGCCCCCACCGTCCACGACCGTGACCGTGAGACCAGCTCGGTCAGCCGTGAGGCCGCCTTCGGGCCGGCAAGGTGAGGTGCCGCGATGGTGGCGGCGGCGATCGCCTGTGCTCGCATCGTCGGTGCGTCGACGCCGGCGCCGCTCGGTGTGACGCTGAGGACTCCCACTCGATGGGTGACCGTCGTGATCGGGACGTGCAGTGTCCCCGACCCGTCGGGGTCGACCTCGACTTCCCCGGATCGGAACGCCTCACCCGGCAGACTGCGATCGACCGTCTCGTCGCTCGTCATGTCCCCGTCAGAGGCGGACACGGGCGCGTCGGACGGACGGGCGTGGGCGACGGTGTTGAGGTTCCTCCCGTCATGGGTGGCCACCCGCAGCGCCACCTCGGCGTCGAATGTGGTGGCCGCCATGGTCACCAGCGTGTGCGGAACGCGGTCGGGAGACGACTCCGACAGCGCTCGACCCAGCTGCCACGCGAACTGCGACAGTTCCCCGGACGCCGAGGTCTCGTCGGCGGCAGCTCGACGTGCACCGCCGGCGGTCGCCTTCTCGACGCCCGCCGCCGCGTGCATCGAACCGATCACCGCGCGGACGTCCGCGTCGTCGAGTTCCGCCAGCAGTTCCGACCAGATGCCCACGCGTGCCGCGTCCCATCGCGCGGCCACCGCATCCCCGAGAGAGGACAGCGTCACCGAGAGCTCGCGGCGGTTGTCCGCGGCCGGATCACGCGAGGCGAGGCCCAGCGCCTGGAGTCGGTCCACCCACCTGCTCGCCGTCGACACGGCCACGCCTGCGTGCTCGGCGATCGCCGACACCGTCACACGCCCCGACCGGTGGATCAGGTCGACGACACCGAGCTGGGTGAAGGTGAGCTGCCGCGCCACCTCGCCGGCGGCCTCGACATGCCTGTCGATCACCGCCGACGACACGTCGACCAACGCCGCACGGGTGCTGTCGTCCATCGCTACGACGTGGGACGAGCGGGTGTCGACGGAAAAGCCCTGCGGCCGAACATCTGCCCAGCCTGCCACAGCGCGCCGGCAACGAAACGGCGGACGGCGCAGCCCGCGGCCACCGCCGTTGACAGCCCCCTCGGCACCGCCTTACGCTGGCCGAACTATTGCAATCTGCAACAGTTACGGATTGCAATCAATCGGACGATGGGAGTGCCATGTCCAACCATGTCGTTCTGGCCGCTGAGTTCTCGGCGACCTCCACCTATACGAATGCGCAGTACCTGCTGGTCCTGTACGGGTTCGTCGTCGCGGCGTTCGCGTTGTTCGCCGCAGCGATCTACGGGGCCAAGACCACGTCGGAGGTCTCCAAGGCCTACCGCCCGGCAGCGCTCGCCAGCACGCTGGTGTGCAGTGTCGCCTCGCTCGCCTACCTGGCGTTGATCCTGGAGTGGGTCCTGAAGTTCCACGCCGCACCCGACGGCCAGTCCTTCTCGCCCTCCGCCGGCACCGTCATCACCGAACTGAGGTACATGGACTGGTCGGTGACCGTGCCGTTGCTGACCGTCGAGATCATCGCGGTGGCCGCGATCGGTCGCGCTGCCGCGCTGAAGATGCGGACGATCGCCGTGACGTCGGCGGTGTTGATGATCGTGACCGGCTACCTGGGCGTGGTGTTCGGTGAGAACGCCGCCCGCGGGACCACGGCCGCGTTCTGGATCTGGGGCGTCATCAGCACCGTGTTCTTCGTCGTCCTGTACGGCGTCGCCCTGCAGGCGTACCGCACGACGGCCGCGCAGGTGGGCAAGGGAGAGATCCTCATCACCTACCGCAACGCACTGATCCTGCTGTTCAGCGTGTTCGGCGCATATCCGCTGGCGTACATGATCCCGCTGTGGGCCGGCGCGAACGACAGCGGGTGGGCGACCACCGAACAGCTGGTGTTCACGGCGGCAGACATCGCCGCCAAGGTCGGGTTCGGTCTGCTCATCCACAAGATGGCCAAGCTGCGCACCGCAGCCGATGCGCTCGCCGTCGGCGGCGACATCGATCACACCCGTGCGTCCGCCGTGCCGGACACCGTCGCCGCCGAGGTGTGGGTCTCCGGTGAGCTCGTCAGCGTGCCACCCACCGGGGCGCCGAGCGTCGGTACACACGCGGCACACGCGGCGCACTGAGATCACGCACCCGATGACCACATCACCTGTCGCGCAGACGATCCCCCGGGTCGCCCGAGCGGCGGCCCGGCAGGATCAGCGATCACGCCGATGTGGTCGTCGGGTGGGCGTCGCACGGCGGTGGCTCGTCCACCCGCCGCGCATCGCTGCATTCGGCATCACCGCAGCGGTCGCGGTGGGTGCGATGAGCACCGGCGCCGCCCGCACGTCCCTCGCGGGCGACGGCCTCAGTCCGGGAACGCTCGTCGCGACGATCATCGTCGTCGCGGCGCTGGCAGTCGGCACCCCGCACGGGGCCGTCGACGTCACCCGGCTGGGCAACTCCCCACGGCGGTTCGTCGCCGGGGGAATCCTCTACGCGGCGTCCGCACTCGCGGCCGGCGCGGTGTGGTTCGTCGCACCGCTACCCGCGCTGCTCGGCCTGCTCGCACTCGCCGCAGGTCATTTCGGCGCCGGCGAGGTCGAGCTGAGCCGCCACCTGACGCGAGGTGCCGTGTCCACACGCCTGGGCCGCGCACTGCAGATCGCGTCCCTCGGCGGGATCCCCGTCGTGCTCCCGCTGGGCCTGCACGGCGGGTCCGTCCTCGACATCCTCGACGCACTCACCGCCGGCAACGGCTCGGTGATCGTCACCGTGTGCCGATGGGCGATCCCGTTCGTCGCAGTGGCGGCGATCGGCGCTGTCGCGCTGTGCACCGGGACGCTGCGCCGCGACATCACCGTCGACGTGGTCGCACTGGGCGTCCTGTTCGTCGTGCTCACACCGCTTCTCGCGTTCGCGGTCTACTTCGCCCTCTGGCACGCCTGGCGACAATCGGGACTGCTGATCCAGGAGACGGCCGACGAGCGCGACGTCGCACCCGCGCGAGCCGGACGCGATCTCCTGCTGCTCGCCCTGGCCCCGTCGATCGTCGCTGCGCTCGCGGTCGTCGTGCTCGCGGTCACCCTCGAGACCGCGGTGATCGCCCCCGCACTGGTGACGGTCCTGTGTCTCACCGTCCCCCACTCGATCCTGGCGCCGCGGATCACCCGCCCAGGATCAGGTCTGCGGCTTTCTCCCCGATGAGCACGCTCGGTGCGTGCGTGTGCCCGCGGATGATGGTCGGCATGATCGACGCGTCGGCGACACGCAACCTGTCCACTCCCCGTACCCGCAGCCGGGGGTCGACGACACTGGCTGTGTCGCTGCCCATCCGGCAGGTGCTCACCGGGTGATACAGGGTGTGCGCGTTCCGTTCCAGGGCTTCGGTCAGCAGGTCCTCGGTGGCGATGTCGGGTGCCACCTGGGGACGCACGATGTCTCCGAGGAACTCCTTGAGGGAGGGCTGGCCGGCGATGTCCACGCACGCGCGCAGACCCTCGATCATCGCGCGACGATCGACCCCGCCCGCGTCGGACAGGTAGCGCGGGTCGATGACGGGCTTGGCCGTCGGGTCGGCTGATCGCAGGGTGACCTCTCCCCTGCTCTCCGGCCGCAGCAGCACCGCCCCGATCACCGCGGCGTGGGCGTCGTGGGCGATGAGCCCCTCGTCGAAGAAGGGCGCGGGAGCGTAGATCAGTTCGACGTCGGGGTACGGCACCTCGTCACGGGTGGTGATGAAGCCGTAGGCCTCGGCGACGTTCGACGTCAGCATGCCGCGACGACGGACGAGATAGTTCACCAGCTCAGGGATCTTCTCGGCGGCGAACAGTGAGTCCGACTCGGTCTGCCACCCGATCAGCGAGCACAGGTGATCGGTCAGGTTCTTGCCGACCTCGGGGGCGTGGTGGTGGACGTCGATCCCGTGTGCAGCGAGTTCCGCGCGGTCGCCGACACCGGAGAGCATCAGCAGTTGCGGGGAGTTCACCGCGCCGCCGGCGAGGACGACCTCGGTGCCGGCGCGCACGGTGTGGCGTGTGCCGTCCTTGAGGTACTCGACTCCGACGGCGGCCGATCCCTCGAAGACCACTCGTGTGGCGTGGGCCTCGGTCACGATCGTCAGATTGGAGCGCTTGCGGACCGGCTTGAGGTACGCGTCGGCCGTGCTCCACCGGGCGCCCCGCTTCTGGGTGACCATCGTCTGCGAGAAGCCCCGGGGTTCGGCGAGATTCGCCTGCTCCACCGGGTACCCCGCCTCCCGCACGGCCTCGAGGAACGAGGAGGTCAGGCGACGCGGGCTGCGCTGGTTCGACACCACGAGAGGGCCACCGGTCCCGGCGTCGAGCGCGGTGGTCTCCTCGATGCTCTCGATCTTCTGGAAGTACGGCACCACGTTCTCGAACGACCACGTCGCATCGGAGAGCGTCGCCCACTCGTCGTAGTCGGCGGCGAATCCGCGGACCCACATCATCGCGTTCATCGACGACGAACCACCGAGCATCTTGCCGCGCGGCCAGAAGATGCTGCGGTCTCGCAGTCCCGGCTGCGCCTCGGTGTCGTAGTTCCAGTCGACCTCGCTGCGGAAGAGCTTGGAGAACGCGGCCGGGATGTGGGCGAACCTGTTCTTGTCCTCCGGTCCGGCCTCGAGCACGACGACGGAGTTGCGCGGATCCGCACTGAGCCTGTTGGCGAGGACGGCGCCCGACGAGCCGGCGCCGACGACGACGTAGTCGGCAGAGAGATCGGTCGACATCGAATTTCCTTGTCTGTGACGAAGCGGTCTGTGACGAAGCGGTCTGTGGAGAGGCGGGGCTATCCGCGCAGCGCGGAGGCGAAGATGGCGGGCAACTTCGTCCACGAGGGTTTCGCCGCGAACGCCGTCAACAGCCGCCCGGTGGTGGCCGCGGTGCGGTTGGTGACGAACCACGGCGGCTTGGGGGAGATCGCCCACTCGCGGTGCAGGATCGACCGCGGTGACGGCCGGAACGGTCCGCGGACCACGGTTCGTTCGGCGTCGTCGATGAGCAGCGCATTGTGGACGATGCCCATCCCGCTCTGGATGTCGTCGACGGTGTGTCCGGGGAACGCGCCCCACGTCGCACCCGCGGTGAGGAACCCGACGCCGGTCCACGCGTTGACGGCGACCGTGCCGTAGTTCAACTCGGCCAGCATCTCGTCGAATCTCGACCCCAGCTCGCGGATGGACGCGGGGTGGGCGACGATGTTCACGCCGAGCGTTCCGACGAAGTCGGAGTTCACCGTCCGAACGGCCGCTGCGGCGAACTGATCACCGCTGTAGGGCAACTCGATCACCCCCAGCACGGGCGCGAAGTACTCCGTCTGCAGGAGGTCGACCTCGTCACCCGGGTCGATGTCCTGGATCAGCACCCGTCCGCCGTCGAGTCGGTCGGCGGCGGGATAGCTGGCGACGGCCGCCCCGACGCGGGTGTCGCTGCCGGGGTAGTACGGGGCGCGACCGGGAGCCTTGTCGAGGGCGGTGCGCAGGGCGGCGAGGAACTGATCACGCTGCTCCCACTCCGACGACAGCACGACCACCTGCGACGCGACACAGTTGTAGCCGCCGTTGTGCAGCCGTTGCGTGGCAACGTGTTCCGCCTGGTACTCGATGTCGGCGTCGCTCCACCTGCC
The DNA here is from genome assembly GCF_054332755.1 of Williamsia sp. SKLECPSW1. Classification (NCBI taxonomy): domain Bacteria; kingdom Bacillati; phylum Actinomycetota; class Actinomycetes; order Mycobacteriales; family Nocardiaceae; genus Williamsia; species Williamsia sp. SKLECPSW1. The sequence goes on along the minus strand of NZ_JBTGLI010000001.1, from coordinate 3,002,742 downwards.
GGGCAGCACGATGGTCGGTGACACGCCGCCGAGCTCGCTCGTCATGGGCTTGTCCAGCACCGGCTCGTTCGCCGCCCGTCGGGCCGCCCCGTCCTCTCCGGGCCCGAAGACGATGGTGTCGTGGGTGATCGAACTCCCGGTCATGTGGACGTGGTCGACCGAGTCGTGATGGACGAGGTAGCTGCCGAGTTCCGCTCCACCGGTCAGCAGTCGCACCGCCCCGACCTCGATCAGCGGCGCGAGGACCTTCGTGAGCACCGGGAGCATCGCGTCGGTGATCGGGTTCAGTTTGAGGGCGACCACACGGTTGTGGGCGAACAGCTCGTAGAGGGTGTCGAGCGGGGCGATCGACATGATGTTGCCCGCGCCCAGGACCGCACCGATACCGCGGGTGTGGGTGGGATCGAGCTGGGCGAGTCCGGCGGATCCCTTCGCACGCTCGGCGTCGACGCCGGGGGTCAACCACACGTCGGCGCTGAACCCGTTGAGCAGCAGGGCGTCGAAGATGCCGAGGGGCAGCACGCGCACCGTGGTGCGACCGCCCGGGGCGGAACCGAAGGTGGCGTCGGCGATGGGGCTGTCGCCGGCCTCGAGTGCGGCCAGGCTGTGCGCCAGGGTGGCGGCGCCACCCGCGAACGCGTACGGCCCCGAGATCCACTCCTCGCCGACAAGGGGGGACGCGGGATCGAGCTTCTTGATCCCGACCGCGGCGGCGACCCACTCCTCGGCGTGGTCCGCGGTGAGGTCGCGGACCCGTTCGAGCAGAGCCCGCCGATCGGCGAGGCTCAGCGCACCCCACGTCTTCTCCCCCGCACTCAGGTCCGCCAGTGCGCGGTCGACGGCGGCGTGTCCGGTGGCGTCGGGATCCTCCACCACACGCGGTTCGGAACCGATGGTCTCTGACACTGCGATCACTCATCTCTGACTCGACGACAGGCACGGGAGATCTCCCACCACTACTGTGATTGTCGTCTCATCAGGGCGCACGTCTCCATAGGCCGTCGCTCTCGAAGTCCCGCGCCGGATTGTGCGGCGGCACAACCACCCTGTGGTCCGGGTCACGATCGGCGCGTAGCCTGAGGCGATGTCGACGACGACCACCGCCCCCGCGCACCTGCAGAACGCGCTGGTTCTCCCCCTGCTGAACTCCGTCGACGACATGACGACGGAGTTGGTCACGCGCATATTGAGCGCCGAACACGGATACCTGGAGTCGTCGCTGCTCACCCGGGAGCAACTGCACGACGCGTGTCACGCCAACCTGCTGTCGATGGTGAGCTGCCTGGCCGTCGGCAGCTCCCCGGACCTGGAGGCGGCCGCGGCGGCGGGCCGGTTGAAGGCCGAGCAGGGCGTCCCGCTGGCCGCGCTCCTGCACGCCTTCCGGCTGGGCGGGCGGCTGATCTGGGAGGAGTTGATGAACCGATCCGACGGTGGCGCGACGCGCACACTGCTCGACATGGCCGCCCAGGTGTGGGCGCTGGTCGACGTGTGCTCCGACGCCGCGGCGGACGCCTATCGGCATTCGGTCGAGGCGCGGACCGAACAGGACGCCGAATCGCGGCGTCGGCTGGTCCGTGCGCTCTTCGCGGACCACGCCTCCAATCCCGCGGCCGTCGCCGACGCGGTGCATTTCCTTCGGATCCCCGAACGCGGCGCCTTCGTGGTGGTGTCCGCCGCCTCCAGTCGGGTCGAGTTCGCGCAGCATGACGTGACCGCCGTGTGGGACGCCGAGGCCGACGGGGTGCTGGGACTGCTGTTCGCGGCCGTCGACGGGAGGGTCGAGGAGGCGGTCGCCGGGCTACGGGCAGACGGCGCGATCGGCGTGAGCGATGTGTTCCCCACACCTGCAGGGACACCCCACGCGGTGGCGCAGGCACGGCTCGCGCGCACCTGTGCCCGTGTCGACGACAGCGCGGTGACCCGCTTCGGCACCGTCCCGGTCCCCCTGCTGCTCGCCGCCCACCCCGACAGCAGTCGCGTCGCGGTCCGACAGATCCTCGGCCCGCTCCTCGAGCTGCCCGCCGACGAACGGGCCAGTCTGCTCGCGACGCTCGACGCGTGGTTCGCGGCACGAGGGTCGACCGCGGATGCGGCGGCACGGCTGCACTACCACCGCAACACGGTGCTCTACCGATTGCGCCGCATCGGCGAACTGACCGGACGTGACTTCATGGATCCGGCGCAGGCCGCCGAACTCTTCGTCGGGTTGCGCGGATCCCAGCTGGACGGTCTCGACATCACTGCGTGAGATGGTGCCGCCGGTCGACCGGGTCACCGGCATCGGTGCGGTCCTCCGGTGCGATCGACGCCGATTCGTGAGTCCTCCTGATTGCGCGGGCCCGCCCCGCGAACACGAGGCTGCGGCACACGCTCATCGCTATCGCGAGGAATGCGAACGCGTTTCCCAGCGCAGCCCCCGACAGATCGTGGTCGCGCATGACATGCCCGAGCGCGTCGGTGAAGACGTGGTCGGCGCCGTAGGCGAACGCCAGCCGCAGGACACACGCCGCGATCCACGCGGATGCGTACCCGACTCCGGCATCACTGACCACCGCCGGCCGTGGCCGACGCATCCACGGGATGTGGCGACTCGTGAAGGCCGGGTCCCAGCCCATCGAGACCAGCCACCGTGACGCCACCAGGCATCCGAGAACAGCTCCGACGATGACACCGCTCGCTTGCAGCGTGAGGTTCGCGGCGCCGCCGGGAATCGAGGACAGGAACAGCGGGACCACCACCGCGACGGTCACCACGGGCCGCCACACCCGGAACCAGCCGACTCGGCGCCGACCGAGATCCGATTCGAGCACGACCGCCAACACCGCGAGCTGGAGGAGAACAACGCTTGTCGTCACACGGTCAAGGCTGCGCGGCCGGCGACCTCATCGCCTCGACCGCCGGGTGGAGACCCGGGTGGAGAAATGCTGCGACCCGACCCCTCGGCGGCATGGTGGCGGCACGCAACGAACATGTTTCGTGAGCACAGCTAGTAAGACGGGCGTAACACCGGCGTCATCGCGCCGATGGCGACGTCAGACGGCGCGCGCGAGCCAGAGACGCTTGCGGCAGACCGCTTTCATCTTGTCCACGACGTGCGCCGGGAGTTGCCCGTCACCGCTCGGCGCGGTCTCCTCGAGGTACTCGCTGAGCCGGTGGAAGAACTCGACGTCGCCGATCCCGAACTGCTCACGGATCGCCTCCGCCGGCCCCCCGCCGCGCTGGAACCAGCCCAGCTCGAACGCCAGCAACTTCCCGTCGTCGAGGCCGCGGTTCCCCATCCCGCCGCCGACTCCCACGTCCATGCTCGTCCCACCTGAAATAGTCGATGTCTGTTCTGCCCGTTACGCTCCCGGGCGCACCGGGTGGGCCCCACCGGGGCCGCGCGACCCGTTCATTGTGCCGTCGCGAAGTGACTGAGGCCATACGTTTTGCTCATTGCGAATGAATGCACAGAAAACGGGGAGCGACCCTGTGGGCCGCTCCCCGTTCTCGGAGGTGGTGCTGGATCAGCCGAGGCTGAACGGCTTGCCCACGAGGGTGACGTAACCGTCGACGGCCTCCGTCGAGACCTGGACCTTGATGTAAGCCTTCGCCTCCGCGAACCCTGCGCACTGCTCGACGTGGAAGTCTTCCTGGCTGTACGCGATCCCCGCCGATGAACCCTTGAAGGCGACACTGTTCACCGTTTTGTCGTCATCATCGGTGTAGTTGACGACAGGCACGAAGCCTGTCTTGCCGGGCCCGAGGGTGAGTGAAATACCCTGATTCGCAGTAGCGCCCAGGCTGGGTGCATAGGTGGAGGGGCCGGTGGTGATGGCACCAGTGCCGAGATCGACCGTCTGATCCCCATCCTCACCCGCGACACCGGCGTCCAGGCTACCGCCGCCAGTCGCGCCGGCCCCAAAGTTGACCTGGCAGCCGACGTAGTAACCGGCGGTGATCGAACCGCCCTCAGCCTTGCCGTTGACGGTCACCTTAACCTTGCCCGACACCCAGGCGTGACGGCTCGTCGGCACCGCAACCGTGGATCGAGCGATGGTGTAATTCTGGCCCGTCAGGCTGACGGTGACCGAGGTCCCGTCGACCAGACGCTGAGTGACCGTCTTGTCGGGCAGCGAGGCGGCGGCAGCGTTCCCGGCGCCCATGCTGGCGAGAGCGACCGCCGAGACGCCGACGATGCCGGCGGCAGCAGCCGCGCGACGCATCGAGGTGGAGTTCATGATTCCCCTTAAGAGTGTTCTAGTGAAGCGAGATTGTGTGGAGGACGGCGGATTGTCAGTTGAGGCTGAACGGCTGGCCGTACAGCGTTGACTTCACGTAGTTCTCGCCGCGCAACTCGATGGTCGACATGGCGCGCGCCTGTGCGTAACCACCGCAGCCCGTCACGTCGATACGGAACTGCTGGTACTGAACACCGAGCGACCCACCGCTGCCGGACTTCGAGCCGATCGGAACCACCGCTGCGGAACCCGGCGTCAGAGGAATAGTGATGCCGGGCGAGACCGAAGCCCCAAGGCTGAGTGGCGTGTCGCCACCGAGGAGATTCAAGCCTTGCGTAAAGCTGATGCTGGGCGAAAAGCTGAGGCTGGAGATGTCGACCTGGCAGCCGACGATGTATCCGGTCTGAAGAACAGCGTCGCCACCCTTCGGGAATGTCGCGAACACGGCTCCGTTCACCTCGGCACCGCGGTCGGCACCGTTGTGCGACTCGGTCGGGATCGGAAAAACCTTCTCGGCGGAACGGGAAAGCTTGACCACCGAGCCGTCGACACCGGTGGTTACCTTCGACCCTGCCGGGAGATCGCGGGCGGCCGCGGCTCCCGCGCCCATGCTGGCCAGGCCGACGGCCGACACCGCTGCGATGGCGGCGCCCGCCGCGAGGCGGCGCAGGCCGAGCTTGCTCTTCGTGGTCATTCGTTCCCTCTCAAGGACGTGCTGTGAACCGGGCCACATTTCACTGTGCAGAAGCGAACTCTAGCTCGGTCTAACCTGGCGGTCCGCGAAATCGTGGCGTGAACACTTGACGGTGTTGTTGCGACATGTTTCCCAGACGTTAAATCCGGGCGGGCGCAACCCCCGTGTCCTGCCACAGCCCGACCCGCGGCGACTCGACACCGACGGTCGCCGCGGTGTGTTGTCGGAGGAAACTTAACCCGAGGGGCGTGACCCGACAACAGATGGGATCGGGCGCGTCACGAATTGGTCGCGACATGGCCCCGCCCACAGCCGCTCATCGAAAAGATCTGAGCAATCCGGACACTCATCGCGGATCGCGCATAGCCCGAGGCACGCCGCTATTGGTGATGCGGCGGACGGTTCTCGCGGAGCCATTTCTCCGACGCCGACCCGTCGCCGCGGTGATCTCGATCACTTCCGTCGGCGGACGCCTCGTCGGACGTGACCGACGGCAGGTCGTCGCCGAAGACGGCGGCGATCCGACGCCGACGTTCCCAGGCGGTCTCGCCCGGGACGTCGTCGGATCGCTGCTCGGCCACGAGCCGAGGTCAGAGCTCGGTGAGGGAGGAGATGATCCGCTTGGCGAGCGGGGCGACCGTCGCCATGCCGTCACGCACCGCGGCGCGCGAGCTGGCGAGGTTGACGACGAGCGTCTGACCGGACATCCCGGCGACCCCGCGCGAGAGACCGGCGTCGGACGCGCCGGCGGCGAGCCCCGAACTGCGCACGGCCTCTTCGATTCCCGGCAGCGACCGGTCGAGCAGACCGCTCGTCGCCTCCGGGGTGACGTCACGAGGGCGGACACCCACACCGCCGACGGAGATGACGAGGTCGACACCACCGATCACCGCCGTGTTCAACGCGTTCCGGATCTCGACCTCGTCGGCGGCGACCGCGATGGTCGCGTCGACGTGGAACCCGGCCTCGGTGAGCAACTCACCGACGAGCGGCCCGATGAGGGTCTGGTCCTCCCCGTGCGCGGCACGATCGTCGACGACGACCACGAGGGCCCGGCCGAGGTCGCTGGACTCCAGGCTCACCGATGTCATGGGGTCATCCTCCCGTGAGCCCGACGAGAGCTGCTCGGCGGCCCGGTCGGCGGCCGCCACGTCCTGCGCGGAGACGCCGAGACCGAGCGTGGCGAGGTCGTCGAGCGTGTCGGCGGCGGGCGGCTCGGGCAGGATCCGCAGGATCGATCGGTTGTCGACGGTCATCAGCGTCCTCCGGTGTCGAGGGTGTCCAGGGTGACCTGCACGGTTCGGGATGAACCGTTGGCCGTGTACGTGATGGAGACGGTGTCCCCGGGTGCGTGCGATCGGATCGCGGCGACCAGGGCGTCGCCGGACGAGATGACGCGGTCGTTGACCTTCGTGATCAGCGCGCCGGACGGGATACCCGCCTTCGACGCCGCGCCGCCGGCCTGGACCGCGGAGACGAGGGCGCCCGGGGTCGCGGCGTTCTCCCCCGACGACTGCACCGACACCCCGAGGCCCGCCTGGGTCGCCCGGCCGGTGCGCTGCAGTTCCTGCGCCACGCGCATCGCCTGGTCGATCGGGATGGCGAAGCCGAGGCCGATGCTGCCGCCCTGCTGGCTGGAGCTGTCGGACAGACTCGCGATCGCCGTGTTGATGCCGATGAGCGCGCCGTTGCCGTTGACCAGCGCGCCACCGGAGTTGCCGGGGTTGATCGCGGCGTCGGTCTGGATGGCGTCGATCACCGAGGCGGTGCTGTTGTCCTCGCCCTGCGTCGACACCGGGCGGTTCAGCGAGCTGATGATGCCGGTGGTGACCGTACCGGCCAACCCGAGGGGGGAGCCGACCGCGATGACGTTCTGGCCGACGGCCAGGTTCGCCGAGGTGCCGACGGTGATCGGGGTCAGGCCCGTCTTGTCGGCCTTGATGACGGCGATGTCGGAGATGGGGTCGGCCCCGACGACCGACGCGCCGGACGTCGAACCGTCGTTGTAGCTGACGGTCAGTTGACCCGCCCGACCGGACTCCGCGGTGACGACGTGGTTGTTGGTGAGGATGTATCCGTCCTGGCTCAGCACGACGCCCGAACCCTCGCCCTCACGGTTGCCGACCCGCACGTCGATCGAGACCACGGACGGCAGGACCTTGGCCGCGACGGCCTGCACCGAACCGGCCTCACCCTGGACCGGCTGCGAGGTGTCCCGGTCGCCGCCGAGCGGCGCGGACAGCGATCGCGACGAGGTGTCGTCCAGACCTGCGCCGACCACGCCGCCGATGCCACCGGCGAGGACGGCCAGCACGATCGCCCCGACGACGAGACCCGCACGACCCCCACCGCCACGCTTGGGCGCGGTGGCCGTCGCGGGGTAGTAGGACGGTGACGCCTGCCCGCCGTGCTCCGACGAGCTGTAGCCGTAGGGCGACGCCCCGAACGGCTGGGTCTGGCCGTACTGGCCGCTGCCGTACTGCGTCCCCCCGTACTGGCCCGACCCGTACTGGCCCGACCCGTACTGAGCCGAGCCGTACTGACCCGATCCATACTGACCGGGATCGTTCTGTCCGGTGCCGTACTGCCCGCCGCCGTAGTACGGCGTAGACCCGTGCTGTCCCCCGCCGTACTGGCCCGACCCGTACTGACCCGGCCCGTACTGGCCGGTCCCGTGGGAGCCGGAGTCCTGCCCCGACGAACCCGGCTGCTCCGTCGGGTCCTGACCGGACGGACCCTGCGAGCCGTCTTCATGTCGTCCCTGGCCGGACCAGCTGGTGGTGCGCTCGTCGTCGCCGTCGGATCCGGGGTGGGACCCGTGCTGGTTGTCGGTCATGCGTGGCAGTCCTCCATCGCTGCTCCGGCGCGGTCGGGCCGGCCTGCGTCGGGCGACGCGGGGCCCATCCGCGGGCAGTGACGCACTCGGCGTCGTCGTACCCGTCGACCCTAATCCTGTACGGGTGCCCTGAGAGGGGTCTGAGACCCACCGGTGAGTACCGATAGGAACTCGGTCGGACGGGCCATGGTCACGGTCCGGTCACCGCGGGGGGGTCGCCCGCCGGTCACCCACCGCCGGGTGGCGATTCGAACCCCGGCGTCGGTCGTCCCGGGAGTTCGATGCGGATCTGCGCTCCCCCGGCCGCCGATTCGAGGGCCGTGACGGACCCGCCGTGGCGCACCACCACCTGACGGACGATCGCCAGACCCAGCCCCGAGCCCGGCATCGCCCGCGCCGCGTCGGACCGGTAGAAGCGTTCGAACACCAGAGCGCGGTCCTCTTCGGGGATGCCGGGTCCCGCGTCGGACACGGTGAGCTCCGCGCGGTCGGGACCGATCTGGCGGAGCACGATCCGTACCGGTCGGTCCGGTGGACTCCACTTGGCCGCGTTGTCGAGCACGTTGAGCACCGCGCGCGACAGCCCGTTCGGTTCGCCGAACACGAACCACGGTGCCGTCGACACCGTGAAGTCGACGTCGCTGCGGCGTCTGCGGACACGTTCGAGCGAGCGGTCGACGACCTCGGTCAGGTCGATCTCCTCGGCGACCGCCTGCGGCGCGTCGTCGCGGGCGAGGTCGACGAGATCGCCGACGAGCGTGGACAACTCCTCGATCTGGGCCATCACGTCCTGCTGCAACTCGGCCATGTCGGCGGCGGGGATGGCCCGCGCACCCGGTGCGTTGCTGGCGATGAGCAACTCCAGGTTCGTGCGCAGTGACGTCAGTGGGGTCCGCAGCTCGTGTCCGGCGTCGGCGACGAGCCGCGACTGTCTCTCCCGCGACTCGGCGAGGGCGCGCAACATCGCGTTGAAACTGTCCGTCAGTCGCGCGAGCTCGTCGTTGCCGGTGACCGGGATCGGTTCGAGATCGTCTGTGCGCGCGACGCGTTCCGCCGCCTGGGTCAGGCGGGCCACGGGTCTCAGCCCGGCGCGGGCGACCGTCGTGCCCGCCACCGCCGCGAGTATCACGCCGCACCCGCCGACGATCGCCAACACCCAGGCGAGTCGTCCTAGCACATGATCGGTGGCTTCCAGGCTCTTCGCCATGATGAGGGTGTTGCCGTCGACGAGTTTGCGTGCGATCACCCGCTTGTCGCCGACGGTGCGCAGGCTGGAGGCATCCGGCGCGGACGGGTCGGCCGAGGCGACGACCGATCGTTCGACCGACCCGATCGGCACCTCGCCGATCTGGAACACCTGGCCCGTCGACCGCACGAGCGCCACCGAGATGTCGGAGGAGAAGATGGTGCCCGCGACGAGACCCTCGGGTGAGGAGTCGAGCAGACCGAGCCGTGCGAGCTGCGTCATCCCGTCGGCGCGGTTCACCAGCTGCGCGTCGACGTCGGCGTACATGGCGCGATAGACGACGGCGTAGGCGCTGGCCGCCATCACGGCGACGGCGATCCCGACGACGGTCGCGGCGAGCAGCGTCACCCGCATCCGCAGCGAGATCGACCGCGTCAGTGCCGTCGGCTCGCGCATCGCCGTCGGCGGCGGGTGGTGGACGGGGGCTGGCTGCCATCCCGGCGGTGGGCCCTGCGACCCCGGCGGGATCTGGCTCGTCGGGTGGTGGACCGGCGGGGCGGCGACGTCGTGTCCGCCGCCGTCGCGCCCGGCGCCCGACGGCATCACGGCGGCGTCTCGCGCAGCACGTACCCGATGCCCCGGACGGTGTGGATCAGACGCGGTTCGCCGTCGGCCTCGGTCTTGCGCCGCAGGTAGCCGATGTAGACCTCGAGGGCGTTGCCCGACGTCGGGAAGTCGTACCCCCACACCTCCTCGAGGATCCGCCCCCGCGTCAGCACCCGGCGCGGGTTGGCCATCAGCATCTCGAGCAGTGCGAACTCGGTGCGGGTGAGGCTGATCGATCGCTCCCCGCGGGAGACGTCGCGGGTCACCGGGTCCAGGGTGAGGTCGGAGAAGGTCATCGACTCCGAGTCGGCCTCCACGTCCGCCCCCGCCCGGCGCAGCAGCGCACGCAGCCGTGCCAGGAGTTCCTCCAGCGCGAACGGCTTGGGCAGGTAGTCGTCGGCGCCGGCATCGAGGCCGGAGACACGCTCGGACACGCTGTCGCGGGCGGTGAGCACCAGGATCGGCAGGTCGTCACCGGTGCTGCGGAGCCGGCGACAGACCTCGAGGCCGTCGAGCCGCGGCATCATCACGTCGAGGACGACGGCGTCGGGCCGCTCGGACTTGATGGCGTCGAGTGCCTCCATGCCGTCGCTCGCGGTCTCCACGGTGTAGCCGTTGAACGACAGCGACCGTCGCAACGACTCCCGGACCGCGCGATCGTCGTCGACCACCAGGATGCGCATACGCACCAGTGTGGACGGAACGACTGAGATCGTGCTGAGACGACACACGTACACCCCGGTCACACCCACCGCCCGCCGGACCAACAGGTGTTGGGTTCAACGCCTGTATCTCCTCACAAAATCGTGCGACGGAGGTCACAGTTGGACATAGCCGTCGTTACGGTCACCTTCGCTCGACAGGTGGATCGACGAAAGGGTCAGGGGAATATGAGTTCAGGGGTCGGACCGACAGGTGAATCGCTGCGACCGGTGTGGCCGCACGCCGACGCCCTCATCACCCGGGACTGCCGGAGCCTGCGCTTCGGCGGGAAGTACGCCGACGTCGTCGCGCTGAGCACCGGCGACCCGACGGCTCTGCGCCCCACGATCGACGTCGCCACCCGCCGGCGGGTCGCGACCATGCCCGAACCGCGTCGGGACACCGCGCTGGTGCTCGGCGGCAACGGGTTCCTCGGCGCCCATCTCATCGGCCGCCTCTCCCACGACCCGCAGATCACCGAGGTGGTCGCGATGATCCGACCCACCGAGACCGAGACCGCGCGTCGTCGGCTGCAGGCCACCGTCGACCAGTACGAGATCGACGTCGACATGTCCAAGGTGCGGATCGTCGAGGGCAACCCCACCGCCCGCTTCTTCGGTCTCGACCGCGAGGGGTACACCGCACTCGCCGACACGATCGGCCTGATCTACAACTGCGCGAGCTCCACCGACTACATGTCGAGCTACGTGGAGTTGCGCGACGACTGGTTCATCAGCCTGCTGCGGGTGCTGGAGTTCTCGGTCACCCGCACCCGCAAGCACGTGACCTACGTCGGCAGCATCGGTGCGCACCTCTACCAACGTGCCGAGGACTTCCGCCGTCCCGACTCGTGGTGGTACTCGGGATACGCCCAGATGAAGTGGGTCAATGCGGTCCTGCTCGGCTGGCTCGCCGACGACGACACCTTCTCGGTGACGCTGTGCGAGGCGCCCTACATCCTCGGCAGCACCCGGCGGGGTCTCGATCCCGGTCGCGCCTACAGCTTCTGGCGGATCATCGAGGTCGCGATCGCGGTCGGCGCGATCTGGGACGGCCCCGGGATGAACTACGTCCCCGTCGACGTCATCTGCGAGGTGATGGTCGCCAACGCGCTGACCGACGTGCCGATGGCGCGGATGCTGCCGTCGAACCCCACCGGCTACGACCACAGCCTGTACGCGGACCTGCTCGGTCTGGACCTCGTCAGCTGGGACGACTTCTACCGCCGCGTGGCCGATCTCGCGGGGGAGGAGTTCGCCGCGACGATGCTCGGCGACAACATCGACATCCTCATGCGCAAGGTCCACAAGCCCGAGGCCATCTTCCCGGCCGATCACGACGCGTCGTGGTGCGACCACCGTCGACTGTTCGAGCTCTACTTCGGCACGGTCACGCTGAAGGATCTGCTCTCGGGACGTCGCGCCCCCGCCATCGCCGGCGCGTGATCGACGGATCGTCCCCCCGCGGGGCGGTCGGACGACGGGCCGAACCCTCCCGGGTGTCCCGCGCCGACACACCCCTCGGGCGAGAGTTGGGCAACGCCGTCCTGAGCCTCGGCTTCTACGCGGCCTGCACCGGTATCGGTCTGTTGCCCGGCGGGTTGGCACGGCCGGCACTCGAGCGCTATGTGGGCTGGGCGTCGGCGATGGACGAGAGGCGTGGGCAGTGACCCGGGTGCATCCCGGCGTGTGGTGGTCGGCGGCGGGCGCACTCGCCACGTCGGCCGGCGCGGGTGTCATCGCGTGGTGGCGGTTGCGCTTCTTCTTCCGTGACCCCGTCCGGACGCCACCGGGCGACCCGCACGCCGTGGTGGCCCCCGCCGACGGCGTCGTCACCTACGTCAAACGGGTCGAACGCGGCCAGGTGCCGTTCGCGGTGAAGAAGGGCCGCACCATCCCGCTCGAGGAGTTCACCGACATCGCCACCGACGCGAGCGGTCACCTCGTCGGTGTGTACATGACCGAGTACTCGGTGCACCGCAACCGATCTCCGGTGGCGGGCACCGTCGTCGCCCGTCGGCACCGGGCCGCCGCACCGTTCAACCGGTCCATGGCGCGCATCGGTGCGAACCTCCTCGCCCGGCAGACCCCCTACGACGAGGGGTGCGACTACCTCATGACCAACGAGCGCCTCACCATCGGAGTCCGGCATGCGAGCGGTGCCGTCGCCACGGTCACCCAGATCGCGGATCTGTGGGTGAACCGCATCGTCGCCCACGTCGACGTCGGCGAGACCGTCGGCCGCGGTGAGCAATACGGCATGATCCGCTTCGGCTCCCAATGCGACGTGTTTCTGCCCGACGAGCTCGTCGCACGCATCACCGTGCGGCCCGGGCAGTACGTCTTCGCGGGCACCACCGTCATCGCCGAGTCACCGCTCGACGTCGCCGCCGACCTCGACTCCCCCGCCGTGCTCGAGGAGGCAGCCCTGTGATCACCGTCGTGCCGGTGCGATCCGCCGCCGACTGGAAGGACTTCGCCGCCGTCTACTCGACGGTCTACGCCGACGACCCGAACGGCCTGCCCGACGAGCCGATCGACATCGGTGCGACGCTGCGGTCACCGGCGAAGGAACTGCGCGCCATCCGGATCACGCAGGCGTTCGTCGCTCTCGACGACCTCCGGCCGGTCGGTCGCATCGCCGCCATCCACGACACCGCCTTCACCGCGTACACCGGTGAGTCCCTCGGGTTCTTCGGCTTCTACGAGTGCGTCGAGGACTACGCCGTCGCCGAGGCACTCCTGTCCACCGCGTCGCAGTGGTTGGCCGAACGCGGGCTCGCGACGATGGCCGGCCCGTTCAGCCCGTCGATGTTCTACAGCGCCGGCGTCCTCGTCGACGAGGACGCGAAGCTGCCACTGATCGGGATGCCCCACAACCCGACGTACTACGCCACGCAGCTCGAGAAGTGGGGCATGGCAGCGATCAAGGACTTCTACAGCTACCGGTTCGACAATCCGTACGAGATGTTCTGCGGCCCGGACTTCGCCCGCCACAAGCAGCTCTACGAGAGGGTCAGCGCCCGCTCGGAGATCACCTTCCGCACGATGAGCTACCGGACGCTGCGGCGTGACGCCGAGATCGTCCGCGAGCTCTACAACCTGACGTTCCGGGACTTCTGGGGATTCTCGCCGCTGTCGAAGGCGGAGAACTGGGACCTGCTCAAGATGATGCTGCCCGTCCTCGACCCCGAACTCACCCTGCTCGCCGAGTACCGGGGCAAGCCCGTCGCGTTCTTCATGGGCATCCCCGACGCGAACCAGGCGCTCGCGCGCGCGGCGAGGCACCGCAACCGCCTGATGCGTGACCTATCGACGCTGAGATCGGTCAAGGGCCGCAGACGCACCGAGGTGATGGACGGCGTACGCGTCGACATGATGTTGGTGGACAAGACCTGCCCCGACAGGTCGGTCGCGTCGCAGATCGTGGTCGAGATGTGGCGGCGCGTCGCCGAACGCGGCTACACGCGCATGGAGGGGGCGCCCGTCCTCGACGACAGCGAATGGATGAAGGGATCGGTGCTGTCGCGGGTACCGATGAGCCCCTACCGGACCTATCGGATCTACTCACGCGCCATCCCCCGGAGCTGAACCATGGTCGACACCGCTCCGCGTCCCGCGCCACCGACGGCGCGCCGATCACCGGGTGTGGTGTGGGGTGAGTTCATCGCCCGCCATCGGCGGGTCGTCCTGGGCATCGGGTTGCTGGTGGTGGTCATCTCCGCCGCGATGTACCCGATGTTGCAGTCACGGCTCGTCGGCGTCGACTTCTCCGTACCGGGCAACGACTCGGCGACGTCGGACTCCCTGATCGCCCGGCACTTCACCGATTTCGGGTCCGAGCAACTCGCGGTCACCTTCTCCTCCGACGACCACACCGTGGCCGACCCCGCGTTCCGCGACCGCGTGACCGCGGTCGTCGACGAGTTGCGTGGCGAGCGCGACGTGGTGGCCGTCGTCGATCCCTATCAGGCACAGGGCTTCTCGCCGCAGATCTCCACCGACAGACGCGCGGCGGTGGCGGTGGTGGGCATCTCCGGCGACGCGAGCGAGCGGGTCGGGATCGCCGAGCGTCTGCAGTCCGCACTCTCCGACGCCACTCGCGACGGCATCAGGGTGGCGATGACGGGCTACTCCCCGATGACCGTCGACCTGACCCGCGTCGAGTCCGCCGACGCAACCCGCGCCGAGAGTGTCGGCATCCCGATCGCACTCATCGTGCTGGTGCTCGCACTCGGCGGGATCGTCGCGGGAGCGATCCCGTTGATCTCCACCGGCGTCGGACTGCTCCTGAGCTTCGGCGTGCTGTCGGGCCTCGCCCACGTCATGACCTTCGACATCCTGGTGACCACCGTCGCGTCGATGATCGGGCTCGGGATCGGCATCGACTACTCGCTGTTCGTCGTCAGTCGCTTCCGCGAGGAGTTGGCGCGATCCGGGGTGACGTCACGACGCGACACCGACGGGGTTATCCGGGCGACCGGTGTCGCCGTGGGGACGGCGGGCCACACGATCGCCATCTCCGGCCTGGTGGTGATGATCGCGCTCGCCTCGCTGACGATCGTCGAGGTGCCCGCCATCCGCACCATCTCACTGGTGGTGGCGGTGACGATCGTGTGCGTGGTGATCGCGGCCTGGACGATCCTGCCGGCGGGCCTGGCCGAACTCGGCCCCGCGGTCGACAAGCTGGGCCTGCCGCCGCGGTTCCGACCGCCCGACGCCCGGGCCGACGGCGCGGGACGGAGCCGGTGGGCGCTCTGGGCCCGTCACGTCATGCGCCACCCGTGGGTCTACGCCGCGCTCGGGGTGGTGCTGCTCGTGGTGTGCATGCTGCCCATCGGGTCCATCCGATACGGCGTCGACATCGGAGCCGCGGCCCTGCGGGACCAGCCGAGCGGGCCGGCGAACACGGTGCTGGCCGAGAAGTTCGCCTCCGGAACCATCTCGCCGATCACGACGGTGTTCACCGGCCCGCGGCAGGGCCCGATGAGTGATGCGCAGGCCGAGAAGGCGATCGAACTCGAGTACTCCCTGCGCAAGGACCCGCGGGTGTCGTTCACGTACTCGCAGTCGGCCGACGGCCGATCGCTGATGGTGGTGATCCCGTCGGTCCCCATCGACTCCACCGAGGCGATCGACCTGGTGCGGTCGATCCGCGACCGCGCGGACGCGGTGACCGACGAGGGCGGGCCGCGGGCCTACGTCGGTGGGACGACGGCACTCGTCGTCGACGCCTCCACGGAGATCTCCGCGAAGCTGCCGTGGGTGATCGCGGCGATCCTCGGCTTCTCGTTCCTGTACCTCGCGGTGGTGTTCCGCAGCATCGTCATCCCGGTGAAGGCCGTCGTGATGAACCTGTTGGTGACGGGCGCGGCGCTGGGTCTGACCGTCGCGGTCTTCCAATGGGGTTGGCTGCAGTCGGTTCTGGGCTTCACGAGCGTCGGCTACATCCAGGTCTATCTGCCGATCACGGTGTTCGCCGTCGTGTTCGGGCTGTCGATGGACTACGAGGTGTTCCTCATCGGCCGGATGCGCGAGGTGTTCACCCGCACCGGGGACAACCTCGAATCGGTGGTCGACGGCATCGAACACACCGCCCGACCCATCACCGCCGCCGCGGCGATCATGATCGCGGTGTTCGCCAGCTTCCTCACCGCGAACGTGTTGGAGCTCAAACAGTTCGGATTCGCGTTGTCGGTGGCGGTGCTCTTCGACGCCGTCCTCGTCCGGATGATCCTGGTCCCGGCGATGATGCGACTCTTCGGAACCCGCAACTGGTGGCCGGGGAGTCGGGTGATGTCACCGCCCCGCCCCGCGGCCTGACCCCGCGATCCGCTCCGCTTCCAGGGTTGCCGCTCCGTCTTTTCGAGGACGCTCCGCCTGCAGGCGGAGCGTCCTCGAACAAGCGGAGCGTTTGCAGAGAGGCTGACTTTCCACAGCACCCAGAGTGCCCACAGGTCCGGCCCCCGACGCGTCACCGGCCCCGGTAGTTGTCCGCTCGCTCGGATTCCGTCGAGACATGACAGAGAATCCGCGAGCCGTCACCCCACAAACCGACCCGCCGGCCATCATCCGCGCCGCCGCTCTCGACGCAGGCATGACCGACTGGATGCTGAGAACCGGTGTTCGCACCGGCAACCTCGATCGCCTCTACCGCGGCACATATGTGCCCAGGCGGGAGTCGTTCATCACCGACGACGGTCGACTGCTCGGCGCCGACTCGATGGAAGCTCGGCGAGACCACTACCGCCGCCGGGTGACCGCAGCGGCGCGGGTCGGTGAGGAACGCAAGACCGCCAGCCACCACTCGGCCGCCGCGCTGCATCGCATTCCCGTTCTCGGACTACCCGACGACATCCATTTCACGACAGACCGGCATTCCGGCGGACGCCGCAAGGGTCGGGCGTTCTTCCTCCACGCCTCGCCACTCCCACCGGACGAGGTGACCGTCGTCGACGGCGTGCCGGTCACCACCCTCGCCCGAACCGCGATGGATGTGGCGCGAACGGGCTCGTTCGCCGAGGCGCTCGTCGTACTCGACGGGGCACTGCGCGCGGGGGCGACGGGTGTGGAACTCACAATGGTGACCAGCCGGGGCCGACGCCGTCGTGGCATCGCGCTCGTCCGTCAGGCGATGACATGGGCCGACGGCCGATCGGAGAGCGCGGACGAATCGCTCAGCCGGGCATTGATGATCCGCGCCGGGATCCCGATGCCGGACTTGCAGGTCGAGTATCGCGAGGACGATGGAGAGGTCTTCGCGAGGGTCGACTTCGATTGGGGCGGTCGCGTCGTCGGCGAGTTCGACGGCCTCGTCAAGTATGGCGACGCGGCCGACGTCATCGCCGAGAAGCGACGGGAGGACAAGCTCCGCGCACTGGGGATCATCGTCGTCCGATGGACCTGGGATGACCTCCGGAACCCAGAACGGTTCATCGCGCAGCTCCGGCGGGCATTCGCCACTGCGGATCTGTACGCGGCGTGAGGCTGTCGCGGGTGGCGCCAAGCATCGCCTCCCGCAAGACGCTCCACTTGTCGAAGGACGCTCCGCCTGCAGGCGGAGCGTCCTCGCATATGTGGAGCGGGAACCCTGGAAGCGGAGCGGCAACCCTGCAACCGGAGCGCGAAACCTGGAAGCGGAGCGTCCTCGCATATGTGGAGCGGGAACCCTGGAACCGGAGCGGCAACCGGGAACCGACGCGGGCGTGCGCTCCTAGAGTGGTCGGGGTGCGGGCGCAGGCGCGTCACCCACCGACTGACCACCGAGAGGCTGAGATGAGTGTCACCACCATCTGCGACGACACCGCAGAGGCGGTCGCCGGGATCTCCGACGGCGCGACCG
Organism: Williamsia sp. SKLECPSW1; assembly: GCF_054332755.1. Classification (NCBI taxonomy): domain Bacteria; kingdom Bacillati; phylum Actinomycetota; class Actinomycetes; order Mycobacteriales; family Nocardiaceae; genus Williamsia; species Williamsia sp. SKLECPSW1. The sequence continues at coordinate 2,985,157 of NZ_JBTGLI010000001.1, read as the reverse complement.
TCCTCGTCGGAGGGTTCGGCATGGCCGGGATGCCCGTCGCCCTGATCGACGCGCTGATCGACCAGGGCGCAACCGATCTCACCGTCGTCTCCAACAACGCGGGCAACGGGGACACCGGGCTCGCGGCGCTGCTGGCACAGCGACGGGTCCGGAAGGTCGTCTGTTCCTTTCCGCGTCAATCGGATTCATGGGTCTTCGACGGTCTGTACCGCGACGGCGCAATCGAGCTCGAGGTGGTGCCACAGGGGACGTTGGCCGAACGCATGCGGGCCGCCGGCGCCGGGATCGGCGCGTTCTACTGCCCCACCGCGGTAGGCACCCGGTTGGCGGAAGGCAAGGAGACCCGCGAGATCGACGGCCGCACCCATGTCCTCGAGTACCCCATCCGCGGCGACGTCGCGCTCATCCGCGCCCACGTCGCCGATCGGATGGGCAACCTGGTGTACCGCAAGACCGCCCGCAACTTCGGACCGGTGATGGCCACCGCGGCGACCCAAACCGTCGTCGAGGTCACCGACGTCGTCGAGACAGGCTGCCTCGACCCCGAATCCGTCGTCACACCGTCGATCTACGTCGACCGCATCGTGGAGGTGCCCCGATGACCGACCGCCCCCGCACGAAGGACGAGATCGCGGCGGCGATCGCAGCGGACATCCCCCGCGGCTCGTTCGTCAATCTCGGCATCGGGCAGCCGACCCTCGTCGCGGATCACCTCGCCGCCGACTCGGGTGTCGTGCTGCACACCGAGAACGGGATGCTGAACATGGGCCCGGCCGCCGTCGGCGACGCGGTCGACCCGGACCTCACCAACGCAGGCAAGATCCCCGTGACCGAGCTCCCGGGGGCGTCGTACTTCCACCACGCCGACTCGTTCGCCATGATGCGCGGCGGCCACCTCGACGTCTGCGTCCTCGGGGCCTTCCAGGTGTCCACGCGCGGGGATCTCGCGAACTGGCACACCGGCGCGCCCGGTGCCATCCCCGCGGTGGGCGGTGCCATGGATCTCGCGATCGGGGCCAAGCAGGTGTTCGTCATGATGACGCTGCTCGCCAAGGACGGCACCGCCAAGCTGGTCCGCGAGTGCACCTGTCCGCTCACCGGCGTCGGCTGCGTGACCCGCGTGTACACCGACCTGGCGACCTTCGACGTCGGCCCGGACGGCGCGTTCGTCCGCGACCTGCACGGCACGACCCTGGCCGACCTGCGCACGGCCGTAGGACTCGACCTCGAAGGCTGATCACACCCTGCTGACAGCAGAAGATCGGGGCCCCGAGGAGATGTCCTCGGGGCCCCGATCTGGAGAGACTGTGGTGCGACCGCGCCGTCAGCGACGGTCGAGGTCAATGATGCCCATCTGCACGGCCTTCACCAGGCGGCGCGGGACACGCTGGCTGACGCCACCGGCCTTGACCTCCTGCAGCGCCGGGTTCTCGGCCTTCCACTGCGCGCGACGACTCCGCGAGTTCGCCCGAGACATCCGCCGCTTCGGTACCGCCATGATCAAGCCCTTCCGTTCAGTTCACGATTCGTCCGTGTCGACATCGTCCTGCGACCTCGCGCCGGACGACGGTCGTTCACGGCGCCCGTATCGGCGCTCGAACTTCTGCACTCGTCCTGCGGTGTCCATCACGCGGTGCGCACCAGTCCAGAACGGATGCGAGTCGGACGTGACATCGACAACCACAAGAGGGTACCGGTTCCCGTCCTCCCATTCCAAAGTGACGTCCGACGTCACCGTCGACCGGGTCAGGAACTGCTTCCCGGTGGACGAGTCGCGGAACACGACGGGGTGGTAGTCGGGGTGGATTCCGGGCTTCATGACTTCTCCTCGTTCTCGTGGATCGGATGCGGGACGGAGGTCTCGCACGGGTCGGCGTGGAACGCGCCGAACGGGTCGTCCCACGTCGACCACACGTCCTGACCTGCGGACATCTCCGCGTCGGTGAGGCACGCGTCGTGCAGGGCCGCACGGATGACGTCGGGGTCGGCGCGGTGCACCAGCACGACGAGGCTGGTGTTCCGATCCCCGAAGTCGGGGTCCCACCGTGCCGCGGCCAGGGCGACCCGCTCGTCGTCGACCTGCATCACCTCGTCGTCGGCCATGGCAGCCAGCCACGGCCCGCCGGTCGCGACGCGCAGGCCACCACCGGCGCTCTCCATCCACAGTGCCTCGTCGGGTTGCGTGGCCAGCCACAGTCGGCCGCGGGAGCAGACGACGCCCTCCAGCAGGTGATCGAGGGCATCGTGGAGGCGTCCGGGGTGGAACGGGCGGGCGACGGTGAACTCGACGAGGTGGACCCCGCAGTCGGGTTCGAGGGGCGGCGCACCGGCGAGCAACGGGTCGAACGCCCCGACCGAGCGGTCCCGTCGCGCACCCAGCGGCATCGCCGCGACGAGCAGCGCGACGAGTCGGTCGTCGAGTGGACGGCCCGGCGCCTCCATCACGATCGGAACGTCGGGTGCGAGGCGACGGATCACCGCACCGAACACCGCGGCGTCCCAGTTCGCGACCGCGGCACCGTGCACGACGAGCGCGTCGGCGAACGCCGCGTGACCCACCGCGACCTGCGCGAGGGTGCGCTCGTCGAACGGGTCACCGGAGTCGAATCCGGCCTCCGGCAGGGTCAGGTCGCCGGTCGCCTCGTCGAGCCAGGTCCCCGCGGCGATGCAGCCGATGACCGCCTCCACCCGGACGTCCCGCGACGCCGGCCCGTCGACCTGGCCGGGGATGCCGACGACGTCGACGGTGTCGATCGCGAAGCAGAGCGGTTCGGGTTCGATGAGCGGGTCGAGGGCGACCACGATGCGGTCGACGCAGGACCGTCTGTGCAGGGCGCGCAGCGTCGGCAGCAGGTCATGACGCAGCGCGCACGACACGCAGCCGTGGTCGAGATCGATGCGTGTGACCCACGTCTGCGTCACCCCCTCGGCATCGACCTGCCGCACCGTGCGGGTGATGACGCCCAGCGAGACCTCGACGAGGTCGTGGTGGACCACCGCCGTCCCCGGTACCGCCAGTCCGGTCGCGACCGTGTCGACGGCGACGGGGTCCAGCCCTGCCACCACGAACACCGGCGTCCTGTCCACGAGACCTCCTTTGTTGGCAATCGTTGTCGATAGAGTGCTAGCGTAGCCACTAACGAGAACGATTTCCATTTGCAAGGAGGGCACGTGTCCGCACGGTGCCAGGTGACCGGGCGTGTGCCCGGCTTCGGCAAGCAGGTCTCGCACTCCCATGTCCGCACGTCGCGGCGCTGGGACCCGAACCTGCAGCGCAAGCGCTATTTCCTGCCCAGCGAGGGCCGCACGGTGACGCTGCGGGTCTCGGCGAAGGGCATCAAGACGATCGATCGTGACGGGATCGAGGCGGTCGTCGCCCGCATCCGCGCGCGAGGGGAGAAGGTCTGATGGCCGGCAAGAGCACCGACATCCGTCCGGTGGTGAAGCTCAAGTCCACGGCGGGCACGGGATACACGTACGTGACGCGCAAGAACCGACGCAACGACCCCGACCGCATGGTCATCAAGAAGTACGACCCCGTCGTACGACGGCACGTCGACTTCCGCGAGGAGCGCTGAGATGGCGAAGAAGTCGAAGATCAACCGCAACCTGCACCGTCGCGAGGTGGTCGCCCGCTACGCCGAGCGTCGGGCCGCCCTCAAGGCGATCATCCGCGACCCGAAGGCCGACGACGACGCCCGCGCCGACGCGCAGCTCGCCCTGCAGCGACTCCCCCGCGACGCCAGCCCGACGCGGTTGCGCAACCGCGACGTCGTCGACGGACGTCCGCGCGGCTACATCGGCAAGGCCGGCGTCTCCCGCGTCCGGTTCCGCGCGATGGCGCACAACGGCGAACTGCCCGGCATCACGAAATCGAGTTGGTGACACCCATGGCGAAGAAGCCCCCACGACGCAGGCCCGAGTCGGGCAAGCCGGTCGCAGCGAAGCGGAACCTGTTGCACGACCGCGGGATCACCGAGGTCGACTACAAGGACGTCGCCACGTTGCGACTGTTCCTGTCCGACCGCGGCAAGATCCGCGGACGTCGTGTCACCGGTCTGACGCCCCAGCAGCAACGACAGGTCGCGACGGCGATCCGCAACGCCCGTGAGATGGCGCTGCTGCCGTTCGTCTCGAGTCGCTGACAGCTCAGGTCGAGGCCAGCGCCACCCGCGCGACGTCGTCGTAGGCGGTCGCCTCGTCGCCGAGGAGGAAACGGTCGACCTTCGCCCGGCGCCAGTAGAGGTGGGCGTCGTGGTCCCACGTGAAGCCGATGCCGCCGTGCACCTGGATCAGGGTCTCGGTGGCCTGTTGCGCGGCCGTCGCGGCGAACGCCTTGGCCGCGGCCGAGGCGAGCGGCAGCTCGTCGGGTGAGGCGTCGGCGGCCCAGGCCGCCCACCACACCAGCGAACGCAGTTGCTCGACAGCGACGTAGGCGTCGACCAGCGCGTGCTTGACCGCCTGATACGAGCCGATCGCCCGACCGAACGCGACCCGCTCCTTGGCGTATTCGACACCCATCTCGACTGCGCGCGAGGCGGTTCCGAGGCCCTCTGCGGCCAGGATCACCCGTCCGACGGCGGCCGCCCGATCCCACCGGTCGCGCGCGCCGGCGGCGATCACCTCGGTGTCACCGAGGGTCACGCGGCCGAGCCCGCGGGTCGGATCGATCGGCTCGGGGGTATCCACGGACCCTGACGCCACGACGATGTCGTCGCCGTCGAGGGCGAGGAACGCGGTGGACCCCACGGCATCGAGCGTCAGCTCCCCCGCGTCCACGACGGCGAACGCGGTGGATCCGTCGCAGAGTGCGGACAACCGCGCCTCGTCGCCCTCGAGGAGGATCGCCGCGCGGGCGACCGTCACCAGCGACGGCGCGGCGAGCACGCGGCCGGCCTGTTCGGCGACGACGGCGAGGTCGAGCACCGATCCGCCACCGCCACCGGCACTCTCGGGCGCCGTGATCGACGCGAATCCGCTCTGGGCCCATCGTTGCCGTCCGGGCGCGAGTCCGGTCGGGTCCCCGTCGAGTGCGGCACGGATCTGCTCGGTCGAGGTCACCGACCGCACGAAGTCGCCCGCTGCGGACGCGAGGTCACGCTGCTGGTCGTCGAGATCGAAGTTCATGCGCTCCGTGCCCCCGTCGTGGTCGCGGTCGCCTCGGAGCCACCCGCCGTGACGGCGATGCTCTCGCGGAAGGTGACGTTCTTGTCGGCGCGCGGTTCGGGCGGCAGGCCGAGCACCCGCTCACCGATCACGTTGCGCAGCACCTCGTTCGTGCCGCCCGCGATGGCCAGTCCGGGCAGGCTCGCCTGGATCGCCTGCCACTGGCCGTCGCCGTCGGCGTCACCGGCGACAGCGCCGTCACCGCCGAGCAGGCCGACCGCGATGTCGGCGAGTTCGCGTGCGGTCGCAGTACCCGACAGCTTGCCCGCCGAGGACTCCGGTCCCGGCATGTCGCCCCGACTGATGGCCGACAACTGGCGATAACCGGTGTACCGGGTGGCCAGGGCCTCCGCGAACGCACGGCCGAACCGCTGACGCACCACGCCCTGTCGGGCCTCCGACAGCTCCGGCAGGCGCCGGGCGACGTGGGCGGCGACCGCGTCGGCGGAGATGCCGAGGTCACCACCACCGCCGCCGAGGGAGAACCGTTCGGCCATCAGGGTCGTGATGGCGACCGACCAGCCGGCGCCGACGTCGCCGAGGCGTTCGGAGTCGGGGATGACGACGTCGTCGAAGAAGACCTCGTTGAACTCGGCGCCTCCGCTCATCTGACGCAGCGGACGCGCGGTCACGCCGGGTGCCTTCATGTCGACGACGAACATCGTCAGCCCCTTGTGCTTGGCGACGTCGGGATCGGTGCGGGTGAGGAGGATGCCGTGATCCGCGAGATGGGCCAGCGTCGTCCACACCTTCTGCCCGTTCACCACCCAGTCACCGTCGTCGTTGCGGACGGCGCGGGTGCGCAGGGCGGCGAGGTCACTGCCCGACGCCGGTTCGCTGAACAGCTGGCACCAGATGTCGTCGGCGCGCAGCAGTCGCTTGAGGTAGCGGTCCTTCTGGTCCTGGGTGCCGTGCGCGATCACCGTCGGCCCGCACATGCCGATCCCGATGAAGTTCACCAGCCCCGGCGCCCCCGCACGGGTGAGCTCCTGGTCGACGATGGCCTGCTGCATCGGGGTGCCGCCCTGGCCACCGGCCTCCCGCGGCCAGGTCACACCGACGAGCCCGCCGTCGTACAGCAGCGCCTCACGCTCGCGGGAGCGGACGTCGTCGTGGCCGCGGTCGGTGGTCCGGTCACCGAGTTCGGCGCGGTGGTCGGTGATGAACGTCCGCACCTTCTCGCGCCAGGCCGCCTCGTCGGGGGTGTCCTCGAAATCCATCTCGCCCTTCCGCGGCCGCCGGCACGGCCTCCCCGTCACTGTACGAGGCGGGAAGTGAACGGGGTCACAGCGCGATCCTCGGGTCGGCGGACCGAGGAGCGCACGCACGTAGGATCCCCCGGTGTCCGGAGTGGTCCAGGGGTTCACCGTCATCTTCATCCTCATCGGGGTGGGATGGGTGCTCGGTCGGACCGGGACGCTCGGCCCCGACGCGCATCAGGTGCTCTCGCGGCTGGTGTTCTTCGTGTTCACCCCGGCGCTGCTGCTGAACTCGCTGTCGACGACCGACGTCACGCAGATCTTCTCCACCACACTCGTCATCGCGGGCGGCAGCGCGCTCGCGGTCGGGGCCGTCTACTTCGTGGTGGCGAGAACCGTGCTGCGACGGCAGATCCCCGAGGCGGTGATCGGGGCGTTGTCGTCGAGCTACGTCAACAGCGCGAACCTCGGCATCCCGATCGCGATCTTCGTCCTCAAGGACGCCACCTTCGTGGCGCCCCTGCTGCTGTTCCAGATCATGATCTACTCCCCGATCGCCCTGACGATGCTCGATCTGACGGCGCTGCGCTCGGGGACCGGTCGGATCACCCTGCGTGACACGGTCATCGCCCCGCTGACGAACCCGATCGTCATCGGCGGCCTCATCGGCCTGGCCATCTCGCTGGCGGGGGTGACGCTCCCCCATGCTGTCGAGGAACCGATCGGGATGCTGGGCGCCGCATCGGTTCCCGGCGCCCTGCTCGCCTTCGGGCTGTCGCTCACCGGCGTCTCGGTGCTGCGCAAGGGGCAGAGCCCGCGACGCGACGTGGCGCTGGCGTCGGTGATGAAGATGGTGGTGCAGCCGATCCTGGTGTTCGTCCTGGCCTACTACGTCTTCGACGAACGCGGGCACAGCCTGTTCGCCCAGGTCGTCATCGCAGCGCTACCGACCGCGCAGAACGTCCTCGTCTACGCCACCCGGTATCAGCGCGGGGTGGTGCTCGCCCGGGACAGTGCGCTGGTCACCACCATCGTGTCCATCCCCGTGATCGCCGTCATCGCCGCGCTTCTCGCCTGACTTCACGGCCACGACGCCCACGAGGATCAGGACACCGCCGACGAACTGGACGGGCCGCGGCACCTCTGCCAGCAGCGCCCAACTCCACACCACACCCGCGAGCACCTCGCTGAGACCGACGAACGACGCGACCCGCGGGCCGAGCCGTCGCGCGCCGGCGACACCGGTGACGTAGGCGGTCGCCGCGGTGACCACGCCTAGCACCGGGACGACGACCCACGGCGACATCGTCACCCCCGCGTACTCGACCGGGCCGTGGCCCACCCGCATCGGCATGGCGCCGACGAGACCGAGCACGGTGAGAACGATGGCGCCCACCACCAGCCCGGCGGTCGCCAGCGCGAGGGGCGGGAGGCCGGAGTCGTCGTCGGCGGAGATCAGGAAGTACGCCGCCGCGCCGATCATCGCCCCGAACGCCCACGCCACACCGACACCGGAGACGCCGGCCGACGAGGTCAGATCCAGCACGGCCACCAGCCCGACGGCGCAGACGCCGACACCCACGGCGGTCATCGCCGACGGACGCTGACCGCGACGAACCCACAGCCACAGCACGATCGCGGCGGGGGCCGTGTACTCGATCAGCAGTGCGGGTCCCACCTGCATCGTCTGCACCGCGGAGAAGTAGCAGAACTGGGCGCCGGCGACCGCCAGCAGTCCGTAGGCCGCGACCGTCGTCGCGGTGCGGCGCAGCAGATGCCATCGCCCCCGCAGTGCCCGTACACCGAAGGGCGCCGCGGCCACGGCACCGATCGCGATGCGCAGGGTGACCACCGCGCCCGGTGACCAACCGGTCTCGAGCATCGGGCGGGCGATCGCCCCGGACAGCCCGAAGGAGAACGCCGAGACGATGGCGAACGTCAGCCCCGCCCGCAATCGTCCGTCATCACCCATCGTCCTCATGGGTCATGACGCTAAAGTCCGCCGAGGTAATGTGTCAACATGGTTTTCACCGATGACACCGAGATGTCGCTGCAGTCGGCGGTGGCACTGGCGAACACCGCGGAGGACCCCGACACGCTGACCACCGTCGACGAGCTCGCCGGGTTCGTGCGGCGACACGGCTTCACCGGGCGTCTCGACGGCGACCGCGCCGAATTGGACGCGGTGCGGGCCGCCCGCCCCCGTCTGCGCACACTGTTCACCGCGACACCCGGCGACGCGGTCGATCTGGTCAACGAGTTGCTCGCGGAACACCACGCCACCCCCCGTCTCGTCCGCCACGATCAGCAGGACTGGCACATCCACGCCGTCTCCGACGATGCGCCGCTCGCCACGCGGATGCTGGTCGAGGCGGCGATGGCGATGATCGACGTGATCCGCGCCGACGAGATGTCCCGCTTCTCCATCTGCGATGACGCCGACTGCCGGGCACTGGTGATCGATTTGTCCCGCAACCGGTCTCGCCGCTACTGCTCGACGACGTGCGGCAACCGCAACGCGGTGGCGGCCTACCGGTCGCGGCGCCGCGGCCGGTAGCCGCGGCCGGACCACGCTCAGCTGAGGCGGTCGAGCAGGCCGCGCGCGTCGAACGGCGCGTGCACTTTCACGTCGTTGTCGAAGTAGGCGTGGATGTCGCCGTGACGCCGCCGCAACCGTGCCGCCCACGCATCGAGCGAGTCGTCGGAATACCCACTCTCGTAGAGCTTCTCGTCACCGTGGAGTCGGCAGTACGAGAAGTCCGCCGTCTTCTCGTCGATCACCGGGTAGCGACCGGCGGCGTCGGCCAGGACCACGGCGACGCCGGCGTCTTTGAACACCCGGATCGCAGCCGCCGCCTCGAAACTGGGGTGCCGTACCTCCACGGCATGCCGCACCGGACGATCCGCATCGGTCTCGGTCCAGTCCCGACCGTCGAGCCGTTCGTCATGGTGTCGCGCGAGTTCGGCTGCCGCGGCGGTGGTCCGGGGCAGCCCGCCGAGAAACGATGCGAGGACGTCGGCATCGAACTGCAGCGTCGGAGGCAACTGCCACAGCACCGGCCCCAGCTTCGCACCGAGCGCGAGCACCCCGGACGCGAAGAAGTTCGCCACCGGTGCGTCGACGTCGCGGATCTTCTTCATGTGGGTGATGAACCGCGGGCCCTTCACCGCGAAGGTGAAGTCGTCGGGGGTCTGCTCGGCCCAGCGCCGGAAACTGTCCGGCTTCTGCAGCGAGTAGAAGGTCCCGTTGATCTCGACCGAGTTCAGCGTCGACGACAGGTACTCGAGTTCCCGTCGCTGGACGAGGCCCTCGGGATAGAAGGTGCCCCGCCACGGCGGGTAGACCCATCCCGAGGTTCCGACGCGAACGGTCCGTGTCACCGACTATCCGCGCCGACCCCGCCGTGAGCCCAGGTAGTCGCCCACCACCGCCGCACCGAGCCCGTCGATGTCCGGCGCCACGACGCGTCCCCCGATCCGGCGGGCGATCTGATCGATGAACCGTTCCAGGCTCGGGTCGTCGCCGAGACGGAAGATCGTGACCTGGGCGCCCAGCCGTGAGATCGCGTCGAGCTCGCGCACCGTCATCGCCAACGTCGCCGGATGCGGCGGGTAGTAGAAGAACGGCTCACCGTCGGGTTCGAGATGTGCTGTCGGCTCACCGTCGGTGACGATGAGGACCACCGGCTGTGCGTTCGGGTGCCGGCGCAGGTGTCGCCCGGCCAGCATCAGCGCGTGGTGCAGGTTCGTGCCCTGCTCCATGCGCGGTTGCAGCCCGGTGAGTTCGGCGATGTCGATGGTCCGCGCATGCCGCCCGAACGCGATCAGCGACAGTTCGTCGTTGCGGAACCGCGTGCTGATGAGGTGGTTCAGCGCCACCGCGGTCCGCTTCATCGGCAGCCAGCGACCCTCCATCTCCATCGAGAAGGATGTGTCGACGAGAAGGACCACCGCCGCCTTCGACCTGGCCTCGGTCTCGGCCACCTCGACGTCACGGACGTCGATCCGCACACCCTCACGGGCGAGATCACCCCCGCCGCCCGGCTGTTCGGTGATGGTCCGGCGCACGGCGTTGCCGACGGTGGCGGTGACGTCCCAGGGCTCGGTGTCACCGAACTCCCACTCGCGGGTGGCCCCGGTCGGCTCACCGGACGCACCTGTCCGACGGGTCGCGCGATCGCCCTTGCGACCGGAGAGCTGTTCGGCGACGTCACGGAAGATCGACTGGCCCAACTGCCGCATGGCTTTCGGCGACAACTGGAGGTTGCCGTCGGCATCACGGTGGAAGATGTTCTGCTCGCGCAGCGCCTTCTCCAGCTCGGCCAGGGTCCGCGCATCCGCCGACGCCTCGGGGCCCAGCTGCCGGGCCAGGGCGTCGAGGTCGATGTCGTCCATCTGCGCACCGGCGTACTGCTGAGACAGCTGCTCGGACAGGGCTTCCAGCTCCGCGAGGTCGGACAGGGCTCCTGCACCCTGCCCCATCCCCATGCCCTGCTCTCCGCTGAACTCGGCCGAATCACCCCACCCGAGGTCGGGACGAGCCTGGCGCAGTTGGGAATCCATCTGCGAGAGCTGCGACATCAGCTCCGGCGACCCGAATGCCTGCTGCGCCAACTGGTCGAGTTCGGCACGCTGCTCGGGCGAGAGCGAGTTGTAGAACGCCTGCGCGGCCGCAGCCCGCTTGGCCAGCGCCTCGACGAGTTCCTCCGTCGACTGCGGGTTGTCGGGGAAGTACTCCCCGTGCTTCTGCATGAACTCGTCGAACTGCTCGGTGGTGTCCTCACCACGGTTGTGCGCGGCGAGCAGCTCGTTGAGATCCGACAGCATGTCCGAGATCGCCTGCCGGTCCGCGTCGGTGGCGTTCTCGAGTGCGTCCTTCATGCCCTGGAACCGCTGGTCGAGCATCTCGCGACCGAGCAGGTCGGAGATCTTGTCGTAGTCGGCCTTGGCCTCCGGGGAGCGCCACTGGTAGTCCGAGAGTTCCTGCACCGCCTGCGCCGTCGACGGCGGCAGGTTCCCGATCTGCATCTCCGCGAACCGCGCCTCGTCGTCGAGATCGCGCGCGAGCTGCTTGCGCTCGTTGAGCACCGCGGAGTCGAGCAGCTCCCGGATCTCGGCGAACGTCCCGTCGAGGTTGTTCTTCTCCAGCAGCTCCTTGCGGCGCTTGTTGATCTGCTCACGCAGCTTGTCCAGGCCACGCATGTCCTGGGTGCCGCGTCGCAGGTACTCGCGCATGGCGCGCTGCGGCGACGACCCGGCCATGATGTCCTCGCCGATCTCATCGAGGGCGGCGCGCAGGTCGACCGGAGGCGCCAGCGGATCGGGTCCGCCGCGGTATCGCTGATAGGACGAGCGGTGGAATGTCTTGCGTGCCATCAGGCGGTGCCCTCCCGGGTCTGCGGGGACGGTCGGCGGTCAGCCGTACATGGTGACGCCGTGGTCGTCCGCCTCCTTGCTGATGCGCCGGGCGAGGAACAACCCCTCCAGCGCGAGTTCCAGTGCGCTGGCACGTTCCCCGCCGTCGGCGGCGTCGAGCCGTTCGGCGACGGCGTCGATCACGGGTGTCGTCGTGTCCGGCGACGGGATGCTCTTGAGCAGCTCCGATGCGGTGACACGGTCGCCGGTGACGACAGGCTCACCGGACTCGAGGGCGGTGACCAGCGGCGCCATGTCGATCCCACCGAGGTGGGCGCGCACGGTGTCGGCGGTGGCCTTGCGCAGCAGGTGCTCGAGGATCTCGCCCTCGCGCCCCTCCTCACCCGACTCGAACTCCACCTTGCCGCGCAGCACCTCGATGATCGACGTGAGGTCGACGACGCGGGCGACGGCCGACTCCTCGCCCGTCACCGTCGCGCGGTGCAGAGCAGCGGCACCGACGGTCTCGGCGCCGGCGATCGCGAACCGCGCCGAGACGCCGGAGCGCTGGTCGATCGACGGGTGGTCTCGGACGTAGCGGGTGAACCGCGCGAGAATCTCGACGACGAACGTGGGGACCGTGGCGACGAGATCGGCCTCCTGCTCGATGACGGCGATCTCGTCGTCGAGCTCGAGCGGGTAGTGGGTCCGGATCTCTGCGCCGAAGCGGTCCTTCAGCGGGGTGATGATGCGCCCGCGGTTGGTGTAGTCCTCGGGGTTCGCGCTCGCCACCAGCAGCACGTCGAGCGGGAGCCGCAGCGAGTAGCCGCGGATCTGGATGTCGCGCTCCTCCATCACGTTGAGCATCGACACCTGGATGCGCTCGGCCAGGTCCGGGAGCTCGTTGATCGCGACGATGCCGCGGTGTGCACGCGGGATGAGACCGAAGTGGATGGTCTCGGGGTCTCCCAGGTTCCGGCCGGCCGCGACCTTCATGGGGTCGACGTCGCCGACGAGGTCGCCGACGGACGTGTCGGGCGTCGCGAGCTTCTCGGAATACCGCTCGGTGCGGTGCCGCCACTCGATGGGCAGGTCGTCGCCGAGATTCGCGGCCTTGCGGATGGCGGCGGGGGTGATCGGTTCGTACGGGTGTTCGTCGAGTTCGGAGCCCTCGATGACGGGCGTCCACTCGTCGAGCAGACCGGCGAGCGTGCGCAGCAGGCGGGTCTTGCCCTGCCCGCGTTCGCCCAGCATGACCACGTCGTGGCCGGCGAGCAGTGCGCGTTCGAGCTGCGGGACGACCGTCGACTCGAAGCCGACGATCCCGGGCCAGGGGTCGTCGCCGGCGCGGAGCTTGGTGAGGAGGTTGTTGCGGATCTCGTCCTTGACCGACCTCTGGACATGGCCGGAGGCGCGGAGTTCGCCGAGAGTACGAGCAGAAGGATGACCGGTTGAGGCTGACGTCACCTCTCCACGCTACGAGTGTTTCGCCGGTCCCGCACTGACCCCGACCGGCCCGATCCGCGTTCTCGCTCTCAGCGAACAGCCAGCCAGACGGCCAGGCCGAGGCCGGCGAGTCCGATGGTGACGCGGAGGGGGCCAGCGGGGAGTCGAGCGACGATGGGCGGGCCCGCCCAGCCGCCGGCCAGACACCCGATGCCCATCGCGACCGCGGCGACCCAATGCACCGGGCCGGTGGCGGCGAAGACGACCGCGGCGGACAGGTTCGACAGACCCAGGAGCGCCGACTTCAGCAGGGCCGCGCGCCACAGCGGCTGGGCCGAGGTGACCAGCGCCAACGCCAGGAAGATGACCCCGGCGCCCGCGCCGAAGTAGCCGCCGTAGACGGACACCGCGAACAGGCTCACCGCGAACACCGTCGGCATCTCGCGGTGACCGGCCGCACGCCGCAGCGCCGGTTGGGTGAGCACCGCTATCGACGCGAGGGCGACGAGGAAGGGCACCACCGTCTCGAACGACCCCTCGGGCGACGCGAGCAGCACGACCGAGCCCACCAGCCCACCGACGATCGAGATCGCCCCGAGCACTGCGAGCCGGCGACGTCGGTCCAGCAGCGCGGAACCCGCCTGCGCGGTGCTCCCCACCCCCACCGAGACCAGCGCGACGGTGTTGGTGACGTTCGCCGCCAGCGGTGACAGTCCGGCGAGAAGCAGCGCGGGATAACTGACGAGTGAGGCGAGGCCGGTGATGTAGCCGACGAGTCCGGCACCGAACCCGGCGACGGCCAGCAACGCCAGAGTGGTGACAGTCATCGCCGACCATCGTCGCAGCCCTCGAGCGCACCCGTCGGGTGCGGTGACCGCTCGCGGTTCCGCGGGGTGCTCACGCGGCGTCGTCGGTCCGTCTCGCCGGCGCGCGGGATCTGTGTTCGTGTCCGGTGGGTGTGCGGACGAGGGCTTCGTGTCGGCCGTGGTCGTCGAGGCCGGTGGTGACCTGCCAGCCGGGGTTCTCTTTCTGCCGGTTGTGAGTCCGACACTCACCCAGCCCGTTGTCGGCGGTGGTCGGCCCGCCGGTGTGATGGGGGTGGGCGTGGTCGATCTCGGCGATCGGGGCGTCGCAGTACGGGACCCGACACGACACGTCGCGGCGGGTCAGGAATCGGCGTAGGCCTGTCGGGAACAGGCGTGCCCGGGATTCCATCGCGACCAGCGCCCCAGTCTCCGGCGCGGCGAACAGTCTGCGCAGAGTGACTGTCGTGTCGTGGTCGAGTGCGTCGGCGATGAGATCGCGTGCGGTGGCGGCGGGGATCGGGCCGTAGCCGGGAACATCCGCCGCGGCGTCCCCGCCCCCGTCCCCGACCAGGACGTCGGCGGGTACGACCACATCGACGGCGAGGGGGATCGCCCCGGGCACGGCCACCCCGGTGAGCCGTCGGAGCAGGGTGTCGGCCATGACCTGGGCGTGGGTGCGGTCGTCGGACTGACAGATCAGATCGGCCTGCTTCTTCAATGCGGCGTAGGCGGCGATGCCCGCGGTCATCGGCAACAACGCAGACAGCTGCACCATGGCATCGGGTTTCGGGCGCAGGCTCACCCGCCGATCCTTCGGGGCGCTGGCGTTGCGATCGACCACGGCGTGCGGGTCACGGGAGTAGGCGATCCGCTTCGCCAGCGCCTCCACCGCTCGGTCCCCGACACCGTCGAGCGTCTTGGGATCCGCGCACAGGGCGTCGTCGATCGCTCGACGGTCCTCCACCTGGAGATACCCGGTTTCGCGGACGAGGATGGTGGCCCGCCACTCCGACAGGGATCCGTCTCGGAGACGCGTGAAGGTGTTGGGCATCTCGCCCATCGCGCGGGCGAACCCCAGATACCGGCCACCGGCGTTGCCCGACACCCGCCGCGCCAATGCGACCTCTGCGGACAGTCCGCGGCAGAGTCGTTCGACCGGTACCCCGCGCTCGGCTTCGGCTGCGGACCGCAATTCCTGCAGGCGCAGGGTCTGCTCGGCCTGTGTCGCCGCGCACGCAGCTTTGACCGACTCGGCCAGAGAGATCAGATCGATCGCCTCGGCCTCATCACCGGCCGTCCCCAGCGCACCGAGCGCAGCGATCATCGCGCGCAGGGTGTCCCGCGCGTCGAGGGTGCCGGCGTCGTCCATACGCACATGTGTACACGAGGGGTCCGACAATCCCGGAGGCCCAAACCAGCGTGTGCACAACCACATTCACGACCCCGCACCCCCGTCTGTTGGGCGGCAGGAACCGTCGAGTGGGCGCTTCCCGACGTCGACTGGGCAGTTCCAGACGTCGACTGGGCGGTACCCGACAACACCGAGCACCCCACCGCCCAACGAACGTCCGGAACCGCCCACTCGACGCTTCCAACCGCCCAACCAACGGCTCCGGCCGCCCAACAGACGGGAGTGGCGGGGGCGCAGACGATTCACACCGCACGCGTGCGGCTCCAATTCAGTTGGGCGGCACGTTCCCCGCCAGCGGCGCGACGCCGCCGCTGATGTCGGTGATGGTCCAGTTCTTGTTCTTGTCGACCGTGATCGGGTAGAGCGCAGTCGTTTTCACGCCACCGGGTGACTGCACGTTGGTGACCTGGACGTCGACGAACACCTGCACCACGTACACCCCGTCGTTCTGGCTCTTGATGTCGCTGCCGACCAGATCGCCCTTCGAGACCCACTGCAGCTGACCGAGCAACTGGCGCAGGACGGACTCGCTGCTCGCGAACTGCCGGCGCATCGCGTCATCGACATTCGTGCGCAACGCGGCGAACCAGGGATCGAAATCGCGATAGTTGATGAGCGCGGCCTTCACGGCGTAGTCGCTCGCCACGTCCTCAGCGCGCTGCGCGTCGGCGTTCGCGTCGCGCAGCGAGGTGTAGTCGTCGTGGTAGTCGGTGGCGTAGTACACGGCGACGCCGGTGACGACGGCGAGGATCACCACCAGCGCGGCGAGCGCCCCCACGAGCAACCGGGGACGACGTGAGGCGGGCACCGCGGAATCCGACGACGGCGTCGCCGTGTCCGAGGACGAGGCCGCCGTGTCCGTCTCGGTGCCCGACCCCGATCCCGCATCCGACTTCTCGGCAGAACCCGACTGCTCGGCAGAGTCCGATGTCTCGGTCGATCCCGACGTCTCGGTGGATGCCGCCTCCTCGGGATCGTCGGGCCGGTCGTTCACGTCGTCCTTCGCCACTGCTTCTTCTCTCATGTCGATCTCGCGCCCGCGACACCGCGGGCCTCACACCGCGCGTCGCACTATCTCGTGGACACGCGGAAGCGCACAACACCGTTCTCGTCGACGATGCGCAGACCCCGTTCGACGAGTGACCCCACGTCGACCTGTGTCGCGGGGGCGACGGTCGACAGCAACGGCAGGAGAACACCGATCGGCGGGGTGACCTTCGGGAGGATCCGTGTCAGGTAGTCGTCGAGCTTCTCCAGGAACGGGCTGACCACCTGGGTCCAGGCGACCGCGCCGTTGCTGGCGCGGGCGAGCCCCGGGAACAGCCCCCACAGTTGGGTGAAGGACGGCTGGTTCAGCAGCAGTTGCCGCGACCCCTCCGACAACGTGGGTCCGATGCCCTCCGCCGTGCGGGCGAGATCCTGTGCGGCGTCGAAGAGTCCGGAGAACTCGGTGCGGTCCGTGGTGATAGTGCGCGACAGGTATCGGGAGAACTCGCCGATCCGCGTGATGTCGTCGTCGCGGCCGATCCATCCCGCGTTGATCGTCCGGGCGATGCTCTCGAGCCGGCCCGGGGCGATCTGGCCGACGAGGCGCTGCAGGTTCGTCAGCGTCTCCCCGACCGTCGCCCGGGTGTCGATGTCCCGATCGAGCACCGCACCGTTCGCGATGTACGGCCCGGCACCGGTCGTCGACGAGAAGTTCAGGTACTGCTCGCCCACGAACGACAGGTTCTCGACGGTCACCGTCGACGACGCCGGGATCCGGTAGTCCGATTCCAGTGAGAGGGTCGCCCGCAACCCCTGCGCACCGACGTCGATGGAGGTGACCGAGCCGACCTCGATGCCGTTCCACAGCACGCGGGACCGGGGCAGGAGACCACCGGACGTGGCCATCTCGACGGTGACGGTGTTCGTCGACTGGAAGGGGCGCACCTTCAGGATGCCGACCGCGAGGTACGCGGCGAGTCCCACCGACACGACCACCAGCAGCGCGAGCGACGTCTTCACCCCGAGCTTCATGCCTGCCCCCGTGTCATCGCATCGCCCCGATCATCCGCAGCGTCGCGGCGATGGTGCGGATCTCCTCCGGCGAGGCCGACGGCGTCGACAACCCGTTCGGCGACCTCATGTCGACGATGTCCACCGACGGGGCGGCGAGGAACGGCAGGATCTGATCGTCGACCAGATCGCCGAGCGCCTGCAGGTCCCTCGGGAGGGTCGAGTCGAGTTCGACGGAGAGGTCGACCAGCGGGTCGACGGTCCGGATGAGGGAGGCGAGCGGCTGTGCGCGCGTGGCGAACAGCTCGCGCACGGGCAGCAGTTCGTCGCCGAGGTCGTTCAACACCCCGGTGAACCCCGCGAAGGAGACGAGGGCTCCGCCGATGCGTTCGGGTCCCACGTCGAGCGCGAGTCCGAGGCCGTCGGCGCGGACCTCGTCCGAGCGGGCGATGATCGCGAGGGAGTCGAGCAGAGACCCCACCGGCCCCTCGTTCTCCGCGAGCCGGGCGATTAGGGCGCGGGAGACCGCGATCGCACTGTCCCGCTCGGCGGTGTTGTCGGGGAACGCGGTGTTGGCCTTGTCGATGGTGCGCTGCAGCTTCTCCAGCGTCCCGCCGTTGGCGAGCGAGGCGATGCCGCCCAGCAGCTGCTCCACCGCCGGGGTGACGCTGGTCCGGGACACCGGGATGGTGGCGCCGTCGCCGAGCACCGCGTCGGAGGTGTCCTGCGACGGCGGTGTCAGGGAGATGTAGATGTCGCCCAGCAGGGTCGACTGCTCGAGCGCGGCCCGGGTGCCCTGCGGTACCCGCACCGACTTCTCGATGTCGACGGTCGCCACGGCCACCGGCGCACCCGGCGTGCCACCGAGACCGACGCTGCGGAGCACGCCCACCTTCGTGCCGTTGAACAGCACCTTGCTCCGCGCGGGGAGGTTGAGGACGTTCGAGAACTCCACGCGCAGCTCGCGGCTCTCGCCGGACACCCGTGTCCCCGGCAGGGGGAGGTCGGTCACCTGCATCCCACACCCGCCGAGCAGGGCGGCCATCACCATCACCAGCGCGGACACCCGCACGCGCGTTCGTCTCATCGCACACCCGCCGATCCGAGGACCAGTTGCAGCAGCTTCGTGTCGAGTCGATCCGCCGCGCCCGGGACGGCCCGACACGAGCCCGGCATCGCCCGGTTCAGCGCCGCACAGGTCGGCGCCGACGAGGCGACGGGCGCGCGCACCCGGACGGTCGGCGCACGCACCGCGACCGCCAGCCCGGGCCGGGTGTCCTGCGCCTGGGCACGCAGTGCGGACATCACCGGCGGCAGCAGCTTGAGCAGCGCGACGATCTGGTCGGTCGGGAGCTGCTGCACCAGGGGCGTGATGAGGTCGAGCAGCTTGAGCAGGACCGGTCCGTACCGCTGCAGTACCGTCGTCAGCTCCGGGATGACCCGGGTGACCCGCTCCAACGCGGGGTTGAGCTCGCGGGTGAGGGCGCCGAGCGCGATGGAGAACTTCCCGACGTTGTCGACGGCCGACTGCACGTCCGACCAGTGCTCGACGAAGAAGTCCGTCAGCTGCCGCCCGTTCACGACGAGCGATCGCAGCTGGCTGTCACGCAGCGCGGGGTCGCCGATGACCCGTGCGAGCCCCTGGACCGCCTTGTTGAAGTCCTCGGCGCTGCCCTTCAGCGCATCGTCGACCGACGCCAGGGCGTTGCCGACCGCCTGCTGCTGCGCGGGTCCGCGACCTGCCACGTCGGTCAGCTGCGCGGCCAGCTTGTCGAACGCCTCGAACGACGCGCTGATGCTCTTCGGGGTCCGGGTGCGGTCGAGCGGTATGCAGCGGGCCAGATCCCACGTGGCCCCGCCGACGTAGGGAGTCGGGATCTCCAGGCGACGGTCGGTGACGATCGAGTCCGACGTCGTCACCGCGGCGACGTCCACCGGGAACCGGACACCGGAGTCCACATCGAAATCGACACGGACGGAACCGTTGTCGGGACTGACCTTCGTGACGTGTCCGATGGTCACACCGAGCAGCGTCAGGTTGCTCCCGGGGTAGAGGCCGATCGAGTCGGACATGATCGCGCAGCCCGATCCGGCCGACGACGTGGTCGTGGTCGTCCGCACCGCCGCGACCACCATGGAGATCACCCCCACGATCGCCGCCACGACGACGAGTCGTGTCGCCACCGAACGCCATCGCGACGGGGTCGGCGGTTTCGAGACGTCCTGCGGTGTCGGCCCCTCGGTCATCTCAGCACCCCCGATCCGCGGTCGGGATGCACAGGGCCGGTGCGTCGACGGTCTTCGCAGAGAGGTCGACGTCGACGGTCGACCCGTCGGTGCCGAGGATCCCGCCGATCTGGTTCGCGATCGTCGTGAGCTGCTCGATGATCGGGTTGGTCCGGCCGATCTTGTCGCGCACCGACAGGACGATCTCCTTGAGCTTGTCGACCTCGGGGTCGATGGTCCCGCGGACGGCGGACACGGGCGGTTCGAGGAACGCGAACAGCGCGTCGATACCCCGCACGGTGTCGAGGGCGTCGAACCGGAACTGGTAGTAGCGGTATCCGATGAGTCCGACGAGACGCAACAGGTTGACCAGCTTCACGCGACCGTTGTTCAACGCCCCGAGGTACTCCTCGGTGATGGAGATCGCGCGGTCGAGGTCGTCGCCGTTGTCGCTCAGCGTCGACGTCACCCGCTGGACCTGCGCGATGATCTCGCGGGCCGCGTCGTCGCGTCCGGCGAGCGCCTGCGTGACCTGGGCGAAGGTCTGACGGGTCGTCACGGCGTCGACCTTGTCGACGACGTCCGCGGAGTCGTGGATGACGTCGGTCAGCTCGTACGGGGTCGACGTCCGCGTGCGCGGGATGTCGCCACGCAACGGACCCGACCCCTGCGGCGTGACGGCGAGGTAGTGCCCACCGATGGCCGTCGTCAACCGGATGTCGGCGCTGGTCTGGTCGCCGGGGCGGACCGAATCCCGCATCCCGAAACGGATCTCGACGTGATCGCCCACGACGGACACGTCGCGCACCTCCCCCACGCGGATGCCGGCCACGCGGACCTCGTCGCCCGGACGGATCTGGCCGCTGGAGGTGAAGTCCGCGGTGTACTCCTTCTCCCCCATCGGCATCACGTACAGCAGGCCGCAGACGAGTCCGACGACGGCGATGACCGCGACGCCGGCGAGGCCGTAGACCACCTCGCGGCGACGGCGACGATCCTGCGATCGTGGTCCTGCCCCGTCGGCACGGGACCCGAGAACCCTCATCGGCAGATCACCACCGGGGCGCCGGCGAGCAGCACCGACGTCAACGGACCCGGGACCGACTGTCCCGCACGGCACGTCAGCGACGCCGACCGGGCAGAGTTCGTCGACGCGACGAGCGAGTCCAACACCCCGGGCACCCCGGCGAGGATGTCGGAGGCGGTGTTCGTCAGCGGGATGTACTTGCGCAACAGGCGATCGACGTCGCCGTAGTTGCCGAAGTAGACCCCGTTGAGGCTGTCGAGGACGATCGTGAGCGGCTTCAGGGCCTGGGCGGACTTCCTCATCGAGGCCGCGGTGGCGTCGAGATCCGACCCGAGGGCACCCAGCGCGTCGCCGGTCCGGCTGATGAGTTCGTTGAGACGCGGTGACTTGTACTGGATCTGTTTGGCCACCGTGCCGAGCCCGGTCACGAACGCCGCGACGGTCTCCGACCGGTCGGCGACGAACCGGGTGATCTCGTTGAGCTTGTCGAGGATCGACCCCAGATCGGGTCCGCGGCCCTGGACCACGGCGAGGACGTTCTCGACGAACTCGTTGACCTGGCCCGGGTCGAGGACACGGAACACCGGCCGCAACCCGTTGAAGAGGGCCGTGATGTCGAACGACGGGATGGTCCTCGACTGCGGGATGATCGTCGCCCCCGACACACGCTGACCCGCCGGTCCGTCGGTGGAGACGTCGAGGTACCGCTCGCCGACGAGGTTGAGGTACCGGATCGCCACGGTCGTGTTGTCGAACACCGGGATCGACCGGTCGAGTGTGAACGTCACCCGGGCGATGTCGTCGTGCAGGGCGACCTTCTCGACCTTGCCGACGCGGACGCCGATCTCGCGGACGTCGTTGCCGGCCGACAGGCCGGACGCGTCGGCGAAGTCCGCGGTGACCGTGCGCTGGGGGCCGTCGACCGGCGGTGCCAGAGCACCGACCACCACCCATCCCGCCGCGACCATCGCCACCACGAACAGTGCGAGCGCCACCATCGATCTCGCGCGCAGTCTCATCGGCCGCCCCCGGATCCGGCGGGCAGGGCGAGCCCCGGCAGCAACACCGAGGTGAGCTGCGGCATGTTCTGCAGGGTGGCCCCCACCTGCAGCGTCACCGCGCCGTCGCGGGTCGGCAGTGCCTTCGACAGCCGACGGACCAGCTCGCGGGTGTCGTCGTAGGCGGGTGGTATCGACCGCAGCGTCCGACCGAGCGGCGTGCCGACGGTGAGCACGAAGTCCAGCAGGGTCCCCAGGGAGGTCTGGTTGTCGCCCACGACGCCGCCGATCGACCCGACGGTCTGCACGAGGCCGGACAGCGAGTCCTGCACCGAACGGACCACCGCGGGATCGGTGTACGGGGCGGTCGTCTTGGTGAGGTTGATGAGCACGGTGCTGAACGGGCCCTCCAGGTCGGCGATCCCGCGGATGGAGGGGGCGAGGATCTGCAGGAAGGTGGCCAGCGGCATCTGTTGACGCGCGGCGGCGAGGTTGAGCAGATCGGCTCCCGATCGAAGCAACGGTTGCACGGCGTCGACGACGCGTGACGTCACGTCGATGGCGCGGGCGAACTCGGATCCGGTGACGGTCGAGGAGATCTCACCGACCTGTCGGAGGAGGTCGGCCACGGACACGTTGGTGGAGTCGGAGCCGATCTGCAGGCGTTCGCCGTCGTGGAGGTGACCGACCGTCGACGCCGCGGAGTTCGCGGTCAGCTCGATCCCGGTGACGCCGAACAGGTTCGACGGCGCGTAGGCAGCCCCGACGCGATCGGGGATCGCCCGCGCCTGGTCGGCGTCGATGGAGAGGGTGATCTCCTGGCGCGACCCGTCGACGACGCGGACCGAGTCGACCCGGCCCACGATGAGGCCGCGGAACTTCACGTCGCCGCCCGCGGCGAGCCCGTCACCGACGGCGTCGGTCTCGGCGAGGACGCGGACGCGGCTGTCGAAACCGCCCCGCGCGTAGACGGTCAGCGGGATCGCGGCGACCACGAGCACCACCAGGGTCACGACCCCGACGGTCAGCAGCGTGCGGCGCGACGGCCCGCGCCCGGAGACGTCCTCGTACATCATCCCGAGAACCGGAATCCCACGTCGGACCCCCAGAAGACGAGGGTGAGGATCATGTCGAGGACGACGACCATCACGAAGCTGTTCTTGATCGCACGACCCGACGCGACGCCGACGCCCTCGGGCCCGCCGGAGGCGTAGAAGCCCTGATAGCAGTGGATCAGGATGACGGCGACGATGAACACGACCGCCTTGATCATCGCCAGCCCCATGTCCACGGGCGACAGGAACGCGTTGAAGTAGTGGTAGTACGTCCCCGACGACTGACCGTGCACCGTGTTGATGACGAACGCGCACGTGAGGTAGCCGAGGATCAGCGTGATCAGGAAGAGCGGGATGATCGTCACGACACCGGCGATGACGCGTGTGCTGACCACGAACGGGATGGGCTTGATGGCCTGCGCCTCGAGCGCGTCGATCTCCTCGGAGATCCGCATGGCCCCGATCTCCGCCGTCATCCGACACCCCGCCTGCGCGGCGAAGCCGATCGCGACGACGATCGGGCCGACCTCACGGGTGTTGACGTAGGCGGACAGGAAGCCGGTGAGCGGCGCGATGCCGAACAGCCGGAGCGTCGAGAACGCCTCGATGCCGATGGACCCGCCGACGGAGAGCCCCAGGACGACGAGCACCGCGACGGAACCGCCGCCGACGATGATGCCCGAGGACCCCCACATGAGGTCGGAGAGCACTGCGCCGGTCTGCGACCGGTAGACGCGCAGGGCGTGCGGGATCGAGCGCAGCACGTCGTAGGCGAAGTGCACCTGGTGTCCCACGCGCTCCACCGCGTGCACGGGGACCGCCGCCGCGCGCGACGTCCTCGTCGTCCATCGGCGCGAGCGCGCGTAGGTGGCGAAACCGGTCATCGCGTCACCCGACCTTCTGCTGGATGAACATCGACAGCACCTGGGTGATCGCGAGGTTCAGCATGAACGAGGCGACGACCCCGAGGACGACGGCCGCGTTCACGGCGTCGGCCACACCGCGCGGACCACCGCGCGCCTCGAGTCCGCGCTGGCAGGCGATGGCGACGACGACGACGCCGAACACGACGGCCTTGACCAACGCGATCACCAGGTCGGTGATGTCGGCGAACTGCCCGAATCCGCCCAGGTAGCTGCCGGGGGCCCCGCCCTGGAACGAGACGTTGATGACGTAGCCGGCCGCGACGCCGACGAAGACGATCTCCATACAGATCAGCGGGGCGACCACCATCACCGCGAGGATCCGCGGGGCGACCACCCGCCGTGCGGGGTCGATGCCCATGGTGCGCATGGCGTCGATCTCGTCGCGCACGGTGCGCGCGCCGAGATCGGCGGCGATGGCGGAGCCGACGGCTCCGCCGATGAGCAGGGCGGCACCGATCGGAGCGCCCTGCTGCAGGATCGCGAGTGCGCCCGCCGCACCCGAGAGCGACGACGCCCCGAGCTGCTGGGTGAGGCCACCGACCTGCACCGACAGGATCACACCGAATGGGATGGCGACCAGCACCGCGGGCACCCCGGCGACACCGGCGAAGAAACTCGTCTGGGAGAGCGTCTCGCGGACGGGGAGACGTCCTCGCACGATGTCGCGGCCGAGGTGCCCGAACGCGCTGAGCGTGAGCTCCACCAACCGGCCGAGGGTGGCGATGGCCGAGATGACGCCGTCGACGAACCGCGTCACCGCGAGCGCACCGCTGTGGCGGGTTCCGACGTTCGCCATCCACTCCCCCGGGTCGTCCTACCTGGCGTTCACGACGCAGGGGGCGACGACCGCACCCGGGCTCCGTGACCGGGCACACTTTAGTGGGACGGATGTGTCCTGTGTCTCGCTTGCCCGACGACGTTGGGACGACCGACAAACGGACTCCCGAATCCTTGGGGACGAGCCGCGCGTGCCGCACCGGACGAGACGACCCCGGCGCGCCGGTTGGCGCCCGGGGCGACCCGGTGGTCACCCTGGACCCATGCAGAACGACGACCGGCCCGGTGCGCTCGACGGCATCCGGGTGATCGAACTCGGATCCCTGATCGCCGGCCCGTTCGGCGCGCGCCTGCTCGGCGACATGGGCGCCGACGTGGTGAAGGTCGAGGCACCGGGTTCACCCGACCCCCTGCGCGGCTGGGGGCAGGCCGAGGTGGACGGCCACCGGTTCCTCTGGACCGTGTACGCGCGCAACAAGCGGGCCGTGACCCTCGACCTGCGATCCGACGACGGCCGCGCACTGTTCCTCGACCTGGTCGCCACCGCCGACGTCGTCGTCGAGAACTTCCGTCCCGGGACCCTCGAACGGCTCGGCATCGGGTGGGACGTCCTCCACGAGCGCAATCCCGGCCTCGTGCTGGTCCGGGTGTCCGGCTACGGCCAGACCGGTCCCTCCTCCGCCCGACCCGGGTACGCGTCCGTCGCCGAGGCGGTCAGCGGGCTGCGCCACCTCAACGGCTATCCCGATCAGCCGCCGCCGCGCCTGGCGTTGTCGTTGGGCGACACGCTCGCGGGGATGTTCGCCGCGCAGGGCGCACTCGCAGCGCTCTACCGTCGCACGGTGACCGGACAGGGGCAGGTCGTCGACGTCGCTCTCACCGAGGCATGCCTCGCGATCCAGGAATCGGTGATCCCCGACTACGCGATGGGCGGTGTCGTCCGCGGACCGTCCGGGACCCGACTCGACGGCATCGCACCGTCGAACGTCTACCCCACCGCCGACGGATCGCTGGTCGTGATCGGGGCCAACCAGGACACCGTGTTCCGACGACTGTGCGGCGCGATGGACCGCCCCGAACTGGCCACCGACGAACGGTTCGCCACCCACGGTGCGCGCGGGACCAACCAGGACGAGATCGACGCGATCATCGCCGAGTGGACCGCGACCCTCGACCGCGAGGACCTGCTCGCCCGCCTCGACGACGCCGGCGTGGTCGCCGGCCCGATCAACACCGTCGCCGACATCGTCGACGATCCGCAGCTGCGCGCTCGCGGGATGCTCGTCGAGCACCCGGACGACCGCGTGGGCCGCACGGTGCTGGGCCCCGGTGTGGTGCCGGTCCTGCACGGCACACCCGGATCGGTGCGGTCGTCGGCGCCGCCGGTCCCCGGTCATCACAACGACGAGGTGTTCGGGGCGCTGCGTGATCCCGAGACGATGGCGCGGCTGCGAGAGTCGGGTGTGGTGTGAGCGAGACGCCGATCGCGACCGAGAAGGGCCGCCGGACCGAGCAGGCCTTCGTCCGTGCGGCGCGCACGGTCTTCGCCGAGAAGGGCTATCTCGCGACGAAGATCTCCGACATCGCCGCCGCGGCGGGGCGTTCGCCGGGCTCGTTCTACAACTATCACGAGAGCAAACGTCAACTGCTGGAACATCTCCTGGAGGAGTTCCAGACCCGGGTGCTCGAGGACACCCGGGCCAACCTGACCGCGGACCCGGCGCAGAACATCGACTCGACGGTGCGCGCGTACTGGTCGTCCTACCGGGACTACCTGCCCGAGATGATCGGCGCCTTCCAGCTGTCCATGACCGATCCCACGTTTGCCGCGTGGTGGCGATCGCGCCGCGCGCAGGGCATCGAGGGCGTCCTCGACGTGTTCCGGTCGGCCGACGGCCGCCGGACCGACATCGGGCTCGACAAACACCTCTTCGCCTCGGCCATCGTCTCGATGCTCGAGTCGTTCTGCTGGACGTGGTTCGTCACCGGCGGCGACGAGACGGTCAGCGGACGGTCGGAGGAGGAGGCGATCGCCACCCTCGTCGAGATCTGGCGCCGCGGACTCGTCCCCCCGGCCGACGACACCGCCCGATCGTGAGCTGACCTCACGGATTCGGCCAGGTCAGAGGGCCTTGCCCCGTCCGGCGCGCGGTGGACAAAGCGTGTCCGTCTCCCGCACAATCGCGGGCGGGGAAGGCGACGTGCGTGGGGACGTGCGTCGCGTCATCGAGAGTGAGACACCCGCGGGCACGGTCCGCGGGGTGGCCAGGGGGGCCTCGTGTACGCAGACACGCGTGCCCGACCGCGTGTCGACGCGGCCGGGGGATCACAGCAACCGTCCGTGACGGACCACGGTCCGGGAACCGACGTCGCGACGCCCGGACCCGACACCGCGACAGCTCCGGCCACGAGCCCGTACCGGCCGCTCACCTCCTTCGACGAGACCGACGCGGCGGTCTTCGCCGGACGAACCGACCTCCGGCGCCGACTGCATCTGCGCGTCACCACCGGCGAGGGACCGGTGGTGCTCCTCGGACCCGCCGGGTCGGGCAAGACGTCGCTGCTGCGGGCCGGGTTGATCCCGGAGGTCCGCGCCACCGGTCTCCGCACCCGGGACGGCCGGGTCGACGCGAGCACCGTCGTCCTGCACCCCGGATCGGACGCGGTGGGCGCTCTCGCCGAGGCGCTCGGGGTCGGACGGACCGACCTCGACGACGTCGGCGCGACCCCCGACGTGATCGCGGCGTCGCCGACGGTGTCGGTGGGCACCGACGCCCGTCACCGCGGGTGTCTCGTGGTCGTCGACGGTCTCGAGGAGGTGTTCCGCTGGTGCGGACACGCCGATCGCAGCCATTTCCTGCAGGTGCTCGACACCCTCGGCGGCGACGACCGGTTCGCGGTGGTCCTCGGCCTCAGCGCCGAGTGGTCCGCGGAGGCGTTCGCCGAGCCCGTGCTGGTCACCGCACTCGACACGCGGTCGGTGGTGGTCGCACCCATGTCGACCGCCGAGGTGATCGAGGCGGTCGAGCTGCCGGCGCGCGTGGCCGGCGCACGGACCCAGCCCGGACTCGGCGAGGCGATCGCCGCCGACCTCGCGACCGCCGGGGCCGGGACGCCGCCGCTGATCGCGCTCGGTGTGATGCTGGATCACCTGTGGCACACCAGGATCGTCGACGCCCCCGAGCCACTCACACTCGAGGCGTACCGGGCGTCGGACCCGATCGGCGAGATCACCGCCGTCGCCGCCGACCGTGCGTGGTCGCAACTGACGCCGACCGACCGTGACACCGCGCGCGTCGTCCTGCTCGCCGCCGCCGACGGGAGCCCGACCGCGCGGGACACCACCGTCCTGCTGCGCCGCCTCGCCCGGCCGCGTCTCGAACGGGTGATCGCCCGCCTCGGCGAGGCGCACCTGATCCGCGTCGTCGACGGCCGGGTGGAACTCACCCACCGCAGCCTCACCACCGCGTGGCCACGACTCGACGCCTGGCTCGCCGACCGGGCCGTCGCCGCCCCGATCCGGGACCGCACCGCGACGGACGCGACACGGTGGGCACAGGGCCACCGGCCGTCCGACGAGCTGTACGACGACGACCGCCTGCGTCGGGCCGAGTCGGCCCTCGAGCCGTTCGACGATCTCGGCCCGGACTCCGCACCGTTCCTCGAGAGATCTCGAGAGCGGCTGCGGCTGCGGCGTTCTCGCCGCCGGATCCTCCTGACCGCGGCGGCCCTGGTGGCGATCGGCGCCCTGGTGTCGAGTGTCGTCCTCGGGGTCGGGCTGAGCCGCTCCGACGCGGCGCGCGACGACGCCCGCCTCGACGCAGCCGTGGCGCGAGCCGCGGCGACCGCACAGTCGGACCCGACCACGTCGGCCCTCACCGCCCGCACCGCCTACGCGAGTCATCCCGACGACACCCGCGCCGAGTCGGCCGTCCTCGCGACGCAGACCTCGGCGCTCGGCCGGCCCCTCGGCATCGGCGCCACCCGGGCGGTCGCCACACCGGCGTCCGGGACCGCCGCACCCTCGGTGGTGGTCGGGAGCGACGGTTCCCTCGGTGTCGTCGACCCGGCGAGCCCGAGCGCGGCGGCCGCCGACGCGGATGTCGCCGAGGGCCCGCAGACCGTCGCGGTGACCGGATCCACCGCCGTCAGCATCGACACCTCCGGGCGAGTTCGGCTGTGGCGCATCGCCTCCGGAGTCACGCCGGTCGCGGTCGGTGAACTCGGCGCGGAACGGCGTGCCGTCGCCGTCGTCGCGCTGCCGGACCAGAACAGGGTCGCGGTCGCCGACACCGGACGTCTGCGGATCGTGGCCGTCGACGACCCCGCACGGCCGGCCGTCGTCGCCACCCTTGCGCTCCCCGCGACACCGACGGCGCTCGCAGCGACGGGCCCGACCATCCTCGTCGGCGACGTGGACGGGGACGTGACCGTCGTCGACGCGCGCGGCGGTCGAATGGTGGGTGCACTGCCACGACGAGATTCCGCCGTGACCGCGCTGGCGGCGACGACCGGCTCGACCGCCGTCGCGGACGCGAGCGGCCGCGTCGGTGTGTTCCGCACGGGCCCCGACGGTCTGGCCTCCGGGCCCGCCACCGATCTCGCCGGTGACCGCGGGCGGGTCGACGCGCTGTCCTACTCCCCCGGCGGCGGTCCGGGACGTCCCGCCGCGGTGCTGGCGGTCACCGCAGGCGGGAGTACCGAGATCGTCGACCCCGGCCGTCCCGGCGCGACGCGTCCCGTCACCGACCCGCTCCGAGCCCCGGGAGGGCTCGCCGCGGCCCGCTTCACCACCGACGGTTCCGTGGTGAGCGCAGGTTCCGGTGACGCACGCTGGTGGTCGCTGCCCGCGGGGATCATCCCCGCGACGTCCGGGTTCGCGGCGACGCCGTCCTGTTCGGCCGCTCGCGCGATCTGCGCGATCCCCCACACCGACGGTCCCGTGCAGGTCGTCGACGTCCGCGATCCCCGTGCGCCCGTCGTCGCGGGCGTGGTCGACGCACCCGACCACTTCGACGGCGCGGCCGTGGCGCCGAGCGGGATGTGGATGATGACCGTCGACGCCGCACACCGCGCACAGCTCTGGGACACACGGTCGTTCGCGAGACCGATCGCCGTCGGCCCACCGGTGTCGCTCGGTCCGGGGCCCGTCGGCACGGTCTCCTTCTCACCGACCTCGTCGGCCCTGGCGATGACCCGCGACGGAGGGGCGTCGCTCGGCGTGTGGTCGGTGACCCCGGGCGGACTCGTCGACATCGCGGACCTCGACATCGGGACCCCGGTCACCGCCGCCGCGTGGTCCGGTGACGGCGGCCAGATCGCCGTCGGCGGACGATCCGGTGTCCTGCGGTGGACCGTGAGCTCCACCGTGGTCGGCGCGATCTCGGGACGCATCGCGTCGACGACGGCGGTGACCTCGCTCGCCTACGGGCAGGCGGAGGGACGCGGCGACCCCGGGTCCGGCGACGCGACGTCGCTGCGTCCGGTGCTCCTCGTCGGCGACGGCACCGGCGGGGTCAGTCGATTCGACGTCGACGGCGGTGGCGCGCTCGGTCCGCGGATCCCGGTCGGGTCCGCCGCCATCACCTCGATCACCTCGATCGGCGCGACGAGCGCCACCGGCTCCGCCGACGGGACCGTCCACCGCATCGCGGGCGACGGCACGGCGGTGCGCGTCGCCGACGTGTACCCGGACCAGGGGTCCGGCGATGTGCGGGTCGGCGCCCTCGACGACTCGGTCGTGGCCGTCGGGGACGAGATCGCCGGTCGGGTCATCGGTCTGCGGACATCGACCGTCGCCGAACGGATCTGCACACGCGTCGGCTGCTGACCACTCAGCGCGGTGTCACGCCCAACAGATACGACAGCTGGGTGGCGATGGGGTTCAGGTCCAGCTTGTCGGGGTCCTTCTTGGGCGTGTCGTCCCAGGGCTCCGGGACCTGTGGGTCGGCGTACACCGCGCTCTGCGCCCCGCGAACACTGGTCGGGCTGCCCTGCGGGAGCAGGCACCGGGCGTCGGTGTTGAAGGGGAAGTCGTCGTAGTTCACGTCGAAGTCCGGGTTCTTGCGCTTCTCCTCGGCGATGATCTGCTGTGTCTTCTCGTACCCGAAGGTGCACGCGGGCGGGTTGTTCGTCTCGAGGGTCACACCGAAGTGCGCGGTCCCGTCACCGGGTGACGGGGTGTAGCTGCCGCTCGAGACGGCCGAGATGAGGGCGAGGCTCGGTGAGACCGCGAGGAACGTCCCCTTGACCGTCCGGATGTCCTTCGCGAGGTCCCGCAGTGCCATGGTCACGTCGCCGCCGCTGCGTTCGAGCAG
This sequence comes from Williamsia sp. SKLECPSW1, assembly GCF_054332755.1. Classification (NCBI taxonomy): domain Bacteria; kingdom Bacillati; phylum Actinomycetota; class Actinomycetes; order Mycobacteriales; family Nocardiaceae; genus Williamsia; species Williamsia sp. SKLECPSW1. The sequence continues at coordinate 2,954,450 of NZ_JBTGLI010000001.1, read as the reverse complement.
CGCCGACAGCTGTGAGGCCGAGGTCTGCCCCGTCGTCAGGAGCCGACGGATGTCCGGATCACTCGACGCGAGCTGCGCGGTGACCAGGGTGAGACTCCTCGACCAGTTCAGGATCTCGTCGGACTGGGCGGCCTGCGTGCTCAGCACGGTGTCGGAGTTGCGGATCAGCGAGATCGTCTGCGGCAGATTGTCGTTGCCCGACTTCGACAGATTCGCCAGCGAGTCGATCAACGACCGCAGGTTCTCCCCGTTGCCGTCGAACGCCTTGCCCAGCTCGGTGACCACCGTGTGCAGATCGTCCAGCGGCACCGACTCGCTGAGATCGACCGCAGACGACACGACGTCCTGCACCGGCACCGGGATCGAGGTGTCGGTGATGACCGAACCGTCCTTCAGGTACGGCCCACCGACCGTCGACGGACGCAGGTCCACGTACTGCTCACCGATCGCCGAGCGGCTCGCCACCACCGCCTGCGCCGACGCCGGGATGTCCGGGCCGCCGGAGTTCAGAGCGAGGTCGACGCGCACTCCGTCGGGCCGGAGACGCAATGCACCGACGCGCCCGACCGGCGACCCGAGGTAGGTGACCTCGGCGTTGGTGAAGATCCCGCCGGAATCGGTGAAGTCGGCGTGCACCGTGTACGTGCCGAGTCCGAACAGCTTGTCGAGGCGCGCGTACGTCGCCCCGACATAGGCCGTCGCGATCACACCGACCACGACGAGCACGGTCAGCTGCCAGCGCACCCGCCTCACCGCACCACCTGCCCGGTCACCGTCGCGGACCGTTCGTCTGTCCGCGTCGCATTCCTCAGCACCGTAGAACGTCACAGTCCGCAACAGGGTGAATTGGACATCTTTGCCATCGAATCGACGACCCGGTCGGGTGGATCGCCCCACCGACGGCGGGATCGTCCGGAAAGTCCGAGAGGCCCGGTGTGCTCGCAGCGACCTCACAGCAACCCCTGACGGGACCGTCAGCGACGACCATGAGAGTGGCGATCGTGACCATCGACGCCCCTGCGCCCCCGTCCCCTGCCACGGCCGCGCACTCGCCGACCGCCCAGGACGGACTTCCCCCCGCCCGACCGGTCGACCGGATCGCCCTCGCCGTGCTGCTCCTGGGCACCGCGATCCTCTACCTCTGGAACATCACGATCAACGGGTCGGCGAACACCTTCTACGCCGGCGCCGCGTGGGCGGGTTCCCGCAACTGGGAGGCCCTGTTCTTCGGCTCCATCGACCCGTCGAACTTCATCACCGTCGACAAGCCGCCGGTGTCGCAGTGGGTGATGGGGCTCTCGGGCCGCATCTTCGGCTACTCCAGTGCGTCGCTGCTGATCCCCGAGGCGCTGATGGGGATCGCGACGGTCGCCCTCGTCTACGCCGCGGTCACGCGACTCGCGGGCCGCGGCGCCGGTCTCGTCGCCGGCACCGCGATGGCACTGACACCGGTCGCGGTGATGATGTTCCGCTTCGACAACCCCGACGCGGTGATGGTCCTGTTGATGACCGCGGCCGCCTACTGCACCGTGCGTGCCACGGCAACCGCCTCGATGCGCTGGCTCGCCCTCGCCGGTGTGGCGGTCGGGTTCGCGTTCCTGGCCAAGATGCTCGAGGGCCTCATGGTCCTCCCGGCCCTCGGACTGGTGTACCTCATCGCCGCGCCGACGACCGTCCGCCGCCGTATCGGTCACCTCCTGCTCGCCGCGGTCGCGATGATCGTCGCCGCGGGGTGGTACGTCCTCGTCACCATCGCGTGGCCGGCGTCGTCGCGGCCCTACATCGCCGGCTCCACCGACAACTCGTTCATGAACCTGGTCCTCGGGTACAACGGCCTCGAGCGGATCGAGGGCAAGCAGCACATCGGCAACGCCGCCCAGCGCTCGGTGATGAACTCACCGCTCACCCACGAGCTGATGCAGCACCTCGGCCGCGCCGGAGGCCACCACGGCGGCGGGATGTTCTCCGAGAACCCCGGCATCACGCGACTGTTCCAGGGCGAGTTCGGTGTCGAGATCTCGTGGCTGCTGCCCGCGGCGCTCGTCGCGCTCGTCGTCGGACTCGTGCTGCGCGGTCGCGCACCGCGCACCGATCTCGCCCGCGCCGGGTTCGTGCTGTTCGGTGCCTGGCTCCTCGTCGACGGGATCGTGCTCTCGTACATGAAGAGCAACCCCCACCCCTACTACTCGATGGCCATCGCACCGCCCATCGCCGCCCTCGTCGGACTCGCTGCGGCGCAGTGTGTTCGGGACCGGCACCGCGTCACGGCGGTCCTCGGCGGTGCGGCGATCACCGCGGCCGCCGGCGGGTGGTCGTTCGTGCTCATGCGACGCGACCCGACATGGCAGTCGTGGTTGGCCTGGACGGTGGCCGTGCTCACGGTGGTGGCCGTCGTCGCGATCGTCGTCCTCGGGTTGAGCGGGACCGGCACGGGAACTCGTCCGGGGCGTCGCACCGGTGTCGTCGTGGCGGGGCTCGCGACGGTGATCGGTCTCGCCGGCATCGCCGCACCCGCGGCGTACTCGGCGGAGGTCGTGGCGACCGCGCACACCGGGGGCAGCCCGTCGGCCGATCCCGCCTCGGAGAACCGGGCACACGACAGCAAGCACACCAGCGGGTTCGCGTCGTTCTTCGGCGGGAGCACCACCGCCCCGGCCGAGTTGACCCGGATGCTGCAGTCGTCGCATGCGCGGTGGGCCGGGGCGATCAGCCGGTCGTCGGCGGCGGCCGGACTCGAGTTGTCCACGCGGACGCCGATCATGGCGATCGGCGGGTTCACCGGGAGCGATCCGGCGCCCACGCTGGCGCAGTTCCAGAAGTACGTCGCGGACGGTGACATCGGCTACTACATCTCGACCGGGTCCGGCGGCGGCCGATCGGGACGGGGCGGGGCCACCTCCGCGATCCCGGGACTGGACCCGACGCAGGCGGCGCAGGCGGCGCAGCTGTTGCGACGCTTCAGCTCCGGCGGCGTGACCGGGCAGATCCAGGAGTGGGTGCAGGACCACTACACCGCCCACCGGATCGGCAGCTACGAGGTGTACGACCTGCGCACGCAGTCACACTGACCGGAGCCACTCGTCGAGTGGGCGGTTGCGGACGTCGAGTGGGCGGGTAGCCGCCCACTCGAGTCCGTAACCGCCCAGTCGACGTCTGGATTCAGTGGGCGAAGTGCCGAGAACCCGTGAGGTACAGCGTGATCCCGGCGTCGACGGCGGCCTCGATCACCTCGGCGTCGCGGATCGACCCGCCCGGCTGGACGATCGCCCGCACACCGCCGGCGGTGAGGACCTGCAGCCCGTCCGGGAACGGGAAGAACGCATCCGACGCCGCCACGCTGCCCGCGGCCCGGTCGCCGGCGCGACGGACCGCGAGGTCGGCGGAGTCGACGCGGTTGACCTGGCCCATACCGACACCGACCGAGGCACCGTCGTGCGCGAGGAGGATCGCGTTCGACTTCACCGACCGGCACGCGATCCACGCGAACCGCAGGTCGGCGAGGGTGGCGTCGTCGGCGGGATCACCCGCCGCGAGCGTCCAGTTCGCGGGGTCGTCGCCGTCGGCGTCGAGGATGTCGCGCTGCTGCACCAGGATCCCGCCGGAGATCGGACGGAGCTCGTCACCTGCCCGCGTCGGCGGCTGCGCCTGCAGGATGCGGATGTTCTTCTTGCGGGTGAGCACGCCGAGCGCGCCGTCGTCGAACCCGGGTGCGACGAGGACCTCGGTGAAGATCTCGGCGACCTGCTCGGCCATCGCCACGCTCACCGTGGTGTTGGTCGCGATGACACCGCCGTAGGCGCTCACGGGATCGCACTCGTGGGCCTTGCGATGCGCGGTGGCGACATCACCGGCGACGGCGATCCCACAGGGATTGGCGTGCTTGATGATCGCGACCGCCGGGCCGTCGAAGTCGTGCGCGGCACGCCATGCCGCGTCGGCGTCGGTGTAGTTGTTGTAGCTCATCTCCTTGCCGTGCAGCTGCTCGGCGCGCGCGAGGCCACCGCCGTGGGTGTCGACGGGGTCGCGGTAGACGGCTGCGCGCTGGTGCGGGTTCTCCCCGTACCGCAACGACGAGCCGAGTTCCCAGGTGCGGCCGAGGAACGCCGGCGCCTCCTCGCCGGACAGCTGGTCGGAGAGCCACCCCGCGACGGCGACGTCGTAGGCGGCGGTGTGCGCGAAGGCCTTCGCCGCCAACGCGGTACGCGCGGCGAGGTCGAAACCGCCCTCGGACACGGCCGAGGTGATCCGGTCGTAGTCGTCGGGGCTGACGACGACCGCCACCGACGGGTGGTTCTTCGCCGCCGCCCGCACCATCGACGGTCCGCCGATGTCGATCTGCTCGACGCACTCGTCGAACCCGGCGCCGGACGCGACGGTCGCGGTGAAGGGGTACAGGTTGACCACCACGAGGTCGAACGGGGCGACGTCGAGTTCCTCGAGTTGGGCCCGGTGGTCGGCCTTGCGCCGGTCGGCGAGGATCCCCGCGTGCACCCGCGGGTGCAGCGTCTTCACCCGGCCGTCGAGGCACTCGGGGAAGCCGGTCACCTCGGACACCTCGGTGACGGGGATGTCCTGTGCGGCAATCGTCTTGGCCGTCGATCCCGTCGACACGAGTTCGACGCCGGCGGCGTGCAGGGCGGCGGCGAGCTCGGCCAGCCCGGACTTGTCGTACACGCTCACCAGTGCGCGGCGCAGGGGGATACGGGTGTCGTCGGTCACGAGAAACGGGCCTTTCGTCCGTGGGAGGTGACGCCTCTGGTCAGGAACGCGGCGACGGCCTGGACGAGCAGGACGTGTTCGACGCTCTTGATGCGGTCGTGCAGGGAGGTCTCGTCGTCGTCGGTGTCGATCATGACCGGTGCCTGCATGAGGATCGGGCCCGTGTCGACGCCGTCGTCGACGAGATGGATGGTGGCACCGGTGACGACGACGCCGTGTGCGAGCGCGTCGGCCACGGCGTGCGCACCGGGGAAGGCCGGCAGCAGCGCGGGATGCGAGTTCAGGATCGCTCCGCCGAACCGCTCGAGGAACGCAGGCCCGAGGATCTTCATGAACCCCGCCGTCACGACCAGGGCGGGCGAGTGGCGGGCGACGGCCTCGGTGATGGCGACGTCCCATGCGCCGCGATCGGCGTGGTCGGCGACGGCACACCGGATGACGGGAACGTCGAATGCGGCGGCCACAGACTCGGCGCGACACTCCCTGTCGACCACGACGGCCACCACACGGGCCGGGTACTCCTCGTCACGTGTCGCGGTGAGAAGCGCGGTGAGCAGGGTCCCCGTCCCCGAGGCCAGCACCACGACCGGCGACCGGTCGTGCGGGGACGTGGCGTTCAGGACGGACTCCTCGCGGCGGTCGGCTGTCGGACACGACGAGCCTAAACCGGGCGCCCCCGCGCCTACTGCGCCGGGTGAGCCGACTGTCGACTACCGGCGATACGGGTCGTCGTCGGGGTCCCTCTCGCCGTCGGTGTCGTCGTCGTGCCCGAACACCAGCGCCGCAGGAGCCCTCTGCGGGACGTCGTCGGGCTCGATGTCGACGGTCGGACTGTCGTCGGCGGGGATCTGTGGGCTGTCGGCAGGCATCTCGGGGAGAGCGGCCTCCTCGTCGTCTCTGACCGGCGCGTCGTCCCACCCGTCGGTCTGCTCCCCCACGTCGGTGACAGGCAGCGCACGGCGCGTGGACGGCATGGCGGCACGGACGAGGGCGACCAGGACGCCGACGACGAACCACCACCCGAAGGTGAAGAGACCGGCAGCGGGGATGGTCGCGCCGGCCGTTCCGAGCTGGCCGAGCGCGCCACCGCCGATCCAGCTGAGCACGACCATCGCGACGGCCATGAGCCCGCCGGTCGCCGCGGAGAGTCGGACCGCGTGCAGCAGTCCGAGGTAGGGCGACCGGACGGCGGTGACGAGGGCGGCGACGGCGGTGAGGAGCAGGAGCACCGGGGCGAAGGTCGGTGCTGCGGTCGGGACGGCGGCCAGGATCGGCAGCGGTGGCACGGATCCGGACGTGGCCCCGAACAGGTCACCTCCGACCGGCCCGACGTGCACCGCGGCCCCGACGAGCAGGGCGGCGCCACCGATGACGATGTTCGGCAGGTAGAGGATCGACAGCAGCGTCAGACCGATGCCCCCGACGAACCCGTGCCCGGTGGCGACGATGTCCCCGACGACGTCCCATCGCCACAGCATCCTGCCCGCCAGCAGCGCGGCACCGGCGGTGAGCAGTGCGACGAGCCCGACAGCCGCGCCGCGCAGCGCGGCGGGAGCCCACGGCGCGGCGCCGATGGCCTCTCGGAGTCGTGGTGCGGCGGGGTCGAGCCGGCGGGCCCACAACACGCCGATCCCGGCGCCGACCCCGTGGACCGCGACCGTGGCGGCGAGCGCCACCGCGATGTTCGGGACGCCGACCGTCACGACTGTCGAGCCGTCCATGACCAGCGCGAGGGCGATGACGGTGATGACCAGGGGCCCTGCCACCGCAGCGAGCACGACTGCGGTGGTGTCCGATCGCGACCGGCGTGCGGCGGCGCGGGCGGTGACGCGGGCGACAGCCGCGACGATCCCGATCGTCGGGAGCAGCGGCAGCACACCGATCGTCATCTCGCTGACCGACACCGGCACCTGGTGCGCGGCGAGCCAGACGGCACCGATGGCCGCGGTGAAACCGGTCATCCCGCCGTCGGCGGTGAGGAGTGTGAGGGCGACGAGCACGGCGACGCCGATGAGCACGCTCGCGCCGACGCCGAACGCGACCACGACGAGCTCACGCGTCGACCCCGCGGTACGCGCCGCGGAGAGTCGTTGCGCGCGTCGGAGTTCCCGCAGTCGGGTGGACAGACCGGCGCCGGTGGAAGTGACCATCACCCCTGAGGGTCGCATCACTCCACCGGCGCCGGTGTCAGGCGCGCCGAGCCGAGGCCGGACGCCCGAGGTGGTCGATCAGGACCCGGAGGTCTGCTCCGGGAACGACTGGGTGCGATCGCCGTACGGAGACGCCGGGGGCGTGGTGCCCTGCGGCCCCGCGGTGGGCGCGCCCGGGACGCCGCTCGACGGCGCGGACGACGACCCCGACTGGTGCTCGCCGGACGACTTGCCCAGCCCGACGGTCGACTGGGATGTCGGCGACGTGGCGGACGACCCGGTGTCGGGCGACGACCCCGTCGAGGTGGAGCCGGTCGGCTGCGAACCGGTCGCACCCGACTGCGCGCTGCCCTCGCCGGATCCCGTGCCGCTCGCGGTACCGGTGGCACCGCCGTAGCTGTAGGCCTGCGTCGGCGCCGCCGACGGGGTCTGTGCGGTGCCCTGCGTGGTCGGCGTGCCGGTCGACTGACCCGAGTCGCCCGAGCCGGTGTTCGCCGGGGCGGTCTTCAGGACGCCACCCTCGACGAGGAGCCACACGACGGCCGCGATGGCCTCGATGATGCCGAACACCAGGAGGAGGATGAGCCCGATCGACGCGTCGACGACCTCGGGCAGTGTCACCAGCTGGAACAGGACCACCAGCGCACCCACCACGGCGAGCGCCGACACTGTCGGGCTGACCTTGCCGATCGGCTTCGGCAGCAGCGTGGTCAGCGCGAGGACGCCCGCGGCGGCGAGCGCGATGAGCGGGAACCCGACGACCGACTGGAACAGCGTGCTCGAGGCGTCGCTGCCGTCGGCGAACTTCACCGCGGTGGTGAAGCCGAGGAAGAGGTTGACGATGCCGAGGACGCCGATGACGGCGACGAGGTACTTCCCGATCTCGGCGGGGAGCCCCGGCTCACGCTTGGGCTTCGGCGGCTGCTGCCCGTACCCCTGGCCGTAGCCGGGCTGCTGTCCGTAGCCCTGGCCGTAGCCGGGTTGCTGGCCGTACCCGCCCTGCTGGCCGTAGCCCTGGCCGTATCCACCCGGCTGTCCGTAGGGCGACCCCGATGCGCCGCCGTACCCCGGCTGCGCACCGTATCCCTGCTGACCGGTCTGACCCTGCTGACCGGTGTAGCCGCCCTGCTGACCGGGCTGGCCGTAGCCCGACGGCGCCCCGTACCCGGTCGGCTGACCGGTGGTGGCCTGGCCGCCGTAGCCACCGGACCCGTATCCGCCCGTCGCCGAGCCACCCGACTGCGCACCCGACTGACCGTAGGGCGACCCGCCGTAGGCCTGGCCGCCGTAGCTCTGCTGGCCGTATCCCTGTCCGCCGCCGTAGCCCTGGCCGCCGTAGCTCTGGCCGCCGGTCGGCTGACCCGCACCGTAGGACTGGCCGTAGGGCGACCCGCCGTAGGACTGGCCGTAGGGCGACTGGCCCTGCCCGGCACCCGGCTGGGACTGGCCCCACGCCGTCTGTCCGGCCTGTTCCTCGGGCCGCGACGGCGGCTGGCCCGGCTGCGACGGCGTCGCCCCGGAGTTCTCGTCGGTGCCCCCACCGGATGGATACGTCACTGCACTCTCCTCACCGAGATCGGATGGTCGGGCCGCCGACTCGCACCGGCGCCCGGACGTACTGCCACGCTAACGTACCGGGCGGGGGCCACATCCCCTGTTCACAGCCGTACATCCGTGCATCATCCCAGGTCACCAGCGGTGCGCGGCGCCGGCCTGTCGATAGAACCCGAGCAGTTCGGGATCGTCGACGGACCGCGGGTCCAGCGCGACGTCGTCGCGACCGGCGAGGATCCCGGTGACCGGCACCTCGAGCTTCTTCCCGGTCCGCGTGTGCGGGATCCCCGGGGCCTCGACGATCTCGTCGGGGACGTGCCGCGGGGACAGTCGGGTGCGGATGGCGTCACGGATCCGGTCGGCGAGGGCGTCGTCGAGTCCGCCGTCGGTCCCGGGGACCAGCGTCACGAACAGCGGCATCCAGTAGGCGCCGTCGGGTCCGTCGACGCCGAGGACGAACGCCTCGGCGACCTCGGGCACCGCCTCGACCACCTCGTAGATGTCGGCGGATCCCATGCGGATGCCGTGGCGGTTGAGCGTCGCGTCACTGCGGCCGTGGATCACCAGGGACCCGCGGGCGGTGACGGTGACCCAGTCCCCGTGCCGCCAGACCGGCGTGTCGTCGCTGTCGCCGCCCTCCCAGGTGTGCTCGAAATACGCCGAGCGGTACCGCGAACCGTCCTCGTCGTCCCAGAACGCGACCGGCATCGACGGCATCGGCGCGGTGATCACCATCTCGCCGACCTCGTCGACGAGTGGCCGGCGGTCCGGCGACCAGCTGTGCAGCGCCGCCCCGAGGTACCGCACCGACAGTTCGCCCGGCACCACCGGTATGCCGACGGAGCCGCCGGCGAAGGCGGTGACGACGTCGGTGCCGCCGCTCACCGAGGAGACGGTGACGTCGGGGCCGACGGCGTCGGGGATCCACTCGAACAGGTCGGCGGCCAGCGTGGAGCCGGTGCTGCCGACGGTCCGCAGCGTCGACAGGTCGTGCGTCTCGCCCGGGCGCAGGTCCGCCTTGCGGGAGGCCTGGATCTGTCCGGGACTGGTGCCGAAGTAGGCGACGCGCTCGGATTCGACGACCTCCCACAGGCGATCGGCGTCGGGGTACAGCGGCGATCCGCTGAAACAGACGACGCCGATCCCCGCGAGCAGCCCGCCGACGCGGTAGTTCCACATCATCCAGCTCAGCGCGGTGTGCCAGAACAGGACGTCGCCCGGGACGAGGTCGGCGTGCAACACCAGCACCTTGAGGTGTTCGAGGACCACGCCACCGTGGCCGTGGACGATGCCCTTCGGCCGGCCGGTGGTCCCCGAACTGAAGAGCACCCACAGCGGGTGGTCGAACGGCACGGCCTCGACGAGCGGATCCGCCGGTGTGGCCATCACGGCGCGCATCTCGGCGGTCGTGACACCGCCGAGCGTCCAGGGGGTCGCGTCGGCCGCGGTGGTGATGGTGCCGACGGCGGTGAGTGTGGCGATCGCGTCGACGAGTTCCTGTGCGTCGGCGCGCTTGTCCCGCCACCGGCCGCCGAAGCGGTAGCCGTCGGCGACGAAGAGGACCTTCGGACGCAGCTGCCCGAGGCGGGCCGCGGCACCCTCGGGGGCGTAGTCGGCACCACATCCCGACCACACCGCACCGATGGATGCCGTGGCGAGGAACGCGACCATGGCCTCGGCGATGTCGGGGAGGTAGGCGGCGACGACGTCGCCTCGGCGCACGCCGGACTCGCGGAGCCACTGCGCGACCGCCCCGACCTGGCCGGGCAGATCCGCCCAGGTGTGCACGGTACGGGTCCCGTCCTCCGCGACCCCGACGATCGCGGCGGCCTCACCGTCGGCGGTCGCGCACGCGGCGAGCACGCGGTCCACGTAGTTGAGTTCGACGCCGGGAAACCACACCGCACCCGGCATCTCCGCGGAGGCCAGCACCTTCTCGAGCGGGGTGGACGCGGTGATCTGCTCGTCGGACCGGCTGTGCATCCCGGTGAAGACCCACAGTGCGCGCCAGAACTCGGCGGGACGCTCGACGCTCCACTCCCAGACGCGGGCGTAGTCAGCGACCGGGTCGTCGGCGAGCAGGGCACCGTCGGCCGGCGGGGTCTGCTCGGCCACGAAGCGGTCGAAGGCGGTTCGTGTGGCGGCGTCGTCCTCGGTCACCGCGACATCATCCCCCGCGGCCGTCAGTGACATCGGTCACCTCGCGACATACGGTGTGGACACCGACACACAACACTCCGTCTCGTCGCCCACCACCCCCGGGCGTGGACGGACACATATGAGCAGGCCAGGAGACCCCATGACCCTCACCACACACCGTCCCGACGGTGGCGACACCCCCGAGAGCGGCGCGACGCCGCGTTCCTCCCTCGAGGAGCGGTACACCCGCTCGTCGGGCACCGTCTACCTGACGGGCATCCAGGCGCTGGTCCGCATGATCGGTGACCGCGCCCGCATCGACCGCCGCGACGGTCTGCACACCGCCTCGTTCGTCTCCGGTTACGAGGGATCGCCCCTCGCCGGGTTCGACCTCGAACTCGCCCGGCGCCGAGCACTGCTGGCACCGCTCGACGTCACCCATCGGCCCGCCCTCAACGAGGAACTCGGCGCCACCTCGGTGATGGGCTCGCAGGTCGCCGCGCGGGTCGCCACCCTCGCACCCACCGCCGACGGGACGGCACGCGACGGCGTCGTCGGCTACTGGTACGGCAAGGCTCCCGGCCTCGACCGCGCGTCCGACGCGCTGCGGCACGCCAACCTGATCGGCACCCACCATCGCGGCGGTGCCGTCGCACTCGTCGGCGACGACCCCGGCGCCAAGAGCTCGACCGTGCCCTGCGCGTCGGAGATGGCGCTCGCCGACCTCTACATGCCGGTGCTCTACCCCGCCGACTCCCAGGACATCCTCGACCTCGGCGTCCACGCCGCACTGATGTCACGGGTCTCGGGACTGTGGACGTCGCTGAAGATCTCCGCCCACGTCGCCGACGGCGCCTCCACCGCCGAGATCTCCCCCGATCGCATCGTCCCGGACCTCGGCGCACTCGGCGACAGCCCGCACATCCCGAGCGGCCGACTGCTCGGAGCGGAGTTGATGGAGCTCGAGCAGAACCAGCTCACCATCCGCAAGCCGCGCGCCGAGGAGTACGCGCGCCTCAACCGGCTCAACCGGATCGTGCAGCGCACCGCCGACGACCGCATCGGCATCGTCGCGGCCGGCAAGACCTACCTCGACGTCCGGGAGGCGTTGCGACTCATCGGTGTCGGCGACGACGAGCTCGGCCGTCTCGGCATCCGGATCCTCAAACTCGGGATGGTCTACCCGTTCGAGCGGACGATCCTCGACGAGTTCGTGAGCGGTCTCGACGAGATCATCGTCGTGGAGGAGAAGCGCGACTTCATCGAGACGATGATGCGCGACATCCTCTTCGACCGCGCCCGGGCAGGCGGTCTGGCGTCCATCGTGGGCAAGACCGACGAGCAGGGCGCGACCCTGTTCTCGCGGTTCGGCGAGCTCGACGTCGACGCGGTCACGCGGGGTCTGGCGAACCGTCTGGCACGGGTGCACCACGTGCCGGCCGCGGTCGACTGGCTGGATCGGCAGAGCCGACGGCGCACCCGAATCGAGTTGCCGCTCGCGGTGCGCACCCCCTACTTCTGCTCCGGCTGTCCGCACAACAGCTCGACGAAGGTCACGCCCGACACACTCGTGGGTGCCGGGATCGGTTGCCACGCCATGGTTCTGCTGATGGACCCCGCACAGGTCGGCGACATCACCGGCGTCACCCAGATGGGTGGCGAGGGCGCGCAGTGGCTGGGTATCGCGCCGTTCGTCGGCGAGCAGCACTTCGTACAGAACGTCGGCGACGGCACCTTCATGCACTCGGGGTCGCTGGCGCTGCGCGCGGCGGTCGCATCCGGTGAACGCATCACCTACAAGCTGCTCTACAACGGGACCGTCGCGATGACCGGCGGGCAGGACGCCGTCGGCGCACAGGGCCTCGCCCCGCTGACACGACTCCTGCTGGCGGAGGGCGTGTCCCGTGTCGTCGTCACCTCCGACGACCCCGACCGCACCCGCGCACTCGACCTCGCATCCGGCGTCTCGGTCCGCCACCGCGACGACATGCTCGCAGTGCAGACCGAACTCGCCGGCGTCGACGGCGTGACCGTCCTGGTGCACGATCAGCACTGCGCCGCCGAGAAGCGCCGAGGCCGCAAGCGCGGGACCACGCCGACCCCGTCGACGCGCGTGATGATCAACGAGCGCATCTGCGAGGGGTGCGGCGACTGCGGCCAGAAGAGCAACTGCCTCTCGGTGCATCCGGTGCAGACCGAGTTCGGCCGCAAGACGCGGATCGACCAGAGCTCCTGCAACCTCGACATGTCCTGCCTCGACGGCGACTGCCCGTCGTTCGTGACGGTGACCCCGGGCGCGGGGGTGACCCGACCGCGCGTGGCCGACATCGGCGCCGACGTCGTCCCCTCGCCGCCCGACGTTCCGTCGCGACTGTCCGACCACGGATTCCGCATGCGCACCACGGGAATCGGCGGCACCGGCGTCGTCACCGTCAGCCAGGTGCTCGCCACCGCGGCGTCACTGGACGGCCTGCACGCCCGGACTGTCGACATGACCGGCCTGGCCCAGAAGGGCGGCGCCGTCGTCGGCGACCTCAAGCTGGCGACGCGGCCGCATCTCGACCAGGCCGCGAAGGTCGCGTCCGGGGACTGCGATCTGTACCTCGCCTGCGATCCGCTCGTCGGTGTCGACCCGGTGAACATCCGCGTCGCCGACCCCGACCTCACCGTCGCGGTGGTGTCCACGAGCGAGATCCCCACCGGCGCCATGGTCATCGACACCGCGGTCGGGTTCCCCGCGCGGTCGAGCATCGTCGACCGCGTCACCGAACAAGTCGCGCGCGCCGTCTTCGTCGACCCGGCGGCGACGGCGACCGCCCTGTTCGGCGACGAGCAGTTCGCGAACATGCTGATGGTCGGCGTCGCGTATCAGACCGGTGCACTGCCCATCTCGGCCGACGCCATCGAGTCCGCCATCGGCGTGAACGGGGTCGCGGTCGACGCGAACGTGCAGGCGTTCCGTCGCGGGCGGCAACTCGTCGCCGACCCGGGCGCGGTCACGGCTGCCGTCGACGCGGTGCGACCGGCCGCACCCGTCGACGAGCCGTCCCCGTTCGCCCTCGACCTGGTCGCACGCTTCGGCGACGTCGACGACGAGCTGCGCAACGCGCTGCTGCTGCGCATCGACGACCTCGTCGGCTACCAGAGCGAGAGGTACGCGCGACGGTTCGTCGACGACATCCGTCAGGTGTTCACCGCCGAACGTCCGTATGCGTCCACCGCGCTGACCGCCGCGGCGGCCCGCGGATTGCACAAACTGATGGCGTACAAGGACGAATACGAGGTCGCCCGCCTCTCCGCCGACGACGCGTTCGCCCGCGAGGTGGCCGACACCTTCGGTGCCGACGCCCGCGTGGACGTCCGGCTGCACCCGCCGGTCCTGCGCGCACTGGGGATGCGACGCAAGATCGCGCTCGGCCCGACGACACAGTCGGCGCTGCACGGGTTGGCCCACCTGAAGCGACTGCGCGGCACCGCCCTGGACCCGTTCGGCCGCACCGAGATCCGCCGCACCGAGCGCGCGCTCGTCGAGGAGTACCGGGACGTGGTGTGCGCGGTCGCCGCGGCGCTGCGGGACGACGGCCTGTCGCGCGACGAGCTGCCGGCAGCCGCTGCCCTGCTCGACCTGCCCGACATGGTCCGCGGCTACGAGCACATCAAGATGGCGAACGTCGCGCGCTACCGCGAGGAGATGGCCACACAGCGGGAGCGCCTCGGCGTCTGATCCGAGGCGAGGTCCGTTTTCTGACACCCCTGGCAAATTTTTGTCGGGGGTGTCAGGATCGTCGTCGTGAGTGCCTCCGTCATCGCCACGGCCCGCCGTCGACAACTCGTCGAGGCAACGGTCGAGGTGATCGACGAGGTCGGGGTGGGGTCGGCGTCGCTCGTCCGCATCGCGCGGCACGCCGGGGTCAGTCGCGGGGTCATCAACTACCACGTCGACGGCCGCGCGCCGCTCTTCGACGCCGTCGTCGAACACGTCTACGCCCTGGGGCGTGAGGTCGTCGCGCCGGGAACGCAGACCGCCGGCACCGCGATGGGTGCGATCGCCGCGATGATCCACGGCAGCCTCGCGTTCTACACCCAGCATCCTCGCGAGATGCGGGTGCTCTCCGCCCTGTTCGCGTCCGACGACCCCGACGCGCCGGGCCGCGCCGGGCATCGCGAGCACGCCGACGAGATCGACCGGCTCGCGACCATCGTCGACCGCGGCCACCGCGACGGCGAGTTCCGCGCGGTCGACGGCCGACTCGCCGCGGCGATGCTGCGCGCCGCGCTCGACGAGGCACTGGCCCGCATCACCGCCGGCGTCGACACCACCGACCTGGGACCCGAGATCGAGGCGGCGATGCGCGCACTCCTGTGCGCCGACCCCGCCTGACCGACGACACGAACCCAACAGGGAGGCGCCATGTCCCACCCGTCGCGAGCCGCGACGGCCATCGTCGCGGCAGCACTCCTGTTGACCGCCGCGTGCGGTTCGACCGCACCGTCGACCCGGCCGTCATCACCGACGCCCGCCCCCACCGTGGTCACGACGAGCAGCGGGGTGCTCACCGGCGCCGGCATCGGGGACACCCGCCAGTTCCTCGGGGTGCGGTACGCACAACCGCCCACCGGCGAACGTCGCTGGACGTTGCCGCGGCCCGTCGACAACCGTGACGCGCGGGTGGACGCCACTCGCCCGGGTGCTCCGTGCGAGCAGTCCGCCCCCGTCCCAGGCCGACCCGCACCGAGCGAGGACTGCCTCTTCCTGAACGTCACCACCCCACGGACCGCGGTGCCCGGGACACGACTCCCGGTGATGGTGTGGTGGCACGGCGGCGGATACACGAGTGGATCGGGCGCCACCTACGACGCGCGACGTCTGGCCGACACGGGAGACGTCATGGTGGTGACGGTGAACTACCGGCTGGGCATCTTCGGGTACCTCGGCATGCAGGATCTGCAGGGCGGCGGCGACTTCGGCTTCGCCGATCAGCTCGAGTCCCTGCGGTGGGTGCAGCGCAACGCGGCCGCGTTCGGGGGTGACCCGGACAACGTCACCGTGTTCGGCGAGTCCGCGGGTGGCATGTCGACGTGCGCGGCGCTGACCTCGCCGTCGGCGCGCGGCCTGATCGACAAGGCGATCGTGTCGTCGGGCTCGTGCGCACTCGTGTTCCCCACGGGAGCGCTCTATCCCGGCGTCCCGCTGCAGCGGCCGTACGTGTCCGCCGCCGACGCGGTCGCGACCGGGACCGACGTCGCGGGCACACTCGGCTGTCGGGGTGCCGGCACGCTCGAGTGCCTGCGACGGCTACCCGCGTCGACGCTTCTCACACAGAACGAGAACTTCTCCGACGCTCTGGCGTTCGGCACCCCGCTGCTCCCCCGCGATCCGCGCGACGCCGTCGCGGACGGCGACACCCTGCGGGTACCGCTCATGTCCGGAGGCAACCGCGACGAGAACGACGCGTTCACCGCGGGAGCCCTCGCCGCGAACCCGACCGCCTACACGACGCCGTCCTATCCGTCCGATCTCCGCGCCGCGTACGGTGACCGGTCATCGCAGGTGGCGCAGCGATATCCGTTGTCGCGGTTCACATCCGCCCCGGCAGCGCTCGCACGGACCTTCACCGACTCGGGCTGGGCCTGTCCCACGGTCCGCGCGAATCGGCAGTACGCGCGGCATGCCCCTGTCTACAGCTACGAGTTCTCCGACGAGACGGGGCCGAACGTCAGCGGAGGTGCGTCGTCACAGATCCCGAAGGCCGCCTTCCACGCCAACGATCTGCCCTACATCTTCGACCTGGGCGGACGGGACCTCGTCCCCCGCGACCCGCAGGCGGCGTTGTCGCGCAGGATGATCGAGTACTGGTCCTCGTTCGCACGCACAGGCACCCCGACCGCCGCAGGCGCACCTGCGTGGCCGCGGACGACATCGGGATCTGCACCCGTCCTCGGCTTCACCTCATCCGGTGTCCGCATCGTCGATCACTCCGCCGATCACCAGTGCGGCTTCTGGTCGGGTGTCGCCCTGCACTGACTCCACCGTCGGAACAACCGTCCACAACCCACACCGATGAGCACCGGCGTGTACACAGTGCACGCGGTTCACCTCATCGGTGTGGGTTGTGGACGCGACCGTGCGTGACCGGTCCGCGACCCGAGGTCTCGATCGTGCGGTGATGCGAGCAAGGCCCCTGCCCCGGCGACACGGACCGGTCTAGCGTCCACCTCATGACTGCGATCGCGAGTGGGGTCACCGACGAGCGCCTGGCGGGCCTGTGGCGGTGGAACATCGGGCTGACGGTCCTGCACGCCGCGCAGGCGATCGCCGTGCTGCTGCTGTCGAACGGCTTCTCCATCACCGTCACGTCGACGTTCCCGACAGGCCCGCCCGGGACGGCACCGCCCGCTCCGGAGAAGTTGTTCGACGTGTCGATCGGTGTCGCGATCGCGGTCTTCCTCGCCCTCGCCGCGATCGACCACCTCGTGACTGCGACGGTGGGGCGGCGTCTCTACGAGGCCGACCTGCGACGCGGGATCAACCGCTTCCGCTGGATCGAGTACTCGGTCAGCGCGTCGATCATGATCGTGCTCATCGCCTTCTACTTCGGCGTGACGAACATCGACGCCGTGATCGCGGTGTTCGGCGCGAACGTGGCGATGATCTTCTTCGGCTGGCTGCAGGAGCGGGAGAACCCGCCGGGCCGTGAGCACACGACGATGCTGCCGTTCTGGTTCGGGACCGTCGCCGGCGTCGTGCCGTGGATCGTCATCGTCGTGAACTTCGTCGGCGCCGGGAGCGGTGTCCCCGGGTTCGTCGTCGGCATCTTCGTCTCGCTGCTGGTCTTCTTCTCGACCTTCGCGGTCAACCAGTGGCTGCAGTACCGCCAGATCGGTCCGTGGCGCAGCTACGCGTTCGGCGAGAAGACGTATCTCGTCCTCAGCCTGGTCGCGAAGTCGCTGCTGGCGTGGCAGATCTTCGGTGGGTCACTCGCGAGCTGAGGCCCCCGTCCGACTCGGGAATTAGTTGGGTACTACACATAGTTGTAGACACCATTCATACTTGACCCGACCTCGGCGAAAGGGACCCACGATGCTCTCCTCGGTGACCACACGGTGGCGCGCGCAGTACGGGAAACTGCCCCCGGCCCTGCAGATGATCGGCCTGCAGATGTGGCTGCCGGTCTTCTTCCTCATCATGTTCAGCTTCTGCTACCTGGCGGCGTTCCACTCGCCGAAGATCCACGACGCGCCGGTCGCCGTCGTGAACTCCCCCGCCGCGTCACAGTTCACCCAGCAGTTCAGCAAGGCCTCGCCGGGCATGTTCGACTTCCGCTTCTACCAGGACTCCACCGAGGCGACCGACGCCGTGCGCGACGGCAGCGCCGCAGCGGCGGTCTCGTTCCCCTCGACCCGAGGAGCCGCGCCGGAGGTGACCATCGCCAGCGCCCACCAGTTCCAGGCGGCGCAATTGATGAAGGCGACCTTCACGACCGCCTTCACCCGGGCAGGCACCGCGCCGACGATCACCGACATCGCCCCCCTGCCGTCCGGCGACTCCTACGGACTCGGGGCGATGTACCTCATGCTCTCGTGGTGCATCGGCGGGTACATGGTCGCGATGTTCATCGGCATGATGGGCAACCCGCTCAGCCACCGCACCCGCGTCGGCATCCTCGCCGGCGGCGCGCTGGTCGCCTCGGTGCTCACCAACGTCCTCGCCTCGACGGTGATCGGCGTCTACGACACGTCCCACATCTGGCAGATGATGGGCATCTCGTTCCTGTGGATCCTCGCGATCGGCCTCGCCGTGAACGGTCTGGCCTACTTCTTCGGGCGGTTCGTCACCGCCGTCGCCCTGTTGATGTTCGTCTTCCTGTCGATCCCGTCGTCGGGTGCCGCCTACCCGACGTGGATGGTGCCGCGGATCTTCGCCGACCTGAACCCGCTCGTCGTCGGACACGGCATCACCGAGATGATCAAGCGCATCCTCTACGGCGTCGGCGAGCCGTACTGGCAGCCGTTCCTGCTGATGGCCGGTTACGCGGTGCTCGGCATCGTGACGATGGCAGTCGGCAAGCGGTGGCGCGAGAGCAAGGAGTTCGACCGCATCCTCGCCGGCAAGTCGACGATGATGGCGGCCGCCCAGGGCGCGATGATGCAGAAGGGCATGGCCGACCGCGAACGCATCCTCGCCGCGCACGGGCTCGACAGCGACGCCCGACCGATCGAGCACGAGGACAGCGACGACACCCACCCCGGCGCGGACAGCGAGACCCGGGACCGTGACGAGACAGCTCGGACATCGCACTACACCGTCGCCGACATCGAGTCCGACTTCGGTGGCGACCCCATGTTGGGTGGGAACGGACTGGGCCGCAGCGGGACCGGCGGTGCACTCGCGACGGACGAGCTCGAACACCAGGTCCGCGAGATGATCAACCGCCCCCGGGTCGCCGACGCGTCGACGAACGGACACGCGCGGCACTAGGGACACTCGCCGAGCGCGGCCGGGTCGGTTCTACTGGTGGCATGGACGACCTGGCCGTGCGACCCGGCGACCCCGGACATCCCGTCCGCCGACGGATCGACGATCTCATCGACGAGCACCGTGATCTCCTCGCCCACCACCTCGACGACCTGACCGAGGAGGAGGCCCGACGGTCACTGGTGCCGTCGGCGACGACGCTGCTCGGCCTGCTGAAGCACGTGACCTTCGTCCACCGCGTCTGGTACGACCAGGACATCACCGGCCGGACCCGAGCCGACATGGGTCTCCCCGAGGCCGCCGAGGACTCCTGGATGCTCGACGACGGCGACACCATCGAGTCCGTGCTGTCGGGGTACCTGACCGCGTGCGCGGAGGCCCGGCTCGCGATCGCCTCGACGAGCCTGGACACCATCGTGACCGGCCGCCGACCGCACCCGCTCTGGGACTCTCACCTGCACGTGCTGCGCGAGCTCGCCCACCACTGCGGCCACGCCGACATCCTCCGTGAGCAGATCCTCGCCGCACGCGATCAGGACCGCCCGTCCGGCCGATGACCCGCGAAGTGTGATTGATTCATCCGAACAATCCAAGATTCTACGATCCGGCGACGACATCGACCGATCGTTCACATTGTCCAGAAAGCAAAGTCCGCCCTCACCTGCGATTTCGTGAGCGGAATTCACCATCGAGAAATGACAGGAAATGCGGCGTATTTCCGATGCGCGGCATTCGGAGGCGGGTTATCTTCACGACATTATCCACAGTGGCAAAGTCCACATTCACCGCCAGGAGCGCGTCATGCGCAGGTCACTCCGTCTCACCATCCCCGTCGCCGCGGCCACGGCAGCGCTCGTCGCGCCGGCCCTGTTCGCGCCGGCAGTCGCGTCCGCCGTCGACACCACCATCACGTTCGCTGTGACCGGTGGCGCGCTGAGCATCACCGCCCCGGCATCGACGACGTTCACCAGCGTCACCGCGAGCGCCGCCACCGGCAGCATCACCGACGTGACCGTCACCGACGCTCGTCTCGGCCTCGTCGGCTGGGTGGCGAGCGCGACGAGCACCTCGTTCGCGAACACCGCCACCACGCCCACGACGATCGCCAACAGCAATGTCAACTATCTGCCCGGCCTGGCGACCCCCACCGGTGTCGTCGTCATCGTCCCCGGACTCGGGGGCCCGATGGGCTCGTCGGTGACCGCACAGAGCGCCACCGGGGTGATCGGGGGCAACAGCGCGAAGTGGTCGCCCACGATCACGGTGAACCTGCCCAGCAACGCGACCGCCGGCACGTACACCGGCACGATCACCCACTCGGTGGCGTGAGCCCCGCGCTGTCCCGGCGCACCCTCCGCACCTGCCTGGCACTTCTCGTCGGCGGCCTCGTCGCCGTCACGGGTGCGCCCGGCGCGCCGGCCGTCGCCGAGCCGTCGTCCTCCCCGGGCGCCCCGGGCACGGGACTGGGGATCCGGCTGCTCGAGGCGCCGGTGTCGCTGGAGAAGGATCCGCGCGCACAGACCTACATCGTCGACAATCTCCCGCCGGGCACCACCATCGAGCGCACGTTCGAGGTCAGCAACGCCACCGGTTCCCCACAGCAGGTGTCCCTGTACCCCGGCGCCGCGACCATCCCGTCCGGCGAAGGGTTCACGGTCCAGGACGGACGGGCGACCAACGAGTTGACGTCGTGGATGTCGGTCACACCGGCGACGATCACCGTGCCCGACCGGGCCGCGCGGACGGCGACCGTCCGCATCGCGGTCCCCCGCGACGCGACGGAGACCGAACGTTATGCGGTCGTGTGGGCGGAGATCCGCGGTGCGGCCCCGTCGGGCGGTGGCATCGTCGGTGTCTCCCGCGTCGGCATCCGGGTCTACCTCTCGGTGGGACCGGGCAACGGTCCACCGGCGGACTTCCGGCTCGCCGCGGTCACCCCCGGACGCGCGGCCGACGGCTCACCCCAGGTGACGGTCGGGATCGAGAACGTCGGCCGGCGAGCGCTGGATCCGCGGGGCACGGTCACGCTGAGCGACGGGCCCGGCGGTGTCAGCGCAGCACCGGTCTCGGGTTCCGGTGGATCCATCGCGCCGGGCGACCGAGGGACGGTGACGTTCCCGTTCGATCGTGCACTCGCGGCCGGGCCGTGGAAGGCATCGGTGTCCGTGAGCAGCGGCGTCGTCACACGTGACACCTCGACCACCATCACCTTCCCCGGTGCCGCCGAATCGTCGGACAGCGACGGTGGCACCGCCTGGTGGGTGTGGGTCGTGGCGGGGGTCGTCATCGTTGCGGCCGTCGTCGTCGCCTCGGTGCTGCTGATCCGCCGCCGACGCAGCGGAACGTGACCGTGTCACCGAGCTCGGGACCGCCTCGCCGACTCGTCTGGGTCGGCGGGGTGGTGACAGCACTCCTGACGGTGGGGACCACGGTCGCCCACGCGGATCCCCCCGACGGGTGTGTGGTGACCACCGCGACCACCACCACCGTCGCCCCTGCCGACGTCACCGTCACCGCGACCCCCGTGCCCTGCACCCAGCCCTCCGCGCCGAGTGTCTCGGTGACCCCTCTCGAGACCACGCCGGGCAACGACGCGACGACGAGCGCCGCGCCGGACGTGGTGGTGGTGCCGTCCGCGGTACCGACCTCCGCCGCACCGTCAGTCGCGACGTCCTCGGACACCACGCCGACGACCTCGACGGTCCCCACCACCACAACTGCGACCGCCCCGTCCCCGCTGTCCACGGCCCCCACGTCGGCATCGCCACCGTCGACGTCCACATCGACGTCGGTTGCATCCTCGACACAGTCGTCGTCGACTCCGCCGCCGCGGGTGCGCTCGTCGTCGACCACACCCCCGGCAGTGGCAGCGGCGAGCGGATCGTTGTTGTCACTCGCCGTCGGCGGCGGTCTCGTCGCACCCACCACGACCGTTGAGCCCGGCACCACCTGGACCGGCAAGGGGTCCATCCTGGTGACCGACATCCGGTTGCTCCCGGCGCCCGGGTGGGTCGCGACGGTGTCGCTGTCACCGCTGGTGGGGCAGCGATCAGGCCAGGTGCTCCAGCCGTCGTCAGCGACCTACACCGCGTCGGAGAGTCGCTGCGCGGTGACCGGATCCGTCCAGCCGGCGACCACCGTCGCCCTGGCGAAGGCTGACGCGGCGGTGAAGCGCGCGTCGGGACTGTGCGCGTCGTCGTGGGCGATGTCGGTCGCCATCACCGTGCCCTCGACGGGAGTCGTCGCCGACAGCTACACCGGCACGCTCACACAGTCGATCTTCTGATCGAGTCGACGCCCTTAGCCTTGAGATCGTGGGCTTCTACGACGACCGCGTGCTTCCTCGCGTCATCGACCTGACACTGGGCCGCCATGTGGCCGACCTGCGAGCGCGGGCGTGTGCCGGACTACGCGGCGAGGTGCTCGAGCTCGGATTCGGATCCGGGCCGAACATCCCGTACTACCCGGCGGCGGTGACTCGGGTACTCGGCGTCGAACCATCGGTCGGCGCTCGCCGACTGGCCGCACCGAGGATCGCGGCGTCGCCGACGCCGGTGGACCTGATCGGCCTCGACGGTGCCCGCATCGACCTGCCCGACGCCTCCGTCGACTGCGTGCTGAGCACCTGGACGCTGTGCACGATCCCAGATGTCGATGCGGCGATCGCCGAGATGCACCGTGTGCTCCGCCCCGGTGGCGCAGTCCATTTCGTCGAACACGGGGTGTCGCCACGTCCGTCGATCGCACGATGGCAGAGACGGATCGAACCCGTGTGGGGGGCCGTCGCCGGCGGGTGCCATCTCACGCGAGACACGCCGGCCCTCCTGCGGGAACACGGCCTCGAACTCGACGACCTCGACGTCGTCCACAAGGGGCCGGATCTCGTCGCGCGGATGTCGATCGGGACGGCCCACCGCTGACCGTGTGCACGCTCTCGGTGGCAGAGTTTCGGCACGCTCGGCGTTGAGTTTCGGCACGCTCGGCGACGGTCAGCCGGCGGTGATGACGACCTTGCCGACCGTCTCCGAGGACTCGAGGAGTCGATGCGCCTCGCGCAGGGTGTCGACTCCCAGCGGTGACAGCGTCCGGTTCATCGTCGTCACGACCCGCCCCTCGTCCACGAGGTCGGCGACACGGTCGAGCAGCCGTGCCTGCGCATCGCTCTCGGGCTCGTGCAACGGACGCGCGAACATGAACTCCCACCGCCAGCTCTGGCTCTTCGATTTCAACGCCATGGTGTCGAGCCCGTCCGGGTCGTCGATCGCGACGACCGCTCCGCGTACCCGCAGCAGCTCGGCATAGGCCTCGACGTTGCCCTCCGAGAACGCCGAGAAGACGTGGTCGACGCCGTCCGGGGCGACCTCTCGCACCGCGGCGACGAGGTCGTCACGGCCGACGACATGGTTGGCGCCCATCCGCTGCGACCACTCCCGTGACTCGTCGCGTGATGCGGTCGCGACGACAGTGAGGTCGGTGAGCGCGCGGGCGAGCTGGGTGACCATCGACCCCGTGCCGCCCGCGCCGCCGGTCACGAGGATCGTTCCGTCGGCCCCCTCCGGGATCTCCAGGACGTCGAAGAGCGCCTCCCACGCGGTGATCGTGGTGAGGGGCAGCGCCGCGGCCTGCGCGAAGTCCAGCGACGAGGGCTTGCGGCCGACGACCCGCTCGTCGACGAGGTGCAGGTTCGTGTTGGTGCCCGGGCGGGCGATCGAGCCGGCGTAGTAGACCTCGTCCCCGACCGCCCGCGTGGTCACCTCCGGCCCGACGGCCACGATGACACCGGCCGCGTCGAAACCGAGGACCCTCGGAGCGGTGTCGGCGTCGAAGCTGCTGCGCACCTTCGCGTCGACCGGGTTCACCGACACCGCACGGACCTCGACGAGCAGGTCGTGTCCGGTGGGTGTGGGGGCGTCGGATTCCACGACGACGAACGACGACTCGGCGTCGACGGGTCCCGGCGCGGTGGCGGCGATCGATGTGGTGGTGGTCGGTGCGGTCATGTCCTCGACGGTAGGTGCGCGGCGGCCGGCACGCCACGACCCCACAGACGACGACGGCCCCGCCCGGTCGGGGCAGGGCCGTCGTGAGACGTGCTGTCAGAGAGCGTTGTACAGCTCTCGGGCGAGCTCGGCGGTCTCGGTCGGAGTCTTGCCGACCTTCACACCGGCGGCCTCGAGCGCGTCCTTCTTGGCCTGCGCGGTGCCGGAGCTGCCCGAGACGATGGCACCGGCGTGGCCCATCGTCTTGCCCTCGGGAGCGGTGAACCCGGCGACATAGCCGACGACGGGCTTGGACACGTTGGCCTTGATGTAGTCGGCCGCGCGCTCCTCGGCGTCGCCGCCGATCTCACCGATCATGACGATGACCTTGGTCTCCGGATCGGCCTCGAACGCCTCGATGGCGTCGATGTGCGTGGTGCCGATGACGGGGTCGCCGCCGATGCCGATCGCGGTGGACATACCGATGTCCCGCAGCTCGTACATCATCTGGTAGGTCAGCGTCCCCGACTTCGACACGAGGCCGATGCCACCCTTGCCGGCGATGTTCGCCGGGGTGATCCCGACGAGCGACTCACCGGGGGTGATGATGCCGGGGCAGTTCGGGCCGATGATGCGGGTCTTCTCGCCCTTGGACTTGTTGTAGGCCCAGGCGTAGGCGGAGTCCTGCACGGGGATGCCCTCGGTGATGACGACGAGAAGGGGGATCTCGGCGTCGATCGCCTCGATGATGGCGTCCTTGGCGAACTTCGGCGGCACGAAGGCGATCGAGACGTCGGCACCGGTGGACTCCATGGCCTCGGAGACCGACCCGAAGACGGGCAGTTCGACGTCGGAGCCGTCCTTGGCCTGGTGGGTGACCGTGGTGCCGGCCTTGCGGGCGTTGACGCCGCCGACGACCTGGGTGCCGGCCTTGAGCATCAGCTTGGTGTGCTTGGTGCCCTCGCCGCCGGTGATGCCCTGGACGATGACCTTGGAGTCCTTGGTGAGGAAAATCGACATGTCTTCTCGTCCTTTACTTGCTCGCCAGTTCGGCGGCCTTGTCGGCGCCGGCGTCCATGGTGTCGGCCAGGGTGACCAGCGGGTGGTTCGCCTCGTCGAGGATGCGGCGGCCCTCCTCGACGTTGTTGCCGTCGAGCCGGACCACGAGGGGCTTGTTCGCGTCGTCGCCGAGGATCTTCAGCGCGGAGACGATGCCGTTCGCGACCGCGTCACAGGCGGTGATGCCGCCGAAGACGTTGACGAAGACGCTCTTGACCTGTGAGTCGCCGAGGATGACGTCGAGGCCGGCGGCCATGATCTCCGCCGACGCGCCACCACCGATGTCGAGGAAGTTGGCGGGCTTCACACCGCCGTGCTTCTCTCCGGCGTAGGCGACGACGTCGAGCGTCGACATGACCAGACCCGCGCCGTTGCCGATGATGCCGACCTGTCCGTCGAGCTTGACGTAGTTGAGGTCGTTCTCCTTCGCCTTCTGCTCGAGGGGGTCGGTCGCGTCCTTGTCCTCGAACTCCGCGTGACCCTCCTGACGGAAGTCGGCGTTGGCGTCGAGGGTGACCTTGCCGTCGAGGGCGAGGATCTCGTCGTCGGGGGTGCGGACCAGCGGGTTGACCTCGACGAGGGTCGCGTCCTCGCCGACGAAGACCTCCCACAGCTTCTGGATGGTGACGGCCGCGGCGTCGAGCACCTCGGCGGGCAGGTGGCCCTGCTCGGCGATGCTGCGCGCGAACTCGACGTCGACACCCTTCACGGCGTCGACGGGGACCCGGGCGAGGCGGTCGGGCTTGGTGGCGGCGACCTCCTCGATCTCGACACCGCCCTCGACCGAGCACATCGCCAGGTAGGTGCGGTTGGTCCGGTCGAGCAGGAAGGAGATGTAGTACTCCTCCGCGATGTCCTTGGCCTCGGCGACCAGGAGCTTCTTGACGACGTGGCCCTTGATGTCGAGGCCGAGGATCGCCTCGGCGTTCGCCTGCGCCTCGTCGGCGTCGGCGGAGTACTTGACGCCGCCCGCCTTGCCGCGGCCGCCGACCTTGACCTGCGCCTTGATCATGACCGGCTTGCCGATTTCCTCGGCGATCTGCCGTGCACCCTCGACCGTGTCGGTGACGCGGCCGGCGGATGTCGGAACCTCGTGCTTGGCGAAGAGTTCCTTCGCCTGGTATTCGAAGAGATCCATTCAGCTCACCATCTCCAGATTCGCCCGCGCTTCGTCTGTGGCCGCGAGCACCACGAGGAAGGTTATCGCCGGGTCGAAACACGCCCGGACCGGCATCCGATCCATGTGCGCCAGGTCACTCCCGGACCGGCGTCGAGCTCCGTCCGAGCGCTCGTTCGGGCCGATTTCGGCCCGATTCGGGCGCTGTGGGCAGAAATTCCGCCCGATCGGACCGGTCGACAATTTGTGAGGCAGCTCACATCGCTGAAGAACCGTTCGCCCACGGTTGCACTCACTGCAATCATTTCGTTACCGTCGCCTCGGCACCGCGACGAGACCGCGATCACGACGGACTCCGACCGAGGTGTCGAACCGTGGCGGACCAGCCGAGAGGCACAACACACGCGATGCGACATGCATCACGCGCAGGCACACGTGTGTCGGATTCGGAAGGTGCAGTCTTGGCAGTACGTGGGAACACGGGCGTCGACCGGAGCAGTGCGACCCTGACGGACGATGTCCGACCCGAGGAGATCACCTCGATCATCCCGATCGACTGGGATTCCGCCGACGCCCCCGCATGGGATTCGCCCCGCCCGCGTACGCCTCACCGGCCGCTGCCCGCCGACGTCACCCAGGACATCCTCATCGCCGAGTGCGAGTTCGAGGACACCGCCGACGCCCACCCCTTCGCCCTCGACGAGACCGGTTACCGCGCCCCGGTCCGCCGCCCCGCACCCCAGGCCCGCCCGACACGCTCGGGTGGTCGTCACCGCCTCGCCGCGCCGCCGTCGGCCCTCAAGGGTCGCGCCGCGCTGATCGCCGTCGCGGCCGGCGCAGCCGTCGTCGCCGCGACCGGCCACTTCGACGGCGCGACGCAGACCGACACCGAGAACGCCGACGCCTCCAACGCCGCCGTGAACCCGGCCGCCGCGGTCGCCCCCGTCGACCCGACGGTCGACGGCGACTCGGGCGTCACGCCGGGCACCGCACCGGCGGACATGAAGAACTTCACCGACCAGCTCACCGAGGGCGACAAGTTCGCGAAGGACGCTGCAGCGGCCGACGCCGCGTCCCGTCGTCCGCTGTTCGCGTCACCGGTTGCGTTCGGCGCGTACCAGTTCACCTCCGGCTTCGCCTACCGCTGGGGCGCGTTCCACGGTGGTGTGGACTTCGCCGCCCCGCTCGGCACGCCCATCCACGCCGCGACCGACGGCATCGTCCGCGAGGCCGGTCCCGCGGAGGGCTTCGGCAACTGGATCCAGATCGAGGCACCGGACGGCACCATCACGATGTACGGCCACATGTACGACTCCGGCGTGAAGGTCCGCAAGGGCGAGCACGTGATGGCCGGCGACATCATCGGCGCGGTCGGGAGCAACGGGTTCTCCACCGGACCGCACTGCCACTTCGAGGTGTGGCAGCACGGCATGAAGATCGACCCGACACCCTGGCTCGCCGAGCACGGCATCCGCCAGCCCGCCTACACCGGCTGAGCCTCCGCATCACACGGCCGCGCCGTCACCGCATCCGGCGACGGCGAGTCCGCTCAGGGTCGCCGAGTCCTGACCCCACCCGCGACGATCGCCGCGATCCGTGCAGCGAGATCGCGGAGTTCCTCCTCGGTCTGACCGTCGCGGTGACGGAACCAGTTGTCGATCGCGTTGATGCTGCTCAGGACCGTCCGGGTGAGCAGACCGGGGTCCTCGGCGACGATCGACCCGTCGAGTGTCCCCTCGACGATCACCCGGCGGTAGACCGACTCGAACTCCTCGCGGGAGCCGTTGTGGCGCGTGAGCGCCTGTCGCTGTCCCGGTTTCAGCGCCGAGCTCTGCTGGTAGCGCACACCCTGATGGATCGTGTTGTGGTATCCGATGCTCCGGGTCAGATGGAAGATGTGGCTCTCGGCCATCGCTGTGAGTCGGTCGGCGCCGCTGCCCGGGGCGGTCGCCAGCGGCTCGACCTCGGCACGGATGATCGCCATGCCGCGCTCGTACACGCTGAGGAAGATGTCGAACTTCGAGCGGAAGTGGTAATAGATCAACCCCTTCGTGGCTCCGACCCGCTCCGCGATGTCGTCGATCGTCGTGGCGGCGAACCCCTGCTCGTGGAACGCCGACGCGGCCGCGTCGAGGATGCGGATCCTCGTCTCCTCGGTGCCCCCCGCGAGCTCGGCTGTCACTGATGCCTCCGTCGTGCATGGATGTCCCCGCACCCGAGGACGAACCGATCGTAAGCGCGCGCGACGTTCGAGATGATCAGCGAGCGGTGCCCCCGAGACGAACGGCGACGATCGCAGCCTCTCGGACCGGTCGGCGGTTCGCCTCCAGGAAGTCCGGTGCCGTCGACAGGAACAGGGTCCGCGAGTCCGCACCACCGACGGCGCAGGCGAAGACGCCGGTCCCCGGGGCGATCTCGTCGACGATCGATCCGCCCTCGGCGACCTTCACCGCCCGCCCGCCGATCGCGTCCGCGATCCAGAGGCCCCCGTCACCGTCGAGGGCGCACCCGTCCGGCGCGACCACCAGGCGGCCCATCGCTGCTTCCAGGGCGTCCTCCACCGGCTCGGTTCCGAACGACGCCCATGTCGACCTGTTCGTCAGCGCACCGTCGTCGGCGATGTCGAATGCGGTGACCCTGTTGCCGAACGTCTCCCCGACGAGGAGCCGACCGTCGGGGGTGATCGCCATGCCGTTCGGGAACCACAGCTCGTCGGCGACCTGTGTGACCGTGCCGTCGACGTCGACGCGGTGGAGGGTCGTCGGTGTGACAGCGTCTCCCCCCATCAGGTCGAACCCGAAGTTGCCCACGTACGCACGGCCACCGGCGTCGACGCTCATGTCGTTGAGGTGCGCGCTCACGTGGCCGCTGAGGTCGGCATGCGGGGCCAGCGTGCCGTCGGCCTCACGCCGCAGGACCATCCGGTCGTGCTGCGAGGCCACCAGGAGCCGACCGTCCGGCAACCACCCGAGGCCGGAGGGCTGACCGGCCACCTCCGCTTCCACGCGCAGGTCGTCGCCGTTCTCCCGGACCGACAGGACCTCATGGGTGTAGAAGTCGGAGAACCAGAGTCGTCCGTCACGCCATCGCGGCGCCTCGGTGAACGAGCGGTCGGCGACGACGGTGGTGAACTGCGATGTCACTGCGGTGTCCTTGCTCTCGGGGGAAGACGATCGGTGGTGGGAGTCGGTCAGGCCGACGCGGCATCGACGAATCGCTCGAGCTCTCGCCGGATGTCGGAGCCGCACGGTTGGAGGACGATCTCGGTCACACCCTGTGCCTCGAGATCGGTGAGGCGAGCACGGATCTCGTCGGCGGTGCCCGTGAGCGTCGTGGGGGCGACGAGGGCATGACCCCCTGCCGCCCACGCGGCCTCGTCCGCGGCGTTGAGGGCGACGGCGTGGCCCCGGTGCACCACGAGATGACGGTTGTCCTCGGGCTCCTTGTCGAGCGTGGCCAACCACTCTGCGCCACCGGGCAACCCGGCCACCGCATCGCGCCCCGCGAACTCGTAGGTCGCGTGGTAGTTCAGCGCCCACCCCGGACCGACCGCGTCCTTCACATGATCGGAGTCGGTCGTCTCCCCCTCGTCGAGAACGGTTCCCCAGGTGAGGAAGGCGACCTGATCGTGGTCGGCGGCGAACTGAGGCACGGCTTGGGTGACGAAGAGACCGTCTCCGAGCCTGCTCGCGACGGCGTTGCCCTTGGGCCCGATCGCCCCGACGTACACCTCGACGTCGATGGGGCGGTCCGGTGCGTGTCCGCGCGGATGCAGCATCTGCATCTGCACGTCCTCCCACGTCACCACCTCCCCACGCAGCAGCCCCCGATATGCCTCGATGTAGCGCTCCATGTAGGCCCACGTGATGGCGCTATACCCCATCGCGCGCCGCGCGGTGAACCCCGTGCCGAATGCGACCGCCACCCGACCCGGCGCGAGGGCCGCGAGATTCGCTGTCGCGGAGGCGTTCACCACCGGGTGTCGGAGGCTCGGCACCAGCACGCCCGGGCCCAGACCGATGCGGTCGGTCTTCGCCGCCGCGGCGGCGAGGGTCACCCAGACGTCGGCGCTCTGCTGCGGCGTGTCGTACAGCCATGCGCGGTGGTAGCCGAGGTCCTCGGCGATCGCGACATGCTCGGGTGAGTCCAGATCGGTGGTGAATGCGCACGAGACGAGCACGGGCGGTCCTTTCGTGGCGGCGGGCGACGGGCACCCGCGTCGTGATACCGAGTAGCATGTGATGCAGACCACAGAACGTCAACCCCCGAGGGCCTGCGGTCGACGCCGACCCGTCTGTTGGGCGGCCGGAACCGTCTGTTGGGCGGCCGGAACCGTCGAGTGGGCGGCTACTGCAGTCGGACCGGATTCGCGACGCTCCGACTGCCCAACCAGTGGCTCCTACTGCCCAACAGACGGTTCCTGCTGCCCAACAGACGGGTGGTCGGGCAGCGGAGAACGTGGAACCGCGCTAGAGCTTCTCGACGGGGAGCCCGCCGAGCGACATGAGCGTGATGCGCCCGCCACTGCCGAAGTCGAAGGTGACGCGTTCGGTCGCCCCGGAGCCCTCCTTGGCGACGACCTTGCCCATCCCGTACTTCGCATGGGTGACCCGGTCACCGACCGAGACCGACACCTGCGCGTTGCGGCCGCGTGTCGGATCCGGCGAGTACGACGACCGGCCGCGCATCCCGCGCCCGGACTCCTCCCCCGCTCCCGACCGGTACGACCCCGCGCCGAAGAACCCGCCCGAGCTGCCGAACAACCTCTCCCGGCGCCGCGGTTCCGTCCGCTGCCAATCGATGAGGTGCTGCGGGATCTCCTGCAGGAACCGCGATTCCGGGTTGGACACGGGCTGACCCCAGGCCGACCGGACCATCGCGCGCGTCACGTAGAGACGCTTGCGGGCACGGGTGATGCCGACGTAGGCGAGCCGACGTTCCTCACTCAGCTCCGCGGGGTCACCGAGAGCGCGCATGTGCGGGAACTGTCCGTCCTCCCAGCCGGTCACGAAGACGACGGGGAACTCGAGACCCTTCGCCGTGTGCAGCGTCATGAGGGTGACGAGGCCGGACTCGCTGTCGGGCACCTGATCCGCGTCGGCGACGAGTGACACGCGCTCGAGGAAGGCGGCCAGCGACCCCGGTTCGGGCTCGCCGTCGGCGGGGTCCGGACGATCCTCCGGCGCCAGCGAGGCGGCGTCGATGCTGAACTCGCGAGCGACTGACACCAACTCCTCGAGGTTGTCCAGCCGCGCACCGTCCTGCGGATCCGACGACCCCTCCAACTCGTCGCGGTACCCCGACCGCGACACGATCGCCTCGACCAGGTCACCGATGTCGGCGTTGTCGCGCCCGGCGTCGATCGACACGGAGTCCGCGTCGTCGGACTCGCCGGAGGCGAAGACCGCCAGGAAGTCGTTGCGGAGGCTCTCGATGAGGTCGACGAAACCGGAGATCTGCTTGACCGCACGGGAGTTCAGCATCGCGACGTTGCCGGCGGCGGCGTCGATGAGTGCCTGGTAATAGCTGATGCCGGCGTTCTCGGAGTGCACGGCGACGCACGCCTGGGCGCGGTCGCCGATCGCCCGCTTGGGGACGTTGACGATCCGCCGGAGGCTCACGGTGTCCTCCGGGTTGGCCACGACACGCAGGTAGGCGACGATGTCGCGGACCTCGCGGCGCTCGTAGAAGCGCACACCGCCGACGACCTTGTAGGCGATGCCGAGGCGGATGAACACCTCCTCCAGCGCGCGCGACCCGCTGTTGGTGCGGTAGAACACCGCCACGTCGGAGTAGGCGAACTCTCCTGTGTCGGTGAGCCGGTCGATCTCGCCGGCGATGAACGACGCCTCGTCGCGCTCGGTGTCGGCGACGTATCCGACGATGAGTTCGCCCTCGCCGGAGTCGGTCCAGAGCTTCTTCTCACGCCGGTTGGGGTTGCGGGCGATGACGGCGTTCGCCGCCGACAGGATCGTCTGGGTGGAGCGGTAGTTCTGCTCCAGCAGGATGGTCTCGGTGTCGGGGAAGTCGCGCTCGAACTCCTCGATGTTGCGGATCGTCGCGCCGCGGAACGCGTAGATCGACTGGTCGGCGTCACCGACGACGCACAGCTCCGACGGGGTCACGGCCCCCGCGCCGGTCCCGACGAGCTCGCGCACCAGTACGTATTGCGCGTGGTTGGTGTCCTGGTACTCGTCGACGAGGACGTGCCGGAACCGACGACGGTAGTACTCGGCGACCTCGGGATGGGTCTGCAGCAGCGTGACCGTCTCACCGATGAGGTCGTCGAAGTCGAAGGCGTTCGCCGCCGCCAGGCGTCGTTGGTACTGCGTGTAGATGTCGGCGAGGGTGATCAGCGTGTCGTCGTCGGACTCCGACGCCTGCGCACTCGCGGTCGCGGGGTCGATCAGCTCGTTCTTGAGGTTCGAGATGTGGATCCCGGATCCGCGGGGCGAGAACTTCTTCGGGTCCAGGTCGAGGTCGCGGACGATCATCGCGAGCAGGCGCTTGGAGTCGTCGGCGTCGTAGATGGAGAAGTTCGAGTTCCGGCTGGCGATGAGCGCGGCCTGCGCGCGCAGGATGCGCACACACGTGGAGTGGAACGTCGAGACCCACATGCGGTTGGCGCGCGGACCGACGAGCGACACGACGCGCTCCCGCATCTCCGCGGCGGCCTTGTTGGTGAAGGTGATGGCGAGGACCTCGCCCGGCGAGACGTCCCGCTGCGCCAGCAGATACGCGATCCGACGGGTCAGCACAGCGGTCTTGCCGGACCCGGCGCCGGCCACGATCAGCAGCGGCGACCCCGCGTGCATGACCGCCGCCCGCTGCTGCGGGTTGAGCCCCTCGAGCAGTTCGCGGGCACGGTCGGAGAGGTCGTCGCCGGCGATCCCGGAGACGACGGGATCGCCCCTGGTGAGGCCGGGAAGCGACGGCTGTGGTGCGGATTTCATCAGGGATCGAGCGTACCCGCGACGTCGGACAGGCGACGCGCGCCATGCGCACAGGTGTTCTATCGGAGCAGTGCGGGGTCGTACACCTCGCCGACCTGGCCGGCCGAGAGGTGCAGACCCACGCCCGCGGTCAGCGGCCGGATGGAGACGGTGTCGCCGGAGCCCATGGCCTGCACGTACAGCGGGTGCAGACCCGACGAGACCGGGACGGTGACCGGCGCGCTGTCACCGATGCGGACCTCGACCCGACCGTCGCCGGTGGCGCAGTACCCGACGGCGACGGTCCACCGCCAGCGGATGATCGGACCGTCGAGCGGGATCGTCGTCGGGCCGGTCACCTCGGGGCGCGCGCAGGTGCCCGCACCCTCGCGGAAGGTCCGGGCTCGGGTGACGGCGCCGTCGGCGCGGCGGCCCTGCGGGTCGAGGACCTGCAGCCGGTCGGTCCAGTCGCCGAACCGCGGCCGGTCGCGCAGGCCTGCGAACACCCGGGAGATCTGGTTGTCGGGGTAGGCGACGGGCAGCAGCACCTCCAGCGGGAGCGCCTGGTCGAACATCGGGGTGTCGGCCATCTCGGCGAGTGAGGTCGTCGCGGTCCGCAGGTAGTCACCGGTCGGGTTGTCGGCCCAGCTGTCGGTGAACGCGACGGTCGAGATGATCGACGAGACGCACACGGCGGCGGTGGCGGCCACCCCCACGGTCCCGGCCCGGCGGGGCAGGAACTCCCGCCGTGCCGGGGACGAGAGGACGAGCACCGCGGCCACCGCGATCACCAGCGCGCTGTCCGGCAGGTACCGCAGTGTCTGCGCCAGTTCCAGAGCCGTGCCCGAGCTGCTGCGGTTCCACCCGACGAGCGCCTGCGCCACGACCACATATCCCGCCGCGGCCGCCAGCACGAGCCCGGCCCCCCGTCGCAGGGCAACCCCCAGTGCGACGACGACGGCGACCACGACGGCCGTCGCGAGCACCGCGCCGACACCGATCGCACCGAACGGCGGGCTCGGGTTCCACCGCGCCCACGACCACGGTCCGCCGAGCAGCGCGGGCAGCACACCCCGGGTCAGTCCCCGCCACGTGAGCGCCCACGTCTGGGACAGGGAGTGGTCCCCGGCCGCGGGATGGGCGAGGAAGGCGAAACAGACCGCCCAGACGACGGTGACGCCCCCGATCGCGATCCACACCGCCCGCGACCGGGCGAGCGCCGCGCGCACGGTGTCCTCACCACCGGCGAGCCGGTCACGTCGGACGCACAGCACGGCCACCATCAGCGCGATCGGACCGATCAGTGCGGCCTTCTCGAAGAACAGCATCCCGATCGCCGCGACGACGGCCGAGCGCACCGCGAGAGTTCGCACGGCAACCGGCGGCCGTGCCCGGCAGGCGAGCACGGCGTCGCCGGCGACCCAGGCGGCCGCGGCCAGGAACGGCAGACTGTTCAGTCCCGCCGCCCACCACACCGCCGCCGGCACCGTCATCGGGCTGAACAGGAACAGGACGAACACCGCGATCGTCGCAGGACGGATGCCCCCGACGATCACGAGCAGCCGGCCCACCACCACCGACACGATCGCCTGGCCGACGACGAGGGTCGCGGCGGCCACCGGCCAGCTCAGCGGGGCCAGCGCGGTGAGCAGGCCGGCCACCGCGAACGCCCCGGGCATCACGTGACCGTCGTGGTTGTCCAGGAGATACCCCAGACCGTCCGACGAGCCGGCACGGGCGACGAGGATCAGATCATCCCAGTAGAAGTCCCCGCGGGCGAGCGTCCAGCACCGCAGTCCGAGCTGGGCCACCACGGCCGCGGCCGCGACCAGCAGCAGGATGCGCGCCGGAGGACGCCGCAGGGTCGCGGGCACCCGGGCGGCGGATACCGCCGTCGGCGTCGAGAGGGCCACGGACCGTGTGTACCAGCCGTGGCAAGATCAGCGGGATGGACACCCCCGACACGTCAGGCGGCAGCGGGATCGACCTGTCCGCCTACGACCTCGGATCCGACGTCGAGGACATCGGCGACGACATCGACTCGCTGCGCCTGGAGATCGATCGACTCGACGCGATCATCCTTGCGGCGGTCACGCGTCGCAGCAACGTGTCGAAGAAGGTCGGTCGAACACGGATGGCCGCGGGCGGACCCCGCCTGGTCTACAGCCGTGAGGTGCAGGTGCTCGAGCGGTTCTCCTCCCTCGGCAGCGAGGGTCACACGCTGGCCATGCTGCTCCTGCGTCTCGGCCGGGGTCCGCTGGGCCGGTGAGCGCGGGCGCCGAGAACGTCCGGCGAGGCGACCGGCGCCGCTCGCCTCACATCGCCTCGATCTTCGGCAGGATGTCGTTCTTGAGGCGCTTCATGTCGTCCATCGTCTTGGCGGTGGGCACGTCGGCGAACGGCGGCCACAGCAACAGCTTCGTCAGGCCCGCGTCGCGATAGCGCTTGAGGATGTCGGTCACCTGACGCTCGGACCCGACCAGCAGGTTCGTCGCCTTGCCCGCGGGTGTCTGGTCCATGTCGTCGTCGGTGATCACGGTCCAGATCATGCTGGCGATGTCGAGGTCCTCGATCGTCCGTGAGGTGTCGAGTTCCTCGAGCTCGGCGGAGATCCTGGCGCGCCAGCTCGAGATCTCCTCCGGCGAGTCCTGGATGCCGATCCACCCGTCGAGCCCGTACCTCGCCACCCGCTTGGCGGCGCGCTTCGCATCCTTGAGGCCGCTGAAGTACATCGGCGGGCGCGGGGTCTGCAGGGGTTTCGCGCCGAAGCCGCTGGGCCCGAAATCGGCGAACTCACCGTGGTATTCGAACACGTCGTTCGCCCAGATCCCCTGCATGATCTCGATCGTCTCCCGCAGGTGCTGGTGCCGCCGTGGGAAGATGTGTCCGGCGCTGGCGGCGGCGAACTCCTCCGGCATCCACCCCGACCCGACGGCGACGTTGAGTCGACCGTTGCTGAGGTGGTCGATGGTCGCGAGCTCGGCCGCGAGGACACCCGGCGCGCGGTACGGGGTGTCGATGATGCTCATGCCGATCCGCACCCGGCTGGTCTTGGCCGCGAGCCACGGGATCAGCGGAAAACCTTGCAGGAACTCACCTCTCGACGACACCGGCAGCTGCTTGGGCAACTCGTGCATCATGCCGAAGGCGTATTCCATCTCGGCACGGTCCGACGCCTCCGGGACGATGATCCGGTCGAGGGTCCAGACGGACTCGAACTCGAGCTCCTCGGCGAGCGCGGTGAGGTCCTCGAGTTCGGCGACGGTGACCGTCTCGCGGAAGTTGGGCAGGTACAGGGCGAGTTCGAGCATGGGGTCCTCCTCGTGGAGCGGGTGGTCAGTGGGCGGTCAGTGTGGAGCGGATGTCGGTCTTGAGGATCTTGCCGACGGTCGACCGCGGTAGGTCGGTCCAGACCTCGATCTGCTTGGGGGCCTTCACCGAACCGATGCGGGCCTTGACGAACGCGGTCAGCTCCTGCGGGGTGGGCGGGTCTCCGTCGTTCAGCAGGACGACGGCGGTGACCCGTTCACCCCACTTCTCGTCGGGGAGGCCGACGACGGCGCAGTCGCGGACGGCGTCGTGGGCCATCAGTGCCTGCTCCACCTCGGCCGAGTACACGTTGAACCCACCGGTGATGATCATGTCCTTGGCCCGGTCGACGACGTGGAGCAGACCGTCGTCGTCGAGGAACCCGATGTCGCCGGTGTGATGCCAGCCGTGGGTCGACGCGGCTGCGGTCGCCTCCGGGTTGCGGTAGTAGCCCGCCATGACGAGCGGGCCGCGGACGCACACCTCGCCCCGGGTACCGGCGGGGAGCACACGGCCGTCCTCGTCGAGCACGGCCACGGTCACCAGTGGTGACGGGAACCCGGCCGAGGAGAGACGTTCGTGGTGGATGGTGCCGTCCGGCAGGCGGTGTTCGGCCGGCGACAGCGTGGAGATCATCATCGGCGCCTCCGACTGACCGAACAGCTGTGCCATCGGCCCGATCCGGTCGAGGGCCTCGGCGAGCCGGCTCGTCGAGATCGGTGCGGCGCCGTACCAGAAGCACTGCAGCGACGAGAGATCGGTCGCGTCGAGGGCGTCGTGGGCGAGCACCATGTAGATCACCGTCGGCGGCAGGAAGGTGTGCGTGATCCGGTGTCGCGCGACGAGTTCGAGGAACTCCCCCACGTCCGGGTGATCCATCACGACGATCTCGCCACCGAGGGCCATGATCGGGAAGCACAGCACCCCCGCCGCATGGGTGAGCGGCGCCAGCGCGAGGTAGCGCGGTCGGCCCTCGAAGGGGTATCGCATGAGCACGACCGACGTCATCGTCTGCAGGTTCCGGTCGGTGAGCATCACCCCTTTCGGCCGACCGGTCGTCCCGCCTGTCCCGACCAGGGCGACGACGTCGTCGACCGGGTGCTCGTCGACGGGGTCGTCGTCGGCGGCCTCCGCGAGCCAGTCCTCGAGACCCGGTGCCGCGCTGTCGGTCTCTCCCAGACGGACGAGGGTGACCAGCGAGGGCAGCTGCGGTGCGATCTCGGCGACCAGGTCGTCGAATGCGGGCTGGAACAGGAGCGTCGTGCAGTCGATTAGGTCGAGCAGGTCGGCGTTCTCGCGAGCTGCGTTGCGCGGGTTTATGGGACACCACACGGCACCGGCCCGGGCGATGCCGAAGACGCAGGCGAACGAGGTGGGGTGATTGGCGGACAGGATCCCGACCTTGTCCCCGGCGCCGACGCCGGACCGACGCAGAGCGCGGGCGACGGAGTGCGAGAGGGTGACCACCTCCCCGTAGGTCATCGACTCCGCGCCGAGAGTGAGGCACGGCGCGTCCGCACCGAGAGATGCGCCCTTGTCGAGGTAGAAGGCCAGCGTCACAACAGGTCCCGACCGTGCTCGGCGTCCGCCGTCGCCCTCACATCCCCATCCCACCGTCGACCGGCAGGCCGGCCCCGGTGATGAACTTGGCGGCGTCGGAGGACAGGAACACCACGGCGTCGGCCATGTCGTCGACCTGGCCGAGTCGCCCGAGCGGGGTGAGTTCGGCGACAGCACCCGCTGCGGCCTCCGGGGAGTCGAACAGTCCGAGACCGGCCGTCTCCACCGCGAGCTTGTTGCCCATGGCCGTCGGGGTCAGACCCGGGTAGATGCAGTTGATCCGCACCCCGTAGCCGAGCTTGCCGGACTCGGCCGCGGCGACGCGGGTGAGGCGGTCGATGGCCGACTTCGACGCGGAGTAGAGCGCGATCCCCGGGAAGGCGATGGTCGCGGCGACCGACGCGATGTTCACCACCGCGCCACCGGCACCGGCTGCACCGCCGGGTCGCATCGCCCGGAATCCGTGCTTGATCCCGAGCGCCGTGCCGAGGACGTTGACCGACAGGAGAGTCGAGGCGGCCTCGGCGTCGAAGTCGATCAGCAGGTCGGTGACCTCGACACCCGCGTTGTTCACGACGATGTCGATCCCGCCGAGGGCGGCGACCGCCGTCGACATCGCCGACTCCCACTCCGCGTCGTGGCGGACGTCGAGGTGCACGAACTCCGCTTTCGCCCCGGCCGAGCGCAGGCCGTCGACCGTCTCGTGTCCCAGCTCGTCGTTGATGTCGGCGACGGCGACGGCCGCCCCTGCCTGCGCCAACGCCGACGCCATCCCGGCGCCGAGCCCCTGCGCCGCGCCGGTGACCAGCGCCTTCCGGCCGGTGAGGTCGTAACTCGTCATGTGTGTGCCCTTCCCTGGACGGACTCGGCCCGGAGCGTCGGACGCCGGGCGCAACCGAGGATTGATGCGATCGAGATCACACTATGAAGAATTCTTGACACTCGTCAAGGTTTTCCTGGGCAGTCGTCAAGAAATCGGGGTCGGCCGGGTCGCGGTGCACGTCAGAGGCGTGTCGGGCCGTACACTCGGCCGATGACCACCGCCACGCGCGCCGACGCGCGGTCGGGGCTGCGAGGTCCCGACAAGTTCGCCGCCCGCCGCAGCGAGCTCGCGACCGCGACCCTGGTGACACTCGCCGAGTTGGGGTACGCGCGCACCAGCCTGCGAGAGATCGCGCAGAACTCGCCGTACTCGCACGGTGTCCTGCACTACTACTTCCGCGACAAACTCGACCTCCTCGCAGAGGCCGTCCGCATCTACGAGGACACCTGCGTCACGCGGTACGACGAGGCAGTCGCGGCCGCGACCACCGCCGACGAGCTGCGGAGCGGGTTCTCGACGATGTTCGTCGGCACCCTCGCGGCGGATTCGTCGCTGCACCGCCTCTGGTACGACCTGCGCAACCAGACCCGTTTCGAGTCGTCCCTGCGTGACGAGGTCGGAGAGATCGAGGCACGCCGCGCGGACATGATCTGGAACGTCGTGAGTCGCTACTGCGAGCTGCGAGGCGAACCCGCCCGCTTGTCGAAGCAGTTGGCGTACACCACCTTCGACGGGATCTTCCAACACGGGCTCGACGACCTGCTCAACGGCACCGACACCGAACTGACGCACGCCCGAACGCTTCTCGACGAGGCTTTCGACGCTCTCTGAGAACTCATGTCCCGGACGCCGGCCGGGATCCGCCCACCGGCTGCGCCGCGGCGACGGGATGACCGTGGGCCGCCGCGTCCTCTCGATACCGAGCCGTCCACTCCCGCGACCGCGCATCACGCCCTCGTGTCAGCGGTGGCGGTGGCGCCAGGCGCGGATCGAGCCCGAGAGCGTCGAGGACACGACCGGTGGTGGTGGTCGGGTCGGCGACGAGTTCGTCGAACTCGACTCGCAGCGGCTCGATCCCCTCCCGGGCGAACCAGCCCTCCCACGCCTGCTGCTGGGCGACGACGTACTCGGCGAGATGCGCGATGGCGGCGCGGTGATACTCCGCGTGCTCGTCGCGGTCGGATCCGGCGGCGATCGACCACGACTGCGTCTGCACGGCGCGCCACAGGGCGACCGCCTGGCCGGCGACGTCGGCACGGTGGACGTAGACCCACGTCGGGTCGACGTCGAGGACGGCGCGCACGGCCTCGCGCAACAGCGGCTCGCGCCCACCGAGCAGGTCCCGGGCGCGCCGGCACAACACCGAGGTCTGGTTCCACATCAGCTTGCCGCCCCACACCCCGTTCGCACCGACGCCCTGCGCTCGGACGTCGGCGCGCCACTGCTGCGCGTCACGGGTGTCGGGTCGGCCCGGACGGACCGGGGCGAGCAGGGCGTCGATCGTCGGGTCGTGCACGCCCACGAACCAGTCCGGCGACTGCGGCGGCAGCGAGGTGTCGGGGAGGTGCTCGAAGAACTCCGCGGGACGGCCGGCCACCCCGGTCACGCCGAGCGACTCCAGGAGCAGGGTGCTCCCACTGCGCTGACTGGCGCACACGACGTAGGCGCGGTCGATGTCTGGACGGGCGGGTCCACTCACCCGGCCCACACTAGAAGGCGTGTGGCCGGGCGCGCTCGTCGGAGAGACCCACCGCCCACGGTGATCACGACGTCGCGACACTAGGCTGGACGGCACGGGGGACCGCGAGTCGAAGGGTCGGACGGATGGCGAGCGAGCGCACGAGCAGGAACCAGGCCGAGTACCAGGGGCCCGGGGAGCACCAGGAGGGTCACGACCACGACGTGACCGGCAGCCACGCGTGGCAGGAACTGTCGGCGCATCAGCCGCACGTCTATGCGATGCATCTGCGTGAGGTGTTCGCCGTCGACCCCGACCGCGGGCGCGACCTCACCATCGACGTCGGCGACCTCCACATCGACTACTCGAAGCATCGCGTGCTCCGCGAGACCCTCGAGTTGCTCTTCTCGCTGGCCCGCGAGACACACCTCGAGGACAAACGCGACGCGATGTTCTGGGGCGAGCACATCAACACCTCCGAGGACCGCGCGGTCCTGCACACCGCCCTGCGCCTGCCGCGGGAGGCGACGTTGAAGGTGGACGGGCAGGACGTCGTCGCCGACGTCCACGAGGTGCTCGACCGCATGGGCGCGTTCACCGATCGGCTCCGCAACGGCGAGTGGACCGGGCACACCGGTGAGCGGATCCGCACCGTGGTCAACATCGGGATCGGCGGCTCCGACCTGGGCCCGGCGATGGTCTACCAGGCGCTTCGGCACTACGCCGACGCCGGGATCTCCTGCCGGTTCGTCTCCAACGTCGACCCGGCCGACCTCGTGTCCGCCCTCGCCGACCTCGATCCGGCCACCACTCTCTTCGTCATCGCCTCGAAGACGTTCTCCACTCTCGAGACCCTCACCAACGCCGCGGCCGCTCGCGCGTGGCTGTTGCGGGGGCTCGGACTCGACGAGACGGACACGCGGAACGCGGCCGTCGCCAAACACTTCGTCGCGGTGAGCACCGCGGCGGAGAAGGTCGCCGACTTCGGGATCGACACCGAGCAGATGTTCGGGTTCTGGGACTGGGTCGGTGGGCGGTACTCCGTCGACTCCGCGATCGGCCTGTCGGTGATGGCGGCGATCGGCAAGGAGGCGTTCGCGGACTTCCTGCACGGGTTCAACCTCGTCGACCGGCACTTCCGTTCGGCACCCCTGCATCAGAACGCTCCGGTCATCCTCGGTCTGATCGGATTGTGGTACAACAACTTCTGGGGCGCCCAGTCGCGTGTGGTGCTCCCCTACTCCAACGACATGGCACGCTTCGCCGCCTACCTGCAGCAGCTGACGATGGAGTCCAACGGCAAGTCCGTCGACTCCCACGGCCACCACGTCACCACCGACACCGGCGAGATCTTCTGGGGCGAGCCGGGCACCAACGGTCAGCACGCCTTCTACCAACTGCTGCACCAGGGGACCCGACTGGTCCCCGCCGACTTCATCGGATTCGCCACGCCCACCGACGATCTCCCCGTCGCATCGTCCGACGGCGGCGACCCCGGTTCGATGCACGACCTGCTGATGAGCAACTACTTCGCGCAGACCAAGGTCCTCGCCTTCGGCAAGACCGCCGACGAGATCGCCGCCGAGGGTGTCGACGCACAGGTGGTGGCGCACAAGGTGATGCCGGGCAACCGGCCGTCGACGTCGATCATCGCGCCGGAGCTGACACCGTCCGTCCTCGGCCAGCTGATCGCCCTCTACGAGCACCAGGTGTTCGTCGAGGGCGCCATCTGGGGGATCAACTCCTTCGACCAGTGGGGCGTCGAGCTCGGCAAGACGCAGGCGAAGGAACTGCTCACGGTCCTGGAGCAGCCCGACGCCCCTGAGCAGCAGGATGATTCGTCGACCGATGCCCTCATCCGGTGGTATCGCGAGCACCGCGGACGGACCGTCTGACGCGACGGTGACGGACCCGACGGTCGCCCGCTTCTCCGTGGTGGACGACATGTTCTACCGCGGTCACCACGGGCGCGGTCCGTCGTCGGTGATGCAGGGCGTGTGGCGGTTCCCCGACCGCATCACGCCCGACGACCTCGCCGCGATGCATGCAGCCCTGTGCGCCGGTGCGCTCACCCGCAGAGTCCACAGCCCCCGCGTCCCGTTCGCGCGGCGCGCACTCGTCGGCGGCGCGCGGGTGACACCGCTCGTCGTCGACGAGATCCCCATCCGACCCGGGGAGGTCGTCGACTGGGCCGACACCCGCGCCCGCACCCCACTCGACGTCGACCGGGGACCCGTCTGGGAACTGGCACTCGGCCACGTCGCGGATGCGGGGTCGGTGGTCACGCTGACCTGCTCACACCTGGTCACCGGAGGCGTCGGCATGGTGGCGATCGCGGAGGCGTCGCTGGCCACCGGCGACGCCGCCCCCGATCCTCCTCCCCCACCGGCACCGCCCCGCCTCCGTGACGACCTCCGGGACGCGCTCGTGCTGTGGATCCGTGTGATCGTCGGTGTCGCACGGTCGGTGGCACGCGCCTGCACCGACCCGATCGTGCGCAGCGAACTGCTGGGCGCCGCACGGGGTTCCGCCGCCGCGACCCCCGCTGACGCGGAGGCGACGCACCGCACCACCGTCGTCGACGTCGACGCCGACGGGTTCGCAGCGCTCGCCGATCGCGAGAACGCCTCCACCACCGCGGTGTTCGTCGCGATCGTCGCCGACTGTGCGCGGCGCGTCCACCGGCGTGACCCGGTGCGGGTCGCCGTCCCGGTCGCGATGCCCGACGGGTCGGTGGGCAGCTCGGTGGTCACCGTCTCCGCAGCCGACACCCTCGCCGAGCTGTCCGCGCGGATCACCCGGGTGGCGACGCGTGTCCGTGAGCGCACGGTCACGTCGACTGCCCACCCGGCCGACCCGTCGGCGTCGGTCATCGGCTCGCCCGGCGGGATGCCCGACGAGTTGATGCAGATCGTCGGCGACCGGCTGGCCGCCCGCGTCACCGGCGACCCCGGGTTGGA
Source organism: Williamsia sp. SKLECPSW1 (assembly GCF_054332755.1). NCBI lineage: Bacteria > Bacillati > Actinomycetota > Actinomycetes > Mycobacteriales > Nocardiaceae > Williamsia > Williamsia sp. SKLECPSW1. The sequence continues at coordinate 2,910,995 of NZ_JBTGLI010000001.1, read as the reverse complement.
CGACGGACTCGCCTCGAGCCTCGGCGTCCTGCCCGACGCGTTCCTCGGTGTCGGCGGTCACATCTCGGACGGTCTCGCCGTGCGCGCGGTCACCACCAACCGGTCGTCGACGAAAGTCGGTGTGGGCGCGTGGATGGCCCGGTCGTCGGCACGCGTCACCCTCGCGTTCGACCTCACCGGCATCAGGGGGGACGAGGTCGTCGGGACGACCCTCGACGACTGGGGTCTGCGTCACCGGTCGTGGTGACGGGTTTCGGACTGCGGGCGGGATACGTAGGCTCGCCGACGATGACCACGGACCTCCTCGCTTTCTCCTGGACCGACACGAACCGACTCTGGCTCATCGAGAACCCCATCCGGATCACCGTCTACGTGGTGGTCGCGCTGATCGCCCGCTGGGTGCTGCACCGGATGATCGATCGAGCCACCCGCTCCCGCGGCCGGACCCTGACACCCGCACTCGTGCGACATCTGCGCGACCGCGCCCCCGCAGGGCTGCGGGACGCCGCGGCGATCGAACGCCGCCAGCAGCGAGCCGAGACCATCGGTTCGGTACTGAAGTCGACGGTGTCGGTGATCCTCCTGGTGTGGGTGGTGCTGTCGCTGTTCACGGTGGTCGGGGTGAACATCGCGCCGTTCCTCGCCTCGGCCGGCATCATCGGTCTCGCCATCGGTTTCGGCGCCCAGAACCTGGTGAAGGACTTCGTCTCGGGTGTGTTCATGCTGCTCGAGGACCAGTACGGGGTGGGCGACATCATCGACGTCGGTGAGGCGTCGGGCACCGTGGAGACCGTGGGTCTCCGGGTGACCACCGTCCGCGACATCGACGGCACCCTCTGGTATGTCCGCAACGGCGAGATCGTCCGTGTCGGGAACATGAGTCAGGACCACGCCGTGGCGCGGATCGAGATCCCCGTCGCCCACGACGCCGACGTCGCCCGTGCGCAGACCGTGGCGCTGGCGGCGGCCACCGAGGCGGTCGCCGATCCCGCCCTCGGCCCCGACGTCCTCGGTCCGCCGCAGATGCTGGGTGTGCAGGACATCACCGCGGGGATGGTGACGCTCCGGATGACCGTGACGACCTCGCCGAACGCCCAGTGGGCGATCGCACGTCGCATCCGTGAGGCGGTGCTCCTCGCGTTCGACGGTGAGGGCATCCCCCGGCCGACGCTCGCCGCGGCGTTGACCTCGTCCGACGACTGACACGCGGCCTCGTCGGCGCGGAGTGAACGGCTGACCGGTACAGACCCTTACGATCTGTCCATGACCGCCTCGTCATCGGCCGCGACCCTCACCGCGCCCCCTCGTCCCGGCCGGAAGATCCCGACGCGGTGGCCCGCGACGGCGGTGACTGTGGCCGCGAGCGCCGCCCTGCTCGCCGGGTGCACGTCGGGCTCCACCGGCGACGAGGCCGCGACGCCCTCACGACCGAGCGTCTCGGTGCCCGTGTCGGCGGACGTCACCGCCCCGGCCGGACCGGTGGCACAGACCGCGCCGGGCGCGGCGTTGCAGTTCGGCCAGAGCGCCTACCTGCCCGCCGCCGCCTTCCGGCCCGCCGGTCAACTCGCGATGGTGACCGTGACCGGGATCGAACCCGGTGTAGCCGGTGACCTGCCGGAGTCGGTGACCGACGGTGGTGTCCCGTTCTACGTGCACGTCACCTTCACCACGCTGGTGGATCGCGTCCTCGACGTCCCGTCGGTGATCGGACTGGCCGGCAGCCCCGACGGGAAGACCGCCACCCGATCCGTGGACCCGCCGGACGGATTCCGTCAGTGTGTGAAGACCGACCCGCCGCGCGCACCGCAGCGCGGGACGTCGTGGGCGACGTGCTTCATCGCCGTCGCCGACCGCGGCGTCGACCTGAACCGGGTCATCTACTGGGCACAGACCTCGAACGACCCGGGCGACGACTACAAGTCGGCGCCGGTGGTGTGGTCCGCGCCGGGCGCGGGCGGCCCGGCGGCGTCGGTGGCCCCGACCTCGTGAGCACTCACCAGGCCTGACCGCCCTGGTGATGGTGGACGCGGGTCCGCACCGTGTTCCCACCCGAGCGCTTGGCCTCGTACATCGCCGCGTCGGCGAGCTCGGTGTACAGCGAGGTCGTCATCAGCCGGCCGGCGCCGGTGATGTCGCCCGTCATGTGTACGACGCCGACGCTGGCGGTGACCACGGGCTCGCTGACCGTCGCGATGGTGTGGAGAACGTGGTTGGCCAGTCGGTGCGGGTCCGTCCACCGCAGGCTGTCGGCGATGACGAACTCGTCGCCGCCGATGCGGGCGACGACACCGCTGGTGCCGACGGCCTCCCGCAGCCGCGTGGCGATCAGCGCCAGGACACCGTCGCCGTGGCGGTGGCCGTACCGGTCGTTGATCTCCTTGAAGTTGTCGAGGTCGGCCACGATGATCGCCACCCCACGGTCGTTCATCGCCGTCATCCGCTCCAGCGCACGGTCGAGGCCGCGACGGTTGAGGACCCCGGTGAGGGTGTCCACCTCCGACGCCGCCGCCTCCGACGACAGGGTCTCCAGGAGGAACTGTGTGGTCACCGGAACGATGATCGCGACCACCAGCACCTGGACGACGGCGATGGTCGCCAGGGCGATCCCCGACTGATCCGAGTCGACCATGCGGACGGCCAGCACCACCGTGACGACGACGGACAACAGCAGATGCGCGGCCAACAGGCGCGCTCCGTGGAAGATCGCGATGTAGCCGGCGATCAGGACGAACACGGCGCAGCCGTAGAGTCCGCCGAGGGAGGTCTGCTGGACGAGGACCCCCACGGCGGTGGCGACGTCGCAGGCGAGCACCCACCACCGGGAACGTGTCGCCGACGGCCACGGCAGGACCAGCCACATCGCGGCGGCACCGACGGCGACGACGGCGCTCAGGACGCCGAGCACCGTCCAGGCCCCGGAGGTGTCGCCGCTGCTGACGACGGCGATCGGGACGAGTGCGATGAAGCCCGAGCTGACGGCCATGATGAGGCGCGAGGGTTCGATGAGCTGGCGATCTGCGAGGTACGCGCTGAGGAATCCGAACTGATCGGCCCGGCGCCACCAGTGGCCGAGGACCCATCCCAGTTGCTCGAGCGCCACGGGCAGCCGGATCACGACGCCCCGTCCATCTGCGTGCCCCCCGACGACTGTCGCGCTGGATGTCGCACCCCACGCGAACATGTGACCTGGCACCACGTGTGCCGTGCGGTGATGCTAGCTCACAGTGCCGTCACACCATGCGTCGTGTGATGGCACCAGGGAGGTGACTCAACGCCGCGTCGACGACGGCCCACGGCCACCGGGGCACGGCCTCCCGCAGCGGCTCACGTTCGACGGCGGCGACCAGCGCCGCGACACCCTTGTCCCGCTCGACCATCATCGCGCTCTTGACACCCGCGTTGATGTCGGTGGAGATGTACCCCGGCAGCAGGATGCTCACCCGGATCGGCGACGAGCGCAGCTCGGCCTGCAGTCCCTCCCCGATGGCGGTGAGCCCGGCCTTCGACGCCGAGTACGCGGTCTGCGCCTTCGGCAGTCCGCGGACGGCGCTCATCGAGCTGATGAGAACGAGGTGGCCGTGGTTCTGGGCGCGGAAGATCGACATCGCCGCCTCCACCTGCGCCAGGGCCCCGACGAGGTTGGTCTGCACGGTCTCGATGTTCGCGTCGGGCCGGCCGGTGCCGATCGGTGCGCCCTTGCCGAGTCCCGCGTTGACGATGATCCGGTCGAGTCCACCGAGACGCTGCGCGAGGTCGTCGAACACGACGGGCACGCGCGCGGTGTCGGTGACGTCGAGCTCGGCGACCTCGACCGCTCGCGCCGACCCGGACAGCTCCTCGGCGAGGGCCTCGAGCCGGTCGAGTCGCCGGGCGGCCAGCGCGAGGGACCGTCCACGCTCGGCGAACGCCCGGGCCATGCCCTCGCCGAGTCCGGAACTCGCGCCGGTGATGAGGATCGACTGTCTGCTCACCCGGGCGACGCTACTTGAGCAGCCTCGACATCCGACGGTCGGCGAGCACCTTGCCACCGGTCTGACAGGTCGGGCAGTACTGGAACGACCGGTCGGCGAAGGACACCTCACGCACCGTGTCGCCGCAGACGGGACAGGGCATCCCGGTGCGGGCGTGCACCCGGAGACCGGATCGCTTCTCCGACTTCATCGTCGCGACCTCCTGACCCTCGAGCCGGACGGTCGCGTCGGACAGCACCGCGTGCATCGACACCCACAGCCGCTCCACCGCCTCCCCGTCGAGGGTTCGCGCCGACGCGAACGGCGACAGCTGCGCCGTGTGCAGGATCTCGTCGCTGTAGGCGTTGCCGATCCCGCTGAGCACCCGCTGGTCGGTGAGGACGGTCTTCAGCCGCGACCCGGTGCCCGCGAGCAGCCCGGCGAACTCCTCACGGGTGAGTGCGAGGGCGTCGGGTCCCAGCGTCGCGATGCGGTCGACGTCCTCGACGGCCCGCACGATCCACACCGCGAGACGTTTCTGGGTGCCGGCCTCGGTGACGTCGAATCCCTCACCGGGCAACCCGCAGTGCACCCGCAGCGCGATCGGCCCCTTGCCGCCCGGCCGCGGCGGCGTCTGCGACAACGAGTTCGACCACCGCAGCCACCCCGCCCGCGACAGGTGGACGACGAGGTGGATCACGTCGGGATCGGGGCCCGGTTCCGCGGGTTCGGTGCTGATGACGAGGTACTTGCCGATCCGTCCGACGCGCGCGATCACCCGTCCGACGAGGGCGGTGTAGGGCGGGTCGGCGGTCTTCAACACGGCGAGGGAGGCGACGTCGACGCGTCGGATGGGCAGTCCGGCCGCGCGACCGTCGACGTAGTCGGCGATGGCCTGTACCTCGGGCAACTCCGGCATGGCATCTAGTCTGCACTGATGAGCAGGACTCCGGGGGTGAACGTCGGGGGGACGGATCCCCGGGGTACCGATGGCGGGGAGGGTCTCGACGACGCGGCGCTGGCCGCGTCGATAGCGCAGGGTGCGGGTGAGCTGCTGGTCGCCGCCCGTCACGACTCGCTGCTCACGGGTCGCCTGCTCGGTGACATGGGTGACGCCCTCGCGCAGGCGTGGATCGCCGCGGTGCTGCGTCGGCACCGACCGGGCGATGCGGTGCTCTCGGAGGAGGCCCGGGACACCGGCGAGCGGTTGGGGGCGCGGCGTGTCTGGATCATCGACCCGCTCGACGGCACGCGCGAGTACGCCGCCGGCCGCGACGACTGGGCGGTGCATGTCGCCCTCACCGTCGACGGGACGCCGACCGACTGCGCGGTGTCGTTGCCGGCGGTCGGCGAACTGTTCTCCACCGCGGACGTGGCGTTCCCTGCGGAGGCGTCGGGTCGGATGGTGGTGTCGCGGCGGGGACTGACCTACGAGACCGGCTGGGTTGCCGACCGGCTCGCGTTGCGGCCGTATGCGCTCGGCTCCGCCGGGGCGAAGGCGATGGCGGTCGTCCGCGGTGACGCCGACGCCTATGTCCACGGGATGGGCCAGTACGAGTGGGACAACTGCGCACCGGTGGGCGTGGCGGCCGCGGCGGGGATGCACTGCAGCACGTTCGACGGGACGCCGCTGCGCTACAACCACTCCCGGCCCTACGTCCGCGACTTCGTGATCTGCCGGCCGGAGATCGCCGACCGGGTGCTCGCCGCCCTCGACGAGATCTTCTGACCCGACCGCTCCCCCGCCGACCGTGCCGACACCGCGCGCCGAGCGGGCAGAAACTACACGCCGACCGGGCAGAAACCCGGCGCCGAGCGGGCGGTCAGGGCGTGCGCAGCAGGTAGATGTCCATGATCCAGCCGTGGCGTTCGCGTGCCTGGGCGCGGGTCTCCCGGATGGTCTCGCCGACGTCACCGACGGTCCCCGACAGCACGATCTCGTCGGGGGTGCCGAGGTAGGCACCCCACCAGATCCGGTCGTCGGGATCGGCCGTCCGCAGGAAGGCGCAGTCGGCGTCGAGCATGACGATCTGGTTGGTGTCCGCCCCGGACGGCGTCGACGGGAGGCGACGTCCGGTCGTGATGTGGATCGGTTCGCCGATGCGGTTGGCCAGGATCCGGTGCGCGGCGGTCAGCGCGGACGCGCTGGTCACGCCCGCGATCACCTCGACGGCGAGGTCGACGCGGCCGCGCGCGAGGATCGCGTCGGTGACGCGCAGGGTGGAGTCGTACAGGCTGGGGTCGCCCCAGACGAGGATCGCTCCGACCCCGCCGTCGGGCAGTTCGGCCAGCAGTGCGTCCTCGATCGCCTCCGATCGCGCGTCGTGCCATCGCCGCACTTCGGCGTCGTAGTCGACGGGGTCCCGGTCGCGGGGCGGGTCGGCGATCTCGACGAACCGGTACCGGCCTGGACCGATGTGCTCGTCGCACATCCGACGACGGATGTCCCGGAGCGGCGACGACGCGGCGCCCTTGTCGAGGACGAAGAACGCGTCGACACCCTGCATGGCGTCGACGGCCTCGAGGGTGACCTGTCGGACCCCACCGGGTCCGATGCCGATCACCCGCAGCGTGCGGGTCACGCCGCGCTCACGGCCGGGCGCGACGCAGACCGTGGAAGCGCGCCATGACGTCGAGCATCGCCTGCGTCGGCAGGATCCGCTTGAGCGCGAACACCACCGAGGCGTTGTTGCCCAACGCGTACAACGGCTTCGGGTTCGACGCCAGAGCGGCCTCGACGATGAGCTTCGCCATCGGTTCGACGGCGAGACCCTTCTCCTCGTTACGACGGGTGGCGGCGGCGACGGTGTCGTAGTCGGCGCGGTAGGCCGAGTCGTCGGCGATGTCGTAGATGCGGCGGTCACCGATGCCGGTGGCGATGGTGCCGGGTTCGACGGTGGTGATGGCGATCCCGAACGGCGCGAGCTCCCGCCGGGTCGCGTCGGCGAACGCCTTGATGGCGCTCTTGGTGGCGCCGTAGACCGATCGGAACGGGAGCGGGAAGCTACCCAGCATGGAGCCGACCATGACGATGGTCCCCGAGCGCCGTGCCCTCATCCCGGGCAGGACCGCCTTGGTCAGAGCGATCGGCCCGAAGACGTTCGTCGCGAAGACGTTCTCCACGGATTTCATGGGGACGTCCTCGAGCGGACCCATGTGACTGACGCCCGCGTTGTTGATCAGCACGTCGATCTCGCCCGCCTCCGCGACGCACGCGGTGATACTCGCTGGTTCGGTCTGGTCGAGCAGGACGTAGCGCACGCCCGGGACGCGGGCGTCGGCACCGATCGCGTCGGGGCGACGACTGGTGCCGATCACCTCGTGTCCCTGCTCGACGAGAAGACGCGCGACCTCGGCGCCGATCCCGCTGGAGACGCCGGTGACGAGGACGCGGCGCGACGACCGCTGCGTTGGTGAGGACACGCCGACAACCTTAGAGCCCCACGTGGGCGCCGAAAACCGGTGGCGCGTTCCGGGATTATCAGGAGATTCTCAGGCGTTGACCCGGGTCGGAGCAGCTCGCCGTACGCCATCGACGTCGTAGGCCCGAGCGCACCGGGACCGCGTGTCCCGCATCACATTCGTCCTGGGGAGAGGGGTGCCGCCGTGCTGGTCGGGATCGGGTTGGCCGTGCTCGCGGCGATCGGCTACGGCCTGTCGTCGGTGATGCAGGCGCTCGGCGCCCGGCAGTCCGCCGCCTCCTCCGACGGCGTCGGCATGTCGACCGCGTCCGGCAGTCCGACGCTGCGGTCGACCCTGGCCGCGGCGATGACCGGCGTGTTCGTCCTCGGCGCGATCATGGACGTGCTGGGGTTCGCCGCCGGTGCAGGCGCCGCCCGGATGCTGCCGCTGTTCCTCTCGCAGACCATCGTCGCGGGCAACCTGATCATCACCGCCGTCCTGGGAGCCACGTTCCTCGGCATCCGTCTGCACGCGCGGGACTGGGCCGCGATGATCCTGGTGATCGTCGCCCTGTGCATGCTGGGCACCGCCTCGCATGCCCACGGCGCGACGCACGCCGACCTGCCCTTCAAGCTCGGCCTGTTGGTCGCGACCGTCGCGATCATCACCATCTCGCTGCTGGTGGTCCGCCGTCTGGGTCACACGGGGTCGGTCGTGGCCGGCATGTCCGCCGGCCTGCTGTTCGGGGCAATCGCCATCGCGGTCCGTGTGCTCGACGGTGTCTCACCGTTCTCGATCACGACGATCCTGAGCGACCCCGCGGCATGGACCATCGCCGTGGCCGGCGCATTCGGCTTCTACCTGCACACCGTCGCCCTGCAGCTCGGCGCCGTGAACGGTTCCACCGCCGCGATGGTGGTGGGCGAGACCGCCGTGCCCGGCATCGTCGGTGTCTGGCTTCTCGGCGACTCGACGGTGCCGGGCCTCGGCTGGCTCGGCGCCCTGGGCTTCCTGCTCGCCGTCGTCGGAGCCGTGCTCGTCGCACTGTTCGGGTCGTCGGAGGCCGAGAGGTCGACCGAGGCGAACGAGATGCACGTCCCGCTCCCCACGGGAGGCTCGCAATCCACCTGCTCGCCTGCTACGAACGGATGACATGACCACTGCCTACGACTTCGCCGCGACCACCATCGACGGCGAGGAGATCAGCCTCGAGCAGTACCGGGGCAAGCCGCTGCTCATCGTCAACACCGCCTCGCAGTGCGGGTTCACCCCGCAGTACGAGGGGCTGGAGAAACTGAACAAGGAGTACGGCGACCGCGGGCTGGTGGTGCTCGGCTTCCCGTGCAACCAGTTCGGACACCAGGAGCCGGGTGACGCGGACGAGATCAAGAACTTCTGCAACCTCCGCTATGACGTCACCTTCCCGATGATGGAGAAGATCGACGTCAACGGAAAGGGTGCGCACCCGCTCTACGACTGGCTCAAGTCGGAGAAGGGGTCAGTCCTCGGCAGCCGTATCAAGTGGAACTTCACCAAGTTCCTCGTCGGCAAGGACGGCCAGGTGGTCGACCGCTTCTCCCCCACCACCAAGCCGGAGAACATGCGCAGCGCGATCGAGAAGGTCCTCTGACGGCGACGCTCCCTGCGCGGGTCTGTCATACGGGCGACATAGCCTGACGCGCATGCGCGATCGCTTCCCCGACGACTGCCCGACGCTCGCCCGCGGTGGGCAGACCATCGGGTTCTGTCCGTCGCCCGACGGGATGGCGTTGTTCGCCTGGTGGCGCGACACCACCGACAGTCACACCGACAGCGAGATCATCGGCGCCTACGGCAGCTATCGCGACGCGGTGGAGGCGACGCTGCGCGCGTTCGCCGCATCCGACATCGAGACAGCAGGCCTCGACCCGGACCCCGACGAGGTCACGGTCGAGGCCACCGATCTGGAACGACGGTTCACCGCGATCGACTGGATGGGCCTCGGGTTCTGACACCCCGACCATCAGTCGGCGGCGCCGACCGTCGTCGTCTTCTCGGCGGTCGTCCCCGACGTCGCCGACGGGGCGGACGTCGACGCCGGGGTCGATGAGCTCGATGTCGACTCCGTGGTGGACGGTGTCGACGTCGTGGTTGTCGAGGTGGTCGTCGGGACTGTCGTCGCGGACGCGGTCGCCGGCTCCGAGTGCGTCGTCGCATGACCGGTCACCGGGGACGCCGAGGTGGTCCTGGGCGCGGTGCTCGTCGTGGGGGCGGCCGCGTCGGTGGTGACCGACTCCGGCTGCGAGCGCGTGGTCGTCGGCGGCGCCGCATCGGACACCTGCTGTCCCCGCGCCTGCTCGCGCACGGCATCCCCTGTGACCGAGGGTGTCTCGACGGAAGCGACCGCGGCGGCCCGTGTGGTCGGAGCCGCGACCTGCGGGACGAACACCGCGGTGATCGCTGCGACGATGGCCCGGACCGTGTTCTGCACCGCGGCGGTCACCGAGGCGGCGATCTGGCTGAAGAACCGCTGCACGGCCTGCGTGACGATCGTGACCAGGTTCGGCCCCGGCGTGTACTGCGGGTGGGCGGCGATGAAATCGGCGATCACCTGCGCGGCGGGCTTCGGGGTGCCGTCGGCGCGGTACAGCCCGAACGAGTCCTCCAACGAGCTCGTGTATTCCGGCTTGTCCTGCAGCGTGTAGATGAACATCGGCCCGGCGAACGACTGTGCGCTCCACGCGGCGACGAAGTCCTTGATGTAGGCCGCCTGGTGTTCCTCGGTGACCGCCTGGTCGGCGGGCTTGATCGGGGCGATGGTCGCCAAGCCGTATTCGGTCGCCCAGATCAGCTTGCCTCCATCACCTTTCGCGACCATGAGCGCACGCATCGCGTTGACCTCGTTGAGCGGCGACCCGGTGAGGTCGAGACCCTGCGAGTACGGCGTCGTGAACTGGTACGGGTGGAACGCGATGGCGTCGAAGTAGCCGTGCGCGCCGGCGTCGTACATCTGCTGGAGGAACGTGGGTGAGTCGATTGACTCGCCGGGGCGGGTCGGGACCGCCCCGAGGATGCCGCCGATGACCGTCGCCGACGGGTCGGCTTCCTTGATCTTCGCGTAGGCGTCCTTGAGCAGCACGGTGTAGCGCTCGGCGTCCGGGGTCGGGGTGAACGCGATCGCACCGTTGGGCTCGTTCCACACCTCGTAGGCCGAGATCCGTCCGGCGAACCGCTGCGCGACGAGACCGGCGAAGTCACCGAACACGGCCGGGTCGGCAGGTGGGCTGGTCACCGGGGTGTCCCCGGGCCGCACCGCCCAGTAGGGCGAATGGGTGATGGTCGCCAGCACGCCCATGTCGCGCGCTTCCGCCGCCGCCACCACGCGATCGATGTTGTCCCACTTGTAGACCCCCTCGTCGGGCTCGACGTCGTACCAGGGGATCAGGACGCGCACGTTGCGCACGCCGAGAGACTTCATCCGGTCGAGAGAGGCGTCGATCTCGGCCTGGGTCTTGAAGTAGAGGTCGCTGTCGGCGATGCCGAGGGTGTCGGCCTGCTCGATGATGTCGGCCACCGGGATGACGGTCATCGATGTGACGGGGCGGGCGGCGGGACGTCCGCCGGGGAGCAGCGCCTGTCCGGCGGCGGCGCCGAGCAGTACGAGCACGGCCAGAGCGACCACGCTGCGGGCAATCGGGTGAGATCCCTGGACAGGGCGAGACATCGAGCACTCCGGGAGGTCTGTCGCGGGCATCCAACGCCGCGGATCAGACAATTAGTACACCAGTCCTCGGACAGGTGTTCGCCTGAGCCCATGAAGTGGGTTTACATTTTGCTTGTCTCATGCGTAATCTTCTGATCGTGGCGACCAACCTGAAGCACGGCATCCCCGAACCCTGGGCTTCGGCCCTCACCGACGCCGGGTTCATCTCCCCGTGGAACACCCCGAGCATGAACCGTCTCTCCGAGGCCACCGGCGTACACGTGTCGACGATCTCCCGGATCATCAAGGGGCAGAACCCGAAAGGTCCCACCAAGGACGTCATCACGACGCTCGCCGCGGCACTGGGCCTCGAGACACGGGTCGTCGGGGGGTGGGTCGACGCCGCCTGGGCGAACCTCGAGCCCTACACGCCACCCACTGTCGCCGACTTCATGAACGCCGAACAGCGCTCATGTGTCGACCAGGTGATCCGCGCCTTCGCGGCCGCCAATCGCGCCGCCGAGAACGAACGACGACTCGCCGACGAGCTCGCTGCGAAGATGGACACAGCGAGGCCGGCGCGGAGGGCACAGTCGAAGAGGTGACACCGGACGCGACGGCGAATGTGCCCTCGGCAGGATTCGAACCTGCGACCTACCCTTTAGGAGAGGGTTGCTCTATCCCCTGAGCTACGAAGGCGGGCGCCGTGGAGTCTACGGCAGTCGGTGTCTCGTCGACCGGGGACGGCATGGTCCGCGCGACTCCGGCGGCGGCGATCGCGGCCGCCACCAGCACCCCGGCCGCCAGCAGGAACGCCGTCGAGTACGACGACCCGATGACCGGCGCCACCACCAGCGGACCCAGCATCTGACCCACCCCGTACACGGCGGTCAGGATCGCCGCCGTGCGTGCGACCGGCAGCGCCGACCCGACCGCCATCGTCACCGCGACGACGCCCAGGAACGTCATGCCGAACAGGATCGCCGCGGGCACAGCGACGATCGCCGTCGACGACATCGCGGGCAGCACCGCGCCCACCACCTGCACCAGGAGAGTCACCACCAGCACACGATGCGGCCCGAATCGGCGGGCCAGTCGGGTCCACAGGGCAACCGACGGTGCCGCGGCCACGCCGACCACCACCCACACCAGCGGTCCGACGGTCCCGCTCGACGAGCCGGCACTGACCGCCGCGACCAGGAAGGTCCCGATGACGATGTACCCGACACCCTCGAAGAAGTAGGACACCAGCAGCAGACGCCACGCGGTGCGGTGACCCAGGTCGGCCGGTCGGGCTCCCGGCGCCACGACGGACGACTCCGGTTCGACCGTCGTCACGAACATGGGGACCAGGAACACCGCCGTCACGACCGCCGACATGAGCCACAGCTGCTGCCAGTCCACCAGCGTCCCGACGGCCGCGATCAGGCCCCCGCTCACCGCGATCCCGATCCCGACGCCCGCGAACGTCACCGCCATGGACGCGCCATGGCGGCGTGCGGCGCCGACAGTGCTGATACATCCGACGAAGACGACCGCACTCGCCACCCCGGCGACGAACCGCAGCAGGGCGAACGCCCCGACACCCGGCAGCACCGCCATCGCGGCCTCGGACGCGATCAGCAGCAGAGCCCAGACACTCAGGTGCGCAGACGTGTTGACGTGCGGACGGACCGCGAGCGCGGCGGCGCCCACCAGGTATCCCGCGTAGTTCGCCGTCGCCACCAGAGCACCGCCGGACGACGTCAGCGCGTGGTCGGACTCCATCATCGGCAGCAGCGGCGTGAACGCGAAGCGACCGACACCCATCGCGGCCACCAGACCCGCCGAGCCCGCCCATGCAATCGCCGTCGAATTCCTCACCGAGATGACGGTAGCGATGCCCGAGTGGCGACGGAAATGCCTCCTGAACATGAGGTATAACCTGAGCGCATGGAGCCGGATGTGCGACATCTGCGGGCGATCGTCGCGCTCGCCGACGAGGGCACCTTCACCGCCGCCGCGGCATCGCTGGCCGTCAGCCAACCCGCGCTGACCCGCACGGTGCAGCACCTCGAGCGGGTCGTCGGGCGCGATTTGGTCGTCCGCACCTCCCGCTCGACGACCTTCACCGACGCCGGGACGGATTTCGTCGCGGCGGCGCGGCGCATCCTCGCCGACCTCGACACCCTGATCGCGCGGATGCGGGCCGGGTCGACCGTCCGCCTCGGGTTCGCCTGGTTGCTGCCGGACTGGTTCACCGACGCCGCCCGCCGGTTCGAGGCCGCGGGCGGCACCGTGGACGTCCGCCGCCTCGACGATCCGCTCGCCGCGGTACTCGACGCCGAGGTCGACGTCGCCGTCGGGCGCGTCGCCCCGGACCCGTCCTCGGGCCTCGCGTCCCGCCTGCTGGCGACCGAGCAGCGGGTGGCCGCACTGTGTGCGACGTCGGATCTCGTCGACCGACCCGGTCTGCACTGGGACGATCTCGCCGACGAGCCGGTCATCGTCAACACCGCGTCCGGCACCACCCGACCCGACTCATGGGAACGGCCCGATCCCGACCGGGTCGTCGTGGAGTGCAACAACTTCGACGAATGGATCGAGCTCACCGCCGCCGGACGCGGGGTCAGCGCCGTGCCCGAGCTCATCTGCACCCGGGTCTCGCACCCGGGCGTGGTGTTCCGACGGATCCCCGGCGTCCCGCCGTCGCCGGTGCTCGCCGCATGGCGTGCCACCGGTGGGGCGCGCAGCGCTGTCGAGGCGTTGGTCGACGTGCTGGTGGCCGTCGCAGCGGATGACACCGACCCGGGCCTGCCGTAGTCTCCGTAGCACTCCTAATGGATATGGCCGTCATCGGCCACGTTTCGTGGGCGTCACATCACGGAAACGCCGCGGCGACACATCGCCCCTACCGTCGCGTGAGGTTTCGACACCAGCATCGGCGCCCATCGGCGCGGATCGGACATCAGGGGTGAGCAGATGAGTGGCAGCATTTCCCGCCGCGAGGCGATCAAGGCGGTAACCGCCCACAGCACGCCGGAGTGCGCCACGGCGCAGGCGCCTCTCGCCGAACTCTTCGGGGTCAACGTCTTCGACAAGGCGGCGATGAAGGACCGACTCCCCAAGAGCGTCTTCAAGAAGGTCTCCGCCACGATCGACGAGGGCGTCCCGTTCGACCCGACGATCGCCGACGTCGTCGCCAACGCGATGAAGGACTGGGCGATCGAGAAGGGCGCATCGCACTACGCGCACGTCTTCTACCCGCTCACCGGTTTCACCGCCGAGAAGCACGACTCGTTCCTCGAGCCCGACTCCTCCGGCGCGTCGCTCGCCGAGTTCCAGGGCAAGACACTCCTGCAGGGTGAGCCCGACGCGTCGAGCTTCCCCAACGGCGGCCTGCGCGGGACGTTCGAGGCCCGTGGCTACACCGGCTGGGACGTCACCAGCCCCGCCTACATCCTCGAGAACCCCGCCGGGAACACCCTGTGCATCCCGACGGTGTTCATCTCGTGGACCGGCGAGGCCCTCGACAAGAAGACCCCCCTCCTGCGCAGCCAGCAGGCGATGAGCAAGCAGGCGATGCGGCTGCTGAAGCTGTTCGGGCACGGTGACGTCGACACCGTGGTCTCCTACGCCGGTGCCGAGCAGGAGTACTTCCTGATCGACGAGCACTTCTACTACGCGCGTCCCGACATCATGACCACGTCGCGAACACTGTTCGGGGCGAAGCCATCCAAGGGCCAGGAGTTCGACGACCACTACTTCGGCGCCATCCCGGATCGCGTGCTGGGCTTCATGATCGACCTCGACCGTGAGCTGTTCAAGCACGGCATCCCGTCGAAGACCCGCCACAACGAGGTCGCTCCCGGCCAGTTCGAGCTCGCGCCGGTCTTCGAGCGCTCCGTGCTCGCCCACGACCACCAGCAGCTGATGATGACGATCATGAAGAAGGTCGCCGAGCGCCACGGCATGACCTGTCTCCTGCACGAGAAGCCGTTCGCGGGCGTCAACGGGTCGGGCAAGCACGTCAACTTCTCCCTGGGCAACAGCAACCAGGGCAACCTGCTCAACCCCGGCGACACACCGCACGAGAACATGCAGT
Source organism: Williamsia sp. SKLECPSW1 (assembly GCF_054332755.1). Lineage (NCBI taxonomy): Bacteria > Bacillati > Actinomycetota > Actinomycetes > Mycobacteriales > Nocardiaceae > Williamsia > Williamsia sp. SKLECPSW1. Next base: position 2,895,877 of record NZ_JBTGLI010000001.1, on the reverse strand, counting down.
TCCTGACGTTCTGCGGCGCCATCATCCGCGGCGTCCACAAGTACGGCGGTCTGCTCCGGGCCGCAGTGGCGTCGGCGTCGAACGATCACCGCCTCGGTGCGAACGAGGCTCCGCCGGCGATCATCTCGATCTTCCTCGGCGAACAGCTCATGGATGTGTTCGACCAGATCGCCAAGGGTGGCGCCACCGGCTCGAAGCAGGCAGGCGTCATCGAGTTGGGTGTCGACACCCTCCCCCCGATGAAGGCCGATCCCGGCGATCGCAACCGCACCAGCCCGTTCGCGTTCACCGGCAACCGATTCGAGTACCGCGCGCCGGGCTCGAACCAGTCGATCTCCGACCCGATGGTCGCGATCAACACCATCCTCGCCGACTCCATCGACTACATCGCCACGGAGATGGAGAAGAGCTTCGCCGACGGTCTCGAGTTGGCCGACGCAGTGCAGAAGGTGTTGCAGCAGATCATCACCGACCACGGCGCGGTCATCTTCAACGGTGACGGCTACGCCGACGCCTGGCAGGAGGAGGCCGCGGCCCGCGGTCTCAAGAACCTCCGCACCACCGTCGAGGCCGTACCGTTCATGGCCGAGAAGGAGAACGAGGAGCTGTTCGAACGCTACGGCGTGCTGAGCGCCCGCGAGCTCGAGGCGCGCAAGGACGTCATCCTCGAGCAGTACTCGTTGACGATCCTCGTCGAGGCGAAGGAGAGCATCGAGATCGCGAAGACGATGATCCTCCCCGCTGCCCTGCGCTACCAGGGCGAGTTGGCCGCGGTCGCGGCGAACCTGACCACGGCCGGCCTCGACGCGACCAACCCGCTGCTCTCGGATCTCAGCGAGCAGATCGGTGCGCTGTCGGCGGCGCTGGCCACCCTGGACAAGGGTGTCGAGGGCTTCCACGGCGAGTCCGAGAGCGACGAGGCGAGCTACGCGCTGGAGACGCTGATCCCGGCGATGGCATCGGTGCGCGAAGCCGTCGACGCGCTGGAGGGCATCGTGGCCGACGACCTGTGGCCGCTGCCCACCTACAACGAGATGCTGACGATCCTCTAGTCAGCAGACCGAGGCACATCGCCCGGTCCGAGGCGCGAGCCCCCCGCTCAGCGGGTGGGGTTCCCGCTCCGGGCCGGGCGGTTCTCGTCGGCGACCACGCCACCCTTCTGCGTCCCGTCGGCATCGAACACACCCACGGCGGCCACGACGCGGCGCAGGACGTCGCCGTCGGCGACCACGCCACCCCGCGCGGAGATCGATCCCACACGAACCATCCGCTCGCCGGGACGAAAAGGGTTGGCGACGAAGTGATCCGCGGTCGTGGCGGTGTCGCGTGGGCGACCCAGCGCCACCTGCACACCGCCCACGTAGAGGTCGCCGGGTGCTCCCGGGGGGACGAGTCGGAGATGCTCGTCGAGGACGTACGCCTCGACGTTCCAGCCGGGGCGGTCGGCCTCGCCGACACGGAATGCGGCACCACCGGCCTCCACGACGGTGCCGGTCCCGGCCGTGGGGCGGTCGATCCCCTGGCCGACCGTCGTGTGCGCCGTCGCGCCGAGGATCACCGGCCACAGCACGTCGCACACGTCGCGGAGACGATGCGCGTCCGCAGGTACGAGCACCTGATGCCGGCCGGTGCCGCGATCGGACTCCCAGTCGGCAAGGGTCCACGCCAGCCGGTTCACCAGTGCCTCATGGCTGTACGCCAACGCCACCAGTTCGTCACCCGCGGAGTGCACACCGACCTCGGCGACCGCCTGCAGGTGGCCGCGGCCGACGCCGTCGTCGGCGCTGATCGGCTCGTCGGGGTGGTGATCCAGTTCGTCGTCGAGGGCGACGATCTCGACCCACGGGGGGACGACCGTCGAGACCGGGCAGTCGGTGACGACCCGCGTCGCACGCGCCTCCGCGATCCGCACGATGGTCTCGGGGGCACGGTGCCGGGTCGACAGCATGAGCACCGCTCCGCCGGCGCGCAGGACGGCCACCGTGGCGACGATCGCCGCGGCTGTCGCATCGCACAACACGCCGACGACGGCACCGGGGGTGACGCCGGAGGCGAGCAGGGCCCGCGCCAGTCGGTTGGCGGAGCGATCCACGTCGCCGTGCGTGAGGACGCCGTCGGGGGTGACCACGGCCGCGCGATCCGGGTCGCGGGCCATGCCCATCTCGACGAGGTCGACGAGGGTCGCCGGCGCGACGATCTCGGCGGTGTCGTTCCAGTCGTCGAGGATGAGCGATCGTTCCGCCCGGGACACGATCTGCAGGCTGCCGACCGGCGTCCGTCCGGCGGCGGCGAATCGCCCGAGGAACTCGGCGAACCGACGCAGATGGGTCTGCAGCGACGTCGGGGCGGATGTCGTCGCGGTGATCTGGAGGGTCAGCGCTGCGCCCTGGGCACGGCACCAGACGACGACGGGGACGCTCGACACTGCCGCTGTGGCGTCCGCAGGGGCGCCTTCGGCGACGACGACGTCGCGGGGTGTCAGGCACGGGTCGGGGTCGACGGGGCTGTCGACGCACGCCCCCACCCGGACGACGAGCCCGGAGGCGCTGTGCCGCGCACCGACCGGCAGATCCACCGGAGCGATGCGCGACCCACCGGACACGGCGACGCCGACGCGGGGGGCCGTGGACTCCGGGCCGGGGCCACGGTAGGCGACGAGGGCAGCGGCGACGACGGTGATCGGCTCGATGCGGTGGTCGACGGCGACGGCATGCACGGCGGCGGAGACGTCGGCGGACAGGCTCAGGATCGGCGAGCCGGCGGTGCGCTCGGCGGCGGGCGGAACATCGTCCGGGATCGGCACGTCGTGTCTCCTCGTCGGCTCTGCGAGTTGCCCCGTCAGTCGTGCGACGACCCCCTCCCGTTACACGCAACGGGCATCGCACCCTCGGTTCGCTGCCGAGCGCGGCGCGGATGGGTGGCTGGGGAGAAAAGCGACGCGAATCAGCGCCCGGCGGCGGTGACCCGCGCCGCCACGGCGTTGACCAGCACGTTCGAGATGTCGCCGGGCTCTTTCGCGACGTAGCTGGTGCCGCCGGGTGACAGTGCGGAGATCTGCCGGAGCGCTGCGGTGTCGACGTCGTCGGAGATCCCGATGGTGACGATCTCCACAGGACGGGCCGGATCGGCCAGGGCACGGATACGCCGGGTCAGCTCGGCGAGCGAGATGGTGTTCGGATCGTCGTTGCGGCCGTCGGTGAGGACGATGATGCTGTTCGAGTAGTTCGGGTCGTAGCTGTCGAGCACGGTCCGGTAGGCCGCGAGGATCGTGTCGTAGAGGCCGGTCCCGCCGCCGATGTACGCGGGGTAGCGCTCGGCCTGGGCGTTGAGGAACTCCCGCTGTGTACGCCCGTCGGGGCGGACCGTGTCCTCCCGCTCGATCGGGGAGATCTCCGTCCAGTCCTGGCCGGGTCCGCCCTTGTCGGTCGAGAAGAACCACAGCCCGATCTCGGTGTTGTTGGGGAACAGCTTGTTGCCCGCCAGCGCCGCCTGCACCAGCAGGTCGGCGCGCGTGGTGGACCCGACTCGCTGGTTCATCGAGCCGGACGCGTCGAGTGCGACGAGGGTGCGGATCGGCTCGGCGACGACCGCCCACTGACGCAGCGTCTTCTCCTGTGCGGCCGTGTCCCGCACGGTGACCGCCGCGACCTGTCCGACTCCCGCATCGGGCAACGGTTCCCGGGAGGCGGGCCGATAGCCGGCGTCGCGGAGCGCGGTGGCACCGTCGCCGGTCGCCATCGCGGCCAGGAACCGTCGCCCCGCCTCGCGCGCGACATCCCGCTTGCTCGCCCCCGCGGTGACGAGCATCGGGTAGTCGAGGAACGTCGTCCCGTCGGCGGGGACCGTCGCGGCGAGTGCCGAGGTGGGGTGTTCCCGCTTGTAGTCGACGAACTGCTGCTCACTGGTGACGGTCGGCGACCCGGACCCGTCCGCGAGGGCGAGACGACTCTCATCGCTGTCGTCGTCGGCGCGGATGTTGCCCTGCTGGATCGCCAGGACTGTCATCGCGTCGGTGAGCTGCTTGCTCGTCAGGGAGCCCTTCTCCACCGCCGCGACCGCACCGGCGATCGGCGCGTTGCCGGTGCTGGTGGTGATCGGGCTGCCGATGCGCAGTCCGGGCAGCGTCATCACGTCGACCCAGTTCTCGAGCGTGGGCAGCCGCGTCCCGACGACGACGGCGGGCGACGAGGCCACCGAGCCCACGGAGTCGACCGGGATGCGGACCTGCCCGACGACGTCGGCGGCACGGCGCGAGGAGTCGGCGACCCAGAGGTCGGGTGCGGTGGACGCCTGGCTCAGCTCGCCGGCGATTCCCGCCCCCGACACCGCCTCGACGGTGTAGTCGACGCACGAGTCGGCCGAGACCCCCGGCGCGACGGCCTTCAATGCCGGCGTCATGGCCGGTTCGGCGGCGACGGTGATGGGTGTCCGCGACGAGCAGTCGGGTCCATCCCCGCGAGTGGCAGCCCAGGCGACCCCGCCGGCGACGGCGACCGCGACGACGAGACCGAGGACGACCCACCGACCCCGGCGACCTCGACGCGGCGGGTCTCCGACGGCCCCCCGGCCGACCGGTTGTGGCGTCGCGCCGACAGCGTGGCGTCCCATGCCTCCCCCGTCCTCGAACGAACCCGTCGAATCGGACGGATGCTATCGGACGGGGCCGGGGTGGACTACTCCGTGAAGGTGGCCTTGAAGTTGCTGAGCGATTCCCGCAGGTCCGACTGGACGAGTTTCGCCGCCGCCTTGCCCGCGGGACCCATCATCGGCAGCCCACCGAGGTCGAGATCGATGACGACGGTGGAGCCGTCCCCGTCGGGCGCCACCGACAGGGCCAGCTTCACCTTCACCCCTCCCTTGCCGTTGCCCTTCAACCCGACCTTCTTCGGCGGGTCGAACGTGTCGACGGTCCACTCGAAGCGCACGCGCGTGCCCTTCACGGCGACCACGCTGGACACCTTTGTGCCCTTGCTCAACTGGTCGGGCGACGGGAGATCACTGCGCCATCCGTCGTGGATGGTGAGCCACTCGTCGAAGCGGGACAGGTCCTGCACGTGACCCCAGGCGACGTCGGGACTCAGTGGGACCGAGACGGTTTCCTTCACGGATGCCATGGCGATCAGGATAGGGGTCGCCCCTCATGCGCCGGGCGTCAACAGGACGACGGGGCCGATCGGCCCGCGAAACGGTCGCCGATCCATGTGACCGCGTCCGGTCCGGACTGCAGGTCGGTGTGACCGCGTCCCGCCTCCACGGTGACGTCGACGGTGTCCCCGGCCGCGCACGCCCGACGGATCGCGCCCGCCGTCCAGGCCGGGGTGACCAGCTGGTCGCGATCGCCGTAGGCGACGAACAGCGGACCCGCCGCACGCCGCTGCGGCAGCGACGACCGCGCGAGCATGTCGTGCAGCGACCGCAACGCCGCCGGGGACGAGACGGTCGCGTCGCCCGGGCGCACCTGGGTGAGCGCCGAGTACTTCCGGAACTCGCTGCCCTGTCCGCACGACGCCAACGCTGCAGCGCCTGCGGCCAGACCTCCCCGGATGTACTGCGACTCGTCGAGTCCGGGATCGACGGTGCGCAGCCCGTCGAGCACGAGCGGGATCAACCCGAGTTGCAGGGTGGTGAACGTCGGCGCACGGAACGGCGTCGCGTCGTACCCGTCGGCGATCGGAGCGACGTCGGCCGCCGGGGCGAGGGTCGCGGCCCCGACGAATCGCAGACCCTGCCCGTACGGCGTGCCCGCCCACTCCGCCGCGGCCCAGGCCGCCTGTCCCCCTTGCGAAGTACCCAGTGCCGCCCAGCGGTCGGAGGTGTCGGGGACGACCTGACGTGCCGCGCGGACCGCGTCGATCATGGAGTACGCAGCGCTCCGCGCGATGAGATACGGGTGCGGTGTGCCCGGTTCGCCGAGGCCGACGTAGTCCGTGGCCGTCACGACGTTCCCGGCGCGGACCAGCCGGGCGATCTGCGTCGCGTATCCCAGCAGATCCGGGTGCAGGGACGGCGCGCACTGCTCGTCGGTGCCGGTGGTGCCGTGTCCTAGTGCGACCACCGGCCATCCACCCGCAGGCGGGGTGCCCCGGGGTGTCACGACCACGCCGGACACGCGGACACCGAAGTCGCCGTCGGGATCATCCGGGGCGTACCCCGAGTTCGACCGGTACACGACGCGGGTGACGTCGTAGTCGGCCAGCGGTCCGTCCGCGTCGACCGTCATGGGCGACTGCGAGAGGACCCTGCCGCGGTCGGCCGCCGCGACGGGCGCCGGCAGCGACGACGACGACGCGGGGCTCGACGATCGCGGGCCGTCGGCGGTGTCGGGTGGTGTTCCCGGAGAGCACGCGGCCGCGACCACCATGAGGGTGATCGCGGCCGCGGCCACGCGGGAGGCCCGCGTCAGGTGCACTACTTCTGCTGACCGAACTTCTTGGCGGCGTCGCGGCCCTTGTCGACCTGCTCGGAGTACTTGCCCTTGGTGGCCTTGTTCACCGCGTCGGCACCTTTGTCGATGTACTGCGGGTTCTTCTCCACGATGGACTTGGCCTTGTCGGCGAGTTGCTTGAAGTTCACGATGGTGTCTCCTCGTCGGTCGGCTGATCGGGATGTCGTCGGTGCAACGGCGGGCGCTGCTCGGGAGTTCCCGAATCGCCTCAACCGGCCACCGAACGCCACCAGGAGGCGGAGTCGACACCGGGACCGGTGCGGTCGCTCACGTCGATCCGTGCCCCCGGCGCCGGCGTCGCGGTGACCACGCCGTGCTCGGCGGCCGCGGCGAGCATCCGCGCCACCGGTTCGGCCCACGGGTGCAGCGCGAGGTTGAAGGTCGCCCAGTGGATCGGGACCATCAGCGAATCCGCACGGGAGTCGCCCGCGAGCATCGTGTGCACCGCGACGGCCTCCTCGGGGTCGACGTGGGCATCGGGCCAGGACCTGTCGTAGGCGCCGATCGGGACCAGCGTCAGCTCGTACGGGCCGGTGTCCCGACCGACGTCGGCGTAGCTCTCGGTGAATCCGGTGTCGCCGGTGAAGAACGCCGATCGCGTCGGGCCGTGGATCCCCCAGCTGACCCACTGCGTCAGGTTGCGGACCACCCCACGACCCGAGAAGTGCCGTGCGGGAACGCAGTCGAACGACAGGTCACCGACCGTGATCCGCTCGCCCCAGTCACCCTCGTCGATCCGGTCCGCGGCGATGCCCCAGAACTCCAGGTGCGCACCGACACCCACCGGCGCGACGAACCGTGCGGCCGGCTGGGTCCGGGCGATCTCGACGACGGTGGCCATGTCGAGGTGGTCGTAGTGGTCGTGGCTGATGAGGACCACGTCCAGCGGGGGCAGGCCCGCGACGGTCACCGGCGCGTCGTGCATCCGGGCCGGGCCGACGAACTGCGACGGCGAACACCGCCGGGAGAACACCGGATCGGTGAGCACGCGTCGGCCGTCGATCTCCACCAGCGCGCTCGCGTGACCCAGCCAGGTGACGGCGAGTGAGGCGGCCTCGGCGGTCAGATCCGGGGTGACGACGCGAATCGGGCGCGGCGGCTCACCGCGCCGGCGTAGGCGGATCATCTCGACCGCCGTGCCCCGGTCGGGGGTCACGAGTGACGCCGGCTCACGGTTGGCGAAGAAGCCGTCGGTCTGGTGCGGCGACCGCGCGACGTGCGGCGCGATCTGCTCCGGTGAGGCACCGAACGCCCGCCCGGTGGCCGAACCCGCGGACGCCAGTCCGGAGGTGACCGCCTCGATGGTGCCGACGCCCGCCGTGGTGACCAGTCTGCGCAGCGGCGTCATCCGGCCGCCACGGCGTCGGTGATCGGGGTGTCCCCCGCGGTGAACTCGATCATGCGGCCGACGCTACCGGTGGTCTCGAGGACCGCCGTGATGACGGCCGCGACGTCTGCGCGCGGCACCGACGTACCGCGCTCGGCACCCTGTTCCTTCGTGGTGATGGCGCCGGTGGCGTCGTCGTCGGAGAGCGAGCTGGGCGCGACGATGGTCCAGTCGAGATCGCTGGCCCGCAGGTACTGGTCGGCCTCACCCTTGGCCTCCGCGTAGGCGTAGAACGAGTCGTCCGGGTCGACCCCGTGGTCGACGGAGGCGCCGAAGTACGACACCAGCACGAACCGCCGGATGGAGGCGGCCGAGGCCGCGTCGATCGACCGCATAGCGGCGTCGCGGTCGACCGCGTAGGTGCGGTCGGGGTTGCCGCCGCCCGCACCGGCGGAGAACACGATCGCGTCGTGGCCGTCGAGCGCCTCGACGATGTCCTGGGTCGACGCCTTCTCGATGTCGAGGACGATCGGCGTGGCACCCGTGGTGGTGATCTCCTCGGACTGGTCGGGATCGCGGATGACCGAGGAGACCTGGTGGCCGTCGCCGGTCAGCAGCGTCGCCGCCTGCATCGCGATCTTCCCGTGGCCTCCGATGATGGCGATACGTGACATGTGGTCCTCCTCGTGTCGCCACTCTCGGCGACGTCGTGTGATCGCAGACGCGATCGGTGTGGCCGGTTCCAGCCCGTCGGCTGTGCCAACGCCCCGTCGCTGTCATGCATTTCTCTTGCGTTCGCGATCACAGCGACCTACGTTTGTTTCGTGGTGCTAAGCAAGCTATTGCCCACCGAAAGGAAGCCGCTGTGACCGTCACCCGCGAGTCCGATCTCGAGCAGGTGCTCGAGTACCCCTTCAACCGCCCCGACTCGCTCGGGCTCGCCGAGGAGTACTCGGCGATCCGCGCCTCGACCGGCCTCGCGCGGGTGTCGCTGCCCTTCGGTGAGGTCGGCTGGCTCGCGACGCGCTACGACGACGTCCGGACGGTTCTCGCCGACCCGCGGTTCAGCCGGGCGGTCGCCGTCGACCACGACGAGCCGCGGATGCGCGCCGGTCGGCAGAACTCCGGCATCCTCTCGATGGACCCGCCCGACCACTCCCGACTGCGGACCCTGGTGTCGCGGGCGTTCACGCCGCGGCGGATCGAGGCCCTACGCCCGAAGGCCGCATCCATCTGCGCCGAACTCGTCGAGCGGATGCGCGCCGAGCGCGCCCGCACCGGGGCGCCGATCGACCTCGTCGACGGATTCGCCCTGCCCCTGCCCGTGCAGGTGATCTGCGAGCTGCTCGGTGTGCCGACGGCCGATCGGGACAAGTTCCGGGTGTGGAGCGACAACGCGATGTCCACCACCACGCTCACGGCAGAGGAGTTCGACGCCAGCCGGGAGGAGTTCCGTGACTACATGCGGGATCTGCTCGCGGAGAAGCGCGCCCGCCGGGCTGCCGGCGAGTCGCCCGACGACCTGATGTGCGCCCTCCTCGACGCCCGCGACGGTGACGACCGCCTGAGCGAGCTCGAGTTGATCGACCTGTGCAACGGCATCCTCGTCGCCGGCCACGAGACCACCGCGTCGCAGATCCCGAACTTCCTGCTGTTCCTGATGGGCCGCCCCGACGAGTTCGGGTCGCTGCCCGTCCCCGACGACGCCTGGCGGTCACTGCACGAGGACCCGTCGATGGTCCCCGGGGTCGTCGAGGAACTGATGCGCCTCGTCCCGCTCGGCGTGGGCGGCGGGCAGGCCCGCTACGCCACCGAGGACGTCGAACTGTCGGGCGTCGTCGTGCGAGCAGGGGAACCGGTGGTGGTGAGCATCGCCGCGGCCAACCGTGATCCGGAGTTCTTCGACCGGCCCGACGAGTTCGACCCGACCCGCGGCCGATCGGGACACATCGGCTTCGGACACGGCGCGCACCACTGCCTCGGCGCCGCGCTGGCGCGGGTGGAGTTGCAGGAGGCGCTGACCGCGCTCAGCGGGGCCTTCCCCGACCTCACCGTCACCGATGTCGACTGGAAGTCGAAGATGGTCGTCCGCGGACCGCGTCACCTCGGCGTCTCCTGGTGAGGTGACCCCCGCGTCCGGTCTGAGACCGCGACGATCGTGACCGGTCACAACCCGGACGCCGCTTCGGCGGTCGTCCTGTACTGAACCGCCGCGATGGTGCATGATCCCCCAGTCGGCGTAGGGGACGCCGACAATCCTGGGGGGAACCAGTGTTGTCACGATTGTCGTGGTCGACGCGTGCCGCGATCGCGGCGGTGGTCGGGGTCATCGTCGTACCGCTCATGGCTGTCGCAGCTCCGGCCGGTGCGGAGCCGGTCGGTGCGGAGCCGGTCGGGTCGGGTCTGCTCGCGTCGGGTCCGATCCGCTACGTCGCGCTCGGCGATTCCCGTGCGGCGGCACCGACGTTGACGTCGGTGTTCGAGCCGAGTGGATGTGGGCGATCGCACCAGGGCTACCCGTACCGGGTGCGGAGCGTGCTGCGGCCCGTGTCGTTCACCGACGCGACCTGCGTCGCGGCGACCACCCGCGACATCGTCGACCGTGGCCAACGAACCCTTCTCCCGATCCCGAGGACGCAGCGTCCGCAGGTGGACGCGCTCCGTCCGGACACCACCCTCGTCACCCTGTCCGTCGGCGGCAACGACATCGCGTGGGCGTCGTTGCTGCAGTCCTGCTTCGGTCTCTCCAGCCGGGTCGACAGCGGATGCCGACGCGACACCGGGCTGCGTGCACGACAGGACGTCGCACTCGAGGGGCTGCTGCCGGAGCTGCAGCGTGTGCTCGATGCGATCCACCGACGGTCACCGCGGGCACGCGTGGTCGTCGTCGGGCACGGCGGGTACTACGGCGCCTCGGGCTGTGCCCCGACGGCCACCGTCGGACGGGCGGACATGGAGTTCATCGCCGACTTCTTCCGACGCTTCGACGGGACCCTGGCGCGGGCTGCCGCCTCCCGGGACGCCACCTACGTCGACGTAGCAGGACCCGCAGTCGGCCACGATTCGTGCGCACCGGTCGGGACCCGCTGGTTCAGCGGCCAGTTCCCGTCCGGCCTGACCCCGCCGAACCATCCCACCCCGCTCGGCAGCGAGGCGATGGGCGACCTGGTGCTGGCGGCCCTGCGTTCCTGACCGCCCTCGGGGACCGTCTCGCCCGCCCACGACCGATTCGCCCGCACCATCGCGCGGGCGAACCCACACCACGGTGGCAAAACCACCACATCGCAGGCGAACCCCCGACTCGCACGACCACATGCCGTTCGCATGACCCCTGCACCATGCGAACACGACGCCGACGTGCGAACCCACACCCGCCATGGGAATCCCGCCCGCGACATCCCGCGGGCGACGTGCCGAGCTAGATCAGCACACCGAAGTTGTTGAGATAGTTCGCGTCTCCGTTGTTCGTGGTGACGAGGAAGGCGTTCGGGTAGGGCGATCCCGGCGGGCAGTCGAAGACGCGGTACGTCGCGGACGATCCCGGTGCGATCGTCGTCGGGAACTGTGTGATCCGGCCGGCCGGGGATGCCTCATACAACGCGACGCCTGTAGCCGGGGCGAGCCCGTTGTTGGTGACGGTGACGGTGCACGTCAGGCGTGCGATCGACAACGACAGGTCCGGTGCTCCGATGGCGGCGGACGCGGTGGGCGCTCCGATCGCCGTGGCGGCACCGATCGCGGCCACACCTGCAGCGGTGGCGAGCATTCTGCGCATCAGGGATCCTCTCTCGACGGGTCCCGACCCAGCTCTGTTCTATCACCAATCGTTCGCCCGTACGGGTCATATGCGCACCCGGGTCAGTGCCGCGGCGTGGTCGAGACGGTCGAGCGCCCGGACGGCGATGCGGGTCGCGGTGGGCAGTTCCTCGGGGTCGCGTTCGACGAGTGCGGTGACCGGGGTCTGCACGATGCCGTCCCCGAGCGCCGCGGCCGACGGCTCCTCGTCGCGGCCACCGGACTCGCGGACCACCGACCGCAGGGCCGCGACCGACTCGCGGACGTCGTCGGTGCCGGCGGCGAGCGCCGCGCTGATGTCGGGTGACGGTGTCGTCTCGGGATCCGCACCTGCGGCGACGATCCCGGCGCGCGTCAGGGCGTGGGCCGCACGATCGCACGCCTCGAGGACACGGACCAGACGTGCGGTCGACCGCCGTGCGCGACTGGCCGGCGCCACCCGCAACGATCGGCGGTCCGAGGCACCGACCTGCAGCGGCCGGGCCGCGGTCTGCAGGGCCTGCAGCGCGAGGTCGAGACGACGGGCCGCGGGGACGAGATCGACGCCGCGGCCCGGGTGGAGGACGGAGTCGACGGCCTCGACGATGAGGTCGTCGAGTGCCTCGAGGTAGTCGTCGACCTTGCCCCGCACCGTCTCCCGGGTGCGCGTCGGCAGGATGAAGTACGCGGCCGCGATGCCGACACTCGCGCCGACGCAGGTCTCGACGATGCGCAGTTCGAGGACCGCGATGCTGAACGTCCCCAACAGTCCGTAGAGCATGGCCAGCAGCACGGTGATGAAGAAGACGAGCAGGCCGTTGGCGACCGCGACGAGATAGAACGCGAAGAACACGCAGACGGCGATCATCGCGAGCTGCACCGGGGGGTTGTGCCCGACGACGGCGGCCAGCAACACACCCGCGAGCACCCCGACGACGGTCCCGACGATGCGATGGCCTGCGCGGGTGAGGATCTCGCCACGGGTGGTGGTACCGGTGAAGACGACGAACGCCGAGAGCACCGCCCAGTACCAGCGCGCCGGGGAGACCAGCTCGCCGAGGACCGTGGCGATGGACGTGGCGACGGCGACCTGGATCGCGGTGCGCGTGGTGGGCTCGAGACGGGCGAACCATCCTGTCGTCTGCGCCGACGCGAACCACCCCTCCCGTGTGGCAGGCACCTCGTCGACGGGCGGGGTGGCGGCGGCCGGCGGCGGTGCGCTCGTCCGCTCCCCCGCCGCCTCCCGTTCGATCGCATGCGCTGCCACGCGGTGGACGGCGGTGTGCGCCCGAACGGCGCGCGCCACCGACCGCACCACGACGGACTCCTGGTCACTGCCCGTCGCGTGCGCCTCGGCCTTGGTCACGATCCGCCGCGCCGACCGGAGTTCGTCGTCGGTGGGTGTGTTGTGCAGGGTGACCCGCAGGGCCGCCAAGACCCGGTGCACCGTCGTGGGCAGGTGCGCCGAGTCGATCCCGCGCATCGCGAACGCGACCTGTTCGGTGGCCTGCTGGGCGTCGAAGATGCGTCGCGACAGGTCGCTCCCCGTCACCGAGATGTGGTCGCCGGCGACATTGCGGTCGAGCCAGTCCTCGATCATCAGCGCCGTGTTCGCCAACCGTTCCAGCCGATCGGCGACAACCCTCCGCGCACCGGCCTCGTGCCGACCCGGGATCGTCGGCGAGTACCCCTCCGCGCCCACCGGGTCGATCGCGTCCACGACGTCGAGCGCCGACGCACGCAGAGCACGGGTCAGGCGGGTGAGTTCGGCTCCGTCCCATTCCCGTTGGAACAGGTAGCGGACCGTGAGTGCCGCCCCCACACCGATGGCGACGGCCATCAGCAGATACGGCAGCTGGGACGTGGTGGCGCGCAGGAAGAGGACGAAGAAGTAGGAGATGAACCCACCCATGCCGAGGGCGAACCCACGGGGACCGAACCGCCGGACGTAGACCGCGGTGAACAGCACGACGATGAAACCGACGTCGGCGGCGATGCGGAACTGACCGAGCAGCGTCGACGCGGTCACCGCCGCGGCCGCGGGGACCACGATCAGACCGGTCGTCAGCAGGCGACCCTTCGCCGTGCGATCCCGGACGACGAACGCCGAGAACATCGCGACGATCGATCCGAGCATCGCGACCGTGATCGGCTGGCCCAGAGCCCGGGTGGTGACGACGAGGCAGACCAGCGCGACGATCAACGTCGACGTCGTCTGGCTGGCACTGCGCAGTCGGAGCTGTCCGGGATCGGAGACGACGAGGAAGCGCACGAACCGCGCGATCGCATCGTCGACGCGGAGTGGCGACTGTCCCCGCGATCGGCCCATGGCGCTCAGCCTACGGCGCACCGACCGTCCGGCACGTCGGCGTCACGGGCACCGAGTCGTGCCCGACGGCGCGGGTCAGGACCCGAAGCCGACACCCAGCGGCACGCGACGGGTGAAGGTCAACCGGTCGAACTCGCGGCCGTACTCGTCGAGCGCCGAGATGTCCATGCGCGAGTCGAATCCGGGCAGCCCCGGCGTGACGTCGACGCTGATGAACGAGTAGTTGCGGAACCGCACACGCGACCACTCGACGCTCTCGGTCTTCTTCGCGCCGTCGGAGGTCCACACGTAGCTGTTCGGGACGGTGTCGTCGGCGACGACCCTTCCGCGGTAGCTCTCGGACTCGCCTGGCTGGAACTCGTACCGAGGTCGACCACCGCCGCCGACTGTGTAGTAGACGGTCCCGTCCACCTTCGCCGAGACCGTCGCGCGATCGGGAGCAGCCTTACGGGGCTGCCCGTTCCGGATCGGGTCGGTGCGCTCGAAGATGTGGTTGTGCGCCTGGAAGACCGCGTCGACCTGGTACTGGTCGAACAACTTGCTCCACGCGGCGCGCACGCCGCCGTCGCTGGCGTGCTGCGCGGTGGTGGAGTACGCGCACTGGTGGAAGAAGCAGACGATGAAGTCGATGTTCGGGTCGGCGCGGAACCGGGCCAGGGTCGACGCGACCCACGAGGTCTGCGCTCCGCCGCTGTAGCCGGTGTTCGCGGTGATCTCGAAGGAGACGTCGTTGGCGTCCAACGACAGCACGGCGACGTTGCCGTAGGTGATCGAGTACACCGACGGGCACCCGGACGGCCCGTTGGTCGGCATGTCGAGACGGGCCGCGTGGCCGCCGTACCCGTGCGGCGAGTACAGCGCCTCCATGTCGTGGTTGCCGGTCGCGAACATCCACGGCGCCCGCGAGGCACTCTTCTCGATGGCGGCGAGGTACCCGTCCCAGACGTACGGGTTGAACTTGTCGAACCCCGACGCCGCGCTGCCGCCGTGGGGCACGTACTGCACGTGCCTCCCCTGACCCGACGGGTCGGCGTAGGCGATGTCGCCCGCGAGGATGTGGAAGGCCGGGTTGCGCGCTGCGATCGCATTCACGATGTTCGCGGCGTGCGGGACGTTCGGGTCGTTGTCGGCCTTGTAGTAGCGGTCGTCATAGTCCCCCGGCTGCAGTCCCGGCGGCTGCGTCGGCGTCGTCTCCGTCCCCTGGTCGCCCATCATGGTGAAACGGAAGGGCAGGCTGCGGCCCGGACGCAGGCCCGTCGAGACGCTGCGCACGTCGGTGCTGCGACCGTCGGCGGTGCGCCAGCGGTAGAAGTGCGGCAGCCGGGCCGGGAGCCCGTCGACGGCGGCGTGGACGTAGAACTGCTCGGCGCCCAGGATCCCGCCGGTGCTGACGGGGACCTGGCTGACCAGGTTGCGCACCTCGGCGACAGTGGTCGCACCCAGGGCGGGTGTCGGGCCGTGATCGAGGAACACCCTCGCGCCGCCCGGGTTCCGCGACAGCTGCGCGGAGAACCGGAGCTGACTGGCGGCGTCGTTTCCGAAGGAGACGTGACGTCCCCCCACGGCGAGCGGGGCGTCGGCGGCGTAGGCGATGCCCGACCACGCGAGATTGCCCATCCCGGCGGCAGCGGCGACGGCGGCCGATCCGGTCAGGAAGTTGCGGCGACTGACGCTGTGGCGCTTGAGGTTCCAGCGGTGCCATTCGTGCTGCTCCGCGGTCGACATGGACGCGGCGATCTCCCGGGGGACGCCGGTGTCGACGGTCTCACCGAGGGGGTTCATGCGGGTGCTGGACACAGTGTCGGCCATGCATGTGAGACCACCCGCCCGGCCCGGCACCGCGGTGTCGGCACGGCGACCAGAAGGTGAACGACCGGTGAAGGTGTCGAACTGCCGCTATTCGGACACGGCCGCGTGCGTCACGACTTCTTCGGCGGCAGCGGGATGAAATAGCTGGTGCGGTCCTGGTATTCGCGATACCCCGGACGCTGCTCCATGTGCTGCTCCAGCAGACGCGCACCGGTGGCGAACACGAGGAAGTACGTCATGACGATCGGCGACAGGATCGTCGCGACGGTGGGCCAGAACGTCATGCACACCAGGAACGTCCCCCACCACACACAGGAGTCCCCGAAGTAGTTGGGATGGCGGGTGTAGCGCCACAGACCCTTGTCCATGACGGTGCCCTTGTTCGACGGATCGGCCTTGAACCGATCCATCTGCAGGTCGCCGACGGTCTCGAACGTCACGCCGACGACCCACACGAGCACACCGATCACCGCGAGGTACCAGAGCGTGCCGTGGGCGACCGCCGACACCTGCAGGGGCAGCGACACGAACCACAGAGCAGGCCCCTGGGTCGCGTAGATCCTCGTGATCGCGGTGAGCGCCCGGTTGCCGCCGGCCTCGTCGAGGAGTTTCTCGTACCGAGGGTCCTCACCCTTGCCCCGGGAGCGTCGGAACATCGACGTCGCCAGGCGCAGACCCCACACGCCGATGAGGACGAGCACCAGCAGTCGGCGCCAGAGGTCGCCGTTGCCGAGCACCGCAGTGATCAGCGCGATGAGCACGAAGCCGAGGCCCCACGTGACGTCGACGACGTTGTGGCGGCCGATCGAGAACCCGATGACCGCGGTGACGGCCAGCAGGATCACCACACCGGCGACGCTGGCCCCGGTGACGATGCCGAACTGCGACCAGTCGAAGGTCACGGCCGCGCTCCTCAGAAGTCCCGGACAGGCGGCATCGACGAGCGGCCGCGGGAGTCGGGTCGGACCGACAGGATCTGGTCGACGCCCATGCGCCCGTCGCGGAAAGCCATCCCGCCGCCGACGAGGTACAGCCGCCACACGCGCGCGACCTCCTCGCCGACCATCGCGACGACGTCGTCCCAGCGGTTCTCGAACGTCTCGTACCAGACGTCGACGGTACGGACGTAGTGCTCACGCATCGCGTGGACGTCACGGACCTCGAGACCCGACTCCTCGATCATGGCGACGGTCTCGCCCACCGGGCGCATGAACATGTCGGGGGCGATGTAGGACTCGATGAAGGGCCCGCCGCCGGGGTTGTCGCCGTGCTTGCGCGACATCTGCTGGATCAGGACCCGGCCCCCGTCGACGACGTTGTCGTGCAACGCCTTCGTGTACGTCGGGTAGTTCTCCTGACCGACGTGTTCACCCATCTCGATGGACGCGACCGCGTCGAACGGTCCGTCGGGGATCTGCCGGTAGTCCTGGATGCGGATCTCCACGCGGTCGGCCAGGCCACGCTCGGCGATGCGCGCGTCGATGAACGCCTTCTGTTCGGTCGAGATGGTCACTCCGACGACCTGGGCGCCGTAGGTCTGCGCGGCGTACAGGCTGAGCGAACCCCAGCCGCATCCGACGTCGAGGAAACGCATCCCGGGCCGCGCGTCGAGACCGACCTTGCGACAGACCATGTCGAGCTTGTCGCGCTGGGCGTCGGCGAGCGTGTAGTCGGCGGCGTCGGAGGTCCAGTAGGCGCTCGAGTACGCCATGTGCGGGTCGAGGACGAGCGCGTAGAAGTCGTTGGAGAGGTCGTAGTGGTGGCTGATCGCGGCCCGGTCGCGGGCGAGGGTGTGCAGCTTGCCCTTCACGACGGCCTGGCTCGCCGGGGCCGGCAGCGGCCGCCCGATCGCGCCGAGCTTCGCCGCGGACCGCACCAGTCGCGCCACCCGGGCGGGTGTGATCGAGATGCGCCCGAGATCGCGGGCGGCGATCACCGACCACACATGGGTGAGCGCCTCGTCGAGATCACCCTCTACGTCGAGTTCGTTCGTCACGTAGGCCTGTGCGGCACCGAGTTCGCCCGGGCTCCACAGCAGTCGCCGCAGCGCGTCGGGGCTGCGCAGCACGACGACGGGCGCGTCGTGCGGGCCGGCCTCGCTGCCGTCCCAGGCCCGCAGGCGCACCGGGAGTTCGCCGCCGATGTACGGGGCGAGCAGGTCGGCGATCGTGGCCGCGGCCCCGGTCGCGGTGGCGCGGGTGGTGTCGGTGACGGTCATCGCAGGTTCTCCTGGGGCTCGTGGTTCTCGTCGGCGATGCGTGCGACTGCGGCTCCGACCGCGGCGACCACACGGCGGGTCCACACCCACGGCCGCATCAGCATGAAGTGTCCGGCCAGGCCCATCGAGATCCACCGCGCGTCGACACCGCGATCGGCGGCACGCAGCGTGGACTGCAGGGAGATGCGCGGGCTGGTCCACCGGTCGAGTCGACCGTGGAGCACCTGCAGGTGCTGGCCGGGCCGCAGCAGGTCGGTCTCGGTGCCGTCGAGCCACCACGGGGCGAGCGCGACGATCGAGTCGACCGACGGGTCGTCGGCGACCGCGGCCGCAGCACGACCACCCATCGAGTGCGCGAGCAGCACGACCCGCACGTCGCCGTGCCGGTCGCGGATCGTGTCCAGGGCCCACCGGACGTCGGCGACCGGACTGCGGTCGCTGCCGTTCCACCCGCGGAAGCGGTACTGCAGCATCAGCACCTCGGCGTCGGGCATCGTGCGGGCGACGGCCCGTGCGAACGGACGCATCCGGGCGGCGGACAGGTGGTTGGTCTGGGCGGGTTCGGTGCTGCGCACCTTGCCGCCGTGCAGGACCAGCACCACCGCGGTCGGAGCCGCGACGTGGTGGATCCGGTGCAGGACCGGCGGGTGCGGGCCGGGCGTCGCGGACGTCATACCCGTGATTCGGTGCGGCGGTGGTCGTGGATCTGCCCCGCGCACGTGTCCGCGGTCACCTGGTGCATGTCACCGACGGTACCCACAGGGTCGGCAGGTGTGCCGCTACTGCGTGGGGCGGACGAACGGGAACGTCAGCGTCGGGCGGATGGTGACACCGGTCAGCATCATCACCAGGCGATCGACGCCGAGCCCCAGTCCGCCGGTCGGCGGCATCGCGTACCCCAGCGCGTGCAGGAAGTCCTCGTCGAGGCTCATCGCCTCCGGGTCGCCGCCGGCCGCCTGCATCGACTGTGAGGTCAACCGGTCCCGCTGGTCGACGGGGTCGGTGAGCTCGGAGTACGCGGTGCCCAGCTCGGCGCCGAACCCGACGAGGTCCCACTGTTCGGTGAGGCGCGGGTCGGTGCGGTGTCGACGAGCCAGCGGTGAGACCTCCTTGGGGAAGTCACAGTAGAACGTCGGGAACCGGGTCTGCTTCTCCACCAACGCCTCGTAGAGCTCCATCACCATCTTCCCGGCGGGCATGTCGGAGGCGACCTCGACACCGTGCTCGGCGCACACCGCGGCCACCTGCGCCTGTGTGCTCGACGACGTCACCGCCGTCCCGCATGCCCGCGACACCGCCTCGTGCACGGTCATGATGGGCCACGCCCCGTCGAGGCGGACCTCCTGACGATCCCCGTTCTCGTCGGGCTGGTAGGCGACCGGCGCACCGTTGATCGCCACTGCCATCGCGAGGATCAACTCCCGGGTCAGCTCCCGCATCGAGTTGTAGTCCCCGAACGCCTGATACGCCTCGAGCGAGGTGAACTCGGGGTTGTGGGTGGCGTCGGCCCCCTCGTTGCGGAAGTTGCGGTTCAGCTCGAAGATCGCGCCCATCCCGCTGACGCACAGGCGTTTCAGGTAGAGCTCCGGCGCGATCCGCAGGAACAGCTGCTGGTCGTAGGCGTTGATGTGCGTCTTGAACGGACGCGCCGAGGCGCCGCCGTGCACGGTCTGCAGCATCGGCGTCTCGACCTCGTCGAAACCGCTGTCCTGCAGCGTCTGCCGCAGGGCGCGTACCCCGCGCGACCGCTTCTGCAGGAGGTCGACGGCCTCGGGGTTGGTCAGCAGGTCCAGCGGCCGGTCGCGGACGCGGACGTCGTCGCCGATCTCGGCGCCCAGCGCGGGCATCGGGTTGAGGCACTTGCCCGCCATCCGCCACGACGTCATCGCGATCGACAACTCCCCCGACCGCGACGCGACGACCTGCCCGGTGACGCTGACGAGGTCACCGGTGTCGACGCGACGTCGGAAGGTGTCGTGCATGCCCCGGTCGGCGACGTCGGCGTCGGAGAGGACCTGGATGCGTGCGCGGTCGTCCTCGAGGACGGCGAACTCGACGCCACCGAGGTCGCGGATCGCGCGGATGCGTCCCGCCACCGACACGGTCACCCCGGTGCGCTGTCCGGCGCCGAGACCGGTGTGCTCGGCGACGATGTCGGCCACACGATGCGTGCGCGGCACCGACACCGGGTAGGCCTCGTCGCCCTCGGCACGCATCCGGTCCAGCTTCGACATCCGCACGCGCTGCTGGTCGTTGAGGCGCGGCGCGGGGGCCTTGGCCACCAGGAACCGCTCGTCGAGATCACGGACACGCGCGAGGAACTCGGGATCGGTGCGCCGGGGCTGCTCCTCGGGCGTCTTGTCGCCGACGAGGAACTTCGGGCCGAGGTGCGGGAGGAACCCCTCGGCGACACCGACCGCGACGGCGGCCCGCATCACGGTCAGCGAGGGGTGGTAGCAGAGCAGTCGCGGGACCCAGACGGGGTGGTACTTCTGGTTCGACCGGTACAGCGACTCCAGCTGGTAGAACCGCGACGCGAACCCCAGCACCCCGTCGACCGCACGGGTGACCGGGCCGGCACCCTCCCGCTCGGCGCTGGAGAAGACCGATCGGAAGACCGCGAAGTTCAGCGAGATCCGCCGGACGCCGAGGTCGTGGGAGGCCTCGATGAGGCGGGCGACGAGGAACTCGTTGACGCCGTTCTCCGCGGCGCGGTCACGGCGCATCAGATCCAGCGACACCCCCCGCAGTCCCCAGGGCACGAACGACAGGAACGCACGGATCCGTCCGTCGGCGTCGTGCGCACAGATGAGGAGGCAGCGATCGTCGACCGGATCGCCGACGCGGTTGAGCGCCATGGAGAAGCCGCGTTCGGTCTCCTCGCCGCGCCACGCGTCGGCCAACCGTTCGATCTCGGCGAGCTGCTCGGTGGTCAGCTCACCGTGACGGCGGATGGTGGTGGTGTATCCCGCCGCGGTGACGCGGTTGACGGCCTGGCGGACCGGCTTCATCGACTGCCCGCGCAGGGTGAAGTCGTCGACGTCGATGATCGCCTCGTCGCCGATCGCGAGGGTCCGCAGACCCGCCTCGCGATACACCCGTCCGCCCGCCTCACTGGCCGCGAGGACCGCGGCGTGCAGTGAGTTCTTGCGGCAGTTCTCCAGCCACGCCTGCACGGCCGCGGGCCACGACTCGCGGTCGCCGATCGGGTCCGCGCTCGCGACGTTGGTGCTGCCCACCACCCGGAAGGTCACCGCGGCACGCCCGTCGGGTGCGAAGACGACGGACTTGTCGCGACGTGTCGCGAAGTAGCCCAGCGAGTCGTCCTCACCGAATCGCAGCAGCAGCTCGCGGACACCGAGTTCCTGGTCGGCGTCGACGAAGTCGTTGTCGCGGTTGGCGCGGTAGAGGGTGACCAGCGCGAGGATCAGCGCGATCGCCGACATCCATCCCGCGCAGGCATAGATCCAGTGATGTCCGTCGTGACCCTTCAGCACGGCGTCGCCGAGGCTCGCGCGGTCACCGAACGTCGACCGCAGCGACCAGATGAACCGTTCGTCGAGACCGCGCAGCCGGTGCGGGAACAGCGCGGTGAGGACGAAGGTGACGACGAACGACGTGAGGATGCCGCCGACGAGCACCGCGAACGCGGTCCGGACCGATCCCGGCGCCAGTTCCGCGGTGTAGGCGCGCCGGGAGAACGCGACCGCGACGAACACGACGACACCGATCGCCAGGACGACCGCCGCGGTGATCACCGAGGTGCGGAACTGTCCGTAGCCGTCGTCGACGGTGATGTCGTCGGCGTAGAACGTGATCAGCGCGAGGACGTCGTCGAGGACCGACAGCGCCATCACCAACATCAGGGCGGTGTGCGCGCCCTTGAATCGGCGTCGCACCGCGCCGGCGAGGGCCAGCACGAGGCAGACGACGAAGATGCTCGGATCGGCCGGGAGGTTGAACGCGCCGAGGAGATCGGTGACGACGTCGGTGACGCGGAAGTGGCGCAGCGGGATCGACAGCAGCGACACCACGGCGGCGAGCGTCAGCAGCCGCGACGACCACCGCGCGATCCGCTCGGCGTATGCGGCGCGGCGCCGACGCGCGCTGCCCGGCTTGCGGGCCGGGGACTGCTGCCCCGTCGGCGGGCGGGCGTCGCTGCCGTCGGGGCGGTCGAGAGTCGGTGCGGCGGACATGAAAACCGACACTAGCAGCGGGAAGTCGGCGCATTCCGACGTTCACGACACCCGCACCGCGCGTGTCCGCCGCGGCGTGCGCGCCCGATATGTCGGAGCCCACGAGGCATCGATGCCACTGGGCGTACGAACACCTCGCGGCCTGCGTATCGTTCGCCCCGATCGAGCACCACCGAGAGGTCGTCATGTCGCAGCAACCCGCGTCGCACCCCCGTCGCGCCGTCGACGTCCAGCTCTCCCGCGACGTCCCCGAATCGCTCGGCTACGGCTTCAAGCGACTCGTGCTCGGCAAGCCGATGATCACCGATCAACTACGCGACCAGCGGCTGACGAACCCCGTCGCGCTCGGCGTCCTCGCCCCCGACGCGATCTCCTCCACGGCCTACGGCAGCGAGCTCATCCTCGTCGAGCTGCTCCCCTACGCCGGCCTCGCCGCCTTCACCCTGCTGTTGCCGATCACCGGTGTCATCCTCGCGATCCTGGTGCTCGTCGCCGCGTCGTACCGACAGGTGGTGATGGCCTACACCCGCGCGGGCGGGTCGTACATCGTCGCCCGCGAGAACTTCGGTCCCCGCGTCGCGCAGATCGCGGCGGCCGCGCTCCTCATCGACTACGTCGTCACGGTGGCGGTGCAGGCGGCCGCCGGCACGGTCGCGGTGGTGTCGGCGGTGAAGGTACTCGGGCCGTACAGCCTGGAGATCACCGTCGCCGTCGTCCTGGTGATGTGTCTGGCGAACCTGCGAGGACTGCGCGAGGCGGGGCGTCCGTTCGCCGTCCCCACGTACTTCTTCACCGGGATGGTCCTGCTGCTCATCGTCGTCGGACTCGTCCGCGACGCCACGACGGGACTGCCGCGCTACATCCCGGCCGACCTGCCCGGGACGGTCGAGGTGCACCACGGCGGCGGTCTGATCGCGGGCGCGACGATCCTCGTGCTGTTGCGGGCGTTCGCCAACGGCGGGTCGTCGCTCACCGGCGTCGAGGCCATCAGCAACACGGTCGGCTCGTTCCGCAAACCCGAGGGCGTCAACGCCCGCCGGGTGCTGACCATCATGGCGACGATCCTGTTCGTCCTCCTCAGCGGCGTGGCGTGGCTCGCGCACGAGACCCACGCGACGCCCTACGTCGACGGCTACCCGTCGGTGCTCAGCGAGATCGCCCGGGCCGTCTTCGGATCCGGCGCCGTGGGTACGACGCTCTACGTGCTGCTGCAGATCGCGACGGCGGCGATCCTCTTCAGCGGCGCCAACACCAGCTTCAACGGCTTCCCGGCGCTGGCGAACTTCGTCGCCGCCGACCGGTTCCTGCCGCGTCAGCTCGGCAAGCGCGGGCACCGACTGGTCTTCTCGAACGGCATCATCGTCCTCACCGTCCTGGCGGTGGTGCTCCTGCTGGTGACCGGCGGATCGGTGAACGCCCTGATCCCCTTCTACGCGATCGGCGTGTTCACCGGCTTCGCGATGGCCGGGTTCGGCATGACCAAACACCATCTGACGCACAAGGAGTCCGGCTGGCGGCGGCGGCTGACGATCAACCTGACCGCCGGGGTGCTGTCGCTGATCGTCGTCGGCATCTTCGCCGTCGCGAAGTTCACCGAGGGCGCCTGGCTGGTGGTCGTCGTGTTCCCGCTGCTGGTCTTCGGGCTCATCCGCCTCAACCGTGAGTACCGGGCGGAGGCGGCGATCCTCGAGGAGTTCCGGTCGAACCGACCCGAGCAGGTCAACTACGCCCGTCACACCGCGTTCGTGCTGGTCAACTCGGTCGACCTCGCGGTGCTGGAGGCGCTGCGCTACGGCCACGGGCTGCGTGCCGACGACCTGACCGCCGTGCATCTCGTCGTCGACGCAGCGCAGGCCCGCAAGCTGCGCGAGCGGTGGGAGCACTACGGCCTGGACACGCCGCTGAAGATCATCGACTGCCCCGACCGGCGTATCACCCGAGGCGTGCAGCGACTCGTCGTCGAGGCCCTGTCCGCCGCGCCCCGCACGCACGTCACCGTCCTGCTCCCCCGACGGACCTACGCCCCGCTGCTGGGTCGCCTGCTGCACGACCGCAGTGCCGACAAGATCTCCCGCGCCGTCAGCGAGATCCAGCACGCCGCCGCCACGATCATCCCGTTCGACGTGCAGGCCGAGATCCGCAAGGCCTTCCCCGATCTCATGGAGGAACGCCTCGCCCGCCGGGTCGCGTCACTGCAGGCGCGTCTCGGTGAGGAGGGCGACGACGCCCGCGCCGAGCACGACGAACCCGAGAGCTCGTCGTCGGTGCTGGCGATCGGCGGGTTGATCGTCGGGCACCGCGGCGTCGTGGAGGGTCGGGTCCGCAACACCTTCGACCGCGTCATCGACGACGACGAGGTGCACATCGTGGAGGTGTCCGACGACAGCGGTCTGATGCGTCTGCGGTTCACCGGACGCGACGGCAAGACCGGTGGCGACCTGGTGCCCGGTCAACTGGTGCGTGCCGGCGGCAAGGCACGCCAGGGGCGGAAGGGGATCGTCATGATCGACCCGACCTACACGATCGTCGGCGGAGCCGAGGGCGAGGACGGTGACGCCGGATCCGAGGCGTCACCCACCTCCGCCGACGACTCCCCGACCGACCGATAGACCCCGAGCGGGCCAGAACCCCCCGCCGACCGGGCGGACACGACCCGCCGAGCGGGCAGAACCGTCAGGCGTAGGGCCGGCGGGCGGTCTCCGGGTCGCCGTAGGTGATCGCGCGTTCGCCGCGACTGCCACCGATGATCGCGCTTGCCCAGCTCGCCAGCGTCCACGCACGGTTGCGCGTCCCGGCGAGGAACGTGATGTGGATGCCGCCCCAGCCGAGCCAGCCGAGGAATCCCGACATCCGCACAGGTCCCGACTCGAGCAGAGCGTGATAGCGCGCGATGTATGCGGCGGTGCCCAGGTCGCGGTACTTGAAGGGCGTCCGCGCGTCGGACTTGCCCTCGGCGACGCGGGCGACGTTGCCCGCCGCATGGAACCCCGACTGCATCGCGACCTCGGCGACGCCGGGGAGCTTGTCCAGGCTCATGATGTCGCCGACGACCGAGATGGACGGGTGCCCGGCGATCGTGAGATCCGGTTGGACCGGGATGGTCCCGCCATGCCCCTGGGTGACACCCGTCGCCTGGGCGAGCGCCTGCGCGAAGGGGACCGCCTCGACTCCGGCCGTCCAGAGGATGGTGTGGGCGTCGATCTGCTCCGTGGACTTCGTCTTCTTGTCGGTGGTGACGGCGTAGTCACTGCAGACGTCGGTGACGTGGCGGCCCAGGAGGGTGCGGACACCGATCCGGTCGAGGATGTGCTGGGCCTTGCCCGACAGCTTCGGGTGGAACGACTCGAGCACCCGATCACCTCCGTGGACGAGGATCACGTCGGCCTCGGTCGGGTCGATGGTGTCGAACTCCTTCGACAGCGCCCGCGTCGCCATCTCGCGGATCTGACCGGCGAGCTCCACCCCAGTGGGTCCGCCTCCACTGATCACGAACGTCAGCCACGGCTTGCGCAGGTCGGCGGTCGGCAGGGTCTCGGCGATCTCGAACGACGAGATGATCTTGCGGCGGATGGCGAGCGCGTCGTCGACGGTCTTCATCCCGGGCGCGTACTCCGCGAACTGCTCGTTGCCGTGATACGACTGCCGCATCCCGGCCGCGACGATGAGGTGGTCGTAGTCGACGTCGAAGGTCGTCCCGTCGAAACGGGTGGCCGTGACGATCTTCTTCTCGACATCGATGCCCGACGCCTCACCCAGGAGCACCTGCAGGTTCTTGTTGCGTCGCAACAGGTGTCGCAGGGGACTCGCGATCTCTCCCTCGGAGAGCAGGCCGGTCGCGCACTGGTAGAGCAGCGGCTGGAAGACGTGCGACGTACCCCGGTCCAGCATGGTGACGCGGACGTCGGCCCGCTTGAGCCGACGGGCGGCGTACATCCCGCCGAATCCGCCGCCGATGATCAGGACATGGGGTCTCGCGTCGGCCATGGTGCGATTGTGCCCCACCGAGCCGGCTCGGAGGCGACCCACCGGTCTCAGGTGGTCGCGGCGAGCATGTCGGCGACGGAGACCGTGGCGTCGTCGGCGGAGCTCATCGCGAGCACCCGCTCCGCCGCCTCGGCGGGGGCCTCGGGCGGGATCACCATCAGCGTGACGGAGTCGGTGTCGCCGACGGTGCGGACCTTGAGCAGGTGCGTCGGCCAGAAGCGGTAGCTGTCGAGACGGACGACGTTGTCGTGGTGGATGATCCGGTTGTGCGGCAGGTCCCAGTCGGCGATGTTGACGACGACCCGACCCGCCGGGGTGGCGCGCGGCGCCAGTGCGTCGAGCAGTCCACCGATCTCGGCGGCGAGGTCACGCGACGCGGGCCACCATGCCCCGTCGACGTGGTCGCCGCGGGTCGGATGGGCCTTGAGGGCGAAGCGCGCGCCGTCGACCGTGGATTCGACAGAGGTGGACGGCGTCATCGGACGCTCCGATCTACCCGGCGTCACGCCGAGCGGTGACGTACCGAGGATCACAGGACACCAGCCGGTGTCTCACGCGTCGATACGACTTCAGGGTACGCCCACCCCACAAGCCCGCGGCGGCCGACGATCAGGAATGCCCCAGGGTGTCGACCGGGTCCTCACCGACCACTCGTAGTGCGGTCGCGCGCAGGTCGGTCGTGGTCCAGGACGGGTAGCCGTGCAGCATGTCGGTCCACCGTCGGGGGATGCCCGCCGTGCCCGAGCACGCGCCGGCCAGCGCACCGGCGATGGCCGCGGTGGTGTCGGTGTCACCGCCGGCACGCACGCAGCGCTCGACGGTCCCGACGACGTCGCCGTCGGCGCCGCACAGTGCCCACCAGGCCGTCTGCAGCGCATGCACCACCCACCCGTTGTTCGAGAAGTCCGACGGATCCCCGCTCCGGGCCTCGTCGAGCAGGGGCTCCCAGAACGCGCGCACGTCGGGGTCTCGCTCGGCGAGGTACTCCGGCAGTCCCGAGAGTTCGCCCGTCCGGATGCCCCGGGCGATCGCGACCGACCACAACTCGCACGCCTCGCGAGCCCGCGGGTCGGCGTGGGTCAGGTCGCTGATCGCACCCGCGGCCTCGGCGCAGTCGGCGTCGTCCGCACGCACGAACGCCACCCCGACCGGCGCGGTGCGCATGAGCGATCCGTTGCCCCCGGTCCGTCCGGTCAGTGACGCCGCGCGCGCCGTCATCGACGAGGCCGTGGTGTCGCGGTGGGTCAGGACCGATCGCGTCTGGTTGCCGATGTCGGCGGGTCGTGTGTCGTACCAGGCGACGAACGCCGCCGCGACGGCGTCGAGGTCGGCGTGACCGGGTGACAGACCCGCCGCGACGCACGTCGCCATCGACGTGTCGTCGGTCCACTCCCCCGGCGCCCAGTCGAACGGGCCGCCGCCGATCATGTCGACGACGACGTCCTGCGCCGGATGGGTGAACTCGTACCCGGCCCCGGCGGCGTCGCCGACAGCACTGCCCACCAGCGCGCCGATCGCCCGATCGCGCTGCTCCTCGCTCAGTTGCATGACCCGATGATGCTCCTCGAGTCGGACATCTCGAGCCGGACCGACCGGAATGCGTTCTCCCGTCCCGGGTGCCCAGTAGCGTCAGGTCGATGGGCATGTTGCGCACCAAGAGCGTCGAGGCCATCAACCGCGACGTCGCGGGCGGCGCCGGCGACGGCGAGGGTCGGGGTCTGAAGAAGACGCTGACGACGCGCGACCTCGTCGGGTTCGGCGTCGGCATCGTGATCGGCACCGGGATCTTCACCCTCACCGGCATCCAGGCGAAGGAGAACGCCGGGCCGGCTGTGGTCATCTCGTTCCTCGCCGCCGGTCTGGTCAGCATGTTGGCCGCGGTCTGTTACGCGGAGCTGGCGTCGTCGGTCCCGACGGCGGGCAGCGCCTACACCTACGCCTACGCGACGCTCGGCGAGGTGTTCGCCTGGATCATCGGGTGGGATCTGGTGTTGGAGTTCGCGCTCGGGGCGGCCGTGGTGGCGCGCAGTTGGTCGGGGTATCTCGCCGATCTCTTCGACCTGCCGAAGTCTCTGTTCACCGAGGACGCGACGGTCAACATCGGCGCCGTCGCCCTCGTCCTGGTCCTCGGCGTCATCGCCGCGGTCGGGGTGAAGGAGTCGGCACGGGTCACCAACACCCTGGTGCTGGTGAAGGTGGCCATCTCGGTGTTCATCATCGTGGTCGGCGCCTTCTTCGTCACCAAGGCCAATCTGGTGCCGTTCATCCCGAAGTCGACCAGTTCCGGCGAGTCCGTCTCCACGCTCGACCAACCGCTCCTGCAGTGGGTCGGCGGGTTCGAACCCGCGACGTTCGGGGTCGCCGGGATCTTCACCGCGGCCGCCGTGGTGTTCTTCGCCTACACCGGGTTCGAGGCCGTCGCGAACCTGTCCGAGGAGACCCGCAACCCGGCGCGCGACATCCCCCGCGCGCTGCTCATCGTGTTGGGTCTCTGCACGACGCTCTAC
This sequence comes from Williamsia sp. SKLECPSW1, assembly GCF_054332755.1. NCBI lineage: Bacteria > Bacillati > Actinomycetota > Actinomycetes > Mycobacteriales > Nocardiaceae > Williamsia > Williamsia sp. SKLECPSW1. Next base: position 2,867,288 of record NZ_JBTGLI010000001.1, on the reverse strand, counting down.
GTCCTCGTCGCGTTCGTCGTGACCGGCATGCAGAAGTACACCGACCTCGACGTGAGCGCCCCGATCGCGAAGGCGTTCGACGCCAACGACGCGAGCTGGGCGGGGACACTCATCGCGATCGCTGCCGTCGCGGGTCTGACGTCGGTGACGTTGGTCGACATCATCGCCATGAGCCGCATCGGCTTCGCGCTCGGGCGCGACGGCCTGCTGCCCCAGTCGATCGCCCGGTCGCACCCCCGGTTCGGGACGCCCTTCCGCTTCACGATCGGGACGACCGTCTTCGTCGCGCTGCTCGCCGGACTGGTGCCGCTGACCGAACTGTCCGAGATGGTCAGCATCGGAACGCTGTTCGCGTTCCTCGTCGTCTCCATCGCCGTCCCGGTCCTCCGACGGACCAAACCGGACCTGACGCGTCCGTTCCGGGTCCCCTTCTCGCCCGTGGTGCCGATCCTCTCGGCCCTCGCGTGCATCTACCTGATGACCAATCTCGTCGTCGCGACGTGGCTGCGGTTCCTCGTGTGGCTGGTCCTCGGCATGGCCGTCTACCTGCTCTACGGCCGTCGGCACGCGCGACTCGCCACCGGCGAGGAGGTCCCGGCGACTGTGTCGGAGGCCACCACCGACTGAGCCCCGCAGGGCCGCCCGCGCCCGGGGAGCGCACGTACACTCAGATCGTTAGCGGTACTCACGACTGGGACATATCCGACATCCCCACCGGCACAGGCAGGCTCGCCGTATGACGACCCCACAGCCCCTCGACCATCCCGGGATGGTCGTCGTCACCGACCACACGCCGGCGTCACCGACGCTCGACATCGTCGTACCGGTTCACAACGAGGAGACCGACCTCGAGCGGTGTGTGCGACGTCTGGCTGCGCATCTGCGGACCTCGGTGCCGTTCTCGGCGCGGATCACGATCGCGGACAACGCGAGCACCGACTCGACGCTGGAGGTCGCGCGGGGTCTGGCCGATCGGATCGACGGCGTGCGCGTCGTCCATCTCGACGCCAAGGGCCGCGGGCGGGCACTCAACGCCGCCTGGCGGGACAGCGACGCCGAGGTCGTCTGCTACATGGACGTCGACCTCTCCACCGACCTCAACGCCCTGGTCCCGCTGGTCGCCCCGCTGCTGTCCGGCCATTCCGACATCGCCGTCGGATCGCGGTTGTCGCACTCGTCGCGGGTGGTGCGGGGCGCGAAACGTGAGGTGATCTCACGCGGATACAACCTCATCCTGCGGACCGCGCTGCGCACCCACTTCCGCGACGCGCAGTGCGGGTTCAAGGCGATGCGCACCGACGTCGCCCGACGCCTGCTCCCCCTCGTCGCCGACACCGGCTGGTTCTTCGACACCGAGGTGCTCGTCCTCGCCGAACGCGTCGGCCTGCGCATCGCGGAGATCCCCGTCGACTGGGTCGACGACCCCGACTCGTCGGTCGACATCGTGCGCACCGCCACCGAGGACCTCAAGGGATGCTGGCGGGTGGCGCGGGCGATCAGCCGCGGCGACCTGCCCATCACGGAGCTGCGTCGCACGATCGGCCGCGACCGGCTCGACGAACCCCAGGTGAACGGCGTACCGCGCGGGATGATCGGTCACCTCGTGCGGTTCGGGGTCATCGGGGTCGTGTCGACGGTGGCGTTCGCCGTCCTCTACCTGCTGCTGCACCCGATGGTGGGAGCGCAGGCGGCGAACTTCCTGGCACTGCTCGTCACCGCCGTGCTGAACACCTGGGCCAACCGCGCCTTCACGTTCGGTGTGCGTGGCCGCGAGGGGGCGGCGGGTCACCATCTGCAGGGGATCGCGATCTTCCTCGTCGGGTGGGCGATCTCCGCCGGCGCCCTCTACGTCCTGCACGTCGATTTCCCCCACGCCGACAAGCACGTCGACCTCACCGTGTTGATCATCGCGAACCTCGTCGCCACGGTCATCCGCTTCGTCGCGTTGCGCTGGGTGTTCCGGCGGCACCTGCAGACGGGATCGCCTGCGTGACCGCCGTCGCCGACGCGGGTGTCGCCCAACCGACGACACCCCCACCCGCCCGTGGCCCGTCGTGGCACCGGATCGCGTTCGTCGTCCTGCTCGTCGGCAGCGCGCTGATCTACCTGTGGGATCTGTCGATCAACCGGTACGCCAACGACTTCTACGCCGCAGCGATCCAGGCCGGGTCACAGAGTTGGAAGGCGTGGTTCTTCGGCTCGTCGGACGCCGCGAACTCGATCACCGTCGACAAACCCCCGCTGTCGCTGTGGATCCCGGGCATCGCCGTGCGACTCTTCGGTCTCAGTTCGTGGTCGGTGCTGGTCCCCCAGGCGTTGATGGGTGTCGCCTCCGTGGCCCTCGTCGCGGCCATCGGGCGACGGATCGCGGGTCCCGTCGCCGGCCTGCTCGCCGGGGCGGTCTTCGCCGTGACACCGGTCGCGGTGGTGATGTTCCGGTTCGACAACCCCGACGCGCTGCTGGTCCTGCTGCTCATCGCGACCGCGTGGGCCACCGTGCGGATCCTCGACGACGGACGGCTCCGGTGGGCGGTCCTCGCGGGCGGTCTCCTCGGTCTCGCGTTCCTCACCAAACAACTCCAGGCGCTGATCATCGTCCCGGCCATCGCGGTGGCCTACCTCGTGTTCGCGGCGGCCCCTCTGGGTCGCCGCGTGCTCCACCTGCTGGCGGCGCTCGGCGCGCTGATCGTCGCCGCGGGGTGGTGGGTGCTGATCGTGTCGGTGTGGCCGTCGGACTCCCGCCCGTACATCGGCGGTACCCAGCACAACTCGATCATCGAGCTGGCCCTCGGCTACAACGGGTTCGGCCGCCTCACCGGGGACGAGTCGAGCGGGATCGGCGGCGGCGCAGGCCGTTCGGGTGCGGGGATGCATCACATGCTCGCCCTGTTCGGGGGCGCCACCGGTCCGCTGCGCATGTTCTCTCCCGCCGTCGGCGGACAGGTCGCCTGGCTCATCCCGGCCGCCCTGGTGCTCGGCGCCGTCGCGATCGCCCTGCGCGGCCGCGCGGCTCGTACCGATCCGGAGCGATCCGCGCTGGTGTTCGCCTGGCTGTGGCTGGCGTCGAACGCGGTGCTGATGAGCTACATGGCGGGGATCTTCCACCCGTACTACACCCTCGCGCTCGCACCACCGATCGCGCTCCTCGTCGGTGTCGGAGGGGTGCGGTCGTGGCAGGCACGTCACATCGTCTGGGTCCGTACGCTCCTCGCCGCCGCCCTGATCCTCACCGCGGTCCTGGCCGTAGTGATCCTGGGGCGCACACCCCACTTCGCAGTGGGGCTGCGATGGGCCGTCGGGGCTGCAGCCGTCGTCGCGGTCACGGGTCTGCTCGTCGACGGCATGCGCCGCCACGTCGTCGTCACCCGTACCGCGATCGCCGCATCGCTCGTCGTGGCGCTCGCCGGTCCGATCGCATACACGGTCGACACGGTGAGCACACCTCGGATCGGTGGACTGGTGACCGCCGGGCCGCCCACCGCGACAGGTTTCCCGTTCGGCCGCGCGGGCGCGCCACGATTGCCCGGCGGTGCTGCCGCGGAACGCGCTGCGCGACGGCTGTTCACCGGCGAGGGACCGCCGTCCGCCGTGACCGCCCTGCTGACGCTCGACGCATCCCGGTACCGCTGGGTCGCCGCCACCGTCAGCTCGCTGTCGGCCGCCGGATACCAGCTCGCCACACAGGATCCCGTGATGCCGATCGGCGGGTTCGCCGGCAGCGACCCCTCACCGACGCTGACGCAGTTCCAGGACCTCGTGCGAACACGCCAGATCCATTGGTTCATCGGCGGCCTGTCGATGTTCGGCGGGCGCGACCCGGACCGTCCGTCCGCGCAGATCACGCGGTGGGTCTCGACGCACTACACCCCGCGGGTGATCGACGACGTCACGCTCTACGACCTCACCGCTCCTCGACAGGGAACCGTCTCCCCCCGCGGATAGGGATCGGTCAGTTGGTGTGGACGTGCATCAGGCTGACGTTGTACGAGGTGTAGGTCGTGGCCGTGAAGTAGAGGTCCTTGTCCGTCGACCAGGGGTGCATGAAGCCTCCGTAGACCTGCGGGTACTGCGCCGACGACATCAGCAGGGTCGGCTCGGACCACAGGCCCTGCGGAGACCTGGACTGCCGCAGGACGATCCCCCCGCGCAGCACGTCCAGGTACGTCGCCTGCCACAGCTGCGCGGCGGCGTCGTATCGCACCGACAGCTCGCCGGTGGGACCACCGAACAGCGGAGTCGCCTGATCACCGTTGGCGGTCGGCCGCCAGGTCCCGTTCACCCAGTACTGGTATGCCGTCTTGTTCAGCACATCCGACGCCGGGACCCGCGCGAGAGCGGTGGTGCCGAGACGACCGTTCGGGGTGCCGAACATGTAGACGTACCCGCCGGCCGGGACCATCGACGACACCTGGAACTTCGACCGGCCGAAGAAGTTGTCCCACCGGGCGTACTGGGAGTTCGTCCACGTCGAACCACCGTCGTCCGACCACGCGAGTCCGCCGTAGTTGGTGAACCACTGGCCGGGCACCGAGAAGTGGTTGACGGACATGTAACTCATGTACTGACGCTTGCCGAGCGCGAAACCCGATGTGGGGATGACGGTCTGCTCGACATAGTTGATCTTGCGGCTGGCGATGACCTCGGCGGCGTGACACCGACTGTCCTGCACCATCGAGTCGATCCTCAGGCCGCGCGCGAGATCGCGGTTGCCGGAGAATCCGAGGGTGTTGGACCGCCAGTCGCCGCCGTTCGCGCCGGGCGGGCGGAAACCCTTGCCGAAGGTGTCGCCGAACGCGATGGCCACCTTGTCCGGCGCGGCCTGCCACATGATCCCCAGGTCGGTGCCGTTGACCTGGAATCGCTTGTCGGTGCGGCTGGTCGAGCCGTGCCCGGTGACCTGACCGACGTAGCTCAGTCCCCCCGCGCGGGGGGTCGGCGGCTTCGCGGTGACGGCACCTGCGACGGCGGCCGGGTTCTGCGTCGGCGGACGGGCCTGCCCGCGCGGAGGTGTGCCACCGGGGACCGGCACCGGGATGGTCGCGATGGGTCGTGGGGTGAAGGTGATCTTCGGGACCGCGATCGAGCCCGATCCGGATCCCACGGCTGCCGCCGGGGGCGGCGCGTCGGTGAGATCGGGGCAGGGGTCCTTGCACGGGTCCGGCGGTGGAGGGGGCGACGGGACCCGCTGCCGCGAGTTCTGCGGGCCGAACTGCGGCACCGGGGTGACCTGGAGGTACGGGAGTCCGAAATCGATCCGGGGCGGCAGGGGACTCCCCGGCCGCGGAGGCTGCGGCAGGTCCTGCACGCACCCGGAACTGGGGAGGGCCACCGCCGGTGCCGGCGCCGCCACCGCGGGCGCGCTCATCATGACGGGCACGAGAGTACAGCCCGCGATGGTCACGCAGAGGGATCGACGCATCGGAGTCCCGACCTCTTCCTGCACCAGTTCCTGCACCAGCGATTCAGGAAAGTGAACCTAACACGGGATCTCCGGGTGCACGAGGGGTTGATGAGACGTGAGTGCACATAGCGGACAATGCGCATACTGGACGGGTGCAGACCTGGCTGATCGTCGTCATCGTCGTGATCGTGGTGCTCGTCATCGTCGGCGCGGTGAGCCCGGCGATCCGCGCAGCGCGGGCGACCCCACCCCCCACACCCGCAGGCTGGTACCCCGACCTGCACGACCCGTCGATCGAGCGCTATCACGACGGCGACGGGTGGACGCAACAGACGCGTCCCAACCCCGAGGAGTCCTGACCGAGGGGGCGGGTCAGGCAGCCGCGCTCACGCGCGCGAGCACGTCGAACTCCACCGCGTCGGCGACCGCGAGGTAGACGTCCTGACGGAGGTGCCTGCCGTCGAACAGGACCTCGCCGCGCGGGCTGGGAGGCCGAAAGCCCTCCGCTGCAGCGCGGTTCATCGCCTCGACATCCGACGAACCCGCACGCGCGGCCAGTTCCGCGAGCAGCCGCACACCCTCGTAACACGACTCCCCCGGTGACGTCAGCGGCGGAGCCGACGTCCCGAAGCGCCGCGCGTAGCGGTTGCCGAACTCGAGAGATGGACCGGTGACCAGGGTCTCGTAGAACCCGGCCGTCGAGTACAGGTGTCGGGTCGCCGAGGCGCCGGTGGCCAGCAGCATGTTCTCGTCCATCAGCGGACCCAGCCGGATGCACCGCTCGTCCAGCCCGCGCCGCCCGAACGCCCGGTTGAACGCCACGGCGTCGGAACCCAGCAGCAGCACCAGCACGCCGTCGACGCCCGCCCGGTCGATCGCGTCGATGACAGGGCCGAAACGGGTCGTGCCGAGGGGAACGAACGTCGAGGTCACCATCTCGACGCCGCGGACGCCGCGGACGTCGCGGACGGCGCCCACGACGTGACGTGCGGTCCGACGCGGCCACACGTAGTCACTCCCGACCACCGCCCAGCGGCGGACACCGAGTTCCTCGCTCATCCACCGCAGCGCCGGGACCAGGTCGCGGTCGGGGGTCTCCCCCGTGAGGAAGACGCCGTCGGAGGTCTCACCGCCCTCGTAGACGGCCGTGTACACGTAGGGCACCGCCGACGCGGTGACACCGACCAGTGCTCGTCGCACGCTCGAGTCGTGCCAACCGACCACGGCGTCGATCGCACCCTCCCGCCGGAGCCGGGACACGGTGGCGGCGACGGTCGTGGCGTCGGCGCCACCGTCGACGGTGGTCACCTCGACCGGTTCACCGAGGATCCCGTCGGCGTCGCTCAGTTCCTCGACGGCCAGGCGTGCGGCGGCCGCACACGACGGCCCGAAGATCCCCGACGGACCGCTCTGCGGGATCACCAGACCGAGTCGCATCGCGCTCACCGTCCCTCCAGCTCGTCCCGACCAGGGTGACAGCGCCCGATTACACCGACGTTTCGCCGACGACACCCATCAGGATCTCGTGGTCGATCAGGTGCAGCAGCCCGTCACCGAGCGCGAGATGGCGTCGTGACCCGATGGTGGCCGCGATGTCGCGCTCCATCTGCTCCATCGCGTGGATGCCGGGTTCGACGGTCACGACGCCGTGCGCACTGAGGAACACGACGATGCGACGACGGTCGGTCGGGTCCGCGCGCCGGTAGACCATCGCCCGCGAGACCAACGCGTCGACCGCGCGCGTGGCACCCGCCGCGGAGAGGACGGCGGCGTCGGCGAGGTCGCTCATGGTGATGCCGTCCGATCTCGACAACACCAGCAGGACACGCCACTGGTCGGTGGACACCCCGATGTCCGCGACGATCGCCGCCATCCGGTGGTCGACCGCACGCGACGCACGCGCGAGCAGCAACGGCAGCGGCGGCGGATCCTCAGTCATCCGCGGACCCCGTCACGGCAGTGGGCGGACCGGTGACGACGACCTCGTCGCCGCGTGCGTCGACGACGATCCGCCGCGGCCCGTCGACCCCGGACTCTGCGAGCGTCGCGGCGATCGGCGCCACGAGGTGCAGGCGCAGCGCGCGGCGCAGTGCCCGGGCGCCGTAGCGGACGTCGAACGCACGCTCGGTGAGGACACCCCGCGCGCTGTCGCTGACGACGCAGGCCACGCCCCGGTCGGTGAGTGTCGCGACGAGCCTGTCGATCTCGCGGTCCACGATCGCTCGTGCCGACGCCCCGTCGACGGGGTCGAACACGATCACCTCGTCGAAGCGGTTGAGCAGCTCGGGGTCGAAGAACTCGCGCACCCGGTCGAGCACGAGGTCACGGGGGCCGGCGCCGCGGGCCGCGCGTAGTCGACGACGCACGGCCGAGGCGACCGACCGATGCGCCATGTCGTGCACCTCGCGCGACCCCAGGTTCGACGTGAGCAGCACGATCGCATTGCGGAAGTCGAATGTCGATGTGCCCGAGGCGAGTCGGAGTCGCCCGGTGTCGAGGACCTGCAGCAGGGCCCGCAGGACCGTCGGGTGCGCCTTCTCCACCTCGTCGAACAGCACCACCCCGGGACGGGAGGGGGTGCCCTCCACCGTGTCGCGATCGAGCAGGGAGAACTGCTCTTTCGAGCCGGCGTACCCGGGCGGCGCACCCGAGAGCGAGGCGGCGTAGTGCTCCTGTGCGAGGGAGTTCATGTCGACGCGGCACAGGTTGTCAGCGTCGCCGCGCACGTGGTGGGCCACCTGGCGGGCGAGTTCGGTCTTGCCGACCCCGGTCGGACCGACCAGCAGCAGCGAGGCGATCGGCCGATGGGGGTCACGCAGGTCGACGGCGGCGATCGTCAGCGCGCGGACGACGGCCTCGACCGCCTCGTCCTGACCGATGATCGCCGTGCGGAGCCCGTCCCGGAGATCGGCCGGTGACCGGAGGTCACCGAGCCGGAACCCGGCACCGACGCCGAGATCGTGGAAGCGCTGCGACGCGAAGCCCGACATGCGTTCTCCTTTCATTCCGCATGAAACTACCTGCGGACGGCGGCCGTCATGAGGTGTGAACGAGAACGCAACACACTGGTCATCGACGCCTCCGTACCGTCGACGCAGGCCCTTCCCGATGAAAGCATCATCCCGATCCAGGAGAACCCATGCGTCACGGAGACATCTCGTCCAGTCCCGACACCGTCGGCGTCGCGGTGGTCAACTACAAGATGCCGCGGTTGCACACCCGCGACGAGGTGATCGCCAACGCCCGGGGCATCGCCGAGATGGTCGTCGGCATGAAGAGCGGTCTGCCCGGCATGGACCTCGTCGTGTTCCCCGAGTACTCGACGCAGGGGATCATGTACGACAACGAGGAGATGTACGCGACGGCGTCGGTGATCCCCGGGGACGAGACCGACATCTTCGCCGCCGCATGCCGCGAGGCACACACCTGGGGCGTCTTCTCGATCACCGGCGAACGGCACGAGGATCACCCGCACAAGCCGCCGTACAACACGCTCGTCCTCATCGACGACCAGGGCGAGATCCGGCAGAAGTACCGGAAGATCCTGCCGTGGACGCCGATCGAGGGCTGGTATCCCGGCGGGCAGACCTACGTCACCGACGGCCCGAAAGGCCTGAAGATCTCGCTGATCATCTGCGACGACGGCAACTACCCCGAGATCTGGCGGGACTGCGCGATGAAGGGCGCCGAGCTCATCGTGCGACCCCAGGGGTACATGTATCCGGCCAAGGAGCAGCAGGTGCTGATGGCGAAAGCCATGGCCTGGGCGAACAACTGCTACGTCGCCGTCGCGAACGCCACCGGGTGGGACGGCGTCTACTCGTACTTCGGGCACAGCGCGATCATCGGGTTCGACGGCCGGACCCTGGGTGAGTGCGGCGAGGAGGAGTACGGGGTCCAGTACGCGCAGCTGTCACTGTCGACGATCCGGGACGCCCGAGCCAATGACCAGTCCCAGAACCACCTGTTCAAGTTGCTGCACCGTGGCTACACCGGTGTTCTCGCCGGTGGCGACGGCGACAAGGGTGTCGCGGAGTGCCCCTTCGACTTCTACCGCAACTGGGTGACCGACGCCGAGGCCACGCAGCGGGCCGTCGAGTCCATCACCCGCGAGACGATCGGTGTCGCGGACTGCCCCGTCGGCGATCTCCCCACCGAGAAGGTGATGGAGGCCTGAGGTCCACAGCACCGTGCCCGGTCGACCGACTGGTCGACCGGGCACGGGTCGCGGTGACGGTGGGTCACCGCTTCGGGTGGCACTCCCTGTGGTGGTCGCGGATCGGCGTGCGGGCCTGACGGAGCTCCTTGAACTCCTCGCGGTGGGTCTTGCGGAACGCGCGGATCTCGGCGCGCCGCTGGTCCTTCGGCAACATGCGCACGTGTACCAGCTCGGCGGCCAGGTCCGGGTGCCGGGCCAGGACGCCGGCGATCGCGGGTGCCGCCTCCGCGACCGCAGCCGCGCGCGCCTGCGGTGTGCACTGCACCGGCGCGGCCGAGGCGGTGGCAGCGGGGATCCCGGCGGCCAGTCCCACCCCGAGCGCGACGGCTGCGGCGGCGCCCACGCGTCGGGTCCAGAGAGTTGAGTGTCCGGTGACTGTCATGGTTCTCCTCAGAAGTGTCATCGCTGTGATGCACGGCTGAATCTCGCCCGTGAAGCTGTGCCGAGCCTGAGAGAGTCGGAATTGTCCCGGACTCCTTCAGACGACCCTCAGGTGCCCATCGCCTGCGCGGCGGCGACCCGGACCAACGCCTGGAACGCGACACGGTTCAGTGGTGTCGCGGCGGTCAGCGGCCGCTGACTGAGGGTGACGGTGACCCCCTTGACGTCGAACACCGCGGTCAGTGCGCGTGTCGTCGACGGCGGGAACCCGGCCAACGGTGTGCTCGAGGTCTGTTCGATGACAACGGGATCGGTGACACCCCGGATCACGATCGGGACCCGCTTGGCCGTGATGGTGGTGGTCCCCGCCGACGACGTCACGGTCCGTGTCCCGCAGCCGTCGACGTCGTAGCGCGCGAACACCGCCGACCTCGGACCCTGGCGCGATGCCGTGCTGGTCACCAGCAGCTCGGATGCCTTGTCCGCGAACGCCGAGACGGCGTGCAGCGACAGTGTCGGCTCCGGCACCAGCGTCGGATCCGGTTGGCAGCGCGACGGTGTCACCGTGGTCCCCGGCGCCGCGCCGGTCACCGCGGACACGGCCGACGAACGCTGGTCGTCCGAGAGTGGCATCACGACGAAACCTGCGGGCATGTCCCGCTCCTGCAGGACGAACTGCGTCAGGGGAGGCACGAACGCGGCCGACGAGCTCGGCGCCGACGAGGACGTCGCCGAGCGCGCCGGGGTGGACGTCGACGACGAGCATCCCGCCGCCGCGACGACCGCGAGACCCAGCACCACCGCGAAGCACGTCCGTCTCCCCATCACGACCTCCGCTCACCGCGGCGCGTCAGGGCTTCCGACCGCCGTCGTTCGCGACTCTAGGCTTCCTGCGTGAACAGCCTCGTCGGTTCTGACGCAACGATTCTCGCCAAACGCCTCAATCGGACGATTCCGGCGGCGGGTTCTGGGCGAGCTGCGCCTGCAACGCCTTGAGCACCGACCCGCCCTGCGTCGCGAGTCCGGTCAGCAGGTCGCCGACGCCGTCGGACCCGTTCAGCACCGTCAGGTTCGCGCGGGCGAACCCACCGGCGAGTGCCTGCATCAACTCCGGCAGCTGGTCGATCAGTTGTTGGTCCAGCGCGATCCGTCCGTTCGCGGCCGCGGCCTCGGACTGGATCCGCAGTGCGTCGGCCTCTGCCTCGGCGGCGATCCGTGTCGCCTTCGCCTGCGCCTCGGCGGGTTTGACGATCTCGGAGAGCAACTCCTTCTCCCGCTGCGTCGCCAGCGCCTCCGCCAACGTCGCACGCTGCAGGGCGATCGCCTGCTCGGTGGTGGCGGCCGCGAGCGGACCGGCCTGTGCGGCCTCGGCGTTCGCCTTGTCGGTCTCGGCGCGGATCTGCGCGCGGGTGATGGAGGTGTCCCGCTCGAACTCGGCCTGCGCCCGCAGCGACTGCTGCTGCGCCTCCGACGACGCCTGGTCCGCGCGCGCCTGGGCGATCGCGGCCTCCCGCTGCACCCGCGCGACCTCCGGCTTCGCCAGAGCCTCGATGTAGCCCGACGCCATGTCGTCGATCGACTGGATCTGGAACGAGTCGACGACGAGACCGATGCGTCCCATCTCGGTCTTCGACGCCTCGAGAACCTGCCGGGCCAGGGTGTCGCGTTCGCGGATGATCTGCTCGACGGTCATCGAGCCGACGATCGACCGCAGATGGCCCGCGAAGATCTGGCCGGTCAACCGCGACATCTCCTGCTCCTGCTCGGAGACGAACCGCTGTCCGGCGGCGACGATCGACGCCACGTCGCCGCCGACCTTGTGGGCGATGACCGCCTTGACCTTCAACTGGATGCCCTGGGTGGTCACGCAGGTCTCCTCGACCTGCGCCTCGCACATCGCGAGCGAGAGGTAGGTGACCCGACGGATCAGTGGGACAACCCATTTCCCGTGTCCGACGACGACGGCGAACGGCTCCCCCTCGCCGTCGCCGCGCTTGCCCGAGATGAGCATCGCCTCGTCGGGATCGGGGACGTGATAACCGAGCATGAGTGTCCTCTCGCGAAGGTGCCGGACGTCCGTCCGGCGACATGACGCTACTTCGCGCGGCTACCGATGGCCACTCCCGGTCCGGGATGAGAGGGTCACGGACATGGCCGGACTGGTGGGACGCACGGGGGTGGTGGTGATGGCGCCCGGGCCCGGGGTGCTCGGCGAGGTGGAGCTGCGACTCGACGGGACGCGGGAGGCGTTCCTCGCGACGTCCGACACTGCGATCCCGGTCGGTGAGCCGGTGCTCGTCGTCGACGATCTCGGCGAGCGACGCGTCGTCGTCGTCCCCTGGACGGAACCGCCCGGCTGAGGTGCTCCGCTCGGTGCGGACAGACGACGAACGCCCCGCGAACCAGGGCTCGCGGGGCGTTCGTGTCGGCGTCGGTCAGCCGTCAGACCTCAGCGGTGCAGGTCGAAACGGTCGGCCTCCATCACCTTCGTCCACGCGGCGACGAAGTCGCGGACGAACTTGTCCTTGGCGTCGCTCGCGCCGTAGACCTCGCTGATCGCCCGCAGCTCCGAGTTCGACCCGAAGATCAGGTCGACGCGGCTGGCGGTGAACTTCTCGGCACCGGTCTCCCGGTCCTTGCCGACGAACGTGCCGTTCTCGTCGTCGCGAGGCTCCCACGCGGTGTCCATGTCGAGCAGTTCGACGAAGAAGTCGTTGCTCAGGGTCTCCGACGCGTCGGAGAAGACACCCAGCTTCGAGTCCTGGTAGTTCGCGCCCAGGGCCCGCAGACCGCCGACGAGGACGGTCATCTGCGGGGCGGAGATGCCCAGCAGGTTGGCCTTGTCGACGAGCAGGTACTCCGCGGACAGGCGGGTGCCCTTGCCGAGGTAGTTGCGGAACCCGTCGGCCTTCGGCTCCAGGTACGAGAACGACTCGACGTCGGTCTGCTCCTGGGTCGCGTCGGTACGACCCGGCGTGAAGGGCACGGTGATCTCGACACCGGCGTTCTTCGCCGCCTTCTCGACGGCGGCGACGCCACCGAGCACCACCAGGTCGGCGAACGACACGGTCCCGCTGAACGACTGCTGGATGCTCTCCAGCTTGCTGATCACCTGGGCGAGCTCGTCGGGCTCGTTGGCCTCCCATCCGGCCTGCGGCTGCAGACGGATACGTCCGCCGTTGGCGCCACCGCGCTTGTCCGAGTTGCGGAACGAGGACGCGGCCGCCCATGCGGTCTTCACCAGCTGCGAGACGGTGAGGCCCGAGGAGAGGATCTGCTCCTTGAGCTGAGCGATCTCCGCGTCGCCGATCAGCTCGCCCTCGACGGCCGGCACCGGGTCCTGCCACAGAAGCTCCTCGGCGGGCACCTCGGGTCCGAGGTAGCGCTCCTTGGGGCCCATGTCGCGGTGGGTGAGCTTGTACCAGGCCTTGGCGAACTCGTCGGCGAGTTCGGCCGGGTTCTCCAGCCAGCGGCGGGTGATCTCCTCGTAGATCGGGTCGGTGCGCAGAGCCATGTCCGAGGTGAGCATCATCGGCGGGTTCTTCTTGCCCGCGACGTGCGCGTCGTCGATGAGATCGGTTGCGGCACCGTCCTTCGGACGCCACTGGTTCGCGCCACCGGGGCCCTTGTGGACCTCCCACTCGTACCCGTACAGCGTCTCGAGGTAGGAGTTGTCCCACGTGGTGGGCGTCGGCGTCCACGCACCCTCGATGCCGGAGGTGATGGTGTACTCCGCGTTGCCGGTCCCGAGGCTGTTCTTCCAGCCGAGGCCCATCTGCTCGATTGGGGCGCCCTCGGGCTCGGGACCGATGTTCGCGTCGGGGTCGCCGGCGCCGTGCACCTTGCCGAAGGTGTGGCCGCCGACGATGAGCGCGGCAGTCTCGACGTCGTTCATGGCCATCCGGCCGAACGTCTCGCGGATGTCGTTGGCCGACAGCTGCGGATCCGGGTTGCCGTTCGGGCCTTCGGGGTTGACGTAGATGAGGCCCATCTGCACGGCACCGAGCGGCTGCTCGAGCTCACGGTTGCCGGTGTAGCGCTCGTCGCCGAGCCAGGTGTGCTCGGGGCCCCAGTACACGTCCTCCTCGGGCTCCCAGCCGTCGACGCGACCGCCGGCGAAACCGAAGGTGGTGAAGCCCATGGACTCCAGGGCGACGTTGCCGGTGAGCACGATGAGATCGGCCCAGGAGAGCTGACGACCGTACTTCTGCTTGACCGGCCACAGCAGTCGGCGGGCCTTGTCGAGCGAGGCGTTGTCGGGCCAGCTGTTCAGCGGGGCGAAACGCTGCATGCCGGCACCCGCGCCGCCGCGGCCGTCGTGCACGCGGTAGGTGCCCGCGGAGTGCCACGCCATCCGGATGAAGAAGGGGCCGTAGTGACCCCAGTCGGCCGGCCACCACGACTTCGAGTCGGTCATGACGCCGGCGAGGTCCTTCTTGACCTCCGCGAGATCGAGCTTCGCGAACTCGGCGGCGTAGTCGAAGTCACCACCCTCGGGATTGATGACGTCGGGGTTCTTCGCCAGGATGCGCAGGTTCAGCTTCTCCGGCCACCAGTCCCGCGAACTCGACCCCTCCACAGGGTATTTGCGGTGACCGCCGACGACCGGGCAGCCCGGGGCATGCCCACCGGCATGCTCGTCGGGCTGATCCTGGTTCATCTCTTTTTCGCGGGTGGTGTGGTCTTCAGACACAACATTCCTTCCAGGAGTGATGAACTGAGCAGTTCTCGATCACGGCTGTGATCGAAGAGTGGACGTACAGTCGGGGCAGGTGCCCCAGTAGATGACCTCGGCCTCGTCGATGACGAAACCGTTGTCGTCCGATGCGTGCAGGCAGGGTGCCTCCCCGACGGCGCAGTCGACGTCGGCGATGACCCCGCAGACCCGGCACACGACGTGGTGGTGGTTGTCCCCCACGCGCGACTCGTACCGGGCCACCGACCCCGTGGGCTGGATCTTGCGGACGAGACCGGACGCGGTGAGCGCGCCGAGCACGTCGTACACGGCCTGCCGGGAGACATCGGGAAGGGTGTCCCGAACGGCCGTGAAGATGGAGTCGGTGTCTGCGTGCGGGTGCGCGTCGACGACGTCGAGCACCGCCACCCGCGGGCGGGTGACGCGGAGCGACGCCGAGCGCAACTGGTGCTCCGCATCTCCTCGTGTGGTCACGGGACCCACTATGTCAGTTTTCTGGACTGAGTCAAGAGTTGCCAGGGCAGCCTGTCCTGGGCTCAGCCGGCGAGGTGCCCCCACGCCGGCTCCAGCTCACGCCACGGTCCGGTCGCCGCGATCGTGCCGTCCACGAGGACCACCACGCGGTCGGCCTGCCCGAGCGCGGCGCGTTTGCTGGTCGCGCCGAGCACCGCGGTCCCCCGCTCTCGGAGGGACCGCCACAGCTCGACCTCGGTGGTCGCGTCGAGAGCCGACGACACGTCGTCGGCGAGGAGCAGCTCGGGTTCACTCGCCAGGGCACGGGCGAGGGCGAGCCGCTGCACCTGACCACCCGACAGCCGGACGCCGCGATGGCCGATCACCGCGTCGACGCCGCCGGCAGCGGCGACGTCCGGAGCCAGGCGGGCGTCGTCGACGGCGCCGTCGATCCGGCGGTCGTGGTCGACGCGGATGTTCTCCGCGAACGTCCCGGACAGCACGCGGGGCACCTGCGCGACATGCGCGACCTGCCCCGGACGCAGGAACGCCTGGGTGTCGGTGACGGGTTCGTCGTTCCACCGGATCTCGCCGCGATGGTCGATGAGACCGGCCAGGGCGGACAACAGGCTCGACTTGCCCGAACCCACCTGCCCCAGGAGCAGGACGAGCTCTCCGGCGTCGACGTGCAGGTCGATGCCGGTCGCACCGATCGTCCCGTCGGCGTGCACCGCGTCGAGGTGATGCACCGACAGCCGGGCCAGGGTGACGCGTGTCGGCGACTCCGGGGGCGGTGACGACCCGTGCAGCAGGTCGACGGCACGCGGCACGGCCATCAGATCCCGACCGCCCGCGAACCGTGCGGTGGCCCGCTGCCACGCCCGGGTGCCGGGCGCCTCGGTGATCACGGCACCCGCGACCCGCCCGAACCAGTCGAAGCCGATCACGGTGCCCGACACCAGGAGTGCGGTCGCCAGACCCCACCCGCCGGCGAGGAACACCGCCCATGCCGCGACGACACCCGCATACACCAGAACGACGGGCACGCCGATGAGGATCGACTGGATGCGGTGTTCGCGGACCGCGGCGTCGACACGACCGGCGTCGGTGCGGGTGAGGTGCCGGTGTGCGTCCTGCGTGGCGGCGGCGAGCTTGATGGTGCGCGCGCTCTCCAACACCGACACCAACGACCGGCCGAACGCGGCGCGGGTCGCCGACGCCGCTGCCGCCGACCGACCCGCGAACGGTCGGCCGATCGTCGATGCCGCCGCGGCGGCGAGCATCACGACCACGAGGACGGCTCCGGCGAGCACACTGCCCGCGATGACCGTCGTGACCACCACGACGACGAGGCCGTTGACGACATCGACCCAGCGGTCGGCGTACCGGATGAAGCGGTCGGCGTCGAGCGCGCGTGCCACGATCTCGCCGGGAGGCGTCCGCGGCAGACGGTGCTGGTCGGTCTGGGCGAGCAGTACCGACGTGCGCACGCGCAGCAGGCCGTCGGCCCACCAGCGGGTGTACCGCAGGACGGCCCCGGCGAGCAGGACCGGCGAGATCAGCAGGCTGATCACCACACCCACGAGCAGCAGCGCCGGGACGTCACCGCGGCCGGCGGCCGCGACGACGTGACCCCACAGCGCCGCGGTGACCGCACCGAACGCACCCGTGAGCGCCGCACCGAGGAACAGTGCCGCCCCGACCAGACCCCACTCGGGGTGCACCCGCACCAGCGAGATCACCCCGCGTGCCAGTCCGGGGCCGCCCTCGATGTCGCGCCGCGGCGGCGGATCGCCCTGACGCCGAACGGCTCCGACGGTCCCGTCCGTGACCGGGCCGGGCTCCGGGGACGCGTTCGTCGCGGCCGCGTCGAGCAGGGTCCGGAACGGGCCCGGGCGCCGGGCGAGCACCGACTGCGGTCCGCGGTCGATCAGCCGCCCCCGCTCGAGCACTGCCACCGTGTCGGCGCGGGCGACGGTGGTCAGCCGGTGCGCGATCAGCAGTCCGGTGCGGTGAGCCAGCAGCCGGTCGGCCGCGCGCACCACCCGCGCCTCGGTCACCGGGTCCATCCGCGCGGTCGCCTCGTCGAGCACCACGATGCGCACATCGCGGACCAGCAGGCGGGCGAACGCGACGAGCTGCTCCTCCCCCGCCGACAGCGTCGTGCCGCCCGGACCGAGCGGGGTGTCGAGTCCGTCGGGCAGACCGGCGACCCAGTCGGTGAGTTGGAGGTCGGCGACGGCCTCGGCGATGCGTTCGCGCGGGACGTCACCGAACAGCGCGATGTTCTGTGCGAGCGTGCCCGCGACGATCTCGGTGCGCTGGGTGACGACACCGACGGCACCGCGCAGACCGTGCAGATCGAGTTCGGTGACATCGACACCGCCGAGCCGCACCGTCCCGGCCGGCGGGTCGACCGCACGCGAGATGAGCGCGGCCAGTGTCGACTTCCCCGATCCGGTGCGTCCGACGAGCGCGCAGGTTGTACCCGCCGCGATGTGCAGGTCCACACCCGACAACGCGAACGTGCCCTCGTCGTAGGCGAACTCGAGATCGGTGATGGTGACGTCGAGCGGACCGTCGGGCAGGACGCGACCGCCGACCGGCTCGGGCGGGGCGGCGAGGAGCTGACGGAGACGGACGATCGCGCCCATCCCGGCCTGCAGATCCGGCAGGTGCCGTGCGAGTTGGTTGATCTGGCCGACGAACGTCGTCGACACCAGGAACAGCGTCACCAGCGCGCCGACCTCGAGGTGCCGGCCGGCCACGAGCACCGCGCCCGCGACGGCGATGACGGCCATCAGCAGGTGCAGCAGTAGGCCGGCACGGACGGTCATCCGCGCCTGGATGCGCACCACGGTGAGGAACGCGCGGTGCACCGCGGCCGCGAGCTCTCCGTTGCGCCGGAGCACGAACGCCTGCCCGAGGCTGGTGCGCAGATCGTCGCGGGCGGCGATGCCTTCCTCCAGTGCGGCGGCGTGGTCGGTCCATGCCATCTCCTCGACGACCTTGCGGTCGGTGAGGACACCGAGCAGCGGGCGGATCGACAGCAGCACCGCCGACGCGACGATCGGGAACAGGATCCAGGCGGGCCACCATGTCAGGCCGGCGACGATCCACATCGGGACGACGAGCACGACGGTCCGCAGCGCATCCCACAGCTGCAGTCGGACCAGGGAACCGACCTCGTGGGTGTCGTCGTCGACGCGGTCGAGGATCTCGCCGACCGCGGTCTCCGACAGCACCGCAAGCGGTTGACCGAGCGCAGCGGTCAACAGGTCGTCGCGGAGGGCACCCTCGGCACGGTCGGACACCGACGTCCACACGGTGCGGCCGATCGCGTCGAGCACCGCGGACCCGATGAGCGCCACGCCGAGGACCACGACGAGCGTCGTCGTCGGACCGTCGGCGACACGACCGACGACGACCGTGCCGAGCGCCTCCGCGATGGAGGCGACCACGAGCAGGGTCACCGCGATCCCCATCGCACGACCGCGCATCCGTCGCCAGTCGACGGTCGCACGCGGGTCGTCGGCACGCGTCACCGACGCGCGGCTCAGCGCGCGTTCCGGGGCAGGTGCGACGGACATCGCCCAGACAGTACGCAGGGGCAACGACAGCGAGAAAGTCGTTTTCCCGGCATCTCGACGTCGCGAGCGCCGATGCCCCGTCGGCCCACGATCTGTCCGGTGGACTCGATCAGATCGAGCCGTCGAACAAACACTGCGCCAACGGAATCGAGATCACCGACCGTGGCAGTGCCCGCGATGCGGGCGTAGCGTGGACGGTGATGCAGATGACGACATGACGCCCGCCGCGGCGGGCCCGACGAAAGGTTCCGCTGTGAGCACATCCCGTGAGTCGATGTCCGCCCCGACCGTCTGGTTCGGTTACGTCTCGTTGGTCGTCGGGCTCGCCGCCTTCGGCCTCACCGTGTGGCGGTTCGCCGGTGGCCACGACGCGACCGCGCTCGTCTGTCTGGTGGTGATGGTGGCCGGGTTCGCGACGGCGGCGATCATCCTGCGACGGGCGATCCTCGCCAACGGTTCCATCGCACTCGCCGGCCGGCCGGGGCCCGAGCAGTTGGCGGAGTACGACGCACGGTGGCACCACCACGACGACACCGCCGCATCCCGCGTCGGCCGCTGATCGCGGCGTCCACCGCCTCACCGCACGACGCACCCCCGTGTGAGACGAGCGTTACCGAGGCCGTGGACAGGCGTAATCGGACTGTCTCGCACGCATGCGGGAATGGGTCGACGGATGCAGCAAGGCGTCCGGCCACCCCCTCGGCACCAGGAGTCCCCCATGCCCGACCTGTTCTCACCCCTGACCGTGAAGGGCGTCACGCTGCGCAACCGCATCGCGATGTCACCGATGACCATGTACCGCTCCACCGACGGGACGATGGACGACTTCCACGTCAGCTACCTCGGTGCGCGGGCCGCCGGCGGGTTCGGCCTCGTGTTCCCCGAACAGATCGCCATCACCCCCGACGGTCGTACGTCGACGTCGTGCGCCGGGATCTGGGACGACAGCCAGATCGAGGGCCACAAGCGCGTCACCGACATCATCAAGGGTTTCGGCGGCGTGCCCGGCATCCAGCTCGGCCACACCGGACGCAAGGGCAGCGAGGTGCCGCCCTACAAGACCATCGACGGCTTCCCGGGCCGCGCGCAGCTGCCGCCGGATCACCCGCAGGGCTGGACCTGCGTCGCGCCGTCGGCGATCCCCTACGGCGGAGACCACCCGTACGACGTCCACGCGCTGACCGTCGAGGAGATCGCCGACCTCATGCGCAGCTACGCCGACGCCGCACGTCGCGCCGCCGAGGCCGGCTACCAGTGGCTCGAGATGCACTACGCGCACGGCTACCTCGGCGCGAGCTTCTTCTCCCCGCTCGCCAACCAGCGCACCGACTCCTACGGCGGGAGCCTGCGGAACCGGGCGCGATTCCACCTCGAGGCCCTCGACGCGGTGCGCGAGGTGTGGCCCGAGGAGTTCCCGCTCACGATGCGCCTGGGATCCGACGACCTGCACCCCGACGGCACACAGTTCGACGACGCCGTCACCGCGATCGGCTGGATGGCCGAACACGGACTGGATCTCGCCGACGTCTCCCTCGGGTTCAACACCGACGACATGCGCGAGAACATCATGGACCAGCCCGGTTTCATGCTCTCGCGGGCGACACGGGTCAAGCGGGAGGTCGGGATCCCGGTCGCCACGAGCTGGAACCTCGGCGTTCCTGCGATGGCGGACAGCGTGATCCGCGACGAGCTCATCGACCTCGTGTTGCTCGGGCGTCCGGCGTTGGCGAATCCGCACTGGCCGGTCTGGGCCGCCCGCGAACTCGGCCACGAGACCCCGTTCGAACTCGTCTGCGACGACTGGCGCTGGTGGCTGGAGAACTTCCGCGGCCACGACGACAGCATCGGCCTTCCGCCCGCGAAACCGATGACGATGGCGGACGAGGACGCAGCCTGAGGCGGTCCGGTCCACCAGATCGTCACGGCGGCAGCGGCATCGGTGTCTCGACGCACGTCGAGACACCGACCACTGTCGACTGACTGCCTGTCCGTGATGCCGCGTATCGGCGTTACGTCCGATCGCTCACGAGCACTGCGTCACCGCTCGCGGCGTCGTTGCCGGTCACCGTTGTGCCGGGTAACGTTCTGGGTGTCTCGCCTCGTCGTGAAGCCCTCCGCGACCCGTCGGCACGGCAACTCGGCGCGTGCCCCAGCGCGCGAAAGGAGCGGACGACGTTGAGCGGTGAACGCACACACGATGCGCCTGCACCACTGGTGTGGTCCGGATACCTGGCAGCCATCGGATTCCTGGTCGGCCTCGGCCTGACACCCTGGTTGTTCGCCGAACACGACACGATGGCCGGTGTCATCGCACTCGTCATCACGATCCTGCTCATCGCGTACGCGGCGACCGTGATCTATTTCGCGATCGTCCGCACGGGATCGGTGTCGCCGGCAGACCCACCGGACGAGAAGGCACGTCGCCACTACGGCGAGGAGTGGCGGTCGACGACACCCGACGACGAGTCGTCGCACTCCTGATGGCGGACACGAGGGCACACCGACCGGGATCGACACGAGGGGGTAACGGATGATTCGCGCCGGGATCGTGGGGGCAGTCGTCCTCGCCACCGCAGGATGCGTCGTCGGCGCGGTGTTCGGACCGTGGGGGTGGGCCATCCCCGCCGCCATCCTCGGGATCATCGCGGTGATCGGTGTCTACGACCTTCTCCAACAGCGGCATTCGATCCTGCGGAACTATCCCGTCCTGGGTCACATGCGCTACCTCCTGGAGGCGTTGCGTCCGGAGCTGCAGCAGTACTTCATCGAGCGCAACTTCGACGGCCGCCCGTTCGACCGCGACGTCCGATCGCTGGTGTACGAACGCGCCAAAGGGACGGCGGCGGAGCTGTCGTTCGGCACCGAGCGCGACATCGATCAGGACGGCTACGAGTACCTGACCCACTCCACCGCGCCCACCGATCCACCGGACGACCCGCCGCGTGTCCGCATCGGCGGCCCCGACTGCACCAGGCCCTACGACATGTCGCTGCTGAACGTGTCGTCGATGAGCTTCGGCGCGCTCTCGTCGAATGCGCTGCGCGCGTTGAACGCCGGTGCGAAGCGCGGTGGGTTCGCACACGACACCGGCGAGGGCGGTCTGACCCCGTATCACCTCGGCGGCGCCGACGTCGTCTGGGAGATCGGCTCGGGATACTTCGGATGCCGCACCGACGACGGCCGGTTCGACCCCGACCAGTTCGCCGAGAAGGCGGCCCACGACGAGGTGAAGTGCCTGTCGCTGAAGCTGAGTCAGGGCGCCAAGCCCGGCATCGGCGGTGTGCTCCCCGCGTCGAAGGTCAGTGAGGAGATCGCCCGCTACCGCGGTGTCCCCCAGGGCGAGAAGTGTGTCAGCCCCGCGGGACACTCCGAGTTCTCCACACCGCGCGGTCTGGTCCAGTTCATCGGCCGGATGCGTGAACTCGCCGACGGCAAGCCCGTCGGGTTCAAGCTGTGCGTCGGGTCGCGCTCGGAGTTCCTGGGCATCTGCAAGGCGATGCTCGACGAGCAGATCACCCCCGACTTCATCATTGTCGACGGCGCCGAGGGCGGAACGGCCGCAGCACCTCTCGAGTACGAGGACCACGTGGGCCTGCCCCTCACCGACGGCTTGATGACCGTGCACAACGCGCTCGTCGGGACAGGTCTGCGTGACCGCATCCGGATCGGTGCGAGCGGCAAGGTCGCCACCGGCACCGACATCGTCAAGCGGATCATCCAAGGGGCCGACTACACCAACGCCGCACGCGCGATGATGATGGCAGTCGGGTGCATCCAGTCGCAGCGGTGTCACACCAACCACTGCCCCGTCGGTGTCGCGACACAGGACCCGGCGCGGTCCCGTGCCCTCGACGTCACCGACAAGAGCGCTCGGGTGTACCGCTATCAGCAGGCCACCGTGTCCGAGGCGCTGCGGATCATGGCGTCGATGGGTGTGACCGACCCGGGCGCCCTGTCGCCGCACATGCTGCGCAAGCGGCTGGGACCGGTGCTGCAGCAGTCCTACGCCGAGATCTACGAATGGCTGGAGCCGGGTGCGCTTCTGGACACGCCGCCCGACGGATGGGCCGACGACTGGGCTCACGCGAACGCCGACTCGTTCGTGTCCTCCGGTCGTCGCGTCAACGCCTGACCGCCCCGACAGCCCGACACGAACGGCCTGACCCCGAGAAGACAGGACCACCATGCCCGACATCGCAACCACCATCGTCTCCGCCCTCGGCGACCTGGGGGTCACCCAGGTCTGGGGTGTCGTCGGCGACGCACTGAACCCGATCACCGACGCGATCCGCGATGACGACCGACTCGAGTGGATCGGCGTCCGGCACGAGGAGGCAGCCGCCTTCGCCGCTGGTGCGCAGGCCCAGATCTCGGGCACCCTCGGTGTCTGCATGGGCACCGTCGGACCGGGATCGCTGCATCTGCTGAACGGTCTCTACGACGCGAAGAAGTCCCACGCGCCGGTGTTGGCGATCTGCGGCCAGGTGCCGAGCGAGAACATGGGCACCGACTTCTTCCAGGAGGTCGACAACGACGCCGTGTTCGCCGACGTCGCCGTCTACCACGCCACCGTGTCGTCGCCGGCGCAGATGCCGTATCTGCTGGAGCAGGCGGTCAACTCGGCGCTGTCGCTGTCCGGGGTCGCGATCCTCACCGTCCCCGGTGACATCGGCTCCATGGACGCGCCCGAAGGTGCGCCCCGGTTCGCTCCCCGTCACGCCGCGTCGATCCCGGACGCCGGGGACATCGCGCGGGCGGCGCAGATCCTCGACGACGCGTCGAAGGTGACGATGCTCGTCGGCCACGGCGCACGCGACGCGCGTGAGGACGTGATGCGCCTGGCGGACCGGCTGACCGCGCCCATGGTGCTCACGCTGAAGGCGAAGGACGGGTTCGAGGGCGACAACGACTTCCAGGTGGGACAGTCGGGTCTCATCGGCAACCCGGCCGCCCACCTCGCGCTGCATCAGGCCGACGCGCTGCTGTTGGTCGGCACCGACTTCCCGTACCGCGACTGGCTGCCGCACGACAAGAAGGTCGTCCAGATCGACACCCGCGGTGAGCACATCGGGCGGAGAGTCTCCGTGTCCGTCGGGGTCGTCGGGGATGCGGGCCACGCGGTGGCACGTCTGCTCGACAGCGTGGGCCAGAAGACGAGCCGGTCGTTCCTGGACCATCACCGCACCGAGTTCCGGCTGTGGCACGAGGCCCAGCAGCGGCTGACCGATCCCGCGCACGACTCGACGATCGTCGGGCGGGTGCGCAAACACCTCGACAACCCCGACGAGTTGATCCGTCCGGAGGTCGTAGCGGCCGCGGTCGACGCAGCCGCAGCCGACGACGCGGTGTTCACCTCGGACACCGGTATGTCGACGGTGTGGTTGTCGCGCTTCGTCAGTGTGCGCGACAACCGTCGACTCGTCGGCTCGTTCAATCTCGGGTCGATGGCCAACGCGATGCCGCAGGCGATCGGGATCCAGGCGCTCGATCGCACCCGGCAGGTCATCGCGTTCTGCGGTGACGGTGGTCTGATGATGCTCCTCGGTGACCTGCGGACCGCGGTGACCTACCAGCTCCCGGTCACGTTCGTCGTCTTCGACAACCAGCGTCTGGGCATGGTGAAACTCGAGCAGGAGCAGACGGGGATGGCCGAGTTCGGCACGGAGCTCGACAATCCCGACATCGCCGAGGTCGCACGCGCGCTGGGCCTGCACGCGCAGCGTGTCACCCGCCCCGGTGATGTCGCCGGGGCCGTCCGCGCCGCGCTCGACCATCCCGGCCCCGCCCTGCTGGACATGATGACCAACCCCGACGAGGTGTCGGTCCCGGCGCGACCCACCGCGGGCCAGGCATGGGGTTTCGCGATCGCCAAGCTCACCGAGACCCTCTCCAGCCGCACCTGACCGACGGTCTCCGTCAGCGCCGGCCAGGCCGGGTACGGATCACCGACCCCTTCCCGATCCGGCCGGTCACGTCGGTGAACAGCAGACGCAGGGGGCGGCCGTCGCGTTCGGCGTGGATGTGCAGGTGGGGCTCGCTCGAGTTCCCGGAGTTGCCGACCTCGCCGAGCCGGTCGCCGGTCCGCACCACATCGCCGTCGGACACCGCAACCGTCCCGACGCGCATGTGCGCCAGCACGATCCGCTCGGTGCCGGTGTCGATCACCACGTGGTTTCCTGCGGGACGTCTCGTGTCGGGGACCCCGTCGGGTACGCCGTCCACCACCGACACGATGCGTCCGTCGCACGGCGATGTGATGGTGACCCCGAACGCGTGGAAGTCGTCGTCGGTGGGGTGGACGAACCCTGCACGCGACCGACCCCAGACCGACAGTCGCACCAGGTCGAACGCACCCCGTTGGCGGGCCACGACCCAGTGGTGGTTGAGGATTCGACCGTTCCCCTCCACCGCCAGCCACCTGCCCTCGCGCAGCGGGAACGCCACGGGATGTGCGACGGTCTCCCGCACGGCGGTCATCGGCCCCGCGACCACGGCGGCGATCGCCGCGACCGCGAGGACCAGTGCGACCCAGGCCGACGGGTTGTCGGTCCACCCTGTCGCCGCGCCGTCGATCCACCAGCCGCGCACCGCGACCGCGACCACTCCCACCGCCGCCAGCGGCGCCGCGGGAGCAGGTGCCATCACCAGGCCAGGAACCATGAACCGCTTCGACATCACCGTGAAGAAGACGAGGATGAACAGTGCCGAAGCCCATCCCTCGGGACTGGTCGCCGTCACCCCGGTCACGATGTCCGCGAGGACGATCACGATCCAGATGACCGGCCACGCACGGGCGATCGCTCGAGCCGGGCTCATCCCACCGATCCGCGCCACGAACTGATTATGACCGCTAACGAATCACTGTGCCGACGATCTCGGGGAGCGCGACCGCGGCGGTCGAGCGGACGGTGATGTCGCAGGCGTCGGACAGGTCGGTCTCCTGCGGGTTGATCTCGATGATCGTCGCGCCCGCCCCGCGTGCGATGTGGGGAAGCCCGGCCGCGGGGTAGACGACCCCCGACGTGCCGACCAGGAGGAACACCTCGCACGCCTGAGCGCGGGCGGACGCCTCGGCGAACGCGTTCTGCGGCAACATCTCCCCGAACCACACGACGCCCGGCCGGACTCGGCCGCCGCAGTCGCAGGCGGGCGGGTCGACACGTTCCCCGTCGGGTTCGCGAGCCTCCACCTCATGGGCGCGGCCACAGGTGTCGCACCGGCAGGCGAACAGACTCCCGTGGACGTGCACCACGTCGGTGCTCCCTGCGCGCTCGTGGAGGTCGTCGACGTTCTGTGTGACGACGCGGATGTCCGCCGCCGACGCCCACTCCGCGAGCGCACGATGACCGGCGTTCGGCGCGACCGACCCCACCATCGCCCGGCGTCGCTGGTACCACGCCCACACGAGCGCGGGGTCGTCCTCCCATGCCTCCGGTGTCGCGAGGGTCATCGGGTCGTACTTGGCCCACAGACCGGTCTGCACGTCACGGAACGTCGGGACGCCGCTCTCGGCGGACATGCCGGCTCCGGTGAGGACGGTGACGATCGACGCGGACCTGATCGCGTCGACGGCGGCGGTGACCGAAGTGGTGCTCATGACCCCATCGTCCCGTGTCCGACTGATCGATGTCGCCCGCGCGTGGAACCCGCTCCGTCAGGTGGAGGCCTCGTCCCCGACCCTCAACGGCAGAGCAACGGTCTGCTTCGCACCGACCTCCGGTTGGTCCGGGATGGACAGCATGCGTGCGATGGTCTCGGGTGAGGCGAGGACGCCGGCGGCGTTCCACGCACGGAGCTGATCGATCGTCGAGAACATCGTGTTCGGGTGGACACCCTGCGAGCGGAGCGCGACGCCTCGACGGGCTCGGCCACCGCGCGGCTTCGGCGCCGACACCGTGAGGGTGTCGTCCGATCGGTAGTTCCACGTGATGGATGCCGTGACGCGGTCGATGGGAAAACTTGTGCCGTCGTCGAAGTCGATGGCCGTGGGCGACACTCGGAACTGCTGCGCAGACCAACCCCACATCGACAGGATGGTCCCCAGTACCGCGATGACCGCTCCCGCCGTCTGCCAACCCCAGGACCTCCCGGAATACCCGACGACCAGGATCAGGCCGCCGGCGATGACGCTCACCACCAGGTACACGGACGGACTTCTGAGTGGAGGCTGACGCCGCACGACCACCGAGTCCTCCTCGACGACCAGCCGCAGTACCGGAGGAACGAATTGCACAGGACTGATCGCGATCATCGACACGGCGAGTGCGGTGAATCCCCATGCGCCGCCCATCGCGGTGAAATAGCCGAGAACAGCCAACATCGGAACCAGGAGGAGGCTTGGGAGCCAACTCCTCCCGGCAACTCTGACGGTGTGCCGCGTCCACTGCATGGAGGCCGGCTGCTCAGCGACCACGTCGACGCCGGCCGAATCGACGGTCGAGCTGAACGCGAACCGTCACGCTCGGTTCAGGGCGACCGCGGCCTGGATCAGAGCGGTGAAGGCGTCGTCGTCGAATGTGTCGGTCTCCTTGATGTCGACGGCGCGGCGGGTACCTGCATCGAGACTGGCGTTGAACACGCTCGCCGGATCCGGGATCGACACACCCTTCGCGAACGTGACCTTCACCTTGTCCTTGTAGGTCTCCAGTGTGCAGATCAGACCATCGCACGAGAAGGTCGGTACGCCATCCGGATTCGACGGCTTGCGCCACTTCTGTTCTTCGGTGATCTCGTCGTCGGCCGCCAGGATCAGGGCACGGATGTGCTCGACGGTGCCCGCACGCCAGTCGCTCATGGCCATGACACTAATCGGACGGTCAGCGCGTCCGGTAGTCCTCCGCGAAGCACAGCGATCGAAGCACGTTGTTGTAGGTGGTGATGCCGTAGGTGTTGGGCGCGTTGATGAGACCCCACGGCGACGGGACCAGGTTCCACACGTTCAGACCGCCGGTCATCGGCGAGAGCGCCGCACCGATCCCCCGGCCGATGCTCCCCGTGACGAACGCGAGGATCTGCGTCGTGACCGCGTAGCCGTAGCCGATCCCGGTCAGCGCTTCGGCCACCGGGAGATCGGCCAGCGGCACGATGTCCCGTCGGTTCGCCGGACCGGCCGCCTTGTCCCCGAGCCCCACGATCGCGTTCGTGATCGGGCCCCCGACCGTCGGCACGAACGACAGGAGGGTCGAGAGGACCGTCTCGACGGTGGTGAACTCGGCCTTGTCGGTGGGGATGATCGCCCGGTTGATCCGCGTCGTACGCAGGGTGGTCATGATCCGACGTTCGGCGTCGGTCACGCGCGACGCCGACCGCGGATCCGATCGTCGCAGGTAGTCCGCTGAACGAGTGACGATGCGCGACAGCGGCTGCACACCGATCGACGGGCACTTCTTGCTGTCGGCGAGTCGGACCTGAGCGGCCAGACCGGTCAGCATCGTCGGCACCTGGTCGGTGAAGCGGAGGTCGGCGTCCTGGTCGGAGTGGACTTCGTCGATCTGCCGCTGCGTCTTCCGCGCAAGACAGGCGTTGGCGAGTCCGTCGCTGAGTTGGCCGAGGATCAGGCTCATCCCGGTGGTCCCCAACGTCAGCGGCAGGGTGATGAGCGTGCCCACCCCGACACCGTTCACGGGGAACAGCGGCGGCACCGTCGAGGAGATGATCGAGGCCGGGACGATGACACTGACGTAGATGTAGAAGTAGACGGTCTCCACAGCCTGCGAGAGGGTCATGTGGTCGAGCCGAATCCGCTCCGCCGCTTTCCCTTCGCGCGTGCGGACGAGCTGGGTGACGATGAAGGTGCTCACCGGGTCGCGATAACTGAGCACCGGAGAGTCGGCATCCGCGCCGATCCCATCGGGATGGTCGGAGATCGACGTCGACGCCACACCGATGCGCTTCAGTCGCTCGAGCACGTCTTTTCTGCTGTCCAGCAGAGCCTTTCGCGCCGAGGCAGGCAGCGACGGTGCCAGTGACTCCGCGATGGCGTCGTACGTCTCGGGCAGCGTGACGTCACTCGACCCGACGCACTTCACCCCGGCGTCGGCGCGTGCCGGCGCGGCTTCACCAGCGACCGGTCGGATGAACGCGACGACGGATGCCGCGAGCAGGAGAATGGTGATGACCCGCCTGGCGGATCCCGGCCGACGACGTACTGGCCGCGCAGGCCGGTTCGGGGTCACCTCGCAAGTTTGAGGTCGGCGGATGGGATCAGCAACCGCTAGCGCGACTTCCGACCGCAAGAGGTAGGCCACACGACGCGGGCGTTTCGTCGTATATGTCGACTTCTCCGCAGGTCAGAATGCTTTCTTCGCGATGCGTACCGTATTCTCGCATCCCGGATTCGCACACCTGCGCAGTCGTCGAGGAGGGATTGATGGCCGAGTTCTCCGTCACCCCGGAAGAGGTCACGAGCGCCTCGCAGGGCATCCACTCGGCGGCCGACACCCTGGACGAGAGAGTGCGAGCTTTGACCTCCCGCGTCGAGGCGCTGCTCGGCGGTGGATGGAAGGGGCAGGCGGCCGACGCCTTCCGACGCGATTGGGAACAGTGGCTGCACGGCGCGAAGGACGTGGTCGGGGGCCTGGACTCGATGGCTGCTCTCCTCGCCTCCACCGCGCAGACCTACTCCGGCCAGGAGTCTGCGAACGCGTCGACGGTGAGCCAGTCCGGCTCCGGCCTGAACCTGGCGGTCTGACGAGATGGCACAGCAGTTCACGATCAACACCGAGCAGTTGGCCGAGATCGTCGCCGACATGGCCCAGTTCGACTCCGACGCCGAGTCGGTCTGCCGAGATGCGGAGCAGACCGTCGACCGTCTCCACGGCACGTGGACGGGTGAGGCCGCCGACGCTCAGCGCGCCGCACACGAACGATGGGCGCACGGTGCAGCCGAGATGCGCACCGCTGTGACCGATCTGCGGAAGGCCGGCGACACCGCTCACGCGAACTACACCGCGGCGGTGAAGGCGAACCAGGACATGTGGGGCTGATGCCGACACTGGTGGTCGACCCGGCGCAGTACGCCCACGCCGCCGACAGCATGGTGACGGTGGCGCACTCCGCACAGGCAGCCGTCAGTGCGCTCACGGGAGAACTGGGTGCGTCGTCGGGGATGGGAGGGTCCGACAACGCCGGCACCGAATGGGCGAGCGGCTACGACCAGGGTGCCCGCGCCGCACTGACCGCGGCAGCGTCGGCGGTCGGCGCGACGGGGAACATCGCGACCCGGCTGCACGCCACCGGCGAGAATCATGCCCAGGCCGACGCGTCGTCGGTGATCGGAGGAGGCGGGGACGCCGAACTCGCCGCTGCTCCCACGCCCCCGACGATGTCGGCGCCCTCCGTGCCCTCCGCGGCAGGAGGCAGTGGCGGCGGCCCGCCCGGATGGTCGCTGGTGGAAGGGCTCGTCGGGTACGTCTGGCCGAACGGGCACCAGGACCGGCTGCACGCGGCCGACGCGGCATGGAAAGCCGCCGCCGCTCAGTTGCAGGACGCGGCCGGACCGACGAGCGCCGCGGCGTCGGCCGTTCAGGCACAACAAAGCCCCGAGGCCGCCGCTGCCGCACAGGCATGTACCGATGCCGGTGCGCATCTGCGGGAGTTGTCCTCGGTCTTCACCGAACTCGGGTCGTCATGCTCCGACTACGCGGCCCACCTCGACCAGGCCCACCACGAGATCATCCACGAACTCGAGGTCCTGCTCGCCCAGACCGTCGCCATCGAGAGCCTCGGTGCGATCGCCGGGTTCTTCACCGCCGGGATCGGCGAACTCGCCGGCCAAGCCATCGAGACCGCCCGACTCACCGCAGCAGCCAACCGCATCCGCGAGATCATCGAGGCGCTGATCGCTGCGGCAAGGACCGTTGCTGCCGCAGTCGGTCGTGTGGCAGGCGAAGCCGGTCGTATTGCCGCAGAGGCCAGCAAAGCCGCCAGCGCCCAGGTTTCGAAGGCAGCGGTACAGGCGGCCAAATCCACCGGAAACCTCGCCGGCAAAGCCGCGGAGTCGACGAAGGCACTGGGGTCAAAGGCGGGGCAAGCCGCGCCAGGCTTTGCGAAAGAGGCCGCGCTCGCCGCGCCGAAGAACTTCGCGACAGGTGCGGGGATGGAAGCCGCAAAAGAAGGTGTCGTCTCGATCGACACGGGCCACAACCACATGGATCTGACAAAAATCGGGACGCAAGGAGCGATCGGTACGGTCACGAGCCCAGCAGCCGGGAGAATCGCCGACCGCATTCCGCTAGACCGCGTCGCCTCCTCTGCCAAGGCACAGGACGGACTGAGGGCAGCCATTGTGAAGCCGGTAGTCGGCGGAGCGCTCAACACCACCCAGCAAGAAGTCCACTCAGCGATAAGCCCCTCGACCGCCGACGCCGTCAAAGGGACGTCCCTTCCCGAGACGGTCAAGGCAGTGCCTGGCGCCGTCGTGAATACCCCAGGTGCCGTAGCGCATCTCATGCACAACCTTGAGTCGCCCGGCGTCACCAACGCCGACATGAGTGACGACTACACTCAGAGCCCGCCACCTCGAGAGGACGAGACGCCCACCCGATGAGCTCAGATCCGATGAAGCAGATTGAACGAGTCAGGGCCGGAAAGCGTTCGTCGAGCGAAATCAGGGGGTCGGCCCGGCCTCCACACATGCAAGTCATGTGCTCGGCGTCGGAACGCGAGTCCCACGTCCCATCATTGATTTCTCTCGGGCCATCGACCAAAGCCGAGTCCATGTGGCTGCGGGTCCCTGGTGATCCGAAATCCGGTTCGGTGACCTGCTACGAGCGTGCCGAATCTCCGGAGCACCTCTATGAGATCGCTTCGCGACCTGGGGACTGTTCGGTACGGGTCGTCACGGATGCGTCCGGCGCAGTCGTGCTGACCGCGTTTCGCGAGGATGGGAGGTTCAGGAGTCGCTGGTCCGTCAACGTCGGGGACGAGGTGAACAAGTATTCGATCGCGGAGCGCAGGCGGGATGCATTCTGGCGGCGCACGATTGCCCCGTTGACGAAGCTTGAGGACCGCACAGTCGACTTCATGGGCCTCCTCCTCGCCCCGATCGTGTTGCTCGCACTTCTCGTGCCTCCGAACCGACTGATCATCAGCGACGCTCACGGCGTCGGCGTCGGATTCATCGGGATCGCGTCGTCCGTGATACGTCCGCGCGAGGACTTCTCGCTGTACCTCGACGATCAGCCTTACCCACTGGCCGACCACACGCTGGCCCTGGCCGCGATCGCGGTGGTTCAAGACCTGAAATGAACAAATGGCCGTCGCACTCACCGACCAACGCCCACCTACACCGAACATAGTTCTTGCCCTGCTGACAATCGCTCCGACCCGGGGCCTCAAGTGAGTGGATACAGGATGCGTCCGGAGCCAGGAGATCAGATGAGCGGCTCTGCCGACCTGCCTCCCCGTACCGCACTGGCCGATGCGGTGGACAGCCTCGACGCGATGGTCAGCCTGCTTGCCGAACACGGCCCGAGCACGAGTAATGCTCGGCTGCGATCTGTGGCCGACCTCGGCCGAGAATGCCTCGAGAAACCGCTCGACCCGGCAGCTGCCGCAATCGAGATGCAACGCCGACTTCTCTCGATGGGCCGATCGTTGACCGACATCGTCGTTCACGGGGACGACGCCGCGGAACGCAGGCGGCTCAACACCGAGTTCGAGTCGCTCAAATCTTCGCTCATCGGAAGCCTGCGTCAGGCCACCGAGAGGACGAGGCGGCTCGGGAGAATTCGTCCCGTCGCCGGCGGTGCCGTACAGGCTTCCCGGAGCGTACGCGAGCCAAATCTGTTCGAGATGACCATGATCAGCGATGATCGCGCCGCCCCGCGACCGGTAGTCGGATCCGCCGGTGACAGCCCGGTTGACGAGGCCGTCGAGTTTTGGGTGCGAGTCGGCTGCGATCCAGGCCGCACCGTCGAGATCTTGAGAACGCGCGAATCGGAATCCGCCGTCGTGAGCATTTCCGGTGATCGTCGGGTACGGCAAGTCGTAGGAGTCGTCGATGGGCTCGCTGTTCGATCACTCCTGCGTACCTCCGCAGCCTTGAGAACGTCGTGGTCAGCGCAAGCGGCGGACGGCCATGAGCTCCTTCGACTCGAGGAACGGACCGGTGACTCGCTGTGGCGACGTCTCGTTCGGCCCGTTCTTCGCAGTTTCCGTAACAGCATTCCCGACCTCTTCGGCGCGATCGTGCTCTCCCCGCTGCTTCTTCTCGGGCGGGTCAAGCCCCTGTGCCGGTTGGTGGTAAGCACACCGGATGGCGAGCGGATGGGGTCGATCGCCGTCGCGTCGGGCCTTCAAGACGCCGTCGACCACATCGTCGTCAGGGTCGACTCCCCCGAGATCGACCGTCTGGACGTCCTGATCGCGGCTTTCGCGGCGGCATCGGCGATGCGGTGACATGAACGATCATCGCGACGAGGCAGAGACGTTCGCCGGGGCCATCGACCGCGGCATCGTCTGGGCCTTCACGCACTCCGAGCACCGATGCGGTGTCCCGAGCTTCACGCCCGAGTGGGTTCGCCGACGATTCGGCGACAGCCTCGGGGCCGCAGTCCTGTCCGCGATCAGCCGTTTGCAACAACAGGCGACAGCGATCGGCGACACCATCGACTGGAGTACGACAAGCCTCGCGGAGGCACAAAAATTCGTGGAGCAGAGACTCATCGAGACGAACAAGGGCGTCAGCCGCCCGGCGGCCAATTGGATCGCTCGCTGGTACACCTTCACGGTCAAGTGACTCGCAACGGGCACCGCCGCGCCAACGTGACCTGCATCTCACCCGGGACTGTGGTCCGGTTCTGATGCGTTCACTCGTGCATGACCTACCGCTTGGGATCTGATTCACCCCTGCTCCAGCCGTTCACCTCCGGCGTCATCGACGCACCGCATCGCATCTTCATGGCGCCGCTGACGCGCCTGCGTGCGGAGTCCGACGGCACGCCCACCGATCTGCAGACCGAGTACTACCGCCAGCGCGCGGGTGCCGGCCTGGTGATCACCGAGGCGACACAGTCCAGCGCGACGTCCGGCGGCGCCTACATGAACACCCCGGGCATTCACAGCGACGCGCAGCAGGCCAAGTGGAGCGAGATCGCCGACGCCGTGCACGGTGAGAACGGTCAGATCTTCGTGCAGATCTGGCACGTCGGACGCGTGGCGCATCCCGATCTTCCCGGCGGCGACCCCGTCGCACCCTCCGCCATCTCCGCCGGCGGAAAGGCTCATGGCCCCAACGGCAGCGTCGACCACGTGGTGCCCCGCGCACTCGAGACCGATGAGATCGCCGGGATCGTCGACGCATTCCGGAGCTCGGCGCGCCGCGCCGTCGACGCCGGACTCGACGGCGTCGAGATCCACGCCGCGAACGGCTACCTGCTGCACCAGTTCCTCGGTGACGACAGCAATCAGCGCACCGACCAATACGGCGGTAGCCCCGAGAACCGCGCACGCATCGTCGTCGAGGTCGTCAAGGCCGTCGTCGACGAGATCGGCGCCGACCGCACCGCCATCCGACTCTCACCCGGCCACAAGGCCAACGGGATGAACGAAGCCGACACGGTTCCCGTGCACACGGCCCTGCTGCAGGCCATCGCGGACATCCCGCTCGCGTACGTGCACTTCCTCATGGAGCCGCAGGACCCGGCTCTCGCGGCGCTGCGACCCGAGATCACCGCGCCGTTCCTGCTGAACACCGGCTTCGCGATCGAGTCCGACTTCGCGCAGCTAGAGAAGCTCGTCGCCGACGGCACCGCAGACGCCGTCGTCGTGGGTCGGTGGTACATCTCCAACCCCGACCTCGTCGAGCGGTTGAAGCAGGGTGCAGAGCTCACCGAGCCGAACCAGGCGACGTTCTACGCACCCGGACCCGAGGGATACATCGACTACCCGACGCTGGCCACGCAGAACGCCTGACCCGCAGCAGATCCCCGAGACCGGTGTCGCGAAACACGTTCACGTGCTTCGCGACACCGGTTTCGTCGTTGCGACGTGTACCACCGAGTCGAATCGGCGCGAGACGAACTCAGATGGCACTCCAGGGCGCATAGGCCCACCCGACGAAGGTCCACGTGCCCAGGTTGGGCGACGGGAGGATCTGGATGTCGGTGTCGTCGCCGTATCCCGGCGCGAACCCCTGCACGCCGCCGCTCTCGTACTGGCCGTTGCCGATCGAGATGTCGACGTGACCGCCGTCCTCCCCCTGTGAGAAAACGAGCGCTCCCGGTGGTGCGGGAAGTGAACTGTGGCCCTGCCCATTCGCCGCCAGCGAGTTGTAGAAGGCCAGGGCCCCGTTGTGCGGGATCCCGGTCGCGGTGGTCTTCCCGTACGCAGCGTCGACGAAGTCCTCACACCCGTACTCACCGAAATCGTTGGTGTGTAGCATCGTCGCGCCACGGACCAGGGCCACTCCCCCGTTGGCGATGGCGGGGATGTTCGGGATCGCGATGTCTGCCTGCGCCGCCGGCGCGGTGGCACACCCGATGGCGACGGCGGATCCGACGGCGGTCAGCACGGCGGCAATTCTCTTCTTCGACAGGGCACGAGGCATACCTGCACAGTCCCACCGTTCGACCCACGAGAGCCGTCACGCACGGACATCAGCAGACGATTGGCACGAGACACCCAGACAGCGGGCACATCTGGGCGCTTTGTCGGATCTACGTGCAGCGACCGGGCATTGATGTCACCTGCTGCTGGTGACCTTCTTGCCCACTGCGGCGAGCACCGTTCGGAACTGCGCCTGATCCGGTGACGAGCCGCCGACGGTGCCGAAGGTGACCAGTACCGTCGCGTTCGGGACCGGGAGCACCCCCACCAACTGCGCTGTCGTCCGTGTCCGCCCTCCGGTCTGGGTGGTGACGGACTGCCGCAACGCCAGGGCACGCGGCACACCCCTCACGTGGACGTCGAGCTTCGAACTGGCGATGGTGGAGGAGAAGTCGCGCCCGCTGATGGTTCCACTGACGGAGATCGACGAGCACCGGCCCAGGTTGTATCGCCGATAGCTCTCGACGGTGGCCCGCTTCGACGATCCGTTGACCGCGCTGCTGATCACTCCGCCGCGCGCCAAGTCCACGAACGCGGCGGTCCGCACGTCCTGCAGCTCGGACGTCGCATCTGGTGGCACCGGCGGCGTGCACGACGACGGCGTGACCGTGCTGCCCGCGATTCCCTGCAGCAGCGAGTCCGCGCGCTGCGGGATGTTCGTCGGGAGGGTCTGTTGCTCGAACCCGACCGGCACGTCGGACTGGGTCAGCAGATAGGCGTTGAGGGGCTTGGCCACCGCCGCCGGGCCGATCGCTGCCGAGCCGTACTGAACGGTGGACGAGGCGCATCCGGTCACGGCGAGCGCGAATGCCACTGCGCCCACGGCGACCGACGACACGCGGCCCGCAGGCATGTTGTTCACGCGTACGAAGGGTACGGACCCGGCCGCGTGCGCCCGCGACCGGACCCGACACAGCGCCCCCGCTCCGGACGGAACGGGGGCGCTGATCGTCGGACGACTTACTGCGCGGTCGCCTCGTCACGCTTGGGCAGGACCCAGTTCGGACGAACGTAGTGACAGGTGTAGCCGCCGGGGTTGCGGATCAGGTAGTCCTGATGCTCCGGCTCGGCCTCCCAGAACGGGCCCGCGGGCTCGATCGTGGTGACCGCCGGACCCGGCCACAGCCCTGAGGCGTTCACGTCGGCGATGGTGTCGCGCGCGACCTTCTCCTGCTCCGGGGACTGCGGGAAGATCGCCGACCGGTAGCTCGATCCCACGTCGTTGCCCTGACGGTCCTTTGTCGACGGATCGTGCGCCTGGAAGAAGAACGCCAGGATGTCGCGGAAGGTGGTCTGCGTCGGGTCGAACACGATCTCCACTGCCTCCGCGTGACCGGGGTGGCGACGGTAGGTGGCGTGGTCGTTGCTGCCGCCGGTGTAGCCGACGCGCGTCGAGATGACGCCGGGCTGGCGGCGTATGAGGTCCTCCATGCCCCAGAAGCAGCCGCCGGCGAGGACGGCGGTCTCGGTGCCGGGGCGGGTGGTGACCTGGCCGGTGTCGGTGCTCATCGTGCGTTCTCCTCGGTGGTCGTGGTGGTGAACAGGGCGCGGTACTCGCCGTAGCCCTGCTCCTCGAGCTGGTCGACGGGGACGAACCGCAGCGCAGCACTGTTCATGCAGTATCGCTGCCCGCCCGCCGACCGGGGGCCGTCGCCGAACACGTGGCCCAGGTGGCTGTCGGCCGACGCCGACCGCACCTCGGTGCGCTTCATCAGCAGCTTGCGGTCGGACTTGGTGGTCACCGCGTCGTCCTCGATGGGGCGGGTGAAGCTGGGCCAGCCGGTCCCGCTGTCGTACTTGTCGGTCGAGGAGAACAGCGGTTCGCCGGAGACCACGTCGACGTAGATACCGGGCTCGTGGTTGTCCCAGTACTCGTTGTGGAACGCCGGCTCGGTGCCGTCCTTCTGCGTGACCCGGTACTGGTAGGGGGTCAACGCCTTCACGGCCTCGTCGGTCTTGCTGTAACGCGCGTTCAAGAGAACCTCCTCCGACGACGCTGGCTGCGCCGTCTTACCCCTCAACGAACGAGAGTCCGGTTTTGGTCCCG
The DNA here is from genome assembly GCF_054332755.1 of Williamsia sp. SKLECPSW1. Lineage (NCBI taxonomy): Bacteria > Bacillati > Actinomycetota > Actinomycetes > Mycobacteriales > Nocardiaceae > Williamsia > Williamsia sp. SKLECPSW1. The sequence goes on along the minus strand of NZ_JBTGLI010000001.1, from coordinate 2,829,953 downwards.
TCAGGTCCGCAGCGCTGACGGCGTCCATTCCGGCCACCGCGGCGCTCCCACCAGACGACCACGATCGAAGCGAGCGAGCACCCGGAACGGGTCCCTCGCCGCCGAGTTGTCGTACACGACTGCCTGCTCGACCAGGTCGATCGTCTGCCTGACCAGCGGCCAGAGACGCTCGTACCGTTCCCGGACCTTCATCTCGGGAACCGCATGTCCGCCCACCTCGACGCGGTTGATCACCCGCGCGACCGTGAGGTCGACAGGCACGACGACCACGTGCAGCGTCACCAGGTAGCCGGCGTCGACGGCATCGCGGACGAATTCCACCTTCGAGGGGTGGGAGAAGACGGTCTCAGCGATGAACGACCGGCGCTCTGTGATGAACTGCTGTCGCTCGTCAGCGGCGAGGGCGGCCGCGTCGTAGGCGTGCGCCAGTTCGTCACCCGACCACCGGTCTCGAGCGATGAGATCAGCGTTGACGAAAGGGAGATGCGTCGTCGGACCGAGGACGTAGTCGAAGAGAGTCGATCTCCCGGATCCGTTGGGGCCGACGAGCAGATGCAGTACCGGGTCGGAACCCATCACTCAGGCCGACGCTCGACCACCGTTCCGTCGTCATCCAGTTCCACGAACGGGCGACCGGACTCGGTGAACGAAGCGGCGAGGTCGAGCGCCCCGATACGTTCATTGATGCGTTCGGTCCATTCCGCTCGCACGACGGCCTGCTCGCGAGGGGTCAGCGAGTCATAGTCGCGGCGACCCGCGAGAACCTCCTCGACGTCACGCGGAGCGACATTGCGCGATGCCTCGAGTTCCCGGCCGATCAACGCCCAATGCGCCAACTGCTGCGACGCACTGCGGCTGGCGACCTCCCCCACGAGCTTCGCCGACGCGTACAGCTCGTCGTCGATCCGCAATGACGATGTGGTGCCCACGAGCGCCTCCTGACCTTCGACCTCGAGTGTAGCAATCTGCCACAAGGCCGACGATCAAACGTCCAGGTTGAGAGAACCACCTGCGTGTCGGACCGCCGCCCCGTTCTTGCCGTCAGTCGACGTGTAGCCGGTGGCTGCCGCGTGGAAATGCGTGGAGTGCTCCGACAGCTGCGCGGTGATCTCCGCTGCTGCGGCGCGTGCCTCCTCGAGATATGCCGACATCGCCTCGGCCGAGTTCCCCACCCATCCTGCGGCGACCGCGCCCGACGCCTCGGCGTGCGCGCGGGCGAACGTGTCCTGCGAATCCCGGTGCAGCTCGGCAGTTCGCTTTCCGCTGTGGTGGAGATCGAGAGGGTCGACACGGAGGGCGTCGTCGGCCATCGCAACTCCTTTCATCAGCAAACAACGACATGATGAATATATGACCGAGAGATCGTCAGGTCGAGAATGCGAATTCTTGGAGAATCATTTACTGATCGATTACACGCCGCCGCGGGATTAGGGTTTGACAGTCTCAGACTGTTGTACGACGACGGGAGTGGAAGGTGGTCGACAAACTCTGCATCGCCGACATCGACCGCTGGAGCATCGGCGAGATCAACACCGTCTTCGGTACGTCCATGGATGTGAAGAATCATTCCCTCGCCGCCGCTGATCAGCTCGGCTCGCTGAGTGCGTTCCAGAGCTGGCGCGGACCTGCGGCCGATGCCGCGCGAGAATCCGTCGGCAAGACCCGTGCAGACCTCGATCGGCATGGCGAGAAGGCGGGCAAAGTCGCCGACGCGGCGCGAAAGGCCGAGGCCGACATCATTGCCGTTCGTCACCGCCTCACCGCGCTTCGGGCGGAGGCCGACGCCAACGGCCTCGTGATCGACCCGCATACAGACACTGTCAGCGACCCGCACCCACCGGACATGCAGGGGTGGGCCGAGGCGGACAAGGTCGCCTACTACAACGAGATCACCGATCTCCAGCGTCGCGTCCTCGAGCTCCTTGTCGCCGCTGACACCGCAGACGGAGAACTCGCCAGCGCGATCAAACAAGCCATGGGAGGGGAACCGTTCACCTGGAAGCCCTCGAGCCGGGATCTGGTCCTGAGCGGTACCGCTGCCACACAATCCGCGGGAACCGACATCGTCCGCGACATCTGGCTCAAGGGCATCGGCGAGAACCCGACCGATCTCGACAAGAAGGTCATCCCGTGGATCGCGGACATCGGGAAAGTGAAGGGACTGTCCGGCGCCGGCGGCGCGGTCGGCGTGCTCACCGCAGTACCGGCCGTGTTCTCAGACCACTACAACGACGACGAATCGTGGGGCGAGTCGATCGCCCGGGAAGGCGCCGGCACCGCGGCTGGAGTGGCCACCGACGCCGGTTTCGCCTCAGCCGGTGAGAGTTTGGCAACCATCGCCGGCGTCGGCGCCGCGTCGGGAGAGGCTGCCGCGGACGGCGCCGTGATCGGTTCCATCGTCCCCGGCCCGGGCACCGTCGCGGGAGCGGCCGTCGGTGCCGTAGCAGGCGCGGTAGCCGCCTACTTCACCTCTAAAGGCGTGGAAAAGATTTGGTGATGGCGGCGAGCAAATGACAACGAAAATGCGCTGGGAACGATGGACCGACAAGGCGGGCCTCCCCCCGAAGTGGTCCGGTGTACTCATTACCGTTGTCGGGCTTTTCCTGCTCGTACTGCTCACCCTCGAGGGCCTTTACACGGGAGGCGTCGTGGGTGCCTGCCTTGCGGGATCAGCGCTACCTGTGTTTCTCGAACCCCAACGTCGCTGGTCGGTGCATGAGAACGCGATTCAGTGTAAACAGCAACTACCTTGGCGCAACGGTTTGTTGTGGTGGGCAGCGATGTTCGCGGGTATGTCGATAGCGATGTTCGTGGACGTCGCCACCGGGAACTCTGATCTGAGACCCCGAATACTTGCTGGAGTGACACTGGTGGCTGCAGCGGCCCTCGCTGGGTTGAGCTTCAAGAAGCGGGGACACCTTGTGGTTGCCCCGCTGTTCGTCGAGTTGGCGAAGCAACGAATCGAGCTGAGGGGCGCAACGATCGACGTGATCATGAACGGCCAGGCCCCGATGATCAGGGTCAGGCAACGGCCAAATGCCGACGGCTCGAAGGGTCCTCGCGTACTCATTCCCCCATACCCCTACGGCCTGGATCCCAACACCCTCGCATCCGCTGTCACGCAGCTAGTGCGGCGGATCGACGAGAGCTCTGGAACGACCTCCGAAACCATTGCTGCCATGCTCTCGGTCGAGGCACCATCCGGCGTCCCCCTCGGGGGATCGGTGGTCATCCCGCTTCCGGTCGAAGGTCGCATTGAGACGCCGCCCGCGGCGAGATGAGTTCGCCGATGGAGCTTTCCGGCCACGACGAATCGATGTGGTCAGTGCTCGACGAGCCGGAAGCGGCTGGATTCTCGGTTGACGGCGTACCCGACGGATGGGCACGTGCCGATCGCATCCGCATCGACGGCCTTCCGGCCGTCGCGTGGCTGCCGAACCCGACACTGGAGTCGGGATTCACGCCGAATGCTGTGTTCGCGGCGTGGACCACGCACTTGACTGGACGCCGACTCGACGACCTACTGTCAGCGCTGCGCACACCGGAATCCACCGACGGCCTCATCCTGATGGATCCGCCTACTGTCCTGACGGACACCGCGGACTCCTACACGCAGCTAGCTGACGCCCTGATCCAGTCCCCGTTCGGACCCTTGGCGTCACGCGTGTGGCACTCCGTCCGCCGCGAACAGGGGGACCGCTTCTCGATGGGGCGCCTCACCGTGACTGTCGCGCGTCCGGACTCACACCTACTCGACAAGTTCGACCTGCGGTCGTGACCACCACCCAAGCGCGACCTATGTCAGCGGCCAGACGCTGACCATCGACAGCCGCGATCCCGACGCGACCCCGGTGAAGCTGGCCTCGATGACGTCGTGCAACAAGACCGCCGCAACGAGACCGTCGCGCTCCCGATCCAGTCGTCGTGACACCGCCCGCGGGTCCTTGATGTAGTCGACGCCGAGTTTCCTTCTGGCCCCGATAAGCATCGACGGCGATCGCGTCGGCGATCTCGACCACGCTCCAATCAACCCGTGTTCGCGAACCGTGGTTCGACGGGTTCGACAAGCTTCTTCGTCGACGATTCAGCCGCCGGCGATCCGCTGGACGACACTCTCGTGGGACGTCCACATGTGTGTCGGACAACACCCGTCAAACCGCCCGTCCCGGTTTACCGTAAGACGGTACGGATGCAGCGGACGCGAGCCGGTGACGCGACGTGAGAGGGGCCTCGGACATGGCGAACGGAGAGCCGAGGCCCTGCGGCGTACAGAGACGTCGCGGTGCAGCGGCAGGGATCGTGGTGGCGATCATCGCGGTGGTCGTGGCGGCGGTTCTCGTCGTGAACGCAGACTCGGGTAGCACTGAACTCTCACCGTCTGACGGACTGCTCACCGCCGCCGATCTCCCGGGTTACTCACTCACACGACAGGACGAGAAGTCGAGACCTGTGAACGGGGAGACGACGCCCGCATCGTGCGCGGACGTGATCGCCGCTCAAGACCGCCGAGTGGAACGTCAGACGACGGTTGGCGTGATCGCCGTCCCGGCGAGCGACGAGTTGCCGACCATCACCCAGTCGGTGCTCACGGGCGGACCGTCGGTCGCTCAGAACCGAGCCGTGGTGAACCGGTGTCCGGAGTACACCAAACGTGCTGGATCCGAGTCGCTGACGACGACCACGACAGTTCTGCGGACCCCGGAGGAGTGCCCTGGAGACGCATTCGTCGTGCGCCTCCGGACGCGCCTGAACACGGCACAGCAGCAGTCCGACTCCGCCGCAATCGTCGGGTACGTGCAAGGACGTTCCTCTGTCGGCGTTCTCACGCAGAGCTCGCAGTTGTCGAGCGACGTAGTGCCGGAGACGTTCTGCAGACTTCTCGGCATCATCCGGAGTCGGATCGGCACATAGTGACCACAGCACACCGCGGCGACGGGGAAATCAGGCAAAGGAGGATCGACGATGGCGAACAGCACCACGCCGGCGACGTGTCGCCTGTTCAATCGCGCCGGCCTGTTCACCCTCGTCGACGACCCGTCGCGGGGTCTGAAGGAGATATACATCCCCGTGGGCAACAGGATGATCGACTACGACGAGTTCTACCGACTCACCGATCCACAGTTCGCCGCATTCCTCGACGACCCACACACGGCGAAGACGTTTGCCGACGAATGCCGCCGGCGAGAACACGATGACCTGCTGCGCCTGGCCCCGGGACGTGATCGTGGGACTCCCTGGGTCCCTGACGAATCCGCCGAATCGCTGTCGTCGATCATGTTCTATGACACGACAACGTCTGCGCCCGCAGGATATGCGCTCGGCTTCCACGCGCGGACCCATGCTCGCTACCTGTCGATCCCACGCGAGTCAGGACACATGCACGGCATCTGGATGCACTTCGAGATCGTCCCCGGCGAGTACGCCCGGATGACGTCGGACGCGTCCGCGGCGGTCCGATTCGCGGCCCAGTGCCGAGCGGGAGAACACGATGAGAGTCGGATCCCACCCGACGACGGACGACGGTGACGGCACCGACGAGCTCGGGTCGTCGGTGAACGTCGCCTCCTCGTCGACACGCCGTGGAGAAGCGACGCATGGTTCTTCCCGTGGAACGGCCGCCGATAAGTGGACCACGGCGAGTTCAGCGCTGCGAACACAAGCAATTCCGTGATCACGAGAAACGACCGCGACGCATCTTTCGCGATGCCGAACGAATGGCAACGACCCGGCGGAAGGGGCGATCCCACCGCGGACTGTCGGTGAGCCACGGCCGCGCCGGCGTTCGGGTTCGACGCGCGCGTGCGGTGACGGAGGACCACCGCCGTGGCGGGCAGACCATCTCCGCAGGTCGCGCGGGAAGCGGTCGACGGCACCGATGTTCTCGTACAGTCGGAACATGTCCGTTCCCGGCTCCGACCCGCTTGCGCTCGGGCAGAAGCTGGTCAGCGTCCTCGACGACGGACTCCGCACGGCAACCTACAAACTCGCGACACTGATCGCTCTGCTCGATTACGCCGTCGAGAACGTTCCGCGGAACGCCGACGCGGCCGTCGATGTCGATCTGGATGATCTCGCCGAACGAGTCATCGCCATCTACTGGCGCCCGGTCCGCGATCTCGACGGGCACTACCTCAAACAGTCGTCGAACCGCGTCGCGCGTATCCCCGACGCCGTGCGCGATCTGAAAACGCTGGCGGCACGACGAACTGGATCCGACCCCACGCTCGAGTTCGTCCGACGGTTCCATCCCAGCCCCTATCGCGCGGCGGTGGCAACGGTGCGTCAGACCCTGGTCACGCAGCCGCTCTATCGACTCCAGCGCGTACGGGGAGAGCGCAGCCATGAGTGCTTCCTGTACGACGACACCTGGCTGAGTGACAGCGTGTCGGCCCGACAGCTCAGCGCCCACGACAACAAGATCACGCTGTTCCCCGGCGTCTGCACCACACTTGCTCGACTGTCCTCGTTGCTGCGGCCCGCGTTGCAGATCTCCTGGCTCGACGACGTCCGGCGTCACAACCCGTTCCTCGAGCGCGACGTACCGGACCTTGCGTCGCACCACTTCGGCGCCGATCGGGTATCACTCGAGCGGGCTCGTGGCGCGCTCACCGAGAACTTCGGCCCGCAGTGCTTCTACTGCGACGCCTCGACAACCCACCACGTCGATCACGTTCTCCCCTGGTCGCGCGTCGGATTGGACGGGTTGACGAACCTCGTACTGGCCTGCGCCGCCTGCAATCTGAACAAGTCGCAGCGGCTCCCCGACCCGCACATCGTCGTGCGTGCACTCGACCGCGGGCAGGAGACCCTCACAGCGATCGCGGACTCGATCTCCTGGCCCAGCCAGTTCGAGCGCGTCGAATCCGCGGCGCGGGGCCTGTACTCCACGCAACCCGTGGGAACTCCCCTCTGGGTTGGTCGGCAATCCGTCGACGCCATCCGCCCGGACTTCGTCTGGCCGGACGCGTACCGCTGATCAGCGTGGATCCTGCCCGGCTAGTTCGACCGCATAGCGGAACGTCTCGATGATGTGCTCGCGATTCTTTCGTCCGTCTGTCTTGTTCGCGGCGTTGAACGACATGGGTCCCGGGTGAGGGCATCGGAGAATATGCGCGCCGACAGTCACATCAGCGATGGCGCGTGCGCCAAGCCGATCCCAGGCGTGCTGGGCCTTGATGCCCGACAGCACGATGACCCGCGGTGGCATGGCCAGCAGGCCGAGAAACTCAGCCAAATAGGGCGCAGCGCGCGGCGCCTCCTTGCCGGCGGTGCGGCCGGGGTGCTGAGGATTGTTCGTCGACCACCACGGGACCACGTTCCAGTTCAGCGAGATCTCGTACGGGACACCTGCCCGCTCGGTTGCGTCGTAGTAGTTGGCGGCCGTCGGGTCATTGTTGTGCTTGCTGATGAAGCCCGACTCGTTGTCGGCCGGTCCGGACGGATCCTGGAAAAGCATGAGGATCTGCACACCGTTCGTCGCGGCGACCGGATCGAGATAGGGGATCGATTCGCCGGTATTCCGTCGAACGCGGTCGACCCATCGATTCAGCTGACCAACCTCTCCGTCGTACCGACACGCAAGGCGCGCCTCTACGTTGCGAGGTGCGTGCACCGTGCTGAGCAGCTCGCCGCGTTTGTAGGCGAGCTTGTTACGAATGGTCACAGGACGAGTATCGGTCGGCCATCAGACAGTGCGTCGACAAACAGCAATCGGACATAGCGGAGCAACGGATGTCAGCCCTCTCGGCTAGATTCCTGATGCACCTCGTTCACTCGCACAGGAGACCGATGTCGGACCGCCAGCTCGAAGCCGTACCCATGTGGACCCTCGCCACGCAGGAGGTTGATCTGCCAGCCGTCATCGGCGACGAGGCGCTGCCACCCGCCCGGCTCGACGCCCTGCGCGGAGTGTTGGCGGTTCTCAGCGAAACACCCATCGCCACGCTCGAAGCACACTCCATCCCCTCCACCATCGATCGCAGCCGCGCGGTGAACTTGGCCAGCGCCAGCCCTCTCGCACAGCAGTTGACGCAACTCGTCAAGCAGACGCCGAAGGTCGCGACCGACGGTGGCGAGACGCTCTACCGGATGGTCGTTCCCGCCAAGTTCGCCGCGCAGATGGGAAGCGGCATCGTCGCGCCGATGAAGTCCAGCGCGGTCTCGGGCGGGATGCATTCGGCACTCATGAGCGGGAACAAGATCGTCGGGCAGACGACGATGGTTCCGGTGTCAGCGGGAGCGGCCGGCGGCGCGGCCGTGGCCACCGCAGGAGCACTGACGATCGCTGCACCGCTCATCTTGATGGCCGTCGCCGTCGGGGTGAGTGCCCACGCCGACCAGCAGCGACAGAAAGCGATCGAACACATCACTGAGCTGCTCGAAAAGCTGCATGTCGACAAACTCGCCGACGAGCAACACACACTGAACGGCTGCAAGAGCTCGATCACGAAAGCAGCGGCGATTCTCCTTGACAAAGGTCAACTGGGTGCGTCGCTCGGTCTTGACTCAGCTGTGCACACGATCGACACCGCTCTGGAGCGCGCTCGCTCTCGCATCGCCAAGTGGGAGAAAGCTCTCAACAGCCTCGGCGACGAACGTGTCGAGCTGCAGAAGTTGACCGCAGCGATCCCGACCGTCGATCAGGAGGACGGAGAGTTCAGCGTCCATCGTGAGCTCGCCACCGCAGCACTCGCTATGAAGCGACGGGTCCTCGTCCTCCAGGCCGTCGACCACGCGCAGAGGGACGGCGACAACCCCTTCGAGCGATTCATTGAGACGCTCCGTATGGAGCAGCACGATCTCGACGAACTCCAGCGGCGTCTCGACGGGGTGCTGAACCGGCTGTCCACGCTGCAACTCGACCGCAGCCATGGCGTCCGGGATTTCATGTTCACGTCCGGTGAAGTGGACAAGCTTCTTCATGCGTCAGAGCGCATGCGGGCGCTGGGTTCCATGACGCAGACGTCGCAGGCGAACGCGGACGTCGTGATCGACATGATCCAGAACGACGACGGTTCGGTCACCGTCCTTCCCGCGATCGCCGCCTGACCGTTCGCGACGATCTCAGGTCAACCCGAATCGGCGTGCCAACTCGGGTCCGCCCACCTCACGGATGAAGTCGGGATCACCGCAGACGACGAGTTGCTCACGGGCTCGGGACAATCCGACGTAGAGGCGTTCACGCGAGCGGTCGTATGCCGCGGTCTGGTTTAGGGCGAGCACAACAACGTTGCGCTCGAGCCCCTTGAAGCCGAGGACGTGGCCGTAGAAGATGTCCTCGTTCTCCCAGAACGTCTCCCAGTAGGCTGTGTTGCCTTCGGCCTGCCTCTCAAGCTGAACCTGATGCCGACTCCCCGTGGTGAGGATTGCGATGTCCTCGTACCGCCATCCTTCTTCGAGGAGTGCCTCCACCTGACCATCAGCTCGATCGACCGCCTCGTCGGAGCGACACGCGATGAATCGCACCTCCGGACCGTCGCCGCCCTTCATACGCATGCGCTGCCCGACGAGGGGGGTGAAAGCCTTGGCAATCTGTCGGGTGTTACGCACGTTCGCGTCGAGGACCAGCGGGACGAGCGGTACGGGCGGCGACCCCTGGCGATCGAAAACCCGCTGGCCTTCGTCGCTGAAGACGTACATCCCGCCGTTCTCGGGGTCGCGGAGGCACGCCAGCAGGGGTCGCCACCAGTCGTCTGCGAAGTCCTGCGCCTCATCGACGACGATCGCGTCGAACCGGTGTCCGTCGGGCAGCTGCTCGGCGAGATCCTCCATCGCCCGCGGCAATTCGTGCTCCCAGAACTGCACGGTGGACTCGTCACGCACACGCTCGTCCGGCGCGGGCGGGGCACCCCACAACTCGCCGAGCCCGTGGAACTCGCCGACGTATGCCGGCCGCTCCCGCTGCGACCACGTCGAGGTGACACGACGGAGGAACGACGCGAGTCCGTGGGAGTAGCAGAGCACCGCTACGCGCTGCCCGTCCCGCCCGAGACGGCGAGCCTTCTCGAGCGCAAGGAACGTCTTGCCGCTACCGGCACCACCGCGGATCTCGACCCGCGGGAGCAGAGCGGTCGCACGCAGGATCATCATCTGTTGCTCCGACAGCAGATCCGCGGATTCCTCGTTGTCGAGCGCACGCGCGACGACGTCATGCTGCGGTAGCCCACGCCCGGCAAGTGCGCGCGTCAGCTCTTCGATCCCTCTGGACCCTATGAACGCTTCGTTGGTCTTCCGGTTGACGAGCGCAGACGCCAGCATCGAGTGAAACTCACCGAGTTGATCGCGGTCGACGATTTTCCATCGCGGGCACTGCGGGAGCGCGAAGTCGGCGCTGATCGAGGAGTGGGGGAACACCACCATGTGTGTCCACCGGACTCGACCCTGTGTCCACCGCGGGTCGTTCTCGACGAACTTTCTCAGCGCATAACAACCACCGAGGACCTGACCCACCGGGTCGATCCGGTGTTTGCCGGCGCCTCTCCCCTGCCACCAGTCGATGCCGTCGTGCGTTATCTCGCCGGCCTTGACTTCGAGACACACGATCCCGGCACCCTCGATCGCGACCACGAAGTCGATCTCGTGGTCCTTCGAGTGGTCGGTGACCCGCTGACCGACCACGATCAGGTCGTCACCGATGAACTGATCGACGAGCCGTCGGTGCACCAGCCTCTCGGCGGAGTTCGCGAAACGCGGCTCGGCGGGAATCGTCTGCGCCATCCCACCAGCCTGGCACGTTCGTACGATTCGTCAGGCCACTTCGTCGAGGATCCGGCCGGCCGCGATTCGTTCGACGACACGGTCGTCGGCGAGCTCGTCACGTAGCTCCGGGTGCGACCAGTAGAAGTGGATCAACCAGTACGCTGCGCGATTGCCCATCGGCCAGTTGATCGCGATCGAAGTCGGTCGCTTCTGCGGGTCCTTCTTGAGCAGCCACAAGCGACTCGGTGAGTACATCCGGTCGCGCCGCTTCTTCTGTTGTGGCTCCAACGTCATGTCAGCGATGTCGTCCCATACGATGCGGCGTCGCCTGGTGCCGCTCTCCAGAAAGTCGATCCCCATGGGCGTGAGGACCAACCACCCGCTCGTACCGCGGAGCGCGGTCCCGATCGCGATCCACGCACAGAACAGACCCAGCATCGCCAGGAAGACTGGGTAGCTTCCTCGCGTCCGCCCGGGCAGATCGAATTCAAGAGTCCCCGTCCACACGCCGATCGAGAAGGTCGCGCACCCGACTGTCGCGATCACCGAGACGGCGACCAGCCCTACCGCTGTCTCCATGCTCCGCATCAGGCGGAACTCTCCTGCTCCGTGCTCGGCAATGAACTCCTGCATGACCGGAACATCCACGCGCGACTGCGCACGGCGGATCATCAGCGGCGGGAGAAGGAACACCACCGCGGCCGGGACGTAGAAGAGCAGGTACGGCCATCGCGCTTCGACAACGGCGCGAACACTGAGGAACGCGAAGAACAGGCCGACTGCACCGAAAAAGACGATGCCCGCGACGGACTTGGCCGTGTACGGGTTCCAGTCGGGTCGAAAGCCCCTAGGAGTCGGCAGTTCTGACCTCAACGACACAGCACGTCACCGACCTTCTCGCCGAGGTACGACCCGATCCAGCCGCCACTCAGACTTCCCCCCGCCGCGCCTGCACCAGCCATGAAGGGGTTCTCGGTCGCCAAGCCGACGACCCACGCGCCGACTTGGCCGCCCACGCCACCTCCGACGAAACCTCCAGTGCCAGAGGCGCCGGCGACACACTTGTCTTCCAATGTCTGCGCCTGGTACACGTCCAACAGCGAGGTTGCGATTCCCACGGCAGGCCCGGCATACCGTGCCCCCACCTCGACCTTGCTCGCGGTGGCGGCAGACACCCGTGGAATGTCGTCGGACTTCTCGAGACCCTTCTCGACACCGGTGAGCGCACTTCCCACCGTGTCCGAGACCGGGTGCTTCCACAGCGCGTCGTCCGCCGGGATCTCGCGGCTGAATCCGCCCACGTCGATTCGCGCGGTCTTGGTCCCACTCGGGGTCTGCGTGTAGACGATCGTGGTGCCGCTCGCGAAATGGGTCTCGGTGTTCTGAGTTCCGTCCACCCACCGGTACGACGACACCGTCGACACGTAGTTGCCCGAGGGATCGAACGTCGTCACCGAGACCTGGTCACGTCGAGCCGTGTTCGGATTCTCCTCCCAAGGGCGAGCCGGCGGATCGACGGTGTCGATCACCTGACGGCTGCCGTCCTGCATCTCGAGGGTCTTCCTGTGATAACCGTGATACCCGTCGTGCTCGGGAACGTGCTCCTCGCTGACCTTGCGCGGCGTGGACGCCTCCCACTGTCGTCGGATGGTGTCCTGTTGCAGAGGTCCAGTAACGGCATTCGCCGGATTCGGCGCCTCGTCAGCAGGAGGTAGAGAACCCGGCAGCGGGATCCCTGCGACTTCGCCAGGAGGGGAGATCCCCAACGCCTTCACCGCGCCCAGGAGTGTCTGAGGGTTATCGGCTTCAGCAAGCGCGATGACACGCTCGTTGATCACAGTCTGCGCTGCGCGCTGCGCCGCTCTTGCCTCGTCGATCTCGTCTGCCGTCCACGGGATGGGGGCCAGCTCCACCACCCATTGGTCATCGACGGTGAACTTTCCCGAGGCCTCAGCGGCGCGAGCGACGTCGAGCAAGTCTGTCTTTGCGCGAGAAACGGCGTGGAACGCGCTCGTCAGGGCGGATGCGACCGCCGAACAGACATCGGAGACGTGTGCGGCGGACTTGAATCCCCGATCGAAGGCATTCTGCGCGGCGTCGTGTGCGACACCGTTCCACCCCTGGTTCATGGGCAATCCTGCGCAGTAGGTGCGGGACTCCGACGACCCCTGCTCAATGCTGTCGCCGGCGTCAGTGATCCCTGGTGCAGCGTTCGCCAGTGCTTCCGGCCGCCAGGTCTCGAGTCGCGAGCGTGACGGGATCACTTCGCAGGCCATGCCTTGTTCAATACCGATGCCGCATCCTCGTCGGTCATCCGGTAGTCCCTCGCCGCCCCCTCGACGTGGTCGGCCGTGCCGCGGGCGGAATCGACGTACGCCGTCACCTGCTGCCCGATCTGCTCGCCGATCTGGCGGGCTGCCCACTGCAACGACGACCCGGGAAGCCCGTCGCAACTGGTCTCGACCGCACGGTCGACGTGTGCATTCGCGGCGGTGTCGGCGGCTGCGGTCGCCTTCTGAGCGAGTTCGCGCAACCGCTCGGGGTCCACCCACACTGATGACACGAGCCCTCCTCGACGTCGCCAACCGTTCGCCGTAAGAGAGTACAGTTCGATGTCGACTCGCGCGTCGCACTGTCCAGAGGCTCGGTTGCTGCATGACTCATCCCCGGCCCCTATTGCTGCCAGGTTCATCTTCACGAAGCAAGGCCGCCGGTTAAAGATCTGATAAAACAAGACGGACGAACACGACACGGGGGACTTCTCGGGGTGTCGACCGCACACCGGGACTTGGGGTCGCTGATCGCCTCGACGGTGTTCACCTGCGCTGCAAGTTCGACGGCAACCGCAGGAGCCTTCAGCCAGATGTCGTCGTCGTAATCGTGTCCAAGGCTTTTCTGCGCATACGCGACTGCGCATGCAAGCAGCAACTGGCCGGAGTTGAGGCGAGCGCCGTCTACGCGTCCGCCGACGGCGGCGGCGGTCGTGATCGCCGCGCCGGTTGCGGCGCAGCCCTTGTCTGCCCCATGTCCCACCCCGGTACGGAAAGACAGTGCGTCGGGCACCGTCGTCCGCGACCAGTTCGCCCACGCGGCCGTCCGTGAACTAGCCACACAGCCCTGAGAAAAGTCAACGGGTCTTGCCCTGAGGGCCGCGGCGAGGCGGGCCAATCTCCCTACTCACCCTCGAATGGCTACCCGAATTTGACGGCCGTAGCGCGATCAGCCTCGCGTTGTGGGATCGACTGTTTGCAGGATCGTAGAGACGCTGCCTGCGATCTGGTGAGCGCCTACGGTCGAGACACGACTTCCGATCACATGTCACGGAGCACCGAATGACCGGAGACCACGATTCGTCCGCGTGGGCAGCAGGCGTGGACGGCTTCTTGCGGTCTGCCATCCTCTCGGAAGCTGTCCGAGCGGAATCCTCGCTGCCCAATCGGGTGAAGCCGACTGCCTGGGAAAAGCATCTCGGCTACATGCCCGGCATTCGTCTGACCGGGACTCCCGGTCACGACGGCCGACTTCGCGTCACGCGGGACGACTTGTTCGAACATGCCGAGGCAGTCCGGTCCTCGGGGAGCACCCAAGATCTGCATTCACTGTTCTGGACGGTCATGGCGTGGGGAATCAACGGCAACATGCGTAACGTCGGCAGGGTCTCGTCGTTCGCAGCAGGATCGGAGAAACGCTTCAGCACCACGCTCCAGGGCGCAGCTGAGAGGAGCTTCGCGGGAGACGTCGCCGGCGCCTATCTCCAATTCTGCGACAGGGGCAAGACCCCGCACCTCGGCCATGCGTTCTTCAGCAAGTTCCTCTACTTCACCGGCGACCGCTCATCAAGATCTGATCGTTGTTTCATTTACGACGATCGTGTCCACGTCGCACTGAACATCGTCAAGGGCCATCAGCCGCAGCTCAATTCGCGGTTCTACTCCGAGTACTCCGCCACTGTCCACCGGTGGTCAGCGACAGCGTCAGACATCCCCAGGACCGACACATCGTCCGACGCGATCGAGTTCCGGCTTTATCTGCTGGGCAGGATGGTCGGCTCGCAACGGAACTGGCTGAGGGAAGAAGTGGCGATGCTGAGGAATGGCGAGCAACCCTCCTTCGACGACCTCTTGTCGCACATCGTCAGCAACAACAAGTAGGTCCGGAGCACCTGCTGATCAGGCCAGCACGCGAACCATCGTGTGCGCGCCGCTTGCGCGACAGAAGATCAACTCCACCCGTGCCACCCGCTCCGCCGTCGCGTTGGACAAGAGCGACGCGTAGATCCCGAGCTGCGTGAAGTACGCGTCGACGGTCGCGGCAGTGACGCCGAGGTCGGTCTTGTAGTCGGCGATGACGAAGTCGTCGCCATCGCGGTAGACGAGGTCTGCGATGCCCTCGATCGCGGTTTCACCGTCGGGAGCCACCCCGTACAGCGGCATCTCAGTCCAGTGCTCTGCTGCCGCCGCTCGGCGAACCACGCCGCACGCCAGCGTCGACCGCACCATCGACGTGAATGACTCGATGTCGGTGACGCCCGCTCTCCGGCCGATGGCCTCGGCGACCTCCGCCACCGACGGATCATCCGGCTCGACGAGCCCGATCGTGTCGAGGACGGCGTGCAGCGCGGTCCCGACCTCCTTGCCATGGTCGACAGCTCCGGTCGACGACGGCAGCACCTCGTCGTCGGGCCGAACCGGCACTGCGTAGCCGCCTCGCACCGCGGATTCGGCCGGCGACTCTCCGTGCACGATCGACGTCACCGACAACAACGACACCTTTGACGAGTTCTCCTGCACTCGTTCGGTCGTCGCGAGCCACTCGTCCCACGTCTCGCCGATCGTCGGCCGCTCAACAGTGGGTTCCTCGAGCCGCTCAACCTCTAGAAGCTCAGGCACCACCGGGGCGAGAACAGCGTCAAGTCCGGGCTGCAGGACGGCACTCCACGCATCGCGCGTCCCTCCGTAGCCCGAGACCGCCAGCTGCGACTCGGCCCGGGTGCACGCCACGTACAGCAGCCGGATACGCTCGGCCATCGCATGCTGCTTCTCGCGGGCGCTTGCGGCCTCGTAGTCGACGCTCTTCGCACCCTTCGAGATGTAGGAGTGCATGACCCCGTCGTCGTCGACGATCAGCGCCTCGGCCGCACGCCGCACTCCCCCACTCATCCCCGCGAGCACCACCATCGGGAACTGCAGACCCTTTGCCGCGTGAATCGTCATGATGCGGACCGCATTCACACCGATCTCCGGCAGCACCGCCTCAGCGACGCGGGCGGTCTCCTCCTGCTGTGTCAACGCCCAGTCGAGGTATTCGCGCAACGATCCGCGGTCCTCCTCGTACCAGGCGTGCGCCTGGTCGACGACGAAACGCAGCCGTCGCCAGACGTCCCGGTGCCGCGGAGAGTCCATCGACACCTCGAACACCCGCCGGTCGACGGCCAGCTTGCTCAGCAGCCGCCCCGGCGTCAGCTCGCCCAGCTCGAACCACACCGCACGCAGGTAGCGCAGCCCGGCGGCGACAGGCGACTCCTCCAGCGCGGCCGGCGGATCCCCGTACCAATTCCACCTGCCGCCAGCCGCCTTCCACCTCAGGAGATCGTCGTCACCACAGCCGAACAGCGGAGTGCGCAAGGCGCCGACCAGCGCGGCCTCGTCCGCGGTGTTGGCCAATGCTCGGGCAGTGAGCAGCAGGTCGTGGACCTCCTGCGTCGAGTACACAAGCGACGACGCCTCGGATCGGAACTCGATCCCAGCGTCGTCCAGCGACCGCTCGAGGTACGGCAGCACCGTGCGCGACGGGATGAGGATGCAGATGTCCCGCAGGGCGATCGGCTGGTGCGCGTAGCCATCTCCCGCCCGCACCTCCTTCCGCCACCCGTCAGTCACAGCGGTGTAGATGATCTGCGCGACGTCGCGCGCCTCCCGCGTCCGCGCGAGTTCGCTTGCGCTGAGGTCCGCCTCGCCTTCGGCAACATCAGACGTGTCTGCGAAAACGAACGCACCCGGCCCGTCAGCGGGATCCCACTCCGGCCGGCCCGGCGCAGCGTCGAGCGGCTGATACTCCGGCTGAATCCGTGGCTCGGCTGCGATGAGCCCTCCGAACACCTGGTTCACCCAGGAGATGACGGGCACCGTCGACCGAAAGTTAGTCGTCAGACTGACGATGTCGCGGGCGGGCGTCGCCTCCCGCGCGGTCATGTACGCGGCGATGTCGGCGCGACGGAAGCGGTAGATCGACTGCTTCGGGTCGCCGACGGTGAACAGCCGTCCCTCGGCGTCGGCACCGGCGACGATGTTGTTCACCAGCTCGAGCTGCAGCGGATCGGTGTCCTGGAACTCGTCGAGCATGATCCGCTCGTACCGAGCGTGCACCGCCTTCTGCACCTGCGAGTCACGAGTCACGTTCCGCGCCAGCACCAGCAGATCGTGGAATTCCAACGCGCCCGTCCGCCGACGGTGGTCAGCCTCGTCGAGCACTATGCGCGACAGGTGATGCGTCAGCACGTCGACGGCGCTGCCGATGTAGCCACCGGCCACCTGCGGAGCAAGCGCCTTGAGCTCGCGCAGCAGTACCTTGATCTCGTCGACTCGAGCCTTGCCGCCGCTCCAGCACGCCCCTCTGCCCTTGTTGGGCGCACCCGGCGCTGCGAGCGCGAGGGGCACCCAGCGGTCGGAGTCGATACCTGCGCGGAGCTCGTCGCGCCAGGCCAGCACTTCGGAGATTCGTACGGCGAGCCCGTCTTCGGGGTCCAGGCAGTCGCCGAGACAGTCGGCGAGATCGTCGACAAGTGCGGCGATGTCACTGATGTCGGCCTCAGCGAGAACCGGAGCTGTGTCGGCGACGACGAGCCGATCCCAACTCCGATCGAGCGCATCGGCGTAGTTGCGCACTTGGTCGATCGACGCGCCGGCGGCAAGGATGATGCTGGTAGCGGCGACGAGGTCGGGTGGGCACACGTCGCGATCGCCGAAGAGCTGCGCGCGGATGCGTTGCCAGCGATGTTCAAAGCCGAGTTGCGAACCCAGCGCGTCGACGACGGAGATCCATGGCGGCACATGCGCTTCCAACGGGTGCTCGCTGATGATCCGGGCTGCGAACGCGTGCAGCGTCCCTAGCGCGGCGGTATCCACGGCGAGCAGGGCTCGTTCCGCGCGGTCACCGCTATGACGCGCCAGTTCGACGCGAACGCGTTCGCGGAGTTCCGCGGCGGCCTTCTCGGTGAAGGTGATGGCGGCGATACGGTCGAGGTCGACGCCGTCCTCGATCACGAGTTGGCAGATGCGCGACACCATCGCGTGGGTCTTACCGCTGCCGGCGCCGGCTTCGACGAACAGGGTGCTGCGGGTGTCGGTGGTGATGCGTCGGCGGGCGGCGTCGTCGACGAGTGTCTGCTCGGTCATCGTCACTTCCCGTACTTCGCCGTGTACTCGGCGATCTCGTCGACGTCGTCGAGGTTGGTCCAGCTGCGGCGAAGGCCGGCGATTCCGATCAGCTCGAGCAGCTCGTCCCCCCAATGATTCTCGACAGGTTTGGGCGGGAAGTACCCGGCGCGGATCGCGTCGCACACCAGACGGAGGTCCTCGACGAGGATGTCCTGAACCGCGCCGTCGATGCGGTATCCGACCTCGGCATAGCCGCCCTTGCGGGTGACAAACCAGTAGCGCGTGTCAACGGGAGCCCCGAACTCGCGGGCGGCGTGGGCGTAGATCGGGAGCTGGAACTTCGTCCCCCCGTCCGTGGGTGTCCCGTCGGTGATCCCGCCGAACGGCTTGGGTGAGCCACTCTTGTAGTCCGTGACGCGGGCTGCTCCGTCACGGAGATCAATTCGGTCGACGGATCCCAGCAGTGTGATGGGCGCTCCGGGCAGGACGAGCTCGACGCCGTGGAACTTGTGCTCGACGGCGTGGGGTCGCCAGCCGGTGCCGTGGTCGGCGAAATCGTGCTCGTAGAAGTCCTCGATGTCAGCCCGGATGCGCGCGCGGTCCCGGTCCCACAGCTGCGACAGCCACCCGGGTGAGTTCGCACGCTCGCGGGCGAGTTCTGCGTCGGCCAACGCCAGCAGTCGATCCAGCGACGGCCCGTCGCCGTCGATCCGCTCCTGGATGTAGCTCTCCAGCGTCCGGTGGATGACGTTGCCGCTGGTGAGCGCGTCGATCTGCGGGTCCGCGTCGGGGTCGTCGAGGACACGCACCCTGAGAATGTCGGTGAGGAAGTAGCGGTAGGGGCTCGCGACCCAGCGTTCGAGAGTGGTTGCGGCGATGGACTCGTCGAAGACGCGGATGAGGTCGGCGACGCCGGAGACGTTGCCGTTGAAGCGGGTGAACCGGCCGTGGAGGCGGTCGCTGCGCATGGCCATGCCGAGGGCGACGATCGGGTCGTCGAGGACGCCGCGGCGCTCGCGTGCGGGGACGACGGCCAGCGCGCGCTGCCGCCACTCGGTGGCCGACGCCGCGCTGGTCCCGAGGCGCGGGTCGACGGATTGCACTGCGGAGTCGAACGATTCGACGCTGACGATGGCGTCGACACCGCGGGTGTCGTCGCCCCAACTGGTGATGCCAACCGGGTGGCCGGCGAGGTGCTCCAGCGTGGGAAGCAGCCACCGCGACGGGACCTTCTCGGCGCCTCCACGGAGGCTGCCGCGGGGGAAGGTGATCACGCGGTGGTGCTCGCCGGCGGCGAGGGTGCGTTCGAAGACGGCGCGCTGGTAGGCGATGTCGTCGGCGGGCGTGATGCCGGTGACCTCGGGCGGCAGCAGCGGGTTCGGGGTGCGGCGCGCCGGGATGAGCCCTTCGGCCGCTCCGACGATGATGCTGACGTCGAGGTCGCGGCCGACGCCGTCGCTGAGCGGTTCGATGCTGACACCGACGCTGCGGCTGCCGACGCGCCCGATGTGCGATCGGATGCGGGTGTCCATCGCGTCTGCGATTCGCGCTGCAGTCGGCGCTGGCGCGATGCCCTCGATCTGCGTGAGGTCGGCAGTGAAGGATTGAATTGCCTCGAGATCTCCTGCGCCACCCTCGTTGGTCGGCGGTCGAACCATCCCGTCGATCAGGCCCGCCAGCGCGGTGGACACCTCGGCCCAGTCCGCGGACCGGTGGATCGCGCGAAGGTGGCGACGCAACTCGGTGACCCACGAGTAGACGGCGATGGCCGTAGCAGCATGACTGCCTTCGACACGTCCGGGAGCCAGACGCTCCCAGTCCTCTCCCCGCACGACCGGCACCGTCTTGCGCGTCAACCGTTCGATGAGCGGCTGACCCACTGTGCCGTAGGCCAGCGGCGGACGGGACAGCGCACCTTGGGACAGTGCGTCAAGCAGTTCGCGTCGCGGGATGTCGTCGGGATCGAAGTTGGGCAGCGTCCGGAGCGTGCGCGCGATTGGCCGGTCAGCAAAGCCTTCGGCGGCCGGCCCGTTGAACACCACGCCCGCTGCCGTCAGGTGCTCGTGCAGCAGGCGCAGATACGGTTCGCTCGACCCGTAGTGGATCCCGATGCGATTGCCGGGCGTTCCGTCGGCGAGGTGTTGTCGAACCAGCCGCGCGACCGCACGCACCTAATCGTCGGCGTCGAAGGCGTGGATGACCTGCGTCCCGAACGCCGGCTCCGGCGGGTCGACAACAGTTCCCCGGGCCGCGAGCGCCTCGAGCAGCTCCTTCTCCTGCGGTGTTCGCGGCGTCGGGCAGTAGATGATCACCCCACCGAGCGAGTCGAGGTTCTCCATTGCCGCGCGGCGCGCCTCGAACGGCGTGTAGTAGCGGTCCCCGAGCGTCGCCAGCGCCGCGTCGTGAATCCGCAACAGCTCCGCCACCAGCGGCGTCGGCGCCGAGATCGACGAGCGGTCCAAGTGAGCGATCTCCCACGACGCCGACGCAAGGGTGTCAGCCGTGCTCGGCCGGTCGGCAGTCTCTTCGAGCGACCATAGATTGACAACAAGTTCGTCGTAGATCGCCGTGCGAACTAACTCGCGAGAGAGCGCTGATCTATGCGTAAGCCGCTTCGAAGCAGCCCTAGCCGTAAATGCGGCAACTGCAATGACCAAGTTGTTCGCACCGCTGGAAATAGACAGCGCAAGAACCAAGTCTCTCCGTGCTCCGTTGCTGGGGACGAGTGACGTCCTAGGAGCTAAACTCATCAGCACCAATCAAATCGAGAAGCGATCTTCATCGACCCTTCGAGATGTGTAACGCACCATCCTTCACGATTTTTCCCAATTCGCTGTCATCTAAAATGTCTAGCAATCGCGACCCTGTCGAGTAAGTCGCACGGACATAGAGTTTTCTTGCCCAAATCGACCTACCCTTGCCCTCATACGCCATAACCTCTGTGGCCAATACGCGAAGGAGATTCCGATTTCGGGCGAGCGACGTCCGCTCGAATAAGCCGACCAGCTCGTCTTCCCCGAGCGGGTTAGCGCTTGTTGTAATAAGGTCTCCCAACACCTCGTGTCGCATCCACGTTCGCCGAAGGGCATTTCTCGCACTACCCATAAAACGATCCGCATGCATGTCAGGAAAGCGCAGGCAACAGATGTCCGGAAACAAGCAAAGACTGAGGAAGCTCCATGTCTCGTCATAAGACGCATCAGCCGGAAGGATTTTCAGTTCATCGTAAAGAATCCCACCTAAAATGCGGTCAAACTCCGAGACCGACAATTCCGAGTCACCCAGACGCTTTGCGGCAGGAGAAATTTGTGATAGCACAGTTGCCCGCAGATTGTGGCACTGTTCCTCATCGACGGGCGTGCCCCCCGTCGGGACAGGGCTAGCTTTGGGATGAGACGGCCCCGCCAATGCAACAACCGCGTCCAGTCCCCCCCTCCTATAGGCGGCTCGAACGTCGTCCAACTGCTTGATCGCGGCCGCCATCGGAAGCCTCGGATAGACGAATTGCTTCAAGGCTCCACCACTAGAGAACGGACGGGATCGAGACCTTGCGCGAGCAGTTGCTCGAACCGATTCGGATCTTCGATGAACACCCTGCAAGTCGTGGCCAGACTCTGCCCTAAAACAAGTTGAGTCATCGAGTTCACGGTATTCGCAACCGATTCCATGTCTGACTCGAAGTCAAACCCATCACCCCCGTGTTCATTCGCGATCTTCGAAATGAGCGATCGCAAGATCTCGGCCCTTAGTAAGGGTAGAAACCGCCGGCCCTCCACGACGTCTAGGGCTGCGATCCCCCCTGGGTGATTAGGATTGATCAAGAGCCGCACCGAGCTTAAAAAGTTTTCGTTTAACTCCGAGAAATTCATTATCAAAATCCATGGGATGTTTCCAAAGCCTAATTCCTCTAGCTGCGCGGCCTCCGTTGGGAACCGTCCCATGAAGCCGTCGAGCTCAACCCTTGATGTGTCGCTCGAATGAAGTCGCGCTCCATGCACAGGGGACTGAAATTTGCCGGTAGATACCGTCCTGGCCCCAGCCACCAAGTGGCCACTTATGCGGATGGACTGTGCGACCTCACCCAGTGGCAGGTTGACCCCAAGGCGTCGGTTTCCATCCATCTGGTCGAGACCGACAAACGTGTGGCTCGACAGAAACCGACGTCCGCTGTGTGGGCAATCCACTAGCACGACGGCTTGCACCTCGCTCTCCCTAGTCAAACCCGTTTCCGCTATAAATAATTCGGCGTCTACGCGCAGAACGAAGCCAACTTTTAGCGGAGTGCGATAATCCCAGTTCGAGACGCGTCCATCCGAATCCTCAACCGAAACGCCACCGACCTCCAACCAACGGTCGGTCCACTGGACCGACGTGTTTGAAGCGACCCTATGTGGATAAATGCGAAGCCGAGCCATCAGATACTGACAATCTTTGGCACTACATCTATCGCGATACCGTCCTCGTGCAAGAAGGCAAATTCCGCAATGTCAGTAGGACCAAAGCTCCTCGACCCCGCCTCGTATTCGGAGGGACCGACTACCCACCCCAGCACGCGCACCGCACTCTCGTCGTGCCAGCTACCGCCTTCAATTCCAACCGAAACATCTATCGCGATCACGGCGCCCTTTGGGGGCGCATTCACTAGCTTGACTTCAACACGTGACTCCATCCACCCGTCTTCGATCTTTTCCGGAAACCCTACAGGTGACAAAGCTATTCCGGCCCGTGTAGAAGACCGACTGCTCCTGCGCTTTGTGCTTTCTCCGAAGGTTGTCGAAACCGGCGAGGAATCCAAGAAAGAAGAGGCAACTAAATCCGCCAACGAGTCGCCTAGTGCGGCCGTTGGAAGCATTACCCCACCACTCGGCCCAAGCGGTATCGGAGACGGCAATAGGAACTTGTCTACGGCAGACCTTATTTCGCGCATCGCGACGTTCACATCACGCCGTTGCCGTTTATCGCTGACAGCAGCGGAAATCCAGTCATCATGCGCCGGCGGCTCGGCCATCGCAAAGGAGTCATCGACCGCGCTCACCGGCTTGAAAACACCCGCCCAGCAAAACCCGTCTACGCTCAAGATGCCGCGTTCAAGATACCGAACTACGAGTTCTGCTTGATTTCGCATGAGAGCTACAGAATTTAGAGGCCCATCCTTCTGCTCGGTTACCGGGAAACGAACAAGAGCCAGATGCCCGAGCAACTTTCCGGGCCTGACTGACCGAATCTCTGAAACATGTACCACGTAGGGCGGGTTACCGTCGGTGCGCACGTCGCCTTGAGCCTTCCTCACGGCTGCAAGACAGTGCGCGTAAGCAGAGTATTGCTCATCGCGCGCGGTCCAATCTATCTGACGAGGAGAACCGTTGAGCAACAACGAGATTCGCATCTGACGGATCCCATCCTGCTCCTTCAATAGCTTGGGCCACAGATTGGAGCGAATTGCTTGGCTGAGCGCACTGACGAAGTCAAGATCATCTTCATAGTCTAGATCTGGGTCGAGAATCAGAATGGACGTTCCGGTGTCAGAACCGGTGAACGGTAGGGCGAAGATCGCCTCCCCAAGAATCCGCGCCGACTCTCCTACAAGCGGCAGGATCGGAACGTCTCCGGACGTGTCGCCCCACCAGTGACGACCCGTGTATCGGAGATCTCCATCAGAATACCCGTCCCCAACGGCTGATCCAATCAGTCTGTATTCCAAACCATGCGCGCCTTGACAGCGCGTCCATAGCAGGATGGTGCCAACTCGACTCGCGAGGAAAGCTATAGTCTTCCCAAAGCCGTATGTCCCGCCACCCAAATGCACATCGCGCGGTGCGCCTACGTTAAAAACCAAATCTATGAAGTTTGTGTCGGAGCCCGGGTCAACCGCTAAATCATTCCTGATCGGGCCATTCAGACCCACAGTGCCGCGATCCGCAATTTCGACCACACGGATCGAGTCTCTCGATAGCAATCGTTGAAGACCCGATATTTCGCTATTGTCCGTGAAAACCTTGCCTTTCAGGATCTGCACACTATCAGATGTTAGAGTCCTGAGGTCAATCGAGAAGTCGATGACAGCAGATGAGATTCCAGCATCCCAGCTGTTCTGTGCTGTCTCACGAACTAGGAGATTAGTTCGATCGAGGCTCGGCGTACCGAGCAATCGTTGTGCACCGGACCCATCGAGATCGCCTGGACCAAAAGGCTTCGCGTACCGCACAAGCCCTGTCTCGACTGCGTCGATGCTCCCATGTGCGGCGGAGCTGTCTCTCATAGCCGCAGTTGAGTGCATCCGACTACGCCTCTTAGTCTTGGGAG
Organism: Williamsia sp. SKLECPSW1; assembly: GCF_054332755.1. Classification (NCBI taxonomy): domain Bacteria; kingdom Bacillati; phylum Actinomycetota; class Actinomycetes; order Mycobacteriales; family Nocardiaceae; genus Williamsia; species Williamsia sp. SKLECPSW1. The sequence continues at coordinate 2,805,576 of NZ_JBTGLI010000001.1, read as the reverse complement.
ACGACGAGGTTTGACCTCCGCGTGCTACCTCCACAGCTTGCTTGAACGAACCTCCCGCCTTCAAGGCCTCCTTCGCTGCCGACCACGGTTCGCCGGAGACCGGCAGGCCTGCAGCACGCATATGTGCAGCCAGAACTGTATTTTTCGACACTGTCCGACCAGAAAAGAAGGCGCGAACCGGCGCCAAAGCGGTCTCCAAATCTTTGTCACCCATTGGCGAAAAGACTCTCTAAAAAGGCTTGGAATGACATGTCTTTCATCGACTCTGGAAGCGACCCAGTCGCGAGGTTGTATTTGACGCTACTTACACCTTTTAAGTCGCGGGTCGCAATTTTCGAGCGGCGCAACCCCGGAAACTCTTCACCTACGAGCCAGCTCGTTATTGACCGCAGAGAAAAACGAGTATCGAATGGCGGCTGCGACTCATAAACGTATCCCACGTTTGCAATCCGCTCCAATAACTCTTGCCGAGGAAAGCCGAGCCCCAGAACGCGATCGATTCGATCGTCTATTGACGGTCCGTTGACGTCGGGAGCAACGTGGACGAGACTTAGCACTAGCACTCCACTCACAGGTGGGTCCAACTGATCAAGGCTAGATATACGAATCGCAGACGCGTCGGGGCTTGCAGTAGTCTTAACCTCGATGGCGCCGCTCGGTGTCACGAAATCATGCATCCCACCGTTGGGTCCGATCCATGCATTCGCCGCAGACACTGCGTCGAGTTCAGCAGCTAGCGCCAAAATCTCGAGTTCACCAGTCAGACCCAGTACTGCGTCCTCGGTCACAGATGTGGCGCGCCGCAACATGGTCCGCCAATCATCGAGAGCTTGGACACATGTCGCTATCGGGGTCGACGAATTCTCGCGAATACGCGCCAGAACGTCATCAACCAACCGATCAAAGACCAGTTCGAGGGATGGCACTTTGCAATGCAGGTCCAGAAAGGCTATGTCGACGTGACCTACTCGAAGGATTCGTGGCGTCAAAGCCACACCGTTGCTTGTGTCGTCGGTCGGCACGGAAGCGCCTCCCGATGGAATCAGTAGGTGCTTCTGCCCGATCGAATCAATTCCGACCAAACCCTCCCCGTCGGCGATGCTCATCCCAGTCGACCGTGTGAGCAACTTCGTACCGTCTACTATCGAGTCTTGCGCACGAAGAAAGGCGAAGTGATCCCCGACAGATTCGCTCATATAGAATTCGCCACCTGATCACCATCCAAATTGAGGTCGCCCTCCGTATCGTCAGGAAGCTGGTCGTCATCGGGGTCGACTGACCACTGCCAGTCAGGTCGAACAGAATAGTAGGTACCGGGGGACGCGAAACCCTGCCGGTCCGTTTCCGGAAAAATAATCCCAATACCAATTAGGTGATCTGGCGCTTCCATGTTGCGCCTGTTACCAGCCGTTTGCTCCGTACCCATTGGGTGGGATCGCCGGTCTACCGGATAAATTGCGATCAAGCCGTTCCCAGAGCAGTACTTTCGTCGGATTTGTCGCGGCGTCGCCGAGCTGTCCTCCCCCTTTAACTCATCGCGACCAATGTCTGCAAACCAGTCATTGTGCGACATAAGAGCCTTTATGTTGGCGACCCCCTGCCCTGCCGGAGGGTGTTTGAGAGGTGCGCGGTTCAGAGTACGCACTCGACCAAGCACGCCTAGATCAGCGCTTGACTCGAGACTCGCCTCTCCGCCAAGGCGAGAATTTCCAATCACGACAGCGTTCCATTGCGAGTTTTGGGCGACCTTCTCAATCCAACCGATCATGTGGTCGGCCCGCATCCCCAGTTGGTTTTCGTGGAACGTGTACTGCCGGAGTAAATTGGTTACCTTCGATGCTGGAAGGTTACGCGCGACCCATCTCTGGCGATTCTTCTCGTCGCGAACCCACAGACCGCTCTCTGAGCCGACGAATTGGAGGGCGGCTTGCCTATTACGCTCGATAATATTTTGGTCCGCCTCAGAGAAAATAAAAGTCTGCAGACGCTGGCCAGAGTAGCTCATCTCGACGATGGATGCCCAACGCATCTTATTTCGTGCGACTATGGCTAATCTCCCAGGATGAGCGCGGACACGCACACCCAATTCGCGCGGCGTGAGCTGCTGTTTCTCCATATCTAGGATATCTTGACGCAACTCGTGTTCCACGAGCGCGAGGAACCTAAATTCCTCTGCAAGGCTTGGTTGCATCCAAACTCGCGGCAGGTCTTCGTAGCCGGGTCGGTAACCAAACCATCGCCCCATTTGAAGCAATGTGTCGTAAGTATTTGAAGTTCTGGTGAAGTAGGAGACCACCAACCCCTCAAGAGTAAGGCCTCGAGAAAGGGTGCCCCCGCCGACTGCTATAACTGTCTCAGCCAACTTCCCAGAATAATCTAGACGATCGTCAGAAGCACCGTTGTCAACTACGACTCGAACGTCTTGTATAACCCGTGTTAGAGCTTCCACGACTTCATCCCAGCGAGGCAGCGGTAAGGTGGCAATCTCTCGCGCTCGAAGCGCTTCGTGGTCGAAAGATTCCCTGAAACGGGTCGAATTTTCGTCGGCCGCCTCGACACGGAGCGTATTTAGCAGGCTTTCAATCCTGTCGCGAAGTGCGAAATGAGGATGAATATAATGAGTGGTGTGGACAAGCATCGAACTATGAGCGTCATATTGACCCCTGCATCGTCTGATTGCCGTAGCTAACAGGAACCAAACTGTAGCGTCCGCCAAGCTGTTGGGCAGCTTCGGCGAGAACGTAGATCGCGCATCGGCATTAGACGGTGGCCGAAGCGCAGCAGCGTCATCGTCTGAGATGTCTCGGACTACATCAAGGCCTGGGTCTGGCGAATCGGTCTCGTCTTGTGGTTCTCGCCCAAAAACACGTTCGGCACCGAAATAGGCAGCCGGTCGCGGCAGATCTAGTATGAAGTCTTCTGGATACAGATCCTCTTCATCGTTCGGGTTCATGAAGATATTTGCAAACGGAGTGGCAGTGTAACCGACATAGGTACCTGTGGGAATCTCCGCCCAAATTTCTTTTATGAGCTGGTTGATTTTGGTGACCTGGTCCGCACTGCTGGCAGAATTTGGGGTTGCCTGATCGGCTTCGTCATCCAGCAAGAGAATGGGCGTGCGCCGGCGGATATCAATCGGCACATTACGCAACCAATTTCGCAGCTTCTTGAGTCTGGCAGGATTCTTCTTCACCACCGCAATAGATTTAACGCCTCTACCCAAGAATGCGGTACCATTAACTATATTCCCAAAGTCGGCGGTGTCCGATGTCAACGGGACCCAGTCGTCATCGATTATATCTTTGCTCAACCGTACCTGAGTCTGGCGACGAAGATTGTTGTGTAAACCAGACAGGACGATAAACAGACAATAGCCTGCGTCCGCCGCCTTCGCCATAACTGCGGTATAGTTTGCGGTCTTCCCTGACTGGACGTAACCTAGTACGAGTCCGCGCTTCGACAGATTTCTGACGTTCGGATCGGCCAAGTGGGCCACGACCTTAGTGGAAGCGTTGTCGATCTCATCGACAACATCGCGCATGCTTCCAGAGTCGAGTTTTTTCTTTAGGCGTGGCCAAATTTCATCACCGGCCTCTGGGCCCGTGTACCAGCCGACTAGCCGAGCCTCGTCCTCGAGGGACGGTCCGTCCGCGAACACGCCTGGTGGCGTATCTAAGAGCATGTTTCGGCTTCCCTCACGCCTTATGCTTTCAACGGCCGGCTTCAGCTCAGATAGAGCGACGCCCATGCCTCGCGAGATCGACTCAGCGGCCTTGTCAATCGTTTCGCCGTGACGGCGCATGCGGTCGATGAGGGTCTGACGTGCGAATTCAGTGTCCATAACTCCAGTTTCAAAAACTTCGTCGAACCGAACCTACCTCAGAACCGCCCAGCCCTAAGGCCCTTTGCCGTAAAGTTACGTTCGAGCCGCGCGCGACCACCTGCAGGTTCGCCCGTAGGCCCATGCCTCGGTGGAGAACCCGACCTACCGCGTAGGGACAAGCGATGACTTACTGTCTCACGACCTAAACGCCGAACACGTCAGATGGCCAACTTTTACCGCCAACTGCCCGCGCAGGCTGCACGAGCTACGACTACCGGTGTAGTTGGACGACAGCCTAGGGATGCCCGTCGCACCACTCGCCTAAGCTCGGCGACATGGATGCAAGGAAGCGGACGCCGAGCGTGTCGTACAACGTCAAGCAGGTCCGAGGCCCAGTCGTCACACTGCCACCGCATCACATGGCCGCCCAAGACGACGCGCAACTTGCTGAGCTGTGCGAGTCGCTAACGTCGTCAGGGTACCCACTCGCCGCAGATCTGTTCGCTGGCGCTGGCGGCATCAGCCTCGGACTAGAACGAGTGGGCTACCGCGTTGTTCTCGGCGTAGACCACTATGAATTTTCGGTTCAGACCCACCACCACCACTTCGCGGGACAGTCACTCGGCTCGGACCTCTCCGACCCCGATGTGATCGAAAGAGTGGCCCAAAAAATTCGTAAGAATAGGATCGAAGTATTAGCCGGAGGTCCGCCCTGTCAGCCATTCTCCAAGGCCGGTCGTTCGATGATTCGTCACCGTGTTCAAGCTGGTGTGCGAGACCCACATGACGAACGCCGTGATCTATGGCGCTCTTTCCTTGAGGTTGTGCAGCTCGCGAAACCCAAAGCGGTCATCATGGAGAATGTCCCTGACATGGCTCTCGATCGGGAAATGTTCATTTTTCGGAGCATAATCGAGGAACTGGAACAAGAAGGCTACGCCGTCGAAGCGCGAGTGGTGGAAACGTGGCGCTATGGTGTACCGCAAATGCGGCAGCGACTGATCATTGTTGCGATGAGCGGTAAGAGGCGGTTCGAATGGCCGGCTGAGTCGCCCAATCGCGTGACCTTGTGGAACGCAATAGGTGACCTGCCGGACGTTGAAGGCGGCTGGAGGCCCGTGGGAGGCGCCTCGGGCTGGTCAGAGTACGCAGGACCCGTCACTGCTTATCAGTCCTTAATGCGCGCCGACATTGGAGCAGCTGATTCGGCCAAGGTATTTGATCACATTACTCGTCCAGTGCGAGAAGACGACCGGGCTGCGTTTGACTCGATGACGCACAAGACCAAGTACACAGATCTTGCCGCAGAGCATCAGAGATATCGCTCAGATATCTTTGATGATAAGTACAAGAGGCTCGATGAGAACGATCTATGCAGAACGATCACCGCGCACATAGCTAAGGACGGCTACTGGTATATTCATCCGCGACAGCCACGCACGCTGACTGTGCGCGAGGCTGCACGGGTTCAATCGTTTCCCGACGACTTCAGGTTCGCGGGACCACCTTCCGCTGCATTCAAGCAGATCGGCAATGCCGTTCCCCCACTGCTTGGAGAGGCGTTGGGCCGCGGTATTCGATCCGCACTTAGTAAGTCAGCGGCCGCCGGCCCCGACACGCGCGAGGTGTCCGCAGCAGTGGCGAGATGGGCGGGTCTGCCCGCTAAGGAACAGTCCGTACCTTGGATTCTCTCCGAAGACCGCTGGAGAATCACGGCGGCCGAAACCCTTCTGGACAGAGCCTCTAGAGGGGTCTCGCGTGCGATCTGGCCTGTCCTGAAGGACCAGCGCACTCTAAACCCCGGTGAATTACCAACAACGTCGGAGTTGAACCTGCTTTCGGAACTTGTATCTGGGGTTGGCAGAAGTGCGCGGATGAAAACACTGTTCGAAATCGTCGAGCAAATGCGCCGGAGCCCTTTCGAGCTCTGGGCGCCTACGGTTAACCGAGCAAAGCTACCTGCGATTAGCTCGGCACTCGCCGACCTGTTGGAGCTTGCAGCTCCACTGCAACACGAAGGCGTCCAAAGCGAGGAACCAGTACTCGTGACGAAAGGCGTTCTACGGGTTGCTAGTCGTTATCTCGGAAATGACGCAGATAAGCGAAACCGACAAACCGACGGGCGACTCGCGGTCGCAAGGATGATTGGGCTCGGCCCATCTTCAAGGCGGGCTCATTTGAAATTGATTATTCTAGCAGCGGACGTATGCCTTATCGACAACCCGCGTTGCGCACGCTGCCCTCTGCAAGCTAGCTGCAGCGAATACGCAGGTCGTAGTTAGAAACCGATTCTAGAAGCTAGCGTGCTGTCGTCATCCCTCAGCAGCGCGACGATCTGTTTCAAGGCTTCGTAGTTCCCTGTCCTGACAGCAGCTGATTTTAGCGCCAAGGCAATTTCTGCATTCGTAATGCCGCTCGAGCTCCCTCCTTTTGGGGACGGGTCGTCTCGGACTGGGCCTTCGTCGTCATTTTGTCGCCGATAGGTTCTATCCGCGAGGATGCACAGTTCACTGATCGGCCGCTCGAGCATCTGCTTCAACTGCCCCGGAATAGCAACCCGCATCTTTGCCACATTTATATTGAAGATTTCGTCTAGATCGTTGTCGAAGTCAAGACTTGCCCTCGCCAGTTTAGTGTGTTCATCGATCCCGCGAGTGCCACCCCATCCCCCCCACTGAACGAGTCTATTTTCCCTGTAGATGTACAAACCTTGCTGACGGTTCCAATTCAGCGGACCAGCGGCAGAATCGAATCCCTCGGGGGAACTGAAGGTACGCTTTCCTGGGAGGATGAATCTAGACAGTGAAACCTCCGACGAGCCGCCTTCATGAAGCAACTCGAAATTCAAACGATCCATGCGCTGGGTTGCAGGTTCGGTCCGAAAGAAAGGATCCCAACTCGCAACCTTCTCTCCATTGACTGTAATCGTTAAGTGCGGTGCGCCATTCTCTCCTGAGAGAAATCGGTGGAACACCATTCCGATGTGCTCCTGAGTTTTTTTCACCAGAGTGTCAAATCGACGCTTTGCCCATCCCCCCGTGGCGCCGGAGGGCGGCAGAACACGGTCGAGATCCTGCCAGATCACCACAGTTCCGGAACCGCCGGCAAGAAGCGATTCGGCGCGATCAGTAAAGGTGTCCGATGGACCCTCGACCACGACCCAGTCATCAAATCGCTCTATGGTGTCGAGGTCGAGCGTGCGTCTTACAATCCGCTTGCGGCTCGAAGCTCGGGAAACCAGTGTGAGCCGCCTACCCTGTGAGAGCGACGCGGTTTTTAGGCCTAAGCCGTATCGGCCGAGATCGCCTTTCGCGTAGTTGCGGCGCGTCCCAAATCGGAGCGCCTCGGTTGCTTCTATCGCAGTGAGGCCAGTCCCGTTGTCTGCAATGAAAACTGACGAGTCCGATCCGTCAAAGACGATCTCAATATTGACCTCGGAAGCGGACGCCGCGATCGAATTATCGATGAGGTCTGCGACAGCGCCAACGAAGTCGTAGCCGATGTCCCGCAGTGACATAGTCAGCCGCGCTGCCGAAGGCGTGGCACTGATGACGCGATGTGACACGGTTGCAAGTCCTAACGTGGTCGATCTGGTTGGCCCAGTCAATCACGCCAGTCCGACACGCTCCGCCAGGCGCGCTGACATCGCGCAAGGCCGACCGGCGAGGCCCGCGGCGCGATCGGACCGACGTCCGGAATGCACCTCCTACTGACGCATACCGTCAACAACATTCCGAGTCTCTACAATCAGATCCGCCACACGAGTTGCGGCCTCATGCTCCCAGAAGCGGAGTACGGTCCAGCCTCTCGCTTGCAGCGCAGCATCCGTTCGGCGGTCACGCGCGACGTTCGCGTCTAGCTTCGCGGCCCACCAAGCCCCATTCGCGCGTGGTCGCGTCCCGTGTTCGGGGCAACTATGCCAGAAGCACCCGTCGATAAAAACAACCAATCTGATACCCCGCCAAACGATATCGCCACGAGTACGCAGGTCCGGTTCAACCTTAGTGTCAACACGAAACCGCAGCCCGCGGGCATGCAGTTCCCGCCGCACCTCCACTTCGGCAGTTGTATCGCGGCGCTTCTGGCGGGCCATACGCGCTTGAACCGCATCCGACGACGGGACAGGGCGGTTCAAACGCTCGCTTCGTGGTTCCAAGTTCCTTATACTACCTGATGGTGTACTGCGTGTTCGACGAGAGGAGAGGATAAATTAGTCTGTGGCGGAGGAAGGTTCAGCAACCTAAGCGACGTCGGAGTACTTCTTGCCAATTCTTTCGATAGGTAAATTGGCGTAAATGAGTACCACTCGACTTCATAGGATTGCGAGAGCGATAGTCACTCGAGATACGCGGTCAGCCAAATAGAGCGCCAAGACGGTATTAGCGGAGACAAGGGTCGGGCGGGAACCGATCAGCCCGTCCGGCGCCCGGCACCACGTTCCGCTCCCTGCTGTCAGACCAAGCGCGTGTTCCCGTCGGCTTGTTGTCTGCGTCATCGGTCCCAATCCGTCTAGACTGGGTAAAATCCTCGCGATCTTCCGGTAGGAAGCCTACCGCAGTGCTTTTTCAGAGTTAGTCGTTTACCAAGAATGCTTATAGTCCGTCATCAGCGGCATGTATTAGTAGATTGCGCAGCACAATCGGTTCTCGTCCATCAGCATCCCCGCGACCTGGTCACAACGTGTCAAACCACTGGGCATCGACGGCAGGCGCTAGCCTGATAGCGCGGCTCGACGGACTTCCCGTGAGGACATGTCCCCCACCGCACGACTTGTTTCGTGCTGCCTTGGGGACGGTTCTTGACACTGCTACGCAAGACTGCGGAAGAGCTCGGCGTCGCTGACCCGGACTCGCTCGTCGAGCAGCTGCTGGAACAGATGCTCATCACTCGCGGGCACCGCGCCTCGCCCTCAGAGCAGCAGTCATGGCGGCGAAGTTTGCCGACGATCGCGTCCGACCTGCGTTCTGCAGGCCTCGGCGACGTCGAGATGCTCGTGGAATACCACCTGCCCCTCACATCGCAACGTGCCGACGTCGTGCTTGCAGGCGCCCATCCAACGACCGGGCAGCCGTCCTACGTCGTCATCGAACTCAAGCAATGGTCGGCAGCGACGATGTTTGAGGGCGACCCGGAGCTTGTGACGGTTCCCGGGATGGGGGGCGGTCCGCGGCTGCATCCGGTCCGGCAGGTTCAGGGCTATTGCAGCTACCTCGCCGACTTTGTTCGGGCCTTTGCGGATCAACCGGACGCACTCGCAGGCGCGGCCTACCTGCACAACGCAACCGACACCGCGGCTGTCGCGGACCTGTCGGCGTTGCCGGTGTCAACGACGGGACGGTTGTTCACGGCCGCGAATCGCGGCGAGTTCACCGACTTCCTTCGTACTCGGCTCGCGCCAGCGTCCGGAGCAGCGGCTGCCGACACCCTCCTCCGCTCTGCCATCGCACCATCGCGGCAGCTACTGAAGGTGGCAGCCGATGAAGTGCGCGATCGCGAGCGCTTCCACCTGCTCGGCGACCAGCAGGCCGCTGTCCAGACCGTCCACCACGCCGTCCGCCAGGCACACGCCGGCAACAGCAAGCGGATCGTCGTTGTGACCGGCGGCCCGGGAAGTGGCAAGAGCGTGATCGCATTGTCGTTGCTGGGCGAACTCTCCCGAGAAGGACGAACTGTTCTGCACGCGACCGGTTCGCGGTCGTTCACGCAGACACTCCGCAAGGTCGCCGGCCACCGGAACACGCGGGTCAAGGCGATGTTCAAGTACTTCAACCAGTTCATGACGGCGGAGGCCAACGACCTCGACGTGCTGATCCTCGATGAAGCCCACCGCATCCGCGAGACGTCCGTCGATCGCTACACACGCGCCGAGCTGCGAACTGGTCGACCTCAGATCGATGAACTGATCGCCGCGGCCCGAGTTCCAGTATTCCTTCTCGACGAGCACCAGGTGGTGCGGCCCGGCGAGATGGGCACCCGGCAGCAGATTGAGGAGTACGCGTCGGCGCAGGGAATCACCTCCCACCACGTCCACCTCGATGAGCAGTTCCGGTGCGGCGGGAGCGAGGAATACGTCTTCTGGGTCAACCGACTGCTCGGACTCCGCGACCAGGCTCCGTCGGCATGGACGGGCGACGACTACTTCGACGTGATGGTCGCGGACACGCCTACCGAGATGGAGGCGATTCTCCGGACCAAGATGGACACCGGGGACTCGGCGCGGATCACGGCCGGCTACTGCTGGCCGTGGAGCGACGCCCGCAAGGACGGCAGCCTCGTTGACGACGTCGTGATCGATGACTGGGCGCGGCCGTGGAACAGCAAGAGCGATCGCAGGATCGGCGATGCGCCCCCAGCCCCGCTCTGGGCAACCGAAGACGGCGGTTTCGACCAGGTCGGTTGCATCTACACGGCGCAGGGCTTCGAGTACGACTGGAGCGGCGTCATCATCGGCCCCGATCTGGTCTGGCGTGACGATCACTTCGTCTCGGTACGTCGCGCCAACCGCGACCCAGACTTCAAGAATCCTGCCCGAGTTTCCGACGCGCGGTTCGACCAACTCGTCCGCAACGTCTACAAGGTGCTGCTCACACGAGGGATGAAGGGGTGCGTCATCTACGCCACCGATCCTCGAACTCGAGAAGCACTGCATCAGCTCACAACTGAATAGGCCCGCTGTCAGTAGCTTCGGCCCGACAGGCTTCCCCACGGACATGCCTCCACCCGATGCGACCTCACCGAGAGGCGCTCGTCGTGTCCGCATGGATTCTCTCCGTTGGGAAGGACTATCCCCAGCACCTGCAGTTCGCAATCGAGGATGGACTTTGGGACACAACTCGCAACGCCAATATCCGCGCGGGCGATGATCTGTTTTTCTGGCTTGGTTTGGCCGGGTTCAGGCTCTGGGCGCGTGCGACGGGCGATCTTCGTGCGCTGACCGTTGATGACGCCCCTGCTAGGTGGGCAGACCGCGAGAGGACGGTGTACCTCGCGCGAGTTCACCTCGTTCTGGTCAGTGACGAGCTGGACAGTGACCCAGGATGGGGCGAGTTCAAAACGGCAACGGGAATACGCTTCGGTCCAAATATCGCGCCAGTGCAAATACCTGACAGAGCTGAAAGCTACCTACGCTCAATCTTCGTGCGACCCGAGGGATCGACTACAAATCCAGTCGCCCGTGCCGACATTTCCTTTAGCGCTCCTAGCTACATTCTTGGGGAGGACCTACGGGAACGTGCGCGCAAGGAAATAGTGATACGTCAGGGACAGCCATCCTTCCGCACAAAACTGCTCCGTGCGTACGAGTCAACCTGCGCCGTGACTGGCTGTGATGTCGAAGCAGTTCTTGAGGCCGCGCATGTCGACCGCTACTTCGGCGACCACAGTCACCACGTGACAAACGGGCTCCTGCTGCGGTCCGACGTCCATACGCTCTTCGACGCGCAACTCGTTACCGTTGACGCCGAATACCGAGTGCGCATCTCGCCGCAGCTTAGCGATTCCGGATACGGCGCCCTCGAGGGGCAAGCTATCCGCTTGCCTAAAGACAGGGCCTTGTGGCCCGACCTGGACGCGCTCAGACGACACCGCGATGAGTGCTTATGGGTCGGAAAGTGAACCCTTCGACAGGTTTCCGTCGTGTCGAGCGACTTCCGCAGCCAAAACCCTTCTTCCCGCCGATGACACCTGACGATGAAGAAATTCGTTCATCCGCGCAGGATCCGACGGAAGTAGGCCGGCGGACTGAGGCTCCTTCCACGTCGAAAAGTCTGATGGATTCTCAGCTGTGATCACACCGATTCCATGTTCTGCCGCAACGGCAATGGCGGCATCGAGCTCTCCGGATCGCGCAGTGGAAAGCACGCGCGGGATGTGAAAGATGACATAGGCATGCGTTGCAGCCCTACTGTGCGATAAGGATTCATACACAGCCATCACATTCACGTTCGAGGCGGTTTTCACCTCGAACGTGACCACCTCGAAGCGAGCAGGCACCAGCTCAAACCGTCTGAAACCTATGACCACGAGATCGGGCCGACTCCACCTGCCGCCCGTCTGACGACTTCCGCCGAAAGCAGTGGCCTCGCACACCAGGGGAGTCAGCATCCGCTTAGACGCCCAGGCGCCTTCCAGCGTCGACAGCAACGGATCGTAGAGAGCCGCTTCGGCAACCGGAGCTGGTATCGACGCCACCGCCGCATCGGCGCGGCGGAGCGTTCCGCCTCCTCCGACACCCTTCGCCACCAACTGCTTCTCAAGCAAACCGTCTCGTGCACGGCTGTACCTCGGTAGAGGCCAGCCCATCCGGCTGCGTAGCGCTCGATTTCCGAGGGGTGTGCCATCCGCAGGCAAAGCACAGAAGAGCCTGTACTCATCATCTTTGAGGTCAGCCACCATTCGTTCCTTTCCTACGAACGCTCGCCTCGGCAGCGTTTGACGTCAGAGAGTGCAAAGCCACCGCAATTTGCGGACCTGCGGATGGCGGTCTCCGCTGCAGGAACCTCGCCCCTGGCGCGGCATCGCGCACAGTCGACTCTTGCAGCAGATCTGAATCGCGTGGTTCACGCGCAGCGACGCTCCTCGGAGCGGCTTGGGCGGAAGGGGTCCTCGTTGCTCTATCGCGGTCAGACATTGACCCAGCACGATCATGTCCCGGTGCACCTTGTGACCCTTCGACCGTAGATGATCTGCGTATCGTTCGACCAAGCCGGCTTCCCTTCGCAATGCGGTCATCTCGCGGCCTGGTTGCTCTATCGCGAACGTCTCGACAAGGTTGCGTTCGATCTGCAGTGGTGTCACTGAAACACCTGGCTCTTCGGCCTGCGCCAGGCGTGCAGGTGTGGTCGCCTGCGTGGGCGGGGTCTCGGCAATAAGTTGTTCAAGAACCCCTATGGCACGCCGCCCGAACCCCCTGTCTTCCTGAATCAGCCGATACACAGGCAGACTCAAGCCGCCCAGGTCGCCGTTAGTGGTCACCCTGCGTTCCCACCACGAGCTGCCGTCAAGCGCCGACCAGGGATCGGAAGGCTTCGGCGCCGACGTCCCGATCCGGTAGGGCGACAGAATGTTTGCGATCTCGCGCCGGACCGGCGACAGGCGCACAAGGCGCGACTCGCCATCGAGAGCTCGGTTAGTAGCCCATCTCAAAACAAGCAGCTTGTAGGGAGCCGATACTCCGTTAAACCTGGCCCGTGTCAGGTTGCCGAGTTCAGCCAACAGGTCATCATGAGTTGACTTCGTCGAGACAGTCGCTCTGTCGAGACCTTCGGTACGCCCGTAGAGTTCGGCGTCGGACGGTACCGGCCCCAGATTGCCCCGCGTCCCGCCTCGGCGCGCTCGGTCGTACTTCGCTCGCTGGGACACGCTCATCTCGCGGCGAGAGCCGATTTGACCGAGGATGTTCCAGTCATCGCGGCCGCTGCCAGCGAGGACCGGACGCGATCGTTGACTCCCCGTTGCTCGGCGGAGCGCGTGTTGCACCACCTTTTGCTCGTCAGCGGACGTCGCGACGGGGTGAGAGCCGGGAGCCGAGAAGTGCTCGAGCGTCTGCCACCATCCAAACACCAGGATCCTCTCATCGTGGTCCGGAGGTCTATCGGACCGCATTCAGTAATCGAGGTAGCGGCTTCGTAAAGCTTCTATACGGCATCCTCCGGCAGGAGATCATCCGGGAACTCGTAGCTGCATCCGAGTTCCTCAGGCGTCGAGACGAGGCCACAGTCCCGGAACCACGACGTCACCGCGTCGGCGATGAGTTCGACGTCCTGCGTGAAGATGTAGCCGTCAGTGCAGTCCTCGAAATTCTCGCTGTCGAGCCACTCCTCGAGGGGCAGGTCGTCGACGGAGTGGTCGCCGAGGTTCAGACGGCGCAGCACCCTCCGCGAGCGGCGGAGCATCAGGACGTCGTCCTGGAGAACGACCACCTGCGCGCAGATCGCCTCGAGGCCCTCCTCTTCCTCCGCCGGACCATAGTCCCGCGGGCCGAGGTCGAAGACGAAGCCGACCGGCTTGTCCGACACGGATTCGACGACCCACTCCGTCATGTCCGACCACTCGCGTGTTCCCGCCGGCTCGGTGTCCCGTGTCATGTGTTCCTCCTCGTCTCGACGCCCTGACGGTAGCGCCGGCCACCGACATGTAATCGGGGCGACGAACAGGCGTGTGGGTGCTATCGTCCCCGAATAGTAGTCAGGCCGACTACAAAAGGGAGGGTCGTCGTGGGGATCATCGACTGGCTGGGGTCGACTGCGTTCACGTCGTTCGGTGCGCCCACGTCGTGGGTCGAGGTGATCGGTTTCGTCACCGGCGCCGTCTGCGTCTACCTGGTTGCGCGGCAGAACGTGTGGAACTGGCCGATCGGCATCGCGAACAACGTCACGTTCATCCTGCTGTTCATGACCGCGGGGCTCTACGCGGACTCGGCACTGCAGCTGGTGTACATCGCTCTCGCCCTGTGGGGCTGGTACCTGTGGGTCGCGGGACGCGAGGCGGCGCCGTCGGCGGTGACCGGCACCTCGCGCCGCGAGTGGTTCTGGCTCCTCGGCGCCGGGGTCTTCGGGACCATCCTCATCACAGCGCTACTCGCACTCGCCACCGAATCGGCGGTGCCATTCTGGGACGCGCTCACCACGACCCTGTCACTGATGGCCACATGGGGTCAGGCGAAAAAGCGGTGGGAGTCGTGGATCCTGTGGATCACCGCCGACCTGATCTACGTCCCCCTCTACCTCTACAAGGACCTCGTCCTCACCGCGATCCTCTACGTCGGCTTCCTCGCCCTCTGCGTCATGGGCCTGCGCGCCTGGCGTCGAGACAGTACGGACGTCGCCGACGACGCCGTGCTGGTCGCACAGAAGTAGGGCCGACATGTTTCGTCATGCCCTGGTGATCGGCAAGTTCTATCCGCCCCACGCCGGCCACCACATGCTGATCCGTCACGCGGCCGAGATCGCCGATCACGTTGTCGTGGTTGCGATGTCGACGGTGTCGGAGACGATCCCGCTCGCCGACCGCGTCGCCTGGCTGAGCGAGTCGCACCGCGACAACCCGAACGTCGCCATCACCGGAATCCGGTGTGACGCGCCGGTCGACCTGACCTCCACCGCGGTGTGGGCAGCGCAGGTCGCCTGCATGCGGGCAGCAGTCCACACCATCACCGACGAACCGATCGGCGTAGTGGTAAGCAGCGAGGCCTACGGTCCCGAGTTGGCCCGATGGTTCGACGCCGACCACGTCGCCGTCGACCCCGATCGCGACCGCATACCGATCTCGGCGACTGCCTGCCGTGCCGATCTGGCCGGCAACTGGCGTCAGCTGGATGCCCCAGCACGAGCCGGCCTCACCACGCGTGTTGTCGTTCTCGGTTCCGAGTCGACGGGGACCACAACGGTCAGTGAGGCTCTGGCGCAGCGGTTCCGGGAGCGTGGAGGGATCTGGGCGGAGACTCGCTGGGTCCCCGAGTACGGCCGAGACGCCACCGAAGCGAAACTCCACGCGCTGCGGGAGCAGGACCCGACCGCCGACATGTCAGAGCTGACATGGACGGGTGACGACTTCGCGCACATTGCTCGCACCCAGCAGACACTCGAAGACGACGCGGCCCGCGATGGGTCACCCCTGCTCGTCTGCGACACCGACGCTGTCGCAACCGCCGTCTGGGAACGCCGGTATCTCGGTCCGCAGAGCCGATTCGCGCGTAGCACTTCCGACGGCCGAGGGCGCATCTATCTGGTCACGGACCATCACGGAGTTTCGTTCGTGCAGGACGGTATTCGCGACGGCGAACACATCCGCGCCGAGATGACCGGCTGGTTCATAGATGCGCTCACCCGGCAGGGTCTGTCGTGGGTTCTGCTGACGGGCAGCCTCGACGACAGGCTCGACCTGGCGACGAGAGTCGTCGACCGGATGCTCGAGCACCGGTCGACGTTCACCCCTCCCGCGGTGATGCAGTGACCTACGACAGTGCGCAGTTCCCGTCCTTCGCCGTCACCGTGGACCTCACCATCCTCACGATCCGACACGGACACCTCTGTCTGCTGCTGATCACCCGCGGTGAGGAGCCGTTCCGTGGAGAGCTCGCCCTCCCCGGGGGCTTCGTGCGCGCGAGCGAGTCCATCGACGACGCCGCGTCGCGCGAGCTGCTCGAGGAGACCGGACTCGCACTGTTCCGCGGTCACATCGAGCAGTTGGCGACGTACGGCGCGCCCGATCGCGATCCTCGGATGCGAGTGGTCTCCGTCGCGTACGTGGCGTTCGCGCCGGATCTCCCCGACCCGGTCGCGGGCACCGACGCCGCCGAAGCGATGTGGACCGCGGTCGACGACCTCCCAGAAGAGATGGCGTTCGATCATAGACAGATGATCGACGATGCACTCGAACGCGTCCGATCAAAGCTCGAGTACTCGACGGTGGCAACCGAATTCGTCGGAGCCACCTTCACCATGCGCGATTTGCAGACCGTGTACGAGACGGTGTGGGGAACGACGTGGGACCGGGCTAACTTTCGGCGCAAGGTGCTGGCGACGCCGGACTTCGTCCGTCCTGTGGCGGGGCAGACCGCCTCCACCGGATCACGGGGTCGGCACGCACAGCTCTATCGAGCCGGCTCGGCAACGGCGTTGCATCCGCCGATGCTCCGCCCGTGACCGCTGGTCACTCCGCGATCGGGACGACCACCTCGTTGCGGCGGCGGAAGGGCAGGGTCCACGGCGGGTCGTAGAACCAGCTGACCGGCTCGCCTGTCATCTCGACGCCGTTCGCCGACAGCGCGTCGAGCAATTCCTTCGTCTTCGTCGCGACCGCCTCGGGGCTGCGCGAGCCGGTGAATCGGATTGCGGCGACGGACTCGTCGGGCACCTCGACGAGATGGACCCGATCGTCTTTCGGCGTCGGGAGCGTCTGCATCGTCCACTTCGACGGCATGAAGAACCGGATGACCCAACCGTCGTCGTCACTCGACGTCGAGACCGGAGCGGTCATCGCGATCTTCTGACCCTTCGACGCGCCCTGGCTGACGGGCGCCGTCATCGCGACCTTCTCGCCCGCCTGGTTGCCGCCGAAGATGTAGCCGGCCAGACGGCGGAACCCGTCGGACCGCGCCTGCTCCTCGTCGGCACCCTGCACCGTGGTCTCCGCGGCGATCCGCGGACCGTACCGACGGATCTCGACGCTGTCGGTCAACCTGCGCGTGGTGTGGTTCGGCTCCTCGGTCAACACGCGGACACCCACGATTCCGAGCGCGGCGTCGGCCACCTGCTCGGCAACGTTCACGACTCTCGACAACACGTCGCTCATCTCCTCCGTTGCGGTCTTGGCTGTCTTTCACTTTCTGAACGATTGCGGGTCCGGGTTCGTTCCACGCGATACCGACTCGCCCTGGACCGGACGTGTCGGACCCCTCCCCTAACCTGCAGGTGAACGGTGGTTCTTCCACCGAGTTCGGGTTCCGCATCGCGGACTCGACGGCCACGATCGACCTTGCTGATGACCGGGCCGCGTCAGCACATGAGGAGGTCACCGTGACCGACCAACTGACGCTCGACGACGCCGCCTGGGAGGCGTTCATCGATTCACTGGCCCACCGGCTCGAGCGGGACACCATCATGGACTGGATGTTCATCGCCCCGGCCGAGGGCGACGCGGGCGCCGGTTTGCGGATCGACCTCCGGCAGGGGCAGGGCAGGAGACTCGTCGGGCCGCGTCCTGACGGCGGGGCCACGCTCGACTGGGCAGAGATCCGGTCCGACCGGCTCACCCAGGTCGCCTATCACCCGCACGAGATCGCCGAGACCGTCGTCGAGATCGCCCGACAGCATTGGCTGCTCGACCATCCCGACGAGATCGCTCCTCTCGGCGACTACCAGCCGGACGGTTCGCCGCCGCCGGGGCGCCTCGGTCCCGACACCCTGCGGAGGCGCGTGCGCGACGACATCGCGTCGTTCATCGGCGGGGCGCCGGTCATCGGCCCGGACTTGATCATCCGGATCCCTGGCGCCGACTTTGCGACCTCGGTGGCGGTGTCGATGGAGAAGCCGCAGCTCGACATCTTCGCTCGGGTGATCACCGACATGCCGTTCGACGTCTCGGCGCCGACACTGACCCGTGTGCTCGGACCGAAGTTCGACCACATCACCCTCACGGTCCGCGACGACGATCTCTACGCCGCGACGTTCGCCCGGTGCGACGGCTACAACTTCCTCTACTTCTGCTGGTACCTGCGCCGGTGGTATGAGTTCCTCGACGAGGGCCTGCCCACCCTCCGCAACGCGCTCGGCATCGGCGACGAGCCTGACGGCACGCCCACCGCCAGTCGGGTTGCACGCCCGTCGGTGGACCTGATGGTGGCCGAGGCGTGGGAGGGCTACGTCGTGGAGCTGGCCGCGGAGATCGAGTTGCTCGTTCCCGGGCAGCGACTGACCGTCGCGCAGTCGTGGGAGTACCCCGAGGGTCCGCAAGGTGTGGTGAGGGTGAGCGCGTCACCGCTCGGCGGCTGGTCGGCGACCATCGCCCCGAAGACCCTGCACCCCGACCCGGAGTGCCGCGACGAGCAGACCGAGTTGCTGGTCGAGGCCGGGTGGACACGGACCACCAGCGGAATGATCCTCGAGGTCTCCGACGCAGAGATGCTGGCACGCCACATCGTCGACGACGCCCTGCTCGCGACGTGGGATTGCGTGCACCCGTCGTTCTTGGCGGAACGACGGGTTGTCGAGCCTGGCAAGTGAAGTGCCCGCCCCTGATTCCGAATCAGGCACCTAGAAGCTTCACGCGAGCATGCACGCTCCCCTACCAACTCATCGGATTTCCGTCGGTTCAGCCCTACCGGCTGAGCAGTCGCACCAGCCAACATGCGCACGGCGTTTCGAGCTCACCCATCGACTGGTTCGACTGGTGTCCGGCGCTTGCGAGACGGTGCAGTGAGAGCGCATCGCTCTCCGCAGCTCGGGTACCCGCGGCGCCAGCTAAATCGACGCCGACCTTGCCCACGTCGCGAGCTTCTGGACGCTTTGGGGGTGGGCGTTTGGCCTGTAGTAATCCGAAACCACCAGCTTTGTGGTCCCCTGCTTGAACGACCGCTCACTCGATCCTGCTCTGAAGCTGATGTTTTCGCCTTCGAAGACCAGCTCACTGAGGTCCCTCGTCACCAAAAATCCAACGAGGTCCAAAGCGAGCGTTCGTTGCCAGCCAAAATCCACCGCGAACCGACGCGGTGTCGCAAACTCCGCTCCCTGAAGCGTAAGGATCTCGTCCCACGGCTTGCCGAACCATCCATCGGGAAGGATCAGACCAATCGGAGCGACGCCCCTATATGCCTCAAAGAACGTTGAGACGGCGAGAGGAGCGTCCGCGTTAGGAGGCATCACCGCAACCACTCTAACGGCACGTCGAAACCAGGCTGGAAGACGATCTGGTTGCCACCTCCATGCAGGACTCCACCGGCGTAAACATCCTGCGGTGCAACCGAACCTTCGAAATAGCGAGTGCCGGCGGGCACCTCGATCCGGCTCACCGCGGTCGCCTCGTTGCCCCATGCTGGGTTGAGTGCGCTGTCCATTCGCGCCTGAATCGGCCCCGCAGGGAAGTCTCGAGACCAGAAGCGTCCCAACGGGAACTTGCCCTCGGTGAAAGCGCGGTACAGCACCATCGGCTCGGTAGTGACTCTCTCGTAGTAGCTCCCCCCGCGAAACGTCGATGCCAAGGTCGGATCGAGCGGGCCTGCTTCATGCGGGCCCCATCGCTTCACAGTCTCGCTGCCAGCAACCTCCGGGCACGGCATCAACCCGAGCGGGTCTGCGGCTGTCGTCGGGTTCTCGGGGTACGCGTAGGGGTTCGGAGCCGGAGCAAGACCGAGGGGGTCAGGCGTCAGATAGCGGCCCGAGCCGGGGTGGTAGTAGCGGAAGAGGTTGTAGAACAGGCCCGATTCGTCGTCGGCGTACTGGCCTGGGAAGCGCAGCGGCGTCGACTCGCCCGTCCATGTCGACTCACCCCAGAGAGTGGTGATAGCGCGGCCGGCCAATTCACCGGAAACCGGGTCAAGAAGACCGACGGGCATGCCGATCTGGTCGGTGACGATCGCGAAAAAGCGGCGGTCCACCTCGGACTGCGGCAGATTCGCAGCATCGTCGTCGCTCTCGGCGAGGTTGAGAAGCCCGCCGGCAGGGCGAGACCCGGCTCGGCCCGACACCTGCGCCACCGGCGTCATGCCACCTGGCTCGTACACCCACGTGATGACTTCGCCGGTGGACTCGTCGAACTGCTCGACGAGCTGGGTCCCCGACCACCGGAACACCACACGCGAACCGTTGTCGGCGATCTTGGCGGTCCGCCGACCCATCGGGTCGTACTCGTACCCCCACCGACGCCCCGTCGGGTCGACCGCCCACCTCAGCCGATCCCACGCATCCCAGCCGTACTGCCACACATCGGGTTTCCGACTCAACCGTCGGCGGACGATCTGCGTGACGCGTCCCGCACCGTCGTAGCCGTAGGTGCACCGCCCGTCGTCGACGAGGCGGCCGTCGCGGTACTCCCACCCGTGCCGTTCGCCGTCGACGACCGAGCCGACGATGTTGTGGTTCGCGTCGAACGAGAAGGCCTCACGCACGGTCCGGTCGTCACCCGCGACGGCACGCACTCGGCCGGCGTCGTCGAGATCGAAACGCGCTCGCGGCAAAAGATTCTCGGTGGCGGGGCCCTCCCCCGTCACGGACAGCAAAGCCCCGTCAGGTCGGTAGCCGAACGTGCTCGCCGACGTGGTGCGCTCGGCGCTCGGCCCACCGAGTGAGAGGTTCAGACGCCCCGCGTCAGCGATTCCCTCGACAACCGCGCGCCGGGTGAGTCGCCCGACGGCATCCCAGGCAGAGTCGATCGCGACCGCCCCCACCGTCCGTCGGGTCTCGCGGCCCATCGAGTCCCGAGTCAGCTCGATCGCCCTGCCATCGACGTCGACACCGGCGAGCGCACCGCTGGGGTCGTACGAGAAGCCGACGGTCGATCCGCTCGGCATGGACCGGCGGAGAAGATCACCCGCGGCACTCCAGGCCGACACCACCTCCTCGCCGTTCCACGCCTCGGAGACCACGCGGCCAAGGGCATCGTGGCCGAACTCCGCGCGGCCGAACAGATTCGACACCGACACCATCCGGCCGAGGGCGTCACGCTCGTAGACCACCTCGTCGTCGCCGGAGCGCTCGCCGACGAGGTTCCCCGCGGCGTCGTAGGTGTAGTCGATCCGCTGGCCGGCACCGTTCTGCTTCCAGGCGAGGCGGCCGACCGCGTCGTAGCCGAAGGTCGTCTCCGCGCCGGAGAAGTCGACCTCGCGGGCCACCCGGCCATCGGCCTGGTAGTCGTACGTCCAGCGCTGCCCCAGCGCGTTGACGACGGCGACGAGTCGTCGGGTCGTGTCGTACTCGAATTCGGTCCGCGAACCGTCCGCGTCGACCCGGGCGAGCGGAAGATCGTAGAGGCCGTACTCCCAGCGGGTCTCCGCTCCCGCAGCGTCGACATGCGACACCCGATTGCCCTCGCCGTCGTAGAGCCACCGCTCGACACCACCATCGGCAGCGACCTCGGTGGTCAGCCGACCCTCGAGGTCGTACTCACGCCGGGTCACCGCCCCGTCGGGAGCCGTGATGCGCACGGGCCGACCAAATGTGTCGTACTCGACGGCGGTCGCGTGACCCTGCGCGTCCTCGACACGCACCGGAAGACCCGCAGCGTTGGTCTCGACGAGCACCCTGCGCCCGTCGGGATCGACCTGCACCGCAGGCGCACCGTTCGACGCGCGGTCGATGCGACGGGTCGCGCCGGCAGGATCGGTGACCTCGACCGCGTTCCCGCGCTCGTCGTACCGGATGGTCTCCACGCCACCGTCGGCGCGAGTGATGCGTGCCGGGAGCCCGGGCCGGAGGTAGGCGACGGTCGTGGTGTCACCCGACGGCCCGGTGACGCGGACCAGATCGCCGTTGTCGTCGTGATCGAAGGCGGTGGTCGCGCCGGACGGGTCGGTGGTGCTGATGGGGTTGCGTCGCACATCCCAGCGCGTGACGGTCTCGCGGCCCACCGGGTCGACGACTCGTTGCGGTCGCCCGTCGACGTCGATGGCATAGAACGTCGTGGCCCCGAGCGCATGGGTGACAGCGGTGACGGTTCCGGTGCCGTCGGGCAGATCGCGGTAGTCGAAGCGGCCGGCCCACACCCCGTCGGTCCCGCTCTGGAACACCACGCGACCCTCGGGGTCGTAGACGTTCTCGTAGGTCTGGCCGATCGAGTCGGTCCACCCCACGATGCGGTGCTCGTCGTAGGCGAAGTGCGTCGTCGCGCCGACTGCCGTTGTCACCGAGGTGAGATCACCGTCGGTGTACCCGAACTCGCGGAGCGTCGTGGAGGCAACACCGTCGTCGTCGAGCGTGATGAGGCGGTAGCGGACGATCCGCGCGTCGGCGGTGTCGACGGCGATGCGGTACCCGCCGGAGTGCTCGACGCTGACCGGCACACCTTTGTCGCTGTAGCCGAACAGGATCCGGTTGTGGTTGCGGTCGGTGATGGCGCTCAACGCGAAGGCCCCGGCGGCCACGTCGACGCCACCGAGCTGAGGCTTCGGATCGAACCAGTGGCGCCGGGAGCCGGTCCTGTCGGTCAGGACGTAGCCACCGACAGGCGTTCGCCGCAGGGTCGACAGCGCTCCCCGCTCCGCGACCACCACATCGTCGCCCTCGACACGCGGGAAGCGGAGAACGACGCCGTCGGGGTCGACGGTGGTGATGCCGTCGTCGTCGACGAGCAGCCGACTGTCGAAGGTGCTGGTCCAGGACGAGCCGAACCACTGGCCACCGCGGAACCCCGACCGGTGAGTGCGGACCAGGGTCAGCGGCAGGATGCCCGGCAGATCCACATCGGTTGCAGGCAGGAAGTATTCGCCGGTGGCGACATCGACGGGTTCACCGGCGACGGTGCACTCCTCGCGCTGGAGCGAGGAGTGGGGATTGTCGTGATCGATGCGACTGTTGGGGGTGAGCGTCTCCTTCGGCGTGAAGACCGACTGGTCACCCCCACCGTCGGTGCGCCCACCGGAACCGGCCGACGACTCCCGGGTGGAGGCACCGCCGTCGGATCGCGGCCGCGATCCCGCAGGATCTACCGTCTTCGGAGCAACAGCGCCTGCCGTGGGCTGATCGGGACGTCCACCGTGATGGGCAGGAGTCGACTGCCCGCCCGACGGCCCGTCCGCGAGACGCCCCGGGGTCTGACCGACCGCGTCCCCGGGACGCGGTGACAGACCCGGCCCGTCGCCACGCGGTGTGACGGCCGACTGCGACGTACCGGCCGCCGGCGGGGTCGGATCCGTTCGGGGAGTGTCGCTCCGAGGGCTGTCCACAGGTCTCGTGTCGATCGATCGCCCGTCACCGGAACTGGGATGGACGGCCTGTGGGTGCGGGGGCGGAGGCGCCGTATCGATCGACGCAGGCCTCGTCGAGGCGACAGGCGTCCCTGTGTCCGCTGCTGGTGACTCATGCACCGGAGCAGGCCCGGGATCGCGGGCGGCAGCTGCGTCGGGCGCATCACCCGCGTGTGGCGTCGGCGCAGGTTCGCCGGATCCGTGGGGCGTCGTCGTCGGTGGGGCGGGATCACCGTCGTGCACGGGCCCCCGGTCGACGTCGCGCAGGGGCGGGCCGTCGCCGTCGTGGGGTGTCGGCGCATCGTCGGTGCGCGGTGGTGGTCCGTCGGGGTCGCGAGCGGGAGTCGGATCGCTGTCGTGCACTGGTTGTCTCGCGTCGTCACCGCGCGGTGTCCCTGTGTCGCGGTCAGAAGATGTGTCGCCGTCGTGGTGCGTCGGCTGAGCGGGCTCCGGTTTCGCCGACTGATCGGGCTCGGGCTTCGCCGCAGCGGGCTCGTCGGGTGTGTGTCCCGGGTGCTGCCCGTCTGCGTCGGGTGTGTGCGAGGTGTTCGTATCCGAGGTCGGTGAGTCACGTCCGGTCCCGGGGTCCGTGTGGTGCGACACCGGTTGCGTCGTCGGCTCCGCTTTCGCAGGCGCCGTCGTCTCCTGGTGTCCGGCAACAGGGGTGTCGGATCGGGGCGCTCCGGCGGAGGGTGCAGACGACGGGGTCGCGGCACGGCTGTCGCCGATGTCGCCGAGTTTGCCGATCGACGGTCGGGCATCGGTCAGACCGCGACCTGCCACCGCCGCGGCGTCGCGGGCGCCCGACGTCGTCGCCGACCGTGCGGCCGACGCGGCTGTCGTCGCCGCGTCGCGGCCGGCGGCACCGGCTGCGCGTCCAGCACCGGACAGTGCCCCTGCACCTTTGGGGCCTGGCGCGGCCAACGACATGATGTTCGCCGTCAGGGCGCCCGACGCCTGGGCGGGATCCTTGCTCCAGCCTGTCCCGATGAAACCCTTGACCAGTTCCTTGGGATGAGCGGCGGCATGCACCAGCCCGGCACCGAGCTGGGTGGAGTTCTTCAGGTACTCGGCCGGATGCGCCTGGTTGTAGGGGTCGGTCGGGTTGACCGTCCGCAGCATCTTGACGGTGTCGGTCGCGACACCGACCAGGCCGACCCCGAAGTGCTGCCGAGCGATGTCGGCAGCCTGGGCATAGTCGCCGATCGAGTCGAGGAGCCGGTCCCCCGCCGCGGGGAGCGGTGGCGCCTGCCCTGCCGCGCCGTGCAGCGCGCCGGCCGCGTCGTCGGCCGCGGCGTTCCGTTGTGACCGTGCCCGTCTCAGCACATCGTTCGCCTGCTGCTTCACCGCAGGACCGGGATCCGGACCGAACGTCGGCATCGTCGGCTTCACATCGGTGGCACCGGCGTTGTACGCATCGGCAGCGGCGTTGTAGGCGTCGGTGCGGCGATTGACATCGTCGACCCACGCATCGTGTTGTCGCTGAGCCTCTTTCCACAGGCGCACCGCCTCGGCGGCCTGGGTCTGTGCCGCATCGACCGCCCCGGCCAACGCCGTGAGCGCGCTGGACGCGGCCTCGCAGGCGTCGGCGGCGGTGAACCACTTGGGGAACTCGGCCGCGGTCTTCTCGTGATAGCCGTCGGCCGCCTCACCGGTCCAGTCGCCCACGGAGATCCCGCGCAGACCGGAGCCGCCGTCGTCGAGCGATCCGGCCATCGTCGTCAGCGACGACGCCCGATCACGCAACGCGCCGACGTCACCGTGGACGAGTTCCTTCGGATCGTCCGTCTCGTCGAGCGACTTCTCGTCCGGGGTGGCTCCGAGTTGATCGGCGACCGAGTCCCCGAAGTCCTCGACTGCGTCGGCTGCCCCGTCGAGTCCGACAGCACGCAGACCGTCGCCGACGAGATCGGTCCCGGCGTCGACCGCCTTGCCCAGCACCTTCTCCCCGGAGTCGAGGAGATCCTCGCCCGCGTCGACGATCTTGTCGAAGATGCCCACCGGTCAGTCGGGTGGTGTGGGTCCGGCGGTGCCGATCGCGGACACCACCCCGACGGCGTCGGGGATGTCGTTCTTCACCGACGCCAGGTTGTTCGCGATGTCGTCCTTCACCGCGGCGAACGACTCGGGCGAGACGTCGGGGTGTGTCAGGCGATCGCGGTTGTAGTCGACCAGGTCGCCTGCGGACATGTCGTCGGTGCCGCGGACGACGATGTTCCCGTCGGCGTCGCGCACGCTCTCCTTCTGCAGGCTCGGGTCGCCGACGAGGTCGTTCGCGAAGTCCTTCAGCGCGTCGGCGTTGTACTTCTCCTGGTTCTCGTACATGCCGGCGCCGAGGTGCAGGTGGTGTGCGATGTCGTTGGCGGTCTGGACGAGTGAGCGCATGCCCCACTCCCACCGTTCGCAGAAGTCGTCCATCGCGGCCTTGGCATTCTCCCGACTCATCTGCTCACCGGAGAGCGCCAGGTCACCGAAACCGCGCCCGGTCTGTCCCGCGTAGGCCCCGATCACCGGCGTTCCCGACAGGCCGTCGATCACACCGTTGATGCCCTTCGCAGCCTGGTCGAGGACCTCAGGCCGAACGTTCAGACCCATCGCCGCCCCCTAGCGCGTCGGGCCGGACGTCAGCACGTCCGGCGGAAACACCATCACATCGGCCTGGTGCGCGTCGACGACGAGCCCTGTCGGCACCGGCCCCTGGGTGGTGACTGTATCGATGAACGAACCACCGGTCACCTCGTACACGCTTACAGATGCCAGATCGCGGCCGGCGGCCCGGGCGAACTCCTGTAGCCGCTCCCACGTCGTGAACGCCACGTTCCACGGGACGTCGTCGACGACGAGCGTGAAGAACTGTTCATCGACGTCGAGGGGCACGAAGAACGCCTGGTCACGAAGGGCGGCCAGGAGCGCGTCGGGCCGGCCGTACCCGGCGAGGAACGCTGCGCGCTCCTGTGTGAAGTCCATCGTGTCCACCCCCGGTCGTGTCCGGATCAGGGTGTCAGATCCGGGATGGGGTGAGTAGTTCTGCGCTGTTCGGGGAGTCAGGCCTCGGGTCGAATGGTCGGCATGACCGACTCCCTTCGACCGCGGCAGCGTCTCGGCCTCGCGTGTTCGCTCGTGTCAGTCCTGTGTGCGGCCTTCGCACCGTTGCCGCTGCTTGGGTTGCTGTTCAGCACCGAGTTCGCCTCCGACTTCGAGAACGGCACCCACCTCGCCGACCGCAGCGGGGTGCCGGTGGCGGAAGGGCTCGCGATCGCGGCCATCGTGTTCGCGCTCATCGGCGTCGCGATCGGGACGACGGCCGCGCGCGTGGTCGGTGGGCTTGTGCTCGCCGCTCCGGCCCTGCTGCTCCTGCATTCGGTCCTGAGCTGACGGCTACCAGAGACGCCAGCTCAACTTCGTGTCGGCTGTCCGCTTCGGTGCCTTCTTGCCCGTCGCCGCCTCGAACTCCTCGATGGAGATGTACTTCTGACACAGCGAGACGATGACCGCCGCGAACACACCGACCACGAACACCTGTGAGAACAGGACAAGTGGACTCCGGGCGACGCCGGCGCCCAGTCCTGCCATACCCGCACGTCGCCGCTCCTCCGCTGTGGAACCCGATCGCATGATCATCGGCACGCCCATGGCCTTCTCGGCGTCGCTCCGGCGCATCAGGCTGTACCCCCAGATGCAGCTGCCGGCGACGCCGATTGACATGCCCACCAGGAGAACGGCGCGCACGACGCCAGACGTCTCGCCGATCACCCCGCCGTAGAGAATGCCGACGAACCATACGGACATCGCGCAGATGAGGCACCAAAGGAGTAGAAGTCCCGCGCGTCGCCACCAGTAGCGAACGCCACGAGTCGCCCAGGTCGTCGTCCCGAAGAACCGGATCTCCTGCGGCGCGGCGCGCTTCGGCTCAGCCATCAGTCACCCTGTGCAGCGGGTCATCTCGATGTCACCGCCGTGGGTCCGTGAACCGCGGCCTCAGCCCGCGATCCGCTTGGCCGCGGCGGTGACCACCTGCTGGAAGACGGCCTCGTCGGGCTGCCCCATGAGGTTGTTGACGCTGACGAGGACCGCGCCGTTCGGGATCGGCAGCAGGGCGACGAGTTGCTGCGTGGTGCGCGCGGGCGCGCCAGGGATGCTCGCCGTTGTCTCGATACGTGCCGCGACACTCCCGGAGACACCCGGGGTGTCGACGTCGAGCTGGGTGGCCTTCTGCGTCGCGGTCACCGAGTTCCCACCGACGGTGGTGGTGATCTGGTGGGTCGCGCAGTCACCGAGGTTGTAGCGCCGGAACTGCTCGACGGATCCGTTCGCCCCGGCGGACGTGGTGCTCGCCGCGGTGACGATGGCAGCGCCGCTGGAGGCGTCGGCGAAGATCGCCTTCGGTGCCGAGAGCGCCTCCTGCGCCGAGAACTTCGACAGGTCCGGCTGGCACGACGACGGCGTGACCGTGGCGCCCTTGGTGGCGTCGGCGATCGGACCGATCGCCTCGTTCGCACCGGGCGGGATCTGTTGCTGCTGGTAGCCGGACGGGACGTCGGACTGTTCCAGCAGGTAGGCCGAGAGAGGCTTCGCCGGGGTCTGCTGCGCCGCGCTCGATCCGCCGGCCTGGACACCGCCGGTCGTCGAGGTGGTCGATCCGGAACTGCAGGCCGCCGCAAGCAGCATCCCTGCCGCGATGATCCCCAGTGTTCCGGCGCGTGTCGCCCTCATCGTCGTCTCCCCTCGCACGAGCGTCCTTCGCTCGGCGTACGAGAGCGTAGACCGGCGGTCGGTCCCGCCGACCGGCCAGGCCGGTCATATGACCGGATCGAGATCTCTCGGGATCGGGTGGAACCAGATCGCCTCCGTCGGCATCTAACGGGTATGAGGGTTGACGAGAGGCAGGGCGTGGTCGCGGAGATCGGGGCCGACGGGATACGGGTGACACCGGCGCAGGCGGGGATCGAGGGGTGTCTCGTCGTCGGCGTCCGCCGGACGGTCGTCGCGGCCGAGCGGTTCGGACTGCTCCCTGACCTGGGCGCGCTGGAACTCCGTGAGGCCGACGACGTCGGGCAGGTCGGATGTGCCGAGTTCCTGGTCCCGGTGTGGCGGGGTGACGCGGTCTGGCTCGATTTCACCT
Source organism: Williamsia sp. SKLECPSW1 (assembly GCF_054332755.1). Classification (NCBI taxonomy): domain Bacteria; kingdom Bacillati; phylum Actinomycetota; class Actinomycetes; order Mycobacteriales; family Nocardiaceae; genus Williamsia; species Williamsia sp. SKLECPSW1. Next base: position 2,777,235 of record NZ_JBTGLI010000001.1, on the reverse strand, counting down.
CGACCGTGCGGGCTGCGGTGCCGGCGCGGGTGTCCCGCGACGGTTGCCCCGAGACGCTGTGTCTGCTCCCGCACGACCCGTGGATCGATCGGTGCCGACGCCTCGACGGGTCGACGGCCCAGCTGACGGCACCGTTCGAGGGCGCGTCACGGGTCGACATCAGGATCGGTGGCACCGACGTCGACGGCGGCGAGCTGATATCACTGCACCTCGCGGACGCGATGCTGTTGGCGCAGGCAGGGTTGGAGCTGCCGGCACATGATCCGCTCGAGCCGATCGACTACGCGGAGCACAACGTGCCGTGGCCGTTCGGTCAGAGATAGCGGCGCATGATCAGCCGGGGCATCTTCGACGCGACGGCGTCGGTCTGACCGACGATCTCGAAGCCGACCGATTCGAACATCTTCCGGGTGCCGACGAACGCCATCGTCAGATCCATCCGTCCCGGCGGGTCGACGGGGTACGCCTCGACGGCCGGTGCACCGTTCGCGGCGGCGTAGTCGACAGCACCCTGGATAGCCTGACCGGCGACACCCTGTTTGCGGTGTCCCGCGCGGACGACGACACAGATGATGCTCCAGACCGGCATGTCGTCGTGCGGCCGGATGAGCTTGCTCTGCACCAGCCGTGGCGTGTCAGAGCGCGGGTTGACACTGCACCACCCGACCGGAGTGCCGTCGCGATAGGCGACCACACCGGGCGGGTGGTCGCGCTCGCAGAGCGCACGTGCGGCCTGCTCGCGGGATCCCCCGCCGAGCTCGTCGATCTGCTTCGGCTGCAACCTGTGGGACAGACACCAGCAGTGTGTGGTCCGCCGGTTCTTGTTGACGACGTCGGCGAAGTCGTCGAAGCGGTCGGGTGTGACGGGATGCGTCTCCCAGGTCATGCGGCCAGCATGGCGCAGCGGCCCGCCCAGCGGCAACCGGTTGTGCAGACGCGGCGATCTGGGGATGAATCGGGAACGACGGGGGCTGTGGAACCCGATCTGTCGGCGACGGCCAGGACCGTCGACCGCATGCTCCCCGAGATCAGCGGCCCGGCCGCACTGCATGACTGGCGCACACGGCTGGCACCCGCGGTCGACGAGTCGACCACCTACCGCTCCATGACGCTCGAGGTCGAACCCGTCCACGACGCGACCGGTATCTGCGACCTGACTCTGCGCATCACGGTGCCGAGCGAGTTCGGAGTCCGTGGCCGACGAGAGATCGACTGGGACGAACTCTGGGCCGTCGGCGGCTTATACGACCTCCGGTCTCCCGCGGTCGACGAGATCGACCCCGCCCAGTTGTCGGCGGTCCGTGCGCTGGCGGCGGTGGCGTCGTCCACGCGGTCTCGACACCGGTCGCCGACCGTGAGCCTGAACGAGGCATCGGCACACCTGTGGGAGTTCCTGGTCCGCGCGGTCGACGCCGGGGTGAGTCTGCAGCCGCACCCGTCGCTCGGAGTGCACTGCGTGGAGGTGGTGGAACCGATCGTCCCCGGTCTGACGATCGTGCCCGAGGCCGACGGAGGACTCACGGTCCGACCGTCGGTCACCCTGCGGGCGCCGCACCGCGGGACGTCCTCTGCCGTCACGTTCGGCGAACCGCCGCACGGTGTCGCCGTCGTGGGCCTGACCACGCTGTACCTCGCCGGCTTCGTCGACGCCGATCCCCTGGTGCTCGACCTCGTCGCACGGCAGCGGGTTCGGATCCCCCGTCGCGATCTCGACGAGTTCACCGCGTCGTATCTACCGGCCCTGCGGGCGAGGATCGACGTGCGTCTCGACGACGACGTGCTCGAGGGCGAGTTCGTCTCGCCACCGATGCCGTCGCTGGTCGTCCACCTCGCGATCGACGGCACCGCCCGCGTCGAGTGGACCGTCCGCTACCGCGTCGACGAGCAATGGCATGAGTTCGACCCCCGGTTCGACATCGACGAGGACCCGATTCGCGACGTCGCCGCCGAACTCACGATGTGGGACGCGATCCGCGACGTGCTCGAACGCACCGCGACGCTCGCCACCCGGTGGTGGGACCAGGCGAACCGACACGAGCAGCAGGATGTTCGCGCGGCGGGTCTCTGGATGGAGCGACTCGACCCCCTCCCCCGTGACGTCGCGCAGGCCCCGACGTCAGTGCTCGCCCGCGTGTACACGCTCGCACCGGTCGAGGCGGCCGTGCTGATCGGCGAGGTCGTCCCCGACATCCGTGCCCGGGACGACATCATTGTCGAGATCCACGGGGACACCACGCGATACCGTCCTGCGCGCTCTGCCGCGACGGTGTCCTTCGGCCTCGGCGACGACGACTCGGCCACCGACTGGCTCGACCTGACGATCGCGGTCGAGATCGACGGTGAGTCGATCCCGCTCGCGGAGGTGCTGACCGAACTGACCCGCGGGGCGACGCACCTGCTGCTGCCGTCCGGGGTGTACTTCCGGCTCGACACACCGGAGCTGCGTCAGCTGTCGGACCTGCTGGCCGAGGCCCGCGCACTCGGTGAGGTCGACGACGGCCGCATTCGACGCGACTCCATGAACGCGTCGCTGTGGGACGAGGTGCTGGGCCTCGGGGTCGTCGAGACCCAACTGGCGGAATGGCGCGATCGGGTGGCGCGGCTCGCTGCGGCGGAACCACCGGTTCCCGTCGCCGTCCCGACGACAGTTCGGGCCGATCTCCGCCCCTACCAACGTCGCGGACTCGACTGGCTCTGCTTCCTGTGGGAGAACGGCATCGGCGGGATCCTCGCCGACGACATGGGCCTCGGCAAGACGCTGCAGACGCTGGCGTTCGTCGCCCACACCCGATGCACGGCACCGTTCCTCGTCGTCGCGCCCACGAGCGTCGTCGGCAACTGGCTGTCCGAGGCTGAACGGTTCGTGCCGGACGTTCCCGCGGTGGGGATCACCGAGACGGAGAAGCGATGCGGGCGTGGCGTCGTCGAGGCTGTGGGAGACGCGCGGATCGTCGTGACCTCGTACGCACTGTTCCGGTTGCAGTTCGAGCAGCTGTCGACGATCCCCTGGGCGGGAGCGGTGTTCGACGAGGCGCAGTTCGTGAAGAACCCGGCGAGCAAGACCCACCAGTTGGCTCGTCGACTCCACGCTCCGTTCACCCTCGCCATCACCGGCACACCGATGGAGAACAACCTGTCGGAGCTGTGGGCGTTGCTGTCGCTGACCGTTCCCGGACTGTTCCCGGCCTCGGACACGTTCACGCAATATTTTCGGCGGCCGATCGAGACTCACGGCGACGCGACACGATTGTCGTTGCTGCAGAGACGGATCAAGCCGGTCGTCCTGCGACGGACCAAGGCCGACGTCGCGACCGACCTCCCGGCCAAGCAGGAGCAGACGGTGGTACTTCCGCTGCACCCTGACCACGATCGCATCTACCGGATGCGCCTCAATCGCGAACGACAGCGTCTCCTCGGGCTTCTCGATGACTTCGACCGGAATCGCATCGCGATCCTCAGCTCGCTGACCATGCTCCGCCAGTTGAGTCTGCACGCCGGGCTCGTCGACGAGGAGCACGCGACCATCCCATCCGCGAAGGTCGACCATCTCGCCCGGGTGATCCCCGAACTCGTCGCGGAGGGCCACAGCGCTCTCGTGTTCAGTCAGTTCACCGGATTCCTGCGGATCATCCGCGACCGTCTGACCACCGTCGGCGTCCGTGTCCGCTACATCGACGGGTCGATGTCGGCGCATGCCCGGGCCTCCGAGGTCGACCAGTTCCGATCGGGTGGACCATCGGTGTTCCTCATCAGCCTGAAAGCGGGCGGGTTCGGGATGAACCTCACCGAGGCGGATCACTGCTTCGTCTGCGACCCGTGGTGGAACCCGGCTGCGGAAGCCCAGGCCGTCGACCGGGCGCACCGGATCGGCCAGACCAGGCCGGTAACCGTGGTCCGACTGGTCTCGGCGGACACCGTAGAGGAGAAGGTCGTCGCCCTGCAGGAGAAGAAGCGCGCACTGTTCGATGCGGTCATCGGGGACGGTGACGTGTTCGGATCCGCGATCAGCGGCGACGACATCGCGCAGATGCTGGGCGGATGACCGGTGGGGTGTCGTATCTCGGGCGTGCGGGGACACTGGTCTCATGGCGCAGGACACCGTTCACTACGGCTCGCATCCCGATCAGCACATCCACGTCACCCGACCCGACGGAGATCCCCGGTGGACGGCTGTCCTGGTCCACGGCGGCTACTGGCGATCGAAGTACACGGCCGACCTGATGGAACCCATGGCGGAGGCGCTCGCGGCGACAGGGGTGACCGCATGGAACGTCGAGTACCGGCGACCCGACGAGCACGGCTGGGCAGCAACCACATCCGATCTCGACACCGCATTGTCGGCGGTGGAGACCGACCGCCCCGTCGTGGTGATCGGGCATTCCGCCGGCGGGCAACTGGCGCTGCGTGCAGCCGCCGACGCGGCGCAGCCGCCGGCGCTGGCGGTGTCACTGGCGGGCGTCCTCGATCTGGAGCAGGCGCAGCACCTCGGGCTCGGCGACGGCGCCGTCGAGAACGCGCTGGGTCACGCGTGGTCGTCGAGTACCAGCGACGACGTCGCGTCGTCGCCCCGACACCGCCTACCCCTCGGCGTGCCGCAGGTCATCGCCTGCGGCCACGACGACAACCCGCATCTGCTCGCGATCAGCCGCGACTACGCGCGGGCGGCCGAGGAGGCCGGCGACGATGTCGTCGAGGTCAGCGAACCCGGCGACCACTTCGACATCATCGCGCCCCACCACCGCCTGTGGGCGCAGGTCCTCGCCACCGTCGAACACCGCACAGCGACCTAGCGTCGCCACGCTCGGGAGTCAGCCGAGTGCGCGGGCGAGTGCCTCGATGCCGCGTTCGACCTCGTCGAAGCTGGTGGTCAGCGGGCTGAAACCGAGACGGATCCCGCTGGGCCGGCGGAAATCGGGGATGACACCCTGCGCCCAGAGGCGTGCCGTCGCCTCCTGCGCTCGCGGGTGGTCGACGGTGATGTGACCGCCACGGTCGTGCGCATCGCGCGGTGACGCGAGGGTCGCGCCCAGAGGGTGCAGGACTCGATCGGTCAACTCGACGGCGAGTTCGGTGAGCGCCACCGACTTGGCCCGGATCGCCTCGATCCCTGCCGTCTCGATCACGTCGAGCATGTCGGCGATCGGCACCATGCCGAGTACTGGCGGGGTGCCGCTCAACAGTCGACGGATCCCGGGTGCCGGGGTGTATCCCTGACCCATCTCGAACGGCGCGGCGGCACCCATCCACCCCCAGATGGGCTGCACGACATCATCGATCAGCCGGTCGGCGACGTAGGCGAACGCCGGAGCGCCGGGACCGCCGTTGAGGTACTTGTAGCTGCACCCGACCGCGAGGTCGACGCCCCAGTCGTCGAGGTGCATCGGCACCGAGCCTGCCGAGTGGCAGACGTCGAGGAGCATCAGCGCCCCGCGGTCCCGGGTGATCGCGGCGAGTGCGGCGGCGTCGAGCAGGTACCCGGACCGGTACGCGACATGGCTGACGACGACGAGCGCCGTGGTGTCGGAGACCGCGGCGTCGAGCAGGTCTGCGGTGACGCCCCTGTCCGGCTCGGTGTCGATCCAGCGGATGCTCGCGCCGGTCTCGGCGGCGATGCCCTCCATCAAGTAGCGATCCGTCGGGAAGTTGTCCCGGTCGATCACGATCTCCGATCGCCCCGGGCGCATGGTCAGTGCCGCGCGGGCGAGCTTGTAGATGAGGACGCTGGTCGAGTCGCCGACCACCGTCTGGCCGGACGCGGCACCCAGAACCGCGGCGCCGATACGGTCGCCGAGCGTCGTCGGGAGATCGAGCCACTGCTCGTCCCACCCCCGGATCAACCGGCCTCCCCAGTCGCGATCGACGAAATCACGCAACCGGTCGCCGGTCGCCCGCAGCGGCCGGCCCAACGAATTGCCGTCGAGGTAAGCCTCCACCCCACCACCGTCGACGAATAACCCACGGAACTCGGCGAGAGTGTCGGCGGCGTCGAGGTCGACGACGGCGGATCGGGTCACCGGGCCAGTGTCGCACCGATGCGTCACGCGTGGCGACAACGTCGACGGGAGCTGGAAGCACGGTCAGCGGGCGGTGTTCTCGTCGTGCGCCACCGCCCACCTGAGGTCGCGCGACCACGCTGCCGCCCCCGCACGCAGGGTAATCCCTTGCCATGGCTCATGAAAAACGGCGGCTCAGGTTACGTCGACGTGTCATCAAATCGGACATGTGCTAACGGTGCGTTAAGCATTTGGGATCCCAGAACCGCGGAGACACAGGCACGCATATGCATTTATTTGATTGTGCAACAACCACTTTCACTGCATCAGAGTGGAATCTGAGAGTGCGCACGACCATGAGGCAAATACGCACTATCAGCCTCCTGACCTGGGGATTCGTCCGTTGCCACCTCGGGCCGGTGAACCGGACTCACCGCCGTTGACACCCTCGCACCCCGCTCCTAGCGTCACTTTTGGGATCCCAAAAAGAACACACAGGTCGAATGAGAGCAGCATCAGCGATGACAACACGGATCGGGATGATCACCCCGTCGTCCAACACCTGCGTGGAGCCGTGCACCTACTCGCTTCTCGCCGACACCCCGGACGTCACGGCACATTTTGCACGCACGCCGGTCACCCGCATTGCGCTCGACGCCTCCTCGGAGGATCAGTTCGACGCCGCACCCATGGTCGCCTCCGCTCACCTTCTGGCCGACGCTCTCGTCAGCGTGATCGCCTGGAACGGGACCTCGGGCTCATGGCTCGGCGTCGACCACGATCGCACGATCTGCGCCGCGGTCACCGACACGACCGGCATCCCGGCCACCACCTCGACCGTCGCCGTACTCGACGCGTGCCGCGTGTTGGGTGTCAGCAAGATCGGGCTCGTGACGCCGTACACCGCCGATGTGGTCGAGGCCATCCGCGTCGAGTTCGCCCGTCAGGGCATCGAGGTCGTCGCCGAGCAGCACGCTGGTCTCAGCGACAACCACGCCTTCGCGGCGACCACCCGGACCGAGGTCGAGTCGATGGTTCGCGCCGTCGCCGCGGGAGCCGAGGCTGTCGTCATCCTCTGCACCAACGTCGACGGAACGCTCGCTGCACAGGGACTCGAGACAGAGCTCGCCGTACCCGTCATCGACAGCATCCTGGCCACCGCCTGGTCGGCGATCCGCATGGTCGAACCAGGCTTCCGGATCGCCGGCCGTGGAGCGCTGCTCGATCACGGCTCGCTACGGGCGGATCTCCAGGCCACCATCGACAGCCTGCGCACCACAACAGGTGGTGACCGATCCACACTGCGCATCGACCTCCCCGAGCTGGGACTCACCGTCCAGACCGCAGCCGCGGAGTCGTGTGGCGTCGGCATCAGATCGATCCGCACCGACACCTCCCTCCCGCAGCGGGCGCTGCGGACCGTCGAATGGCTGGAGGCCAACCGCAAGCCACTGGTCCAGAACGACTTCCACCTACCGCCCGAACCGCCAGAAGCCCTCCGTGAGGTCTACGGCGTCTCGGCCCAAGTCCTCTGTCCGGTCGAGCTCACCGACGCCATGACCGGCTGGATCTCGGTGCACAGCATCTGCGAGCGCACCTGGACCCCCGAGGACATCGCAGCCATCGAGGTGGCCGCCCTGTCCGTCACCGAACTGATCCGCACCCACTAGGAGAACCGATGAAGAAGATCATGATCTGCCTCGGGGTCGACGTCGACGCGGTGTCGGGCTGGCTCGGGTCCTACGGCGGCCAGGACTCCGCCAACGACATCCAGCGCGGTGTCTTCGCAGGGGAGGTGGGCGTGCCCCGCATGCTGAATCTCTTCGCGCGCCGCGACGTCCCGTCCACGTTCTTCATCCCCGGCCATTCCATCGAGACGTTTCCCCGCGAGATGGCCATGGTCGCCGACGCGGGCTGTGAGATCGGCGCCCACGGGTACTCACACGAGAATCCGAATCAGATGAGCTACGAACAGGAACGCGACGTCCTGGGCAAGAGCATCGAGTTGATCGAGCAGCTGTGCGGATCCCGACCACAGGGGTACGTGGCGCCGTGGTGGGAGTTCAGTCAGAGCACAGCGTCGTTGCTGCTGGAGAACGGCTTCAGCTACGACCACTCGCAGAACTACAACGACTTCACCCCGTTCTACGCTCGCGTCGGCGACACCTGGACGAACGTCGACTACACCCAGCCGGCGTCACAGTGGATGCATCCGCTGAGGCACGGCGGGGAGATCGACCTCGTCGAGTTCTGCGGCAACTGGTACGTCGACGATCTGCCACCGATGATGTTCAACAAGCACGCCGCCAACAGCCACGGATACGTGTCCCCCCGCGACGTCGAAGAACTCTGGCGCGACCAGTTCGACTGGGTGTACCGCGAACTCGACTACGCAGTGTTCCCGGTGACCCTGCACCCCGACGTCTCCGGACGCCCCCAGGTCCTCCTGATGCTCGAGCGTCTCATCGACTACTGGACCGCCCACGACGGCGTCGAGTTCGTCACCTTCGGCGAGGCCGCCGCAGACTTCCGCAGTCGGTATCCACTCACATCGCACTCGCGGCCGCCGGTCGTCGGATCCCCCACGAATGCCTCGGCCGCGCCGCCTCTGGTGGTGACCCGATAAGGTGACCACCCCGGACCCCGACATCGCACCGACCACCAGAAGACTGCAGATGCTTCCCGACGAACCAGCAGGTCGACCGCTGCGCGAAGCGATCCGGAACGAGCTACGCGACCGCATCATCGACGGCACCTACAAGCCCGGCGACCGGATCGTCGAACGCGACGTCGCCGCGGTCTACGACGTGTCCCGCCTGCCCGTCCGCGAAGCCCTCCGCATGCTCGACACCGAGGGCTTCGTCGAGATGCTTCCCACCCGCGGTGTCATCGTCCGCCAGTTGTCCAAGAAGGATGTGTCCGAACTCTTCGACGTGCGGGAAGCCCTTGAGGGCCTAGCTTTTCGACGAGCCGCCGAGAAGCTCACCAAGAAGGACGCCAACCGCATGATCGCATTGCGCAACCGCGCGCGACGCGCACTCGCGGTCGGCGACCACGCGGCACTGCACGAGCACAACGAGCAGTTCCACGACATGGTGAACGACCTCGCCCGCAACGATCTGCTCGTCAGCATTCTGGAGCCATTAGAAGGTCGACTGCACTGGGTGTTCCGGCAGAACAACGACCCCCAGCGGCTGTGGGATGAGCACGAGGAACTACTCGCCGCCATTGCCACGAAGAACGCCGACCGCGCAGCACAACTCGCGGTCGAGCACGTGCGGTCCAACCGTGACCGCGTTCTCAAGTACCTCTTTGGGTCCGCACCCAAAGATGCTGCGGCCGGCTGAACACCGCGCCGTAGATCTCTCACAGTCCCACCACGCATCGCCGCGTGTTCTCGCACAGCCGCATGGTCAGATGCGGCCTCACAAAGAAAGCACATCATGAAGAACGCAGCAACTGCGACCCACGGCGGCTCGACCGCGCACCACGACCTGGGAGCCGAACTCGGCGAGGAGTACGAGCACGAACCGGTCCCCCAGCACGCCCGCCGCAGCCTCCCGTCGATCGCGGCGGTGTGGTTCGGCTTCCCGATGAATCTCGGCAACGCCGTGTTCGGTGGGGTGATCGTCTACAACCTCGGCCTGATCAACGGCCTGATCGCACTTCTGCTCGGCAATCTGGTGTTGTTCGGATACGTTGGGGCACTGAGCTACATCGCGGGGAAGACGGGTCGCAGCTTCTCGCTGCAGGCGCTGACCACGTTCGGCACCACCGGCCGACTCATCGCGACAGGCTTCCTCTCGACCGTGGTGATCGGATGGTTCTCGTTCCAGGTCGGGCTCACCGGTACCACCCTGCACGACGCACTCGGGTGGACTCCGATCATCGGTGCCGCGATTGCCGCGGTGGTGTTCACCGCGTTGACCACCGTGGGGATCAGGGCGCTGTCGTGGCTGGGGATGATCGCCACGCCGCTGTTCGTCGTCCTCGGCGGGGTTGCACTCTATTTCGGCGCCACCGGCAACAACCTGTCGTTCCATGAGGTCGTCGACTACCACGGCTCGGGTACGGCACTCACCTTCGGCGCGGCGGTCGGGATCGTCATCGCCGGCTTCGCAGACTCCGGCACCATGACCGCCGACTTCACGCGGTGGTCGACCAGCGGGAAGTCCGCTGTCGCCGCCACTTTCACCGCGTTCCCGGTCTCGAACTTCGTCGCCTACGCACTCGGTGGCATCGTGGTCGCGGTCGGAGGATCCACCGACCCCGGCACCAACGGCGGCGGATTCCTCGGCCTCCTCACCGGGCACAGTGCGATCCTCACGGTCGTCGCCGTGTTCTTCGTCTTCGCGAATCTCGGTAGCGTTGCGACGCACTGTCTGTACAACGGTGCCGTCGGCTGGTCCGGTATCACCAACCGCACCATGCGACCGGTCGCCATCGTCCTCGGTGTCGTCGGTGCAGCCATCGCGCTCACCGGCGTGTGGTCCTATTTCCTCGACTGGCTCAACATTCTCGGCATCTTCGTGCCGCCGATCGGCGCCGTCCTCATCGTCGATCAGTTGGTGCTGCGCCGTGACGTCTCCGCGGCCCCGCGCCTGCGGGCCAGCGCCTTCGCGGCATGGATCGCCGGAGCAGCGGTGGCCACGGCCTCCCACTACTACGTGCCCGGTTCGGTGGACGCTCTCGTCGGTATCGTCGTCGCGGTCGCGGTGTTCTGGAGCTACGAGAAGTTCGTCATCCGCACCCAGGCGCCGGTGACCCGGACGCCGTCGCAGGCAGTCGCCGTATGACCGATGCCGTGTGGCCGGCGGTGTCAGCACTGGCTGGCGCCGTCGGCCGAGGCGAGGTCACCGCAGCGTCGGTGATCGAACAGGCCGCTGCTCGGATGGAGATGTTCGACGCCGAGTTGAATGCCTTCTGCACCCCCACCCCGGACGTTGCTCGGGCGCAGGCCGCCACGATCGACGCCGACGTCGCCGCGGGCCGCGCGGTCGGCGCGTTGGCCGGGGTGCCCTACGCCGTCAAAGACCTGATCTGCACCCGAGGGACCCGCACCACCTCCGGGTCGGTGGCCTACCGCGACTTCGTCCCGGACGAGGACGACATCGTCGTCGAGCGGTGTACGAGTGCAGGAGCGATCAGCCTCGGCAAGACGAACGCCAGCGAGTTCGGTTACAGCGCAACGGGCCAGAATCCGCTGTTCCCCACCACGACCAACCCCTGGGACACAGCGCGGACGCCGGGCGGATCCAGTGCCGGGTCGGCTGCCGCGGTCGCCGCCGGCATCGTCCCGTTCGCGCTCGGCAGCGACGGTGGCGGATCCATTCGCATACCGGCTGCCTTCACCGGCCTGGTGGGGTTCAAGCCGTCGATGGGCCGCGTGCCCGTGTATCCGGGATGTCGTGACCAGCGCTACCCCGGTGTGTCCGGTTGGGAGAGCATCGAACACATCGGGCCGATCTGCCGCACCGTCGCCGACGCGTCATCGGTGATGGCCGTGCTCGCAGGCCCCGACTCCCGCGACCGGCACAGTATCCCGGCGGGTGACGTGGACTGGGCGTCGGCCGGGCGGCCGCGATCTGTGGAGGGTCTACGCGTCGCGTTCAGCGTCGACCTCGGTCATCTCCTGGTCGATCCCGAAGTCCGGACTCTCGTCACCGCCGCCGTCACATCGCTGCAGGACGATCTCCGGTGTCACGTCACCGTGGTCGATCCTGGATTCACCGAACCGGGCGATCACTTCACCGCCCTGATCATGGCGGAGACCGACCTCGTCGGGATGCGGGCGATGGTGGACGAGATCGGCGATCAGATGTCGCCACACCTCGTCTCGATGGTGACAACCGCCTGGATGGCCGAAGACTTCACGCAAGCGAACCTGTGGCGCAAGTCGGTCGTCAACCGGATGGCACGCTTCATGTCGTCATTCGACGTGCTCATCACCCCGACCACGAGTGTCCCGGCCTTCGCCACAGGGGTGCAGGGGCCCGACACCATCGACGGGCACCCGGTCTCCGACACCGCATGGCAGGGCTTCACTTTCCCGGCCAACCTGACAGGGCAGCCGGCCATCAGCGTTCCTGCGGGCGTCACCGCAGGGGGCCTCCCTGTCGGCATGCAGATCGTGGGTCGACATCTCGACGACACGACCGTGCTGCGGTTGGCCGCGTCGTGGGAGGCGCACAGTGACTTCCCATCACGGCGACCACCCGGGTACCCGTGACAAGCGTGCCGCGCCGGATCAGAAACTCGGCGGCGGGTTTCGGCCCGGTCGGCGACGGGTTTCGGCCCGGTCGGCGGGGAATTTTGGCACGCTCGGGGGGTCAGCGCGGGGTGCCGACGGCCTTGCGCCAGGCACTCAACGATCGGACCGGCGCCCGCGTCGGGTGCACCAACCACGGCCACGGGTGGATCTCCTCCGGCTGGAGGCGGTCGGCGATACGCCGCCACCCGGGCACCGGCGTCCAGGTCGCGGCGAGTGACATCCCGTCGAGTTCGTCGGCCACCACCCCGCGGCGAACCGTCACCGCTCGACGCGCGGCCAGGTCACCCAGGCACTCGGCCAGGAACACCAACCGTTTGCCGGACAACGACAACCGCGACAGCAGGGGCTCGTCGAAGACGAACACGGCAGGTCGGGACTCGTCGACGGCCAGCGCGGGATCGGCGTCGCCGAGGGACTCCGCGGTCAGCCACACCGCGTCCGCGGTCCCGCTGCTCGCGGGTTCGTCGGGGCCGGAGGGTATCTCGGCGGGCCCGAGGTACGGCCCGTCGACGGGGGCGCCACGACCGTCGGGCGGCCAGTCCTCGATGGGGCAGTTCGCGGCGAGCGAGCACTCGTCGCAGAGTGCCGGCGACCGCTTGCGCACCTGCCATCGGCTGAACCCGTAGGGCTTGCCCGACCCGGTCCCGACCGTCCACTGCCAGCCAAGGCGGTTGGCGGCCCGCGACCCGTCGAGGAGGTGCGCGAACATCTCGTCCTCACCGTCGCGCCACGTCGCGCCCACCCGGACCGCCCACTGCGACGCCGCCCACATCCGGGTCTGGTTGACCAGCCAGCCGTTGTCGTGGAGTTCGTCGACGACGAGCTGCATACACCGCATCTCGGTCGGCCACGGGTCACCGCCGAACGGCCGGTCGCCGACGGGCAGACCGCGTCGCGGCTGCTCGTAGCGCAGCGACCGCCCGAGATCCGTCCCGACGCGGGCGTAGAGGTGGCGTGCGTACTCCTGCCAGAGCAACTCGTCGCGGTACTTGCCGCGGTCGCGGCCGGGCGCGTCGGACACGGCATCCCACACCTCCCGCAGTGGGGTGAGGCCGTGGCGGATGTAGGGCGACATACGGCTGGCACCGCGACGACCTTCCGGCAGCACCTCGTTGCGCCGCGCCGCGTACCCGGTGATGTCGAGGCCGCCGAGCGCGATGTCGGCGGCGGTCTGCCCGCCGGTGAAGGCGCCGCCGGCGATGTCGGCGGGTTCTTCCCGGACCAGGTCACCCAGGTGCTCGGCGACCCACGCGACCGACGCCGCGTGGTCGCCGTCGGGGCCGGGCTCGGGCGGTGTCGGGAGGGCGGTCACCCTCCCGACAACACCGCCGTCAGGCCAGACGCTTCCCGGGGCTGCGCGTGAGGTCGGGGTCGGTGATGATCGCGTCGCCGAGTGCGGCGTCGATCCGCGACAGCACGTCGGCCTCCAACGTCACCTCGGACGCCTTCACGTTCTCGGTGATCTGCTCGGGACGCGACGCACCGACGAGCGCGGCCGAGACGTTGTCGTTGGCGAGGACCCACGCCACCGCCAGCTGGGCCATCGTGATGCCGAGGTCGTCGGCGATGGGCTGCAGGTCCTGCACCCGCGTGAGCACGTCGTCGGTGAGGTAGCGCTTGATCATCTCGTCGCCACCCTTGTCGTCGGTGGCGCGCGACCCGGCGGGCGGCGCCTGTCCCGGCTTGTACTTGCCGGTCAGCACGCCCTGCGCGATCGGCGACCACACGATCTGACCGATCCCCAGCTCGCGGGAGGTCGGCACCACGCGCTCCTCGATGACCCGCCACAGCGCGGAGTACTGCGGCTGGTTGGAGACGATCGAGAACCCGGCCTGACGTGCCAGGGTCTGCCCCGCACGCAACTGGTCGGCGGTCCACTCCGAGACGCCGATGTAGAGCGCCTTGCCCGAGCGGACGACGTCGGCGAACGCGGCGATCGTCTCCTCGAGCGGGGTCTCGTGGTCGTAGCGATGTGCCTGATACAGATCGACGTAGTCGACGCCGAGGCGTCGCAGCGAGTTGTCGATGCCCTCACGGATGTGCTTGCGCGACAACCCCGTGTCGTTGGGGCCGCGTTCGCCGACCGGGAAGTAGACCTTGGTGAAGATCTCGAGGCCCTCGCGACGCTGACCCTGCAGGGCCTTGCCCAGCACCTCCTCGGCGGCGCCGTTCGCGTAGACGTCGGCGGTGTCGAAGGTGGTGATCCCCGCGTCCAGCGCGGCGTGCACGCACTTCTCGGCGACGTCGTTCTCGACCTGCGACCCGTGCGTCAGCCAGTTGCCGTAGGTGATCTCCGAGACCTTCAGACCGCTGCTGCCGAGATACCGATACGCCATGTGTCACTCACCGCTCTCATCGCCTCGCCCGATCGCCTCGGGCGCCGTTCGTGGACCTCCCCGACTGTAGGCGCGCCGTCGGGAACACCCATGCGTGCGCATCACGGTTCGGACCCGATCGGACGAATCGGGCACATGTGTGCGGCACAGAATGTGAGCGTCGCTATCATGATCAGACCCCGGACGTCGACCGACTCGCCGTGCGGGTGACAGATCTTGTCGGACCCCGTTCGTACGGTCAGTGGTGAGAGGGAAGCGATGACCGACTCGACGTCGCAGGTGACGGCCGAGATCGTGCGCGCGCGAACGGTTCTCCCGACGCCGTCGCAACCCCTCACCGGAATCGCCCTTCCCTGACGAGATCGGATCGACACATGGACCCCTCCACCGACAACTGGGTGCCGCGGACACATGTGCTCATCCGGGGCCCGGCGGACGACGGGTACGAGATCCCCGGCTGGGTCGAGCTGGGTGAGCGCGTCATCGGCCTCGTCGCCACCGACACGTGGGCGATCGACGGCGTGTACGACGTGGCGGCTTCCGAACGTCGACGCCACGGATCACGCCTGGTCCCCGTCGCCCCGTTCGTGGACCACTGCGGGGTGTCGCTCCCGGCGGTCGAGCGTCGGATGCGCCGGGCGATGCCGCGGTCGGTCACGACGCTGGAGGTCGGCTGGGCCGACCTCACGGTCTCGGCGATCCGCGCCGAGACCATCTCCCCCACACCGTGGCATCGTGTCGACCACCGCTGCGCCACCAGGGAGCTCACCGAGTACGACGCCGTCATCGCACGGACCTGGGGCTGCAACACCTGTGGCCGCGATCCGCGGACCGAGTACACACCCCGGTTCGAGGCCCACTGTGTGGGCCTGCGGATCGACCCGAGGATCGACCTCGACATCACCGTCGCCGTGTGCCCGTCGTGTCACGAGATCCTGCATCAACCGCTCGCGCCGTCCGCCACCGAGCTCATGTACGGGCTTCGACCGGAGTGCCCCAACTGCGGTGCACGCCACGCCGACATCGTCACCGTGAACCACGCCGACGCACCCCTGCCGATCGGCGTCACCACGTCGACGTTGCCGCCGAACGAATCCCCCGACTTCGTCTGCGGCGCCTGCGGTCACGGGTGGTGACGGGTGAGCGCGGGTCCCAGATCGGTGAATGACGTAACCGTGTGATCGGGCGCGGTGAACGCCTGCGGGTAGTCGTCGCCGTCCCGGTTGATCCACGCCGTCTGCAGTCCGGATAAACGGGCACCCTCGAGGTCCCAGGGGTGTACGGCCACCATCAGCGCCTCAGACGGTTCGACGCCGGCGCACCACAAGCCGTGCTGGTAGGACGCCGGCCCCGGCTTCCACGTCCGCGTATCTGCGACGGAGAGGTAGTCGGTGATCGCCGAGCCCGCCTCGGTCGACCCGAGGAGACCTCGCGCGACGTCGGCCGAGCCGTTGCTGAGCGTGTACACCCGCACCCCCACAGCGGCGAGCGCGACGATGCCGGGCACGACGTCGGCGTGGGGCGCGGCATCGACGAAGCTCTGCAGCAGCGCACCTGCCGCGTCGTCCACCGAATCGGCGGCCCGAGACGGATCGGTCCGGCGCAGCATCGACCGCAGCTGATCGCGTCCGAGATCGGCGAACGACGGGTTCTCGCCGAACACGGTCAGCGCGAACCCGTCGCGGAGGACCGACAGGTACCAGATGCGCACGTCGCGCGCGTGCAGGCCGGCGTCGACGAACGCGGGTTCGACGGAGGTGAGGTCGGACAGGGTGTCGTTGACGTCGAGGAACGCGACGGTCGGGCGGGGCATGCGGTCTCCTTCGATGGGCTCGACTCCGGTCTACCCGTCGTCACGATCAGCGGGAGCGCAACCCCGGCGCCCACCCCGTGACGGACCTACCCTCGACGAGGTGCTGCCGCTGATCTCGCTCGCCGACCTCGACACCGCAGCGGGACGCTCCCGCCTCGCCGAGGTGTCACGCACCGTCGGCTTCTTCCACCTCACCGACCACGCCGTACCGGACACGGTCCAGCACCGGTTGGTCGAGTCGGCCCACCGCTTCTTCGCGCTGCCCCAGGCGGACAAGGACGCCGTCGCGATGGTGAACAGCCCACACTTCCGCGGCTACAACCGTCTCGGCGGGGAGCTCACCAACGGCCGGGTGGATAGGCGCGAACAGATCGACATCGCGACCGACCGCGACCCGATCCCCGACGCCACCGGGCCGATGCGTCTGCAGGGTCGCAACCAGTGGCCCGTCGCGCTGCCCGGACTACGCACGGCGGTCGAGGCCTATCAGCGGGAGCTGGAACGGGTGTCGCAGACGCTGCTGCGTGGGTGGTCGCAGGCTCTCGGCGCGCCGCCGGACTTCTTCGACGACGCGTTCTCACTCCCGGCGACGCTGATGAAACTGGTCCGGTATCCGGCCAGGCCGGTCGACGACCACGACGCCAGTCCACAGGGCATGGGATCGCAGGGCGTGGGGGCACACAAGGACTCGGGTGTCCTGACCGTCCTGCTGGCACAGGAGGGGTCGACGGGGTTACAGGTCGAGCAGACCGACGGCACCTGGGTCGAGGCGACTCCGCAGCCGGGGACGTTCATCGTCAACATCGGCGAGATGCTCGAGGTGGCCACGAACGGACGACTGGTCGCGACCCGACATCGCGTGGTCACCCCGCCCGGAGCACCCGAACGCCTGTCGATCCCGTACTTCTACGCGCCATCCCTCGACGCGGTGATGCCGCGGATCCCGACCACCGATGGGCCGCCGTCGTCGATCACCGCCGACCCCGACAACCCGCTCTACGACACCTACGGCGAGAACACCTGGAAGAGCCGGACCCGCGCGCACCCCGACGTCGTCGCGCGGTGGTATCCCGACGAGGTCGTCGCACGCGTCTGAGAGGCGCTGTCTAGCACCGGCCCAGGTCGGAACCGCGCGGCTCCACGGGCGCCGTCTCGGTCCCGGACCCCGCCCCGACCAGTGCCCGCCCCTCGTCCGCGCCCACCCCTCGCAGGCGCGGCAGGAGCCATTCGTACACCGAGTCGTCGTTCAGCAGGGTGAAGTGATTCGCCGAGCTGATCGCGAATCCGTCCTCGTCGCGGAATCCGAGGTGCCGCTTCTTGTTCCGACCGATCGCGCTGGGGACGAGAACCAGGCCGTCCCCGACGACACGCCCCACCGGGTGCCGCGCATCGCGCGTGACCGTCGCCGAGACGAACAGATGCGTCGCATGCGTCAGGAGGGGGACCTCCTGCACCGCCGCCACCCGCAGGGCGTCGAGATCACGACCGGACCAGTCCTCGTCGACGAGCGACCCGTGGAACAGGTCTCGGACGCCGGAGCTGCGCCGACGGAGGAGGTGGGCGAACGGACGCGACTCGGGCAGGACATGCAGGGCCGCGGCGAGGTAATGCACCGACCGGGCAAGGGGTGCACCGAGATGCGGCGAGCCCAGCGAGACGACGGTGTCCACCGACCGCACCCAGTCCGCACCCTCGGGCTCGGCGCGGTGGCACGCCGACCGGGCCACGAGACCGCCCATCGAGTGCCCGACCAGGGTGATGCGGCGCACCGGAACGGGCCATGCCGCGACGATGTCCGCGAGCAGACGGTCGAGTTCGCGTCCGTTCTGCGAGATGTGGCGGCCGGTGTTGTAGCGGACCTGGATCTCCGTCGCGTTCAGGTCGTCGGCCAGGCGCGCACCGTAGGTGGGACGTCCGCCGATCCGCCAGGCCGACTCGGTCTCCATCAGTCCGTGCAGGAACACCACGAGATGGCCGGTGGCGGTGGGGAACGCGTGGCGGAGCGCGTCGGGCATCGGCGGGACGGGTGCGCCGTCGACGCGGATCGCCATCGGCTCGGCCAGCGGACTGCGCGCGGCGTGCAGCTCGTCGCCGATGAGCCCGTTGACGGCCGCGATCATCGCGCTTCCCTTCACCGTCTGCGACGGTGGGCGCCCCCATCCGTCGGCCGTCTTGTCGGCGACGTCGGACGCGGTGTCACACATCGCGGTGATCGTCGTGTAGGTCCCGCCGGCGATGGCGTCGTGCAGCAGCTTGGCCGGGGTGACGAAGTCGGAGAGCCCCACGGGCCGCAACCCGACCCGCAGACCCCTGAAGACGTGCTCGCTGAACGCCGAGTGCACTTTCGCGATCCCGGTGGTCGCGTCGCCGAGCTCGGCGAAGGCGAGCCGACCGAGTTCACGCAGCTCCGCTCTCCGTCGGTGCTCGAGGGTGTCCATGGCGCCGAGTGTACAACTGTTCACTGAAAACGGGCCGCGGCTGCGTTCGCCCGCTCACGCGCGCAGCTCGCTCCAGGCACCGGTCGACCCCGCCGCACGCGACTCCTCCGGACCGCACCCTCGGCGGGGTGTTTCGGCACGCTCGGCGATGCTGATTCGTGACCTGAACGGCCCCCGGCAACACGATCTGATGGCGTTCGGCGCGCGGGGGTTATGTCCGCCTCACGACGAGACGAGACTTTCCCCTGCATGACCGTCATCGGGGACGACCAGACCCGCCGTCCCCACCCAGCCCGGTCACGCGACCGGGCGACGCAAAGGAGCGTGCATCATGATCGGCACCATCATCAGTGCGATCGTCGTCGGTTTGATCGTGGGCGCCCTCGCGCGCCTGGTCCTGCCCGGCAAGCAGAGCATCGGGGTGATCATGACGATCATCCTCGGCATCGTCGGATCGCTGCTCGGGTCCTGGATCACCTACAAGGTCGGCTACGACAACGCGAACGGCGGGTGGGAGATCATCCCGTTCATCGTCGGCATCGTCGTCGCCGCGATCCTGATCGCGGGCTACGTCGCCATCACCGGCCGCCGGTCGGTCCGGAGCTGACACCAGCATCACCCCGCCCACACCGCGACCAGGAAGCCAGGACATGACCGCGAGCACCCGCTTCGACACGGCGCTCGAGGATTCCTGGCTGACGTTCCGGACCGGGCTGGCCGATCTCCTCGTCGACGTCACCGTCGACGAGGAGATCGTCGTCCGTCGCTCGCACGACGCGGGCGATCCGTGGGCACCCCTGCTGTCCTTCGTCGTGACCGGTGCACGTCGGGTGCGGTGCACGATCCTCGCCTCCGGCGTCACCGTCGACCAGGTCGCGGTCCTGCGCGGCGACGGTTGGCGAGTTCTCCGTGACGGCCGGGTCATCCGCGAGCACGGCCGCCGGCGCGTCGACGAGGTCTGCGCCGCGGCCACCGATGTGCTCCGCGAGATGTGCGACGTGCTCCACCCCGCGTTCCTCGCGCCGATCGACACCGGCGCCGACACAGGCACGACCACCTCCACCCCGCGCGAGATCGTCCCCACGGCGTCGTCGCAGGCGGTCCCGGTCGCCGACACCGAACACCTGCAGGAACTCCTCCTCGACACCCTGGCCGGCCACGCCGACGACGCGTTCGTCGACGCGGGCGGGGACATCCGCGTCCAGATGGGCACGCAGACGATCCAGTTGCGCGTCCACCCCACGCGTCCCGTCGTCGAGTTCGTCGCGTGCGTCGCGGCCGTCCTCGTCGACGACCGGACCGTCAACGAGATCGTCATCGCCGAGGGATCGCGGTGGACCGGCGTCGCCGTCCACGTCCTGGACGGCCACGTCTGGGCCACACAACGACTCGTGGTCCCCACCTTCGTCGCCGCCAACGTGATCGCGGCCATCGAGTCCTGGCGCGACTTCCTGCGCGACGGGGCACCGGCCATCACCGCGCGCATCGTCCATGCCGCCGATCCCGTCGGACAGGGACGTGTGCACGAACCCAGCCCCGACCACGTCGAGAAGCTCCTCGACACCCTGACCGCGCTGACCACGCCGGGCGCACCGCTGCCGTCCGCCGGCGTGGCGCGGCTGTGCGAGGAGAACGCGGTCGTCGCCCGACGCTGCCTGATCACCGGAGCGCGGCGACTGCTGATCATCGGGTCGGCGAAACGACAGGCCGCCGACGGCGGGGATCTCGACGCCGCCACCCGCCTGGAACACGACCGTCAGCTGTGCCGGACGATGCTCATGTCGGTGAGCGGTGCGGTCGACCTGCTCCGCGAGCGCGACAGCCAGAGCTCCTCACGACACCCGGGCGGGTCCGCGCGCTGAGTCGCGCGCCGACGCGTCACCGCGCGGTCGTCGACGCATCCTCGCGGTGCGCGGCACGGATCTCCCGGACCCGACGCAGCGCGTCGACGGCGTCGGCGAGGGCGGCCCGTTCTGACTCCGAGAGCTCGTCGAGCGTCGACGACACGAGTCGGCTGCCCACACGGCGTCGGTTCGCCACGTACTCCCGACCGCGATCGGTCACGGTGACCAGTGCCGCCCGACGGTCCCGGGGATCGGGCCCGCGCTCGACCAGCCCCTCCCGCTCCAGCGCGGTGACCAGCGCCGTCATCGACGGCTGTGCGACACCTTCGGAGGCGGCCAGCTCGGTGATGCGACGGGGGCCGCGACGGACGAGCGTCGAGAGCGTCGCGACCGACGTCAGACTCATGTCGCGCGGCATCTGACGGACGAGTTCGGTCGCCAGGGCGTACACCGCCTCGCCGATCTCGTCGGTCGCCCCATCGCTCATGCCGGTCAGCATAGGAGCCCTCCCGCCCATTGCATAGACGATTTATATAGAGTACCTATGGATAGGTCAACCGCAGCCGCCAGCACAGGGGTGTCACCGTGTCGCACTCGTCCGGATCGTTCGCCGACGCCTTCCGCCAACCCAAGGCCGTGTGGGCCGTCGCATTCGCCTGCGTCATCTCGTTCATGGGCATCGGCCTCGTCGACCCGATCCTGCCGTCGCTGTCCTCGCAGCTCGACGCGTCGCCGTCACAGGTGACGCTGTTGTTCACCAGCTACCTCGTCGTGACCGCGGTCGCGATGCTCGTGACGGGCTGGGTGTCGAGCCGCATCGGCGCCAAGCGCACCCTCATCGCGGGCCTCGTCCTCATCGTCGCGTTCGCCGCCCTGGCCGGGTTCTCCGGCAGCATCGCCGAGATCGTCGGGTTCCGCGCCGGCTGGGGTCTGGGCAACGCGCTCTTCATCGCCACGTCACTGGCCGTCATCGTCGGTTCCGCGTCCGGCGGATTCGGCGGCGCGATCATCCTGTACGAGGCGGCCCTCGGCGTCGGCATCGCCTCTGGACCGCTGCTCGGCGGCCTCCTGGGCAACATCTCCTGGCGCGGACCGTTCTTCGGCGTCGCCGTGCTGATGCTCATCGCGCTGGTCGCGACCATCACCCTCGTGCCGGCCACGCCCGTGCCGGAGAAGAAGTCGTCCATCCGCGAACCGCTCACGGCCCTGCGCCATCGCAGTCTGGCCACCACCAGCGTCACCGGGCTGCTCTACAACTGGGCGTTCTTCACCATCCTCGGGTACGCCCCGTTCCTGATGAAGCTCTCCGCGTTGAAGCTCGGTGCGGTGTTCTTCGCCTGGGGCATCCTCGTCGCGATCTTCGCGGTGTTCGGCGCACCGCTGCTCAAGAACCGCTTCGGCACCACCCGGACCCTCTACGGCGCCCTGAGCGGGATGGCCGTCGCGTGCCTGCTCATCGGCATCTTCTCCGGCAACCAGGCGGTGGTGATCGGGGCCACCATTGCGTCGGGCATCGTCGTGGGACTCAACAACACCCTCGTGACGACCGCGGTCATGAGCATCGCGCCGGTCGAACGGTCGGTCGCGTCCGCGACCTACGGCTTCGTCCGCTTCATCGGTGGCGGGCTGGCGCCGTTCGCCGCGGGCAAGCTCGTCGAGCACTACAACGCCCACGTGCCGTTCGTCCTCGGTGCCGTGACCGCGGTGCTCGCCGCGGTCGTGTTGTTCACGGTTCGTCGCGACATCGATGCCGCCGACGTGGACGAGACGCAACCGGAGTCGCATGAGCGCCGCGACGCCGAGTCCGCCGTGTCGCAGGTCCCCGCCGACGAGTCCGAGGCCGTCCTCGCCCACGAGGCCCTCGTCGAGGACGAGCGGTACGCGTCGCGTCCCTGACGCCGTGTCCGATCTCCGCGTCCCCAGCTGCCGCCGTGGTCATGACGACCGCGGCGGCAGCTGTCGTCGCTGATCTCGACCTCCCCGTCGGCCGATCGCATGAATCTTCGCGGCACGAAGTAACAAGTGATCGTCACACACCGACGAGCAGGACATGTCCCGTACATCCGATCCGCCCGCCGCGACTCGTCGTCGCCTCACCACCGTGCTCTGGTGGTCGGTCATCGTGCTCTGGGTCGTCGTCGTGATAGCAGGCCTGGCCGCCTGATCGCCGGGGCACCGACGAGGCGAGCGTCCCGACGTCGGGGTACTCGTCGATGCCGCATCTCGTCACCATCTGAGCACGGCGCCGGTGTCGGACCCCGCGACTACCTTCTCCCCCATCACCACGACGGCGACGTCGGCGGACACGGGAGGAGGGGCGGTCATGGAGGACTTCGACGACGCGGTCGAGGCAGGCTGGCGACGGTTCACCGTCGATCTCGGCGA
Source organism: Williamsia sp. SKLECPSW1 (assembly GCF_054332755.1). NCBI lineage: Bacteria > Bacillati > Actinomycetota > Actinomycetes > Mycobacteriales > Nocardiaceae > Williamsia > Williamsia sp. SKLECPSW1. The sequence goes on along the minus strand of NZ_JBTGLI010000001.1, from coordinate 2,754,155 downwards.
CCGCCTGGCGACCATGGAACCCGGGGACTCGTACGTGCTGAACCTGGGTTTCCTGTGTGACGACGGATTGGCGCGAGACCATCCGCCCTTCGTCGTGTTCACCACCCACGGCACCACGCGCGTCCGGGGCAGTGTCTGCAACGCCACCACCGTCGAGGACGCGATCCTGGCGGAGTCCGGGTGGCGTCCGCGCGGGAGGTTCCCGCGCACGATGGAGGTCACCCGTCGTCGCGCCGACCGCCTCGCCCGATGCGCGGTGGAGGTGGTGCGCGACGTGTTCTCCGTGCCCGACGCGAGTTTCGTCGACGGCACACCGGCCGCGGTCCCGCCCACCCCGGTCTCGGGTCGGCCCGACGGCCCGGAGGCGTTGCAGCACATGGTCGACGCCGCCGTCGCGGACATCTCGGGTCAACCGGCGGAGAAGGACGAGGACGGTGACATCCCCCTGCCGACCGCGGTGCCGTCGTGGCTGCGGGTGAGTCAGGACGAGGCGGCGCTCGAGGTGTTCTGCACCCGGATCACCGACGGGGAGGCGGTCACCGCCGAGATGCTGTTCGTCGTCGCCGAGCGCTGGCCGGGCGTCGCGCTGACCGTCCGCGAGGGAGCGCTCGTCGCTCGGATGCGGGTCGAGGCAGCCGACTTCTCGCCGACGAACCTGAGGTCGGAACTGGCCCGGTGGTTCACCTTCCTCGACGACGGTGCGGACGAGATCCGTTCCGCGCTCACCGAGATCGCCGAACGCGACGGCACACCCCCGACCCCCGACGAACCCACCACCGACGCGCCGTCGTCACTGATCCGCACCGCCGACGTCACGACGACAACCGGTCGCATGGTCACCCTGCCGCCGGCTCTCGAGGCCCTGCTCCTGCTCACGTCGACCACGTCGAGAACACTGCGCCCGGAGGAGGTCGCGGCGGTGATGGACCGCGACCGCGACACCATCCTCCGATCGCACCGCGTGTGCATCGGGCAGCGTGACGAATGGGACACCGCCGCCGACGCAGCCGCCGACCGCGACGACGTCGAGGAGGCTCACGCCTGTCTCGTCGAGTCCTGGCGATGGGGCGACGTGGCGGCGTCGCTGCGGCACGCTCTGCGTGTGGTCCTCATCGACCGTCGACGGACGTCACCCCGCCCGCCGGAGACGCGTCGCGGTAAGCGACCCCCGCACCTCAGCGATCCGCGCGACCGGCGATGACCGCACCCATCGCGGCCAGCGTCGGTGAGCCGGGATCCCAATAGCCCGAGTGGTTCTCGGCCCCGTAGCGGCTGTGCGCATCCCACGGCGGCGATCCGGGGGCGGCCGGCAGCTGCTGCGCGCCGAACAGCGGTGATGTCGGGTCGCGTCCGAGAACGTACGGCGACGCCAGCCTGATCGGGTCGCGGCCCGCGGTGACCGCCCACACGTGGTCGGCGACGTCGTCGGCCGGAACCCCCGCGAGGTGCAGGCCACCGGCCTCGGACACGCTGCCCGCCCCCGGACTCGCGACCAGGACGACGTCACCCGCGTCCAGCGCGGCCGGACCTGACGCGGCCACGCCCACGACGGTGCTGCCGTAGCTGTGCCCGATCACCGTCTGGTGCGCGGGTTCACCGAGATGGGTGGCGCGCAGATCGGTGAGCAGCGTCGCCAGACCGGGTGCCGCGGCGCGAGCCGGGACCGCGCCGGCCGCCTCGACCAGATCGGCGGGAGCCGTGAAGTCCTGCCACACGACGACACTCACCGCGCCCGACCCACCTCCCGCCGCGTCGCGCATGGCGTCAGCTCGCTCGAGGTTCGCGCCGAGCGACGCCAGTGTCGTCCCGGTGCCGGGGACGAACACCGCGACGTGCTGCGCGACATCGGGATCCCCGACCGCCACCACCGCACGGCCGTCGTCGCGCAGTGTGAGCAGGTAGCGGCCCGGCGTCGCCAACCGACGTCGGAGGGCCCGTTCCGCGGCGGTCGTGACGCGCATCGCCGACAGTCGCGTCCGGTTGAGGCGGTCGCGATCGGCGACCGGGACACCGGGCCGGTTGCCGAGCAGAGGATCGGCGGCGGCCCATGCGGCGCGCTGGTCGACCGAGGCGGTCCGCCACACGTGTGCGACGAGGTCGGGCGGACCGATCGGTGGCGACACCGCGCTCGACCGGGGCACAGGGGTTCCGCGCCCCACCGCCTCCAGGTGCGCGGCGGCTGCATCGAGATCTGCTGCGAGCTCGCGGTCCACACCGCGGGTGGCTGCGACGAGTCGCTGGAGCGTGTCCGTGTGGAGACCCGCGTTCGTCGTCGCGATCGCCTCTGCCAGTGCAGGACTCGCGTCGGTGGGGACATCCCTGGGGCGCCGGCCCGGGATCAGGTCGACGTGATCGTCGACGACGCGGTACCCGTCGTCGGACACGGCGCGGTGGAACGCGGCTGCGGCCGCGGATGTGTGAGCGAGGTCCGGCCCGCGGCGACGCAGAGCCGCGACGACCTCCTGCGCGCCCATCGCGACTCGAGTCGCCTCGGCTCGTCGTGTCTGCACGGCATCCCGCTGGGCGTCGGCAGCGGTCCCGGTCCACGTGGCGAGTGTCGAGTCCATCGCGCGGACGACGGTGGCGATGCGCTCGTCACACCGGTCGACCAGGGTGTCGATCGCGCAGGCGATCTCGTCGAGGCGGTGGGTGTGCGCACTCCACCCCGCGACCACACCCACCCCGGCGTCCACGGTCACCGTGGACCGCGTCGGAGCGAGTCGGTGGTCGCGAGTTCGGTCTCGTCGATCGCCGTGGCGCCCAGTGCGGTTCGGCGGCCCAGATCCTCGACGCGGGCGGCGACGGCGCTCAGCGCGGCGTCGATCGCGGTCAGCGCCCGAGCGAGCGAAGCGGCGGTGCGGGACCCCTGCAGCTCGTCCTCGTCGAGCCCGAGACCTCGTAGGTCCGACCCCGCGAGTCCGGCACCGACAGCTCGCTGCACCGACGCGAGCTCGGCGACGGCCCGGACGTCGACGGTCATGTTCCCCGACATGGACGTCAGCGTAGGAACGACAGACCGCACCCTCGATCGGCCGTCGCCGGCGCACCCGGTTCCTGTGCACCCGCAGCGATCGGTGCACGGGCGAACTCCGGTGCGCCCTGCCGACGTCGACGACTACACGGGTGGATGGATGTTGGCGAGACAGGTGACCGTGCCCGTCCCCAACACGCCGTGCAGGTCCGCGAGCACGGACGTGCCGACCGCCACCCCGTCCGCGTCGACATGCGCGAGCGCCTGCACGCCGACCCATTCCGACGACGGGACCCGGGACAGGGCGGTGGTGAGGTCGCCGTTGATGTAGCCCACCCAGTTGGTGCCGATGTTGGTGACGAGGCTGGTCCATTCCGACACCATCGCCGCGCGCGCGAACGGACTCGGCTCGCGACCGGCGGTCACCTCCGGTGGCTTCCACCACGCCGCGAATCGGTCGGCGTTGCGGTGGTCGCCGAGTTCGGTGGTCCAGCCCCCGGAGGCGGAGTGGTACCAGGCCATGTGCTCCGACGACGGGTCGTCGAGTTCCGGCGGTCGTGGCGGCGCGAGGTCGGGCACCCACCGTTCACCCGGGGCGTTCTCGGTCCGCAGGTACTGCACGAATGTGGCGATCGCGACGACGTGGTCGTTCTGCACCGCCTCGGCCTGTGCGACGACGATCCGGCGGCCGGTACGGATGACCTCGGTGTGGACGACGGTGGGTGCGGTGCGGAAGGTGCGCAGCAGTTCGATCGTCAGCCGCGCCGGGGTGAACCCCTCGACCCCGTGCGCGTCCTCGAGGACCTGCGCCAGCAATCCCGCCACCGCAGGACCGGAGACGTGGTCGGGACCCCATCCCGCGAGGGATATCTCGGCGGCACGGTATGTCGGCGGAGCCGCGGGGGTCGTCGGCTCGTCGACGTCGAAGAAACTGATCACCGCTTCACGCTCTCACGTGGGGGTTCGACGACCGTCCCCCGCCATCCTCCGATCACACGCATGGCGTGATAGATGACGAGAGCGGCCACGGCCCCGAGTGCGATGCCCCCGAAGGCGAGGTCACCGATCTTCCACGCGAAGTCGGCGATGCCGATCACCAGCGGGATGGCCGCGGTGAACTGGTTGATCGGTCGCGTGAAGTCGACGCGGGCCGACACCCAGATGTTCACGCCGAGCACAGCGACGAGTCCGTAGAGGGCCGTGGTGACGCCACCGAGCACACCGGCGGGGATGGAGGCGATGACCGCGCCCACCTTCGGCGACAGACCGAGCAGCACCGCACCGACGCCGGCCACCCAGTACGCGGCGGTCGAGTAGACGCGGGTGGCCGCCATGACACCGATGTTCTCGGCGTAGGTCGTCGTCGCCGAACCGCCACCGGACCCGGCGAGGACGGTCGCGATGCCGTCCGCGGCGAGCGCGCGACCGATCTGGTGGTCGTGGTCGACGCCGGTCATCGTGGTGATCGACCGGACGTGCCCGATGTTCTCCACGACGAGCACCAGCACGACGGGGATGAACAGCGGCAGCACCGACAGGTGGAACGACGGCGCGGTGAAGTCCGGCAGCCCGACCCACGAGGCCGCACCGATCGCGTCGGTCTCGACCTTCCCGCGGGCCAGGGCGACGAGGTATCCGACGATCACGCAGACCACGATGGCCAACCGCCCGAACAGCCCGCGGAAGAAGATGAGCACCGCGACGAGCAGGACGAGGACGATCGTCGCCGTCACCGCATCCTTCGTGAAGTTCGTCTTGGCGGTCGGCGCGAGGTTCAGGCCGATGATCGCCACGATGGTGCCGGTGACGATCGGGGGCATCAGGGCCTCGATCCACCCGGTACCCGCCAGGTGCACCACCGCGCCGATCGCGACGAGCAGCGCGCCCACCACGACGAGACCTCCGAGCGCGGAACTCGCTCCGTGCGAGGCGGTCGCCGCGGTGACCGGGGCGATGATCGCGAAGCTCGAGCCCAGGTAGCTCGGCAGGCGATTGCGGGTGATGAGCAGGAACAGGATGGTGCCGATGCCGGAGAACAGCAGCGTCGTCGCCGGTGGGAAGCCGGTGAGGACGGGGACCAGGAACGTGGCGCCGAACATCGCGACGATGTGCTGCAGTCCGATCCCGATGGTCCGGGGCCAGCTGAGCCGGTCGCCCGGTGCGATGACACCGCCGTCGGCGAGGTGGTCGGCACCGACGGGCCGCCACCGGAACATGTGGGTGAGTGACGGTTCGGCCGGCGGCTGCGGCGTGGGCGCCGGCGCGGAAGGGCTGTGCGACATGCGGGTCAGTCTGACGGACGTCGCGTCGCGGCTCACGCCGAGACGGTCACCACCAGCCCGCGGACTCCTCCAGCATCTCGTCGTCGGTCAGCAGATCGGATCCCGTCGGCACCGTCGGGGCGGTGAACACCGCGGCGATCCGGGCGAGAAGACCTCGACGACGCCGACCGTCGTGTGTGGGCGGCGTCTGCGGCAGGCGGAGGTCGGCGGGCGGAGTGTCTCCGTATGGCATCTGTGACTCCCGTGTCGTCCCCCTGCGGCCCCGCGGACAACTGTACGAAGATTCGTGATCGCGAATCAGTCGTCTGAACGAATGAACTGACGAGCCGGTGAACGACGACCGACTCCGAGCCGAACAGTCGCCGGGAACGGACGCCCTGGAGCAGGATCACCGCATGAGTGATTTCAACGCCACCATCATCGAGGAGTTCCGCACCAACGGCGGGCACGTCGAGACCGCCGGCTTCGGCGACAACCTGCTGATCCTGCACACCATCGGCGCGAAGTCCGGCGAGGTCCGCGAGGCCCCGCTGTTCGCGCTGCCCGACGGCGACGCCTGGCTGGTCGTCGGGTCCGCTGCGGGCTCACCCAAGGATCCGGCGTGGGTACACAACCTGCGCGCCCACCCGCAGATCGACGTCGAGAAGCCGGGCGAGAACGGCGTCGAGACGGTGTCGGTGACCGTCACCGAGGTGGAGGGCGACGAGTGGGCACCCACATGGGACCGCTTCACCAGCGCCTCGTCGGGCTTCAGAGACTACGAGAAGACGGCGGAGGGGCGCCGCTTTCCGATCTTCCGTCTCACCCCGTGACCGATGATGTGTGGTTCTCGCGACCGAACGCCCAGGTCAGCATCGCGAGAACTACACATCATCGGGGGTACGGGTCAGGTGCGGGACTTCGCCAGCGCGTCGAGGGTCTCGCGTGAGGTGTGCTGCGGCGTCCAGCCCAGCTGATCCCGCGCACGGCTGGTGTCCATGACCACCGAGGTGCGTCCGATGTGGATCCACTCCGCGAACGACGGCAGGAACGGCATCCGCTTGACCACCTCGGCGGCGGCCTTCACACCGATCGCCGGGAACGGGACCGGCTGGCCGCCGAGCGCCTCGACGATCTCCCCGAGGCTCACCGTGCCGTCACCGGCGATGTTGTAGGCGCCGGGCGGCGCGTCGGCGACAGCGCATGTCGCGATGGCCGCCGCGACGTCGTCGTGGTGCACCAGCTGCACCGGGACACCGTGGTCGGGGAACGGCATCCGCAGACCCGGCACCGCGTTGAGCAGGGCCTTCGCCGGTCCCGGGAGCATGTTCCACGGCATCGACTCGGCCAGCGCCGGCGACTCGGGGCCGGCGACGATGCACGGCCGCAGTGTGTAGACGTCGAGGTCGGAGCCGTCGACGAGGCCGGCGATGGCGAGTTCGCAGTCGGCCTTCTGTGCGGAGTAGTAGTGCTCGGCCGACCCCCGGATGGGCGTGTCCTCGGTGAGCGGCAGCGGGTTGTCGTCGTGATAGCCGTACGCGGCGACCGACGAGGTGTACACGATGCGCGTCGGACGCTCGGCGGCGATCGTCGCCTCGAACACCGTGGTGGTCCCGGCGAGGTTGACCCGGGCGGCCTCGTCCCGCGATCCGATCACGATGAACGCGAGGTGCACGACGACGTCGGCGTCGCGCACCAGGCCGTCGACGGCCTCACGGTCGAGGATGTCGCCCTGCCGGTATTCGGTCTTCGTCCAGCCGTGATCGGACGGGTCGAACGGCCGACGGGCCATCCCGATGATCCTGTCCACCCGGTCATCTGCCTCGAGTGCCGTGACGGCGGAGATCCCGATCTCCCCGGTGGGCCCCGTGATGGCGACGGTCACTCCCACGCCGCACTCCCTGCGCGCCTGTTCATCGGACGATCGTCGCACGGCGTGGTCACGGCCTCGGAGGTTTTCGATGACGAAATCGCCACGATCGGTGTATCACGTTCGTACGGTGGGAGTTCCCGTCGTCGGTAGCCACGCGCCGTGCAGACCTGCCGGGACCCGTTGCGGCAGTGCGATGCTGGCGACCGGCCCCGCCGACGGGTCGGCAGCGGCCAGGAGATGGAAGGCCGACGTCAGATCGGTTGGGTCGGTGGCGATCACACCCCACAGGTCGCCGCCCTCGTCCGGTATGTACACCGGCTCCCCCATCGACAGGCCGGGATCCCATTCCGCTTCCCCGCCGGTCGTCACGTCGTGGAAGAACAGCGTGTCCGTCGGCGCCGAGCCACGACCCGACCCGACCGTCGCGACAACCCGATGCGGCGTGGTGAGCGACCGGTCGTCCACGCGGGGGAACTCCATGGGACGGTCGGCGAGGACGGTCCGCCCGACGCGGCCCCCCGGGTCGACACGAGCCCGCATGAGGCGACCCGCGTTCGGCGTGGACACCGCGGCGAGACCGCCGGGATAGCGCCACTCGACGTAGTCGACGACGACGTCGCCCGACGGGTCGTCGAAGGCGTTGGCGACATGCCACACCCAGAACGCCTCGTCGGAGCACCACCGCACCGGACCGCCGTCGCGCGGGATGACCGCGATGGCGGTCCCGTCGTCCGGTCGCCAGTCGAGCAGGGATCCCCCGGTCATCACGGCGGCGATGTCGAACACGAGCGGGCAGCAGAACAGGACGATGTGGCTGCTGGTCAGCGCCATGTCGTGGATCATCACGGGCCTGTCGAGTCCGTCGATCGGCGTGGGCGCACGGGTCGTCCGGCCGTCGGGTGCGACCGCCGACCAGGTGAGGAACGGGGCCTCGAGGGCGTAGGTGAACAGCACCATCTCCCCCGTGACGGGATCCACCTTGGGGTGAGCGGTGCTGCCGACGGCCATCGCACCGTCGCAGGAGTCGCGGCCCAGCGTCGCCAGGTCCGCCGGGTCGAGACGGTAGGGCTGATCCGACTCGGCCATCGCGAGGAGTCGTCCGCCGTGGCGGACGATGTTGATGTCGGGCAGATGTCGCATCGTGCCCGCGAGCTCGGACCCGACCTCCGACTCCGGGGGCGTGTACCCGTCGGTGATGCCGGACCAGATCGCGTGCCCGGCCGCCTCCTCGGCCAGCACCATCGGGGTGCGGACGAACCGGTTCGTGTACCGGGCGCCGCCGTCGGCGATCTCGACACGGTGCACCATCGCGTCGCCGTCCAGCGGATAGAGGTAGCTGCCGATCGGGTCGAACCGGGGGTTCGGACCGTTGCGGAGGTAGCCACCCCGCAGACTCGATGGGATCTCGCCGGTCACAGGGAGGCCGGTCACGTCGATCTCGGACCGCTGCGGCGCGTAGACACCGCGGAGGTGCGTATGCCGGGCGAGGTCGACGGGCGCCGGGCGGGACGGCACGCCGGCTCCCGCTGTCACGCGGCAGCGCGGTCGGGCAGGCCGGCCGTGACCCTGTCGGGGTAGCTGCCGGTGAACTTGATGGCCGCGACCAGCAGGACGATCGGGATGACCCAGGAGGTCCAGTCGCTCGTCGACGGGGCCCAGATGGCGATGAGACCGCAGATCGCGCTGATGACGAAGACCACGCCCCACATGAGGGTCAGGACGCGGTTGATCTTCTTGAAGACCGGGGTGTTCCAGACCTCCCGCGGGGTGTCCTGGCGGGCGTACTGCTCGGTGAACGGGACGAAGGCCAGCGATCCGAGCGCGATCACGGCGAGGACGCCCGTGGAGATGGGGTTGGAGTACCGGTCGAGCCAGTCACCGTCGTGCGCGTTCATCGTGATTCCCGCGATCACCAGCGCGACGAAGAAGACGATGGTGCCGATGTCGAGGATCTTCGGCGAGCGCCGGGTGACGTCGGGGATCAGCAGGATGAGCGCGATGACGAGCGCCGCGACCGCCCCGTGCAGCCAGGTGCTGGGGCCCGAGGCGATGATCCAGAATGCGATCCACGGGGCGAAGCCCACGACGGGGTTGTTGGTCACGCGCGCGAGGCGGGCGGCGGTCGGGTGTGCGGCGTCGGCCGTCATGTCAGATCCTCCTTCGGCCACCGACAGGCCTCGACGGGCGGTCGGATCGATTGCCGGACTGGTGAAGTGGGAGCGCGAGTCAGCCGTCACGGTGTCGGGGCGCGATGTTCTCCACGCCCACACCGCCGGTGGATGGCCAGATACGCGATGCTGACGAACCGGCTCGTGATCGCGAAGATACAAGGCGCCGTCGGTGCAGGGGGCCGAAATCATCGGACTGCCTCACGCGCGAGATGTCAGGTGGGCGGCGCGGTCACCGGCAGCTTGTGCTCGGCCTCGACGAGGACCGTGCGCGCGAGTTCGCGGAACTGCTCGAACTGCCCGCGGGCGCCGTATCGCGCACGCAGAGACGGATACCGGTCGAATCGGGCGGCGGCGGCGATCGCGTTGGACTCCCCCAGGTACCCGGGCAACACGTGCGCGATCGACGGGTCGCGTCGCAACCGCATCACGGTCTCCTTGTGGATCGCGGCGTTGCCGCGGTACTTGCTGATCACCACTCCGAGCTCGACGATCGGGCGGCCCAGTTCGTCGGCGAACCGGGCGATCTGCGTCTGTACCTGCCCGATCCCGTAGGTGGACAACACGTCGGGGATCGTCGGGACGAGGTACCCGTGCGCCATCGCGAGGCCGTTGAGGGTGAGCGGCCCCATCGACGGCGGGCAGTCGAGCAGGACGACGTCGTAGTCGTCGAGGACGGGTGCGAGGGCGGCACCGAGGACGCCGACGGCCGCGAGGGTGTCGTCGCGTCCGACTCGCAGGGCACTGAGCTCCTCGCCGAGCTCGATGAGGTCGAGCGACGACGGGACCAGATCCACGCCGTCGACTCCGTCGACGCACGACACGTCGCGCTGCAGGGTGTCGGCCAGCCGGAAGGTGTGGGTGTCGTCGAGGAGGTCCGCGAACAACCTGGCCAGGGTGGCGCCGCGCCCGTTGAGGTCCAACCACCGCTGCGGACCGATCATCATCGCCGTCAGGTTCATCTGGCTGTCGAGGTCGACGAGCAGCACACGGCGGCCGAACTCACCCGCGAGGAACTCACCGAGGCCGGCGGTCACGGTCGTCTTCCCGACCCCGCCTTTCAGGTTGATCGTCGCGATGACGGCGGGCATCCGAGAAGCCTAGAAGGCCTGTCCAGTAGTTCACCACGGCAAAGTTCGAGTTGGTTGCATGTCGAACCTATTACGCACGCGAATTGTTCACCGGCTCAAGGATTTAGGAGTGTTCACCGAGTCGACGACCGGGAGGCGAATACCGGGCGAACGTGTGGTGTCATGTCCTCTGACAGATGACCGACGCGGTCCGCTGAGCTGACGACACGACGAGCCGGAAGGCGATCCCCATGCACGACGAGGTGGTCACCCTCGGTGACCGTCACCCCGCCCGCATCGTGTCGACCCCGGCATATGCGCAGCTCAGCGCGTCGATCGTGGCGTCGGCGCCCACCGCCCCGACGACACCGCGAACCCGGTGGGGTGCACTCCGCCGCCAGCACGACGCCGTCCCGGTCGCCCGCCGGGCCGCCACGAACGGCGGCGTCCACGGCCGCATCACCACCGGTTCGCCGTCCCACGACACGCTCACCGTCACCTCGTCCCCACACCGCGGGACCGTGACGGTGTCCGCCGACGGGACCTTCACCTACCTCCCGCGCACCGCCGAACGCCTGCGGGCGAGCGCGGGCCGTCCCGTCGGCGACGTGTTCCGGGCCGCCGTCTCCGACCACCGCGGCCGCCGGTCGGCGGTCGCGATCTCGCCGGTCGTCACCGCCCAGGGAAGCTCCTGGCCGGTCACCTACACCGCCAACGCGATGGGCTCGACGACCGTCGAGGTCGACGACCACCCCTGCGGCCTCGCCCTCTCCGCCGACGGCGGACGGCTCTACACCGTCAGCGCGACCGCCTCGACCGTCGTGGCCGTCGACACCGACTCCATGACCGTGGCGGGCACCGTCACGCTCATCGGCCGTCCCTCCGGACTCGCGCTCGACCCCGCGACCGGGCGCCTCTACGTGGCTCTGCCCGACCTCAACCTGGTCGAGGTGGTCGACACCGCATCACTCGAGGTCGTCGACGCGATCGGCGTGCCGCGGCCGCGTGCGGTCGCCGTGGCCCCGGGACGCGCAGTCGTCGTCGCAACCGATTCCGGCGACATCGTCGCCGTCGACGTGGCCACGCACGACGTGCTGTCCCGCGTGGCCGGGTGTGGCCGACCGCGCTCGCTGGTGCTCACCGCCGACGCCCGCCATGCGGTCGTCGTCGACGAGTCCACGACCGACGCCCGGCTGCACCTCGTGCGGTCACCACTCGACCGCGGACATGTGGAGAACACATTCCGCGCCGACGGGTTCGTGTTCGACGTCGCCGTCTCGGCCGACGGTGCGCGCGTGCACTTCGTCGAGGACGGCACACGCTCGCTGATGACCGTGGACCTCGCGACGATGGCGGTGACAGCGACGACACCCTTCGAGAGCTTCCACACCGGGGTCGCCGCCACACCCGACGGCCGCTGGCTGCTGGTCGCCGGCGGCTTCGACGACTGCGTCCGCGTCGTCGACACGACCACCGGTGCGGTGACCTCGGCTGCGGTGACCGGGGAGTTCGCGCGTCACGTCGCGGTCGGTGCCGACGGTCGCGGGTACGTGACCACCGCAGCGGGTGTCACCGCGGTGGGTGGTCCGCTGCGCGGCGCCGTCGTCGCCGACGACACCACCCCCTGCCGGTTCACACTCGCCGCCGCTCCGAGTCACGGGACCGTCGAGGTCGCGGAGAACGGCATGTACGTCTACGTCCCCGCCGCGCCGCTCGTGGACGACGACACGTTCACCGTGACCGTCGACGACGGTCGACACGCACCGGTGCAGGCCGTGGTGTCGGTGATCGCCGGGCTCCCCGGGTCCACACGGATCTGACCGACGGCCTCGCGGTCAGCGGCCGGCGGTGACGGTGTCGACATCGTCGACCTCGTCGACGGGTCCGGTGAACTGGCTGGTGTAGAGCCGGTGGTAGGCGCCCTGCGCCGCGAGCAGTTCGTCGTGGGTCCCCTGTTCGACGATGCTCCCGGATTCCATCACCAGGATGAGGTCGGCGTCGCGGACCGTCGAGAGGCGATGCGCGATGACGAAGCTCGTGCGATCGGCGCGCAACGCGACCATCGCCTTCTGGATGAGCAGTTCCGTGCGGGTGTCGACGGAGCTGGTGGCCTCGTCGAGAATGAGCAGTCGCGGACGGGCGAGGAACGCGCGGGCGATGGTGATGAGCTGCTTCTCGCCCGCGCTGACGCCGCCGCCCTCCTCGTCGATGACCGTGTCGTAGCCGTCGGGCAGCGTCGCCACCAGCCGGTCGACGTGGCCGGCGCGGGCGGCCTCCTCCACTGCCTCCCGGTCGGCCGACGGATCGCCGTAGGCGATGTTGTCCCAGATGGTGCCGCCGAACAGCCACGAGTCCTGCAGCACCATCCCCGTCCGGGAGCGCAGGTCGGCCCGTGTCATCGACCGCGTCTCGACGCCGTCGAGCTCGATGGCGCCGGCATCGATGTCGTAGAAGCGCATCAGCAGGTTCACCACGGTGGTCTTGCCGGCACCGGTCGGCCCGACGATCGCGACCATGTTCCCGGGCTGCGCCGCCAACGACAGCTGCGTGATGAGCGGTTGGTCGTCGCGGTAGCGGAAGTCGACGTCGCGGAAGGCGACGGCACCGCGTCCGTCGGCGGGCGGTGTCGCGGCCGGGAGCGGGTCGGGGGTCTCGACCTCCTCGTCGAGGATGTCGAAGATGCGCTCGGCGGAGGCCACACCGCTCTGCATCAGGTTGAACATCGACCCGATCTGGGTGAGCGGCTGGGTGAACTGCCGCGAGTACTGCACGAACGCCTGCACCTCGCCCAGGCTCAGCGACCCCGACGCGACCCGCAGGCCACCGACCACGGCGATGGCCACGTAGTTCAGGTTCCCGAGGAACATGATCGTCGGCATGATGATCCCGGAGATGAACTGGGCTCGCCAGCTCGCCGAGTAGAGGACCTCGTTGCGCTCGTCGAAGCGGTCCTGCACCTCCTGCCGGCGGCCGAACAGGGCGATGACCTCGTGCCCGGTGAACGCCTCCTCCACCTGCGCGTTGAGCCGGCCGGTGTTCTTCCACTGGGCGAGGAAGTGCGGCTTCGACCGCTTCGCGACGAGGGCCGTGGCCAGCACCGCGAGCGGCACCGTCGCGACCGCGATGAGCGACAGCAGCGGCGAGATGACGATCATGACGATCAACACGGCGATGACGGTCAGCACCGAGTTGAGCAGCTGCGTGATGGTCTGCTGCATCGACTGCGCGAGGTTGTCGATGTCGTTGGTGACCCGCGACAGCAGCTCCCCGCGGGGTGTCGTGTCGAAGTAGCGCAGCGGCAGCCGGTGGATCTTGTCCTCGACCTCGGCGCGCAGCTCGCGCACCGTCTCCTGGACGGTGATGTTGAGCAGCAGGCCCATCGCCCAGGCGAGGATCGACGACACCACGTACAGCGCGAGCACCAGCGTCAGCGTCCGGCCGAGCGCGGTGAAGTCCACCCCGACGCCGGGCGTCAGATCGGTGGAGGACACCAGGTCGGCGAATGTGCCCTCACCCCGTTCCCGCAGCCCGGCCACCGCCTGCGCCTTGGTGATCCCCGACGGCAGCTGCGCACCGATGATCCCGGCGAAGATGATGTCGGTGGCATGGCCCAGGATGCGCGGCGAGATCGCGGTGAGGACCACCGAGCCGACCGTGCACGCGACCACGACGACCAGTGACATCCGGCGACGGGCGAGCCGACCGAGAACGCGCCGCACCGACGGTCGGAACGACCGCGCCTTCTCCCCCGGCATCCCGCCGGCCATCGCGCCCCCGGGGCGGGTCATCGGGCGCCCTGCGCGGTGAGCTGGGAGTAGACGATCTCGGCGTACGTCGGGCAGGACGCCAGCAGCTCGTCGTGTGTGCCGATGCCGACGGTGCGGCCGTACTCGAGCACGACGATCTGATCGGCGTCGACGATCGTCGAGACCCGTTGGGCGACGACGATGATGCACGCCTCACGGGTGACCGGCCGGAGTGCCGCACGGACCCGCGCGTCGGTCGCGAGGTCGAGCGCGGAGAACGAGTCGTCGAAGAGCAGGACCGACGGGTGCCGGATCACCGCCCGCGCGATGGCCAGCCGCTGACGTTGCCCACCGGACACCGTGGTGCCGCCCTGGGACACAGCCGTCTCGAGGCCCTCGGGCATCGCGCGGACGAAGTCCTCGGCCTGCGCGATCCGCAACGCCTCCCAGATCTCGTCGTCGGTGGCGTCGGCCTTGCCGTAGCGGATGTTGGAGGCGATGGTCCCCGAGAACAGGTACGGCTTCTGCGGCACCACTCCGATCGCCGCGCGGAGTTCCTCCAGGTCGAGATCACGGACGTCGGTGCCGCCGACGAGCACGGCACCCGCGGTGACGTCGATCAGTCGGGGGACGAGGGAGAGCAGCGTCGTCTTGCCCGCCCCGGTCGACCCGACGATGGCGGTGGTGGTGCCCGGACGCGCGGTCAACGTCAGGTCACACAGGACGGGTGCGTCGGCGCCGGGATGCCGGAACTGCGCATCACGGAACTCGACCAGTCCGGGCTCACCGGCGAAACCGGTCGGCGTCGTCGACGGCACCACGGAGCTGTCGGTGGCGAGCACCTCGGTGATGCGTTCGGCGCAGACCGATGCGCGCGGCGCCATCATGGCCAGGAACGACGCCATCATCACCGCCATCAGGATCTGCATGACGTAGCTGATCATCGCCGTGAGTGCACCGATCTCGACCGCGCCGGCCGAGATGCGGTAGCCACCAACCCAGACGATCGCGACCATCGTCAGGTTGGTGACCAGCAGGACCGTCGGGAACATCAGCGCGACCAACCGACCCACCCGCAGCGACGCGGCGGTGAGGTCGTCGTTGGCGTCGGCGAAACGGCTGCGCTCGTGGTCCTCGCGGACGAAGGCCCGCACCACACGGATGCCGGTGATCTGCTCGCGCAGAACGCGGTTCACCACGTCGATGCGGGTCTGCATCGCGCGGAACTGCGGGATCATCTTCGCGATGATCAGCGACATCGCCCCGCCGAGCAGCGGCACCGCGACGACGAGGACCCATGCCAGCGAGGACCCGACGCGGATGCCCATCACGATGCCGCCGATGCACATGATGGGCGCCGTCACCAGGATCGTCGCGGCCATCACGCCGAGCAACTGCACCTGCTGGACGTCGTTGGTGGTCCGGGTGATCAGCGACGGCGCCCCGAACGTGCCCACCTCGCGGGCGGAGAACGACCCGACCCGGCGCATCAGGTCGCGACGCATGTCGCGACCGGCGCCCAGCGAGGCGCGGGCGCCGAACCAACTGGAGGCGATGCTGCCGACGACCTGGACGACGGAGAACAGCAGCATCCACCCACCGGTGCGGAGGATGTAGCCGGTGTCACCGCGGGCGATGCCGTTGTCGATGATGTCGGCGTTGAGCGTCGGGAGATACAGCATCGCGATGGTCGCGATGACCTGGACCACGACGACCGCGGACAGCTCACGGCGATACGGCGAGAGATAGGTGCGCAGCAGACGGATCAGCACAGCCGGTCCCCTGGGGCGGTGAGGGAGGGCTGGTGCACCCGGCGAGGCTACCAACGCGCCCCGACGATCGCCTCATGATTCTTCGCCACGCACACGACCGGGCCGGGTGATCGTCGAGGTCGTGGCGCACGGATCGGGCGGGGATGTGACCATGGTCGACATGCACATGGCCCGATCCACTCTTCGCGCACGTCGCTCCGGTGTCGTCCTCGCCGGGGTCACGGCCGCGACCCTCTGCTCCGTCGCCCCGACGATCGCCTCCGCCGACACCGTCTACGGGGAGTTCACCGTCGGCGGGAAGATCGAGGAGGCGTTCGACGCCACCGGCGGCGTGGACAAGTGGGGCAACCCGATCACCGGCGAGCGGGTGGCGCTGAACAACGGGCGTTTCCAGGTGTTCGAGAAGAACGTCTCGTTCTACTGGAACGCCCGCGTCGACAACGGGAACGCGCACTTCGTGGGTGGGGCGATCCGGAACAAGTGGGGAGCCCTCGGCTTCGAACGCAAGGCCCTCGGTTACCCGACCACCGACGAGCAGGACGTCCCCGGCCGCGGCAAGCGACAGGACTTCCAGGGCGGCAACGTCTACTGGTCCTCGGCGGGCGGTGCGCACGCGGTCTGGGGGAAGATCCTCGGGCGGTGGGCGCAGATGGGCGGGTCCCGCGGGTATTACGGGATGCCGGTCAGCGACGAATACCGCGTCGGCAACCGCTTCGCGCAGGACTTCTCGGGCGGCACCGTCTTCTGGCCCTGAGCCATCCCCCCGACCCGTCGAGTGGGCGCTTCCAGACGTCGAGTGGGCGTTACCAGACGTCGAGTGGGCGGATCCGGACGATCCGTGCCGTCGCGCGCCCAACCGACGTCCGTAAGCGCCCAACCGACGTCCGGTAACGCCCACTCGACGGGTTGAGGGGAGGGTGGGGGTCAGCCGGCGAAGCGCGCTCCGCGGGTCGTGACCCGATCGGCCGTCGGGACCGTCAGGGCATCGGCGACGGCGACCACGATCGCGTCGCCGATGGCGCGGGCGAATCCCTCGGGGTCCCGCGCCGGATCGGCCTCGTCGACCACGGTGTCGACGAACCCGTCGGCGGCCAACGCCGGTGCGCCGATCCCCTGGCGTCGCGCCATCACGTCCGCATGATCGGTGTCCCGGAAGACGATCAGGCTCGCGCCCTCGGGTGGCAGGGGCGCGAGCCAGGCGCCGGACGCCGCGACCACACGGTCCGCGGGCAGCAACGCGAGCGCCCCTCCCCCTGCGCCCTCGCCGAGCAGCACGGACACCGTCGGCACCGGGAGTGCGACGAGATCGGCGAGGCAGCGCGCGATCTCACCGGCGAGGCCGCCCTCCTCCGCCTCCACCGACAGGTCCGCACCGGGGGTGTCGATGATCGTGACCAGGGGCAGTCGCAGGTCTGCCGCGACCTGCATGCCGCGTCGCGCGACACGCAACGCAGCCGGTCCGAGGCGCGAACCCGGGCGCTGCAGTCGACGGTCCTGGGCGACGACCACCACCCCTGTGCCGCCGATGCGGGCGAGGGCGAGGATCACCCCGTGGTCGAACTCACCCTCCCCGGTGCCGCTGAGGTCGACGACGTCGGAGGCGATGCGCGACAACACCTCTCGCGCACCGGGACGGTCACCGCGTCGTGACGCGACGACCGCGTCCCACGCATCGGCGGTGTCGTCGTACGTCGACGGCGTCCGCTGGGGTGCGTCGATTCCGTCGGGTGCGCCGACGATGCGGAGCGCCGCGTCGACGATCACCGCGAGATCGTCGACCGCGCACACGATGTCGACGATCCCGTGGGCGCGGAGGTTCTCGGCTCGCTGCACACCGTCGGGAAACGGCTCGCCGTACAGGCCCTCGTAGACGCGTGGCCCCAGGAAGCCCACGAGCGCACCGGGTTCGGCGAGGGTGATGTGTCCGAGGGAGGCCCACGACGCGAACACGCCGCCCGTCGTCGGGTGCCGGAGGTGGACGAGAAACGGTAGGTGGGCGGCCTTGTGGTCGACCACGGCCGCCGTGATCGACACCATCTGCAGGAACGCTGCGGTTCCTTCCTGCATCCGGGTGCCGCCGGACGCAGGAAGTGCCACGACGGCCAGGTCTTCGCGGGTCGCCCGTCGGATCGCGGCGGTGATCCGCGCTCCGGCATCCCGGCCGATCGATCCGGCGAGGAACCCGAACTCGCTGACCACCACGGCGACCCGCCGTCCGCGGACGTGGAGGCAGCCGGTCAGCACCGACTCGTCCACACCCGACTTCTCCCGCGCCCGACGGAGGTCGTCGGCGTAGGAGTCGTCGGCGGTGTCGACGATGACGGGGGTGTCCCAGCTCTCCCAGGTGCCGTCGTCGGCGAGGACGTCGATCACCTCGGAGGCGCTGCGTCGTGTCACACCCCCATCATCGCCGCTCCGTCACTTCTGGGCGGGCAGAACGTGCTCCCCTGTCTTGTCGCACGAGAGGGCCAGCGACGAGATGTACTGCGTCTTGCCGTCCGGACCGGGTTTCGCCGACGCGATCATGTCCGGGCGCTCGAACTCGACGCCGGTCACGCAGCACATCAGCTTGACGTCGGTCGGGTTGCCGTCGGCGTCGAGCATGGGGATGTCGATTCCGTCGTCGGTGCGCCGCAGGTAGTACTTGCCCTGGGTCGCCAGGGCGATGATCGGCGGCAGCACCAGCGCCAGGACGAGCGCCACGATCGGCGAGTACGGCTGGATCGCGTCACCGAAGACGTGGAAGTACACCAGGATCGACGCCCCGGCCGCCACGATCACCGACACGAACCCGACGGGGTTGACGTTGTAGAGCATCCCGCGACGGAACTCCGGCTGCTTGGGCGAGATCTTCAGCAGGAACTTGTTGATCGTGATGTCGGAGGCGACGGCCACGATCCACGCGATGCCGCAGTTGGCGTAGAAGTTCAGCAGGTTGTTGAGGAAGCTGAACATGTCCGCTTCCATCAGCACGATCGCGATGGCGACGTTGAACACCAGGAACACGATGCGCCCCGGGTAGGTCTTGGTGACGCGGGTGAAGCTGTTCGTCCACGCGAGCGACCCGGAGTAGGCGTTCGTCACGTTGATCTTGATCTGGCTGATCACGACGAGGATCACGGCCAGGGTCAGCGCGAGCCAGTGCGGCATGAAGTCCTCGTAGATGGCGAGGAACTGCTCGACCGGCTGGTTGGCGACGCCGGCCTGCGCGGTGAAGTTGAGGATCAGGTAGACGGCCAGGAAGAGGCCGACGACCTGCTTGATGGCACCGAAGAAGACCCAGCCCGGGCCGGCGGTGATGACGGCGGTCCACCACTTGCGGCTGTTCTCCGCGGTCCGCGGCGGCATGAAACGCAGGTAGTCGATCTGCTCGGCGATCTGGGCGATCAGCGACAGACACACACCGGCGGCGAGCATGGTCCCGGCGAACGAGACACCCTGTCCGCCCTTGGCGTCGGTACCACCGCTGTAGGCGAGGAAGTCGCCGATGGCGCTGGGGTGCGTGATCAGCAGGTACAGGAACGGCAGCACCATCATCACCAGCCACAGCGGGGTGGTCCACACCTGCAGTTTCGCCAGGGTGTTCATCCCGTAGATGACCAGCGGGATGATCAGCACCGACGACAACAGGTAGCCCAGCCAGAGTGGGATGTGCAGGCCGAGTTTGAGGCCCTGCGCCATGATCGAGCCCTCGAGCGCGAAGAAGATGAAGGTGAACGACGCGAAGATCACGTTGGTGACCACGGAGCCGTAGTAGCCGAATCCGCTTCCGCGCGTGATCAGATCGAGGTCGATGTTGTAGCGCGCCGCGTAGTACGCGAGCGGGTAGCCGGTGAGCACCACGACGATCGCGAAGAACAGGATGCCCCACAGGGCGTTCCCGGTGCCGTTGGCGATGCCGATGTTCGCGCCGATCGCGAAGTCCGCGAGGTAGGCGATGCCACCCAGCGCGGAGATCGCGACGACGCCCGGACCCCACTTGCGGTAGCTGCGGGGTGCGAACCGGAGGGTGTAGTCCTCCAGGGTCTCGCGGGTGGCCGCGGCCGCTGGGCCTGATGCCAGGGTGGTTGTGTTCGGCGGTTCCGCCACGGTGTCCGTCATCGACGCTCCTGTTCGCGCAGTGGGGATCTCGCCCGCTCTGGGCAATAGCGCGAAACTAGGGCCGGTGTGTATCACTCAGGCGGCTCACATGTTTCCGGCAGGAAAACTCCCAGCTCTTAGCCGTGCGTATCAGTTCAGGGTGGCGTATTGGGGCTTTTGTCGGGTGACCTACGCTCGAGACGACCACGACACGCCGCGCACGATGCCGGCTTCGAGCTACGGAGATGACGCCGGTGGGCACGGGATCCGGGACCACGAGGCCGACGGTGACCGTCTGCCGCGGTTGCTGCTGCGGCACCACGCGCAAGCACCCCGACGTCGACCACGACGCGCACCTCGACGCCCTGCGCGCATCGGTGCAGGACATCGCGCTCGTCCGGACGAGCGATTGCCTCGACGACTGCGCGCGGTCGAACGTGCTGGTGGTGTCACCCTCGCGCGCCGGTCGGTCCAAGGGCGGTCGACCTGTGTGGCTGCAGCAGGTTCTCACCAGCTCGGCGATCACCGCCGTCAGCGAATGGCTACACGAAGGCGGACCCGGGCTGGCCGCACCGCCGTCCGAGGTGAAGCAGCTGGTCTTCCGACCGGGATCGTCGGGGAAGCGACGCAGGTGAGTCGGCTCAGCGTCCGGTGAACCGGGGGGCGCGCTTCTCCGCGCGCGCCGCACGCCCCTCGGCGAGGTCCTCGCTCTGCCAGGCGCGCATCATCGCGGTCTGCCTTTCGGCCGGCGCCTCGTCACGGGCACCGTCACCGGTGAACACCGCCTTGTAGTGCGCCAGCGTGAGCGGGGCGAGCTCGGCGATCGTCGCAGCCCACTCCTGTGCCGACGCGAGGTCGCCGAGTCGGTTCGCGAAACCCGTTGCCAGCGCCTGATCTGCGGTGAGGGGGTCGCAACCGATGAGCATGCCGCGAGCGGTGCCCGCGCCGACCAGGGAGATGAGGCGGCGGATTGTCCACTCGTCCACCGCCACACCGATCTTCGCCGCGGGTATCCCACAGATCGCCCCGGGTGCCATCACGCGGAGGTCGGCGATCATCGCGAGCTGCAGTCCTGCGCCGAGCGCACTGCCGTTCAGCGCGGCGATCACCGGTACCTCCACCGACTCCAGACGGGTCAGCGTGCCGACGAGCGACGCGAGGAACTCGGGATCGTAGACGGGGCCCGAGAGATCGGCTCCCGCACAGAATACCTCGCCCGCACCGGTGAGCACGATCGCCCGTGCGCCGGCGGACACGGCGTCGTCGAACGCCGCTCCGAGGTCGGCGACCATCGCGTGGTCGAGCGCGTTGCGCTTGTCCGGTCGCTGCAACTCGATGGTCGTGACGGCACCGTCCGACGTGCTCCCGATCATGGTGGCAGCGTAACCGCGACCACGTCGACCGCTACGGCCCGGAGCGTCCGTCAGACGGATCGCAGGAAGCACCGGGCGGCGTGACGACGCTCGACGTCGTAGTCGTGCCACTTCGCCGCCGGTATGTCGTCGTGGCCGACCTCCCGGAACCCCCGCCGGGCGAAGAAGTCCGCGGCCTGGGCACTGACGGTCACGGCGAAGAGGTTCGAGACACCCCGCGTGCGGCAGATGTCGGACAGACCGTCGATGAGCAGGCCGCCGGCGCCGAGGCCGGAGAACGCGGCGACGGTGATCAGTCCCGACACCTCGGCGAAACCCGTCCCCGTGTACCGCTCCGACTCGAGTCCGACGATGCCCGCGAGATGCCCTGTCCGCAGGACTCGCGCGCCGATCCCTCCGACAGCCATCGCGGCGATCTCACTCCTGCTGCGCCGCTTCAGGACGCCCTCCCGGACACCCTGCTCGACCAACGCTTCGATCGCGGCGAAATCGTCGACCCGCAGCGGGTCCAGGTGGAGGTAGCGCCCCTGGGTGAGGACCGTTCCGCGACCGTCGAAGGTGAAGAGTTCGAACTCGAGGTCCTCGGCCCGACACAGGTTCACGCTGTACGCGCCGCCCGTCAGCGCCTGCTGCGCGGCGGAAGCGCCGTCGTGCAGGCCTCGTCCGGAGAGGTGCGACGCGAGGGCCCCGCCATGTGCGTCGATGTCTGCGTAGCTTCGCGGCGGGGTACCCCAGCCGCCACCCGGGTCCGTGAGCACCATCTTCGTCGCACGGACACCGGCGGATACGGCACCCGCCGTTCGCGCGACGGCCGACGGGGCGGCCCCGACCACCACGGTGTGCGAGTCGGCGATCGCGAGCCACAGATCGGCGACCCTCTCGTCGTCCCACGGCGTCAGATCCTCCAGCGCCAGGCCTCCACAGGTGGCGACCGTCATCGCGACGCAGTCGGCCGGAACGACGAGGACGAGCCGCGTGTCACCTCTCGAGAACTCCTCGATCGTCCGCTCCACCGCCATGAGTGCCGACTCGGTCACCACAGGAAGCGAGACCACGATCGTCGTGCCGCGGAACTCCTCGATGAAGAAGTCACGCTCCGGAACAGGGACCCCACCGCGGGTCAACTCCACCGCCACCGCCGCGTCGCCGGATGGCACGCTCCTCGGCCGCAGCCTCCGCGGATTGACGTGTAGGTCGTCGCTCGTCATGCGTGTCCCGGCCCGCTCTCGTGTTCTGCTCGATCGTCGCCTCGCCAGGGTATGGACATTCGACCGGGATGCGGGCGCCGGCCCTCGACGGTGGCGGAACCAGTTAGCATGGAGAACGAGACTCCCGGAGACGTCTGCGAGGTCCGCGATGACGACGAGTCGACGTGACGCTGCCGAGGCAGCGCTGCGATCGGTGCTGCCGCATCGCGTCGCCCGAGTGGTCATGATCGAGTCCCGGGCGTGGCGGGCGTTCGCCCGCAGGCTGCGCGGACGACGTCTTTCCGACGGCGAATTCGCCTACGGCAGAGAGCTTCGTCCGCTGCTGTTGATGGTGATCGGTGTGTTGGTCATCGAAGGTGCGGTCGTCGAGTTCGTCGTCGCCATGATGTTCGGGCACGGGTGGTGGCTGTGGCTCCTCGCCGCCCTTCACCTGTACGCACTGGCCTGGATCGTCGGCATCGCGGCCTCGCTGCGCACCATGCCGCATCACGTCGGGCGATCTGCGATCACACTGCGGGACAGCATCTTCGACGAGTACCCAGTGCCGGTGGCTGCGATCTCCGGCGTTCGAACAGCAGTCGCGACGAACACCGGTCGATCGGGACTACGCATCGACGCGAGCGGAAACGACATGCTGTGCCACGGCGACGGCACCGTCTCTCTGACCCTGAGAGACGAGACCACCATCCGCGGCAACCGCGTACGGCAACTGACCGTCTCGGCCGATCGCCCCGCCGACTTCGTGGCCGCGTGCCGGACTGCCATCTCGGCGACCAACTGACTCGAGACCCGACAGCGCGAAAATTCGAACACACTTGCGAATGTCGTACAGGTGTTCTATCTTGGGGTGGTCGCTACATCCCGGGGGAGGTGCATCGTGGACGACACCGTCTAGACAACGCTGGTCGCGAAATATGCCGCGCTGCATGTTCTTCTGGATGAGATCGCTGATGCGACCTCGGAGGCGTGTTCGGAGACCGAGGTCGCCGAGCTCGCGATCGCCCATGAACGCGCGGTTCGTCGGATGGGTTCGATAGGTCTGCAACGGATTCTCGATGTGTCGGATCGGGATGCGTTCGGTGCGGTGCAGTGCGCGACCCTGACGCAGTTCGTGGGTGACCGGCTTCGCGTGGCGAACCCGAAACGCCGGTTGAAGCAGGTCCTCGCCCTGTCGCAGATGCACGCCATGACCGGGGAGGCACTGCCACCGCGGTGTCCGGAGACCGCGGCGGCGATGGCCGACGGTGACCTGTCGCATGAGCATGTGGATGCGGTGTTGTCGGTGATGGACAAGGTCCCGGCCGCCACCTCCCCGGAGGTGCGGGAGAAGGCCGAGGAACAACTCGCCGACATCGCCCGGAACTTCAGCCCGAAAGAGATTCACCGCGCCGGGGCCCGGTTGTTGTCGCATCTGGATCCTGATGGTGCCGAACCATCCGACCGCGACCGCGCCCGACAACGATCCCTGTCGTTGGGTGTGCAGGGCAGTGACTTGATGTCGCGGCTGGGTGGGAAACTCGACCCCACCACGCGGGCTCTGTTCGAGGTGATGCTGTCGAAGTGGGCGAAGCCGGGGATGAACAATCCCGACGACGACCACTCACCCCGCGGCGGCTGCGACGACAACGCTGTTGACACCGAGGCGCTCGCGGCGGCGGCCGAACGCGATAGCCGTAGCCAAGCCCAGCGCAATCACGACGCCCTACAGGCGTTGCTGCGGGCGGCGGCTGATGGCGGGGTGTACGGGGTGTCGCATCGGGGGTTGCCGCCGCACATCATCATCTCCATCACCGAATCCCAGTTGCGGGAGCGGGCGGGGGTCGGGCACACCGCCACCGGCACCGACCTCCCCATGACAGACATCCTCACCCTCGCCGCGCGGGCGCAGATGCATCTGGCCGTCTTCGACGACGTGACCGGGGAACCACTGTTCTACGGACGCACCCGCCGGCTGGCTTCAGAAGTACAGCGGTTCCTGTTGTTCGCCCAATACGGGGGCTGCTCCATGCCGGGTTGTCCGGCACCGTTCACCCACACCGAGATGCACCACGCCCACCAGGACTGGGCTACAGGCGGGAACACCGATTCCACCGATCTCGCGCCGGCGTGCGGGCCGCACAATCGGGCCGTGCACGACCGGCCCGGTGGCTGGCAGACAGAGAAGATCACCACCGGCCCTGATCGTGGCAGGTTCGGGTGGGTCGCCAACGGCACCACCGACCCACCCCGCACCAATCACCTCCACCGGCCCGACCAGATCCTCGACGACCACGCACCACCACCGGACACCGAGTCCCCGGTGGAACGTGCCCTCACACTCGCACTGCACGAACGCATCCCGGGACCGGACCTCCGGTGGTTCGTTCCCCACCGTGCGTAGAGTTCGCGACATGGCCATCGACGACATCGACTGCGTCGTCATCGGCGGAGGGCAAGCCGGACTGTCCGCGGGGTACTTCCTGCAACGGTTCGACCTCGCCGACCGATTCGTCATCCTCGACCACGCCCCCGCCTCCGGCGGTGCCTGGCAGTTCCGATGGCCGACGCTGACACTCGCCGGCGCGAACCGAGTCCACGACCTCCCCGGCTGGGGTCTCACCGACGCACTCGGCGTCGACTGCGACGCCTGGCCCGCGTCGACCGCCGTCGCCGACTACTACGGCCGCTATGAGCGACGATTCGACCTGCCGATCCGACGGCCCGTCCACGTCCGTGCCGTCCGCCGCGACGGCCCCGACCACTTCACCATCGCCGCGGTCTCGGCCGACGGACCCTGCACCCTCCGCACCCGCACCATCGTCAACGCCACCGGCACCTGGGACCGGCCGTTCATCCCCCACATCCCCGGCATCGACACGTTCACCGGACGGCAACTCCACACCCACGACTACGCCGACCCCCACGACTTCGACGGTGAACGCGTCCTGATCGTGGGAGCCGGCATATCGGCGGTCCAACTCCTCATCGAGATCTCCCGCACCGCCGACGGTGTGACCACCTACTGGTGCAGCCGCCGACGACCCGAGTTCTCCGATGCGCCGTTCACCCCCGAGCAAGGCCGCGAAGCCGTCGCACGCGTCGAACGCCGGGTACGGGCAGGACTCCCGCCGACATCCGTCGTCTCCGTGACCGGACTCCGGCGAACCCCCGCGATCGCCGCCGCACAAGCCGACGGCATCCTCGACTGGATCCCCCTGTTCGACGAGATCACCCCCGACGGCGTTCGCTGGCGCGACGGGTCACATCCCGACCTGGCCCTCGACACCATCTTCTGGAACACCGGATTCCGCAGCAGTCTCGACCATCTGGCGCCACTCAAGCTGCGGGCACCCGGCGGCGGGATCACCATGACCGGTCGGCTGGCGACCGTCGTCGCCGACGAACCGCGCGTCCAACTGCTCGGCTACGGTCCGTCGGCATCGACGATCGGCGCCAACCGCGCCGGCCGAGAGGCGGCGCACGTCGTCGCCGACCTCCTCGGCACCCGATGACGCAGACGCGTCAGCCGATCCGCTCGTAGATCGTCGCGTTCGCCAATCCGCCCGCCTCACACATCGTCTGGAGGAGGTAGCGCCCGCCCCGCTGCTCGAGGGCGGCGAGACCCGTCGTCGCCAGACGCGCCCCGCTCGCACCCAACGGGTGACCCAGCGCGATGGCACCACCGTGCACGTTCACCTTGTCGAGGTCGACACCCAGTTCCCGCTGCCACGCCAGGACAACCGGGGCGAACGCCTCGTTCACCTCGAACACGTCGATGTCCGACAGCGACAGACCGCTGCGCGCGAGCACCTTGCGCGTCGCCGGCATGATCGCGGTGAGCATCATCAGCGGGTCGTCACCGGCCACCGACGCGGTGTGGATCCGAGCGCGCGGCCGCAGCCCGAGACGCGCGGCGGCCTCCTCGCTCGTCACGAGAAGCGCGGCCGAGCCGTCGCTGATCTGACTCGCCCCGGCTGCCGTGATCCGCCAGTCGATCTCCGGGAACCGGCGGGCGATCGCCTCGTCGACATAGGCGGGCCGCAATCCCGCCAGCTGCTCGAGCGTGCTGCCGGTGCGGATTCCCTCGTCGGCGGTGAGACCGGCCAGCGGTGCCAGCTCCGCGTCGAACAAGCCGTTCTTCGACGCGGTCGCGGCCAACTCGTGCGACCGCAACGAGAACTCGTCGATGGACGTGCGCGAGATGTCGTATCGGGCGGCGATGAGCTCGGCCGAGATTCCCTGGCCCACAAGCCCATCGGGGTAGCGCGCGTCGAAGGCGACGCCGTTCAGATCTGCAGCGCCGAACGTGGCCGACCCCATCGGGACCCGCGACATCGACTCGACCCCCGCCGCGACGACGACATCGGCAGCACCCGAGGCGACCGCCTGCGCGGCGAAAGCGATGGCCTGCTGGCCGCTGCCACACTGCCGGTCGACGCTCACCCCCGGCACCGACTCCGGATAGCCCGCGGCCAGCAGTCCGCGACGCGCGATGTTCAGACTCTGCTCACCGCCCTGGGTGACGACACCGGTGATGACGTCGTCGATCTCGGCGGGATCGATCCCGGTCCGCTCCACGACGGCGCGCAGGCTGTGCGCGAGGAGATCCACGGGATGGACATCGTGCAGGGCGCCGGTCGCCTTGCCCTTCCCGATCGGAGTACGGACTGCGTCGACGATGACGGCGGTGGCCATGGCGTCCTTCTTCCCGAATCACCCAGACCCGGTCTGGATGATGTTGACGTTACCCAGACAGGCCTACGCCTCCCTGCTGACCAACGCAAGCGTTACTCAGGCGATGTGACGGGACAGACAGCGCAGGTCAGCGACGCGCGCCCGGTCCGGGTTCGACGACGATCGCATCGGCCGCGAGCGCGGCGGCGGCGTCGGTGGTCACGACCGCCCGCACCGCGCGACCCGACGTGACGTCGACGAAGGCCAGCGGCCCCTCGCCGTCACGCAGGTGCGTGTCACCCCACTGGGCCAGTGCGATGACCAGCGGTAGGAGATCTTCACCGGCGGGCGTCAGGACGTACTCGGTCCTCGTGCGCGCTCCGGGTTCGCGATACGGCGTTCCGGTGAGGACACCGGCCTCCTCGAGTCGCTTCAGTGCACGCGAGACCGCCGGCGCCGACATGCCGACGCGGTCGACGAAGTCGTCGAAACGGGTGGTGCCGTAAAAACACTCGCGGATCACCAGGAACGCCGCCCGCGTGTTCAGCACGTCGAGAACCGCCGCGATCGAACACCGGTCGGTCGTCCAGCGACGGCGATCGGCCAGCATCGGCCCGAACGTCATCGTCGCGGGGCGGTCCGCCGCACTCGACTCCGAGGTGTCGCCCATCCGGCCAGCCTACATAACGCAGACTTTATGCAGGCCTGCCCCACCGACCCGAGGCGCCGGCGACAGCGGTCGGACGTTGACCTCGACCAGCGCGAATGGTCTACTCAATAACTGAACTGAATTCATATAGAACGGATGCAGATGATCTGGGCGACGGACAACACGGTCGACGTACTGCCCGCCGACGAGCACGGCGACCTTCGGGACGCGGTCCGCGATCTCGTCGGCTCCGCGGGCGATGTCAGCGCCACACGTCAGATGATCGACAGTGGTCAGCGGTACTCCGCAGATCTCTGGCGAGAGCTGAGCGACTCGATCGCGGTGACGAGCATGAGCGTCCCCGAGACCTCCGGCGGTCTGGGCCACGGACTGACATACCTGTGCACCGTCGTCGAGGAATGCGGCCGAGCACTGCGTCCGGAACCGGTCCTGGTGTCGGCGGCGATCGGGGTCCCCGCGCTGATCGCGCCCACCTCGACCGCCGCGGCAGATCTGCGGGACGACGCCCTGGCCGGGCGGAGGGTCATCACCACGACCTCGTTGACGATCTCGGGTGACCACCTCACCGCCGAGCAGACCACCGACGGATGGGTCGTCGACGGGCTCGCGAACGTCGTCGACGCGCCCGACGCCGACGTCGTCATCACGACCGCACAGGCCGGATCGAGCAGAGCACTGTTCGCCGTCCCGGTCGGTGCCTCTGCGGAACTGAGGCCCCTCACCTCCATCGACCCGACGCGACCCCAGTCCGAGCTGCGGTGCCGATCGGCCGAGGCGGTGGTGCTGGCAGGCCCCGACGACGCGGCCGAGACGATCCACCGGTTGCGCACGCGCGCGATCATCGCGCTCGCCGCCGAGAACGTCGGCCTGGCCGATCGTCTTCTCGCGATGACGCTGCAGTACACGCGATCCCGCCGCCAGTTCGGCAGGGAGATCGCATCGTTCCAGGCCGTCAAACACCGACTCGTCGACATGTTCCTCGACGTCGAGAGCGCGCGCTCGGCGGCGTGGTACGCAGCAGCACTCCTCGATCACCTCTCTCAGGACAGCGGCGCCACCACCGACACCCCCGGTGAGCGACTCGATCTCGCCGCTGCGGTGGCGGGATCGGTCGCCTGCGACGCAGCGATCCGCGTCGCGACCGAGGCCATCCAACTCCACGGAGGCATCGGGTTCACCTGGGAGCATCCCGCGCACAGCTACTACCGCCGCGCACTGACGAACGAGACCTTGTTCGGGAGCGGCACAGAGCATCGCCGGCGTATCGCCGGGTTGGCGCTCGCGTCCGCGGCTTCGGGCATCTGACCCGAATTCAACTCATTGCTCCTATACTGAGCCGACGATCAGAGAGGGGGCGTGGTGCCGGTCGCTACCGAGGTACGTGAAGACGGGCCACGGTCGAAACGTGCGCTGATCCTCACCGTCGCCATCGAGCAGTTCGCCAGGGTGGGTTACGAGCACACGAAGTGGGCGTCGGTCGCCAGTGAGGTCGGGATCGGACAGACCGCGCTCTACCACTACTTCGAGTCCAAAGCCCACTGCCTTCTCACCATCATGCGGCTCGAGTTGACCGACTCGGTGCAGCGTTTCCAGGACGGCATCGCCGGCATCTCCGACCCCCGCGACGCCTTGCGCGCGGCCGTCTCCGCGTCGTTGAGCGGCGAGGCGATCGACGTGTCCCAGCGCCGGATCCTGCAGAGCCACATGGACATCCTCAGTGAGCGCCGGCAGTCCGAACGAGAAGAGGACGAGCGGACCCGCTCGCGGGAACTGGTCTCCGAGATCGAGCGACACTGGGCGTCACTGATCGAGCGCGGTGTGAAGTCCGGCGACTTCGTCGCAGCAGACCCGGTCCTGCAGGCCCGACTGGTGTTGGGTGTCGTCGTCAGCGTGTGGCGGTGGTACCGGCCCGGCGGCCCCATCTCACTCGACGAGTTGATCGGCACGGTCTCGGAAGCCGTTGTCCGCCTGGTCGCGAAGCCCTGATCAGCGTCGCGCGTCGCCCGTCACCGGCGCGACGCGCGTGACGTGGTCCCAGCACGTCACGCGCAGGTCCACCCGCCGTCCACGTACAGCTCGGTACCGGTGACGTACTGGGCGTCGTCGCCTGCCAGGAACGCCACCGCCGCTGCGACATCCGATGCGGTGCCCAGTCGTCCCATGGGTGTGTTCGCGACCATCGCCGCGTGCCGCTCGGTCCCGTCGTAGCGCTGCAGGAGTTGTTCGGTGCCGATGAACCCGGGGTGAACGGAGTTGACCCGTACCCCACGCTGCGCCCAGTACAGCGCAGCGTTCTTCGTCATCGTCCGCACCGCCCCCTTCGCCGCAGCGTAGGCGACGCTGTTGCCCAACCCGCCGACCGTGCCGAGGATCGAGCACAGGTTGACGACGGCGCCGCCTCCGGTCTCCTCGATCACCGCTCCGGCATGCTTCATCCCCAACCAGGTACCGGTCTGGCTGACGTCGATCACCCGCTGGTAGGTGTCGAGATCCTCGTCGACCACCGTGCCGAGGCTGCCGATGGCCCCGTTGTTGACGAGGATGTCGAGACCGGAGAACCGTTCCACCACATCGGCGGTGACCCGTCGCCAGTCGCTCTCGTTGGTGATGTCGAGCTCTGCCACCATGTGGGCGCTCGGGTCGGCGAGTCCGTCGCGCACCGATTCCAGCGGCGCGCCGGGGACGTCCGTCACGACCACGACGGCTCCTTCGTCGGCCAGTCGGCGCACGATCTCCACACCGATGCCGCCGGTGGCGCCGGTCACCACCGCGATCTTGTCCGTCAAACGACCCATCACCGCGATCACACCGCCTTCGTCGAGAGTCTCAGAGATTGCTCAGTACGTTGCGTCCGCCGACGACCATCGCAGCGCCGACGCCGACGGTCGTGACCGCCGTCATCAACAGCGCCATCGCGGCCACCTGCGGATAGGAACCGTTCTGCCACATGTCGTAGAGCAAGGTCCCCATCACCTGCGTCGTCGAGGCACGGACGAGGAGGGACGCGGCGAACTCGTGCGTCAGCAGGATGAACATCAACGCGACGGCACTGAGGATCGCGGGCCGCATGAGCGGCAACATGATCCGGAGATTGGTCACCATCGGTGACGCACCGCTCGTCGCCGACGCCTCGACGTAGGCATCGCCGAGCGAGAGCATCGCCGTCATCTGCATCCGTATTGCGAACGGCAACATGAGGACCACGTAGACCAGCACGATCACCGTGCGCGTGCCGTAGAGGATCAGCGGCGGCTCGGTGTAGGTGAGCAGGAACCCGACGCCGAAGATGACCGCGGGGATGCCCAGCGGCAGTGCTGTGATCAGGTCGCCGACCAGTCCGATGATCCGGAACCGCCGGCCGCGCACCAGGAGGTTGGCCATGAGGTAGCCGATCGGCACGGAGATCGCCACCGCCCCCAGCGAGGTGACCACGCTGGTGACGACCGATTCGACCACTGCGGTGTTGCTGAACAGATTCCGGAAGTTCTCCAGCGTGAACAACGACCAGGACAACGACCCCGACCAGTAGGGGGTCAGCGACACGATGACCAGACCCACGAGCGGGATGACCAGTGCGACAACGGCATAGATGAGCAGGGTTGCAGTCGCCCAGCGCGCCTTTCCGCCGCTGGGGGCGAAGGCCTTGCCACCGTGGGTCACGAACCGCTTCTGATTGCCCAGCAAGAGCTTCTGCGCGAGCACCACCACGATACCCATGATGACGAGGGGCGAACCGGCCGCGGCCGCGGCGGCGAAGTCGGAGGGCGACTCGGAGACCCGGCGATACATGTCGGTCGTGAGGACGTTGACACCCGTGTTCTGCCCGAGCAGGAGTGGTCCGGTGAACTGGCCGAGACCGAGCAGGAGCGCGATGCCACCGCCGTAGATCAACGAGGGGCGCAACAGTGGCAGCACGACCCGGAAGAACACGCCCACCGTGGACGATCCGCTGATCTGTGCCGCCTCGAGGTGCTCGGAGCTGATGTTCTGCATACCGGCGCTCACGAACAGGTAGACGAAGGACGTGAGTCCGAAACCGGTGAGGACGATGATCCACGGAACGGTGTAGACGTCGATCGGACCACTCTGACTGTTGCTCCACCACATCGCCTTGCGGAGCAGGACGTTGAGGTATCCGGGGCCCGGCGACAGCAGGAAGGCCCAGCCGACGATGTTCGCGACCGCCGGCATCACGATCGGCAGGATGGGCACGATCTTGAGGAAACCCATCCTCGCCGGCAGGCGACTCGCGGCGAACGCCAGCAGGGTGCCGAGCACCATCGCGATGACCAGGGACCCGAGTGCGAGGGCGACGGTGGTCCGGATGGTCTCCCCGATGTCGAACCGGCCGTACTCGTTGCGATACCCCTGCGCCCCGTCCTGGAACGCGAGGGCCTGCAATCGGATCATCGGCAGGACGACGAGGTAGGCGAGAACCGCGAGGAGCACCGTGTACCCGATGCGGGTCCGCCAGTGCGCCGGGATCGCCCACGTGCGAGCGCCTGGCAGCGACGCCGTCGGTGCCGCGGCCGTCATGACGCGACGCTCGCGGTGGCCGAGACCCGATCGACCGCGGCGTCGGGCTGGTCGGCGAACACCCGCAACGCCGAGGGTGCGAAGCTCAGGATCATCGGGTCGCCCGGCGCACTCTTCTTGAGCATCCCACCGTGGTCGGCTGCCGAGGCGCGCAACGTCATGGCGTCCGCACCGCTGCGGACCGCGACGTCGTAGAAGCGTCCGCCGTACTCGTGGTCGACGAGCTCCGCGGGGAGCATCACGTTGCCGTCCGGGACCTCGTTCTCCGACCCGTGCAGGAGCAGGTCGTCCGGGCGCAGACGCGCGACCGCGGTACCGCCGCGCTCGGGGACGTCGCGGACGACGGCCCGCGAGAGGTCCACCATCGCACCGGACGTGGTCTGCCATCCGTCGTGATCACGGATCAGCTCGATCCGGTTCGACATGCCGATGAACGCGGCAACGTACTCCGACACCGGGAACTCGAACACGTGATCCGGCTCGTCGTACTGTTCGATCTTACCGGCCTTCATGATGGCGACACGGTCACCGAGCGCGAACGCCTCCGCCTGGTCGTGGGTGACGAACACCGCCGTGAAACCGAGCCGGCGGTGCAGCTGATGGATCTGCGAACGCACCTGATCCCGCAGGCGGGCATCGAGATTGGACAACGGTTCGTCGAACAGCACGAGGTCGGGGCGGGAGACCAGGCCGCGGGCGACGGCGACGCGCTGCTGCTGTCCGCCGGACAACTGCGACGGATACCTGTCGAGCAGACCCTCGCAGTCGACCATGCGGGCGGCCTCGTCGACCGAACCGTCCTTGATCGCGTCCCGCATCTTGCGCACCTTGAGCGGATACCCGATGTTCTTCCGCACCGTCATGTGCGGCCACAGCGCATACGACTGGAACACCATGCCGATGTTGCGTTTGTGCGCCGGGACGTCGATCCGCTTGTCGGCGTCGAAGACGACCTTGTCCTTGAACGCGATCGCCCCGCCCTGTGGCGTCTCCAGACCCGCGAGGCACCGCAGCGTGGTGGTCTTGCCGCACCCGCTGGGGCCCAACAGGACCAGGAACTCGCCGTCGGAGATGGGGAGGTCGAGATCGTCGACGACGACGTTGTCGCCGTAGGACTTGACCAACCCGGAAACGGTGAACTGCTCTGTCACGATGTGCCTTCCGCCTTCGTGTTCGGTGTATGGACACCGGCACCGATGGCGCCGTCCGCCCTCACGACTGGAACTCCTTCGCCCACTGCTGCGAGTACTGACGCACCTTGTCCGGGGTCAGGTCGGCGGTGTTCGGCTCGGCGATGTCCTGCGCACGGGCCACCGCGCCGGGGATGTCGGGCAGGACGGCCGCGTATCCGGAGTTGAGCGCAACCTGTCCGTCGCGGCTGGTCATGAAGTCCACCAGGACCTGCGCCGCGTTGGGGTGGGGTGCGACAGCGAGTGCCTCTGTGTACCAGGGGGTTCCCCAGGGCTTGGACGGCAGCGTCCACCCGACCGGGGCGCCTGCCTTCATCTCGGTCACCAACGGCTGCACGAACGGTGACACCGAGATCTCACCGGAGGTCAGCGCCTGGGCGACACCGAGCGAGCTCGGGTAGATCCGCGGCTTGAGGGCCGCGATCTGCTTCCAGTAGTCCTCGCCGTAGTTGGCGGCGTAGAAGCGGTACAGGTCCACGTACGACGCGATCCCGGTGGGGTTGACGATGCCGATCTTGCCTCGGTAGGCCGGGTTGATGACGTCCTGCGGGGTTCGCAGTCCGTTCGGCACCGCAGCGGTGTTCCATCCCAGCGCGTAGACCGCCGCGCTGGTGAGTGCGAACTTGTCGTCGATGACGCTGCGTGAGGGGTCGTATGCGGCCGCCTTCAGGGACGGGCCGACGAGATCGGTGGAGTAGCGGCCCGATGCGGTGGCGGTCGTGATCCACGCGGCGTCGGTGGTCATGTGGACGTCGGCGATGCCCTTCCCTGTCTGGCGTTCGGTCTCGATCTTCGGATTGATGTCCGAGTCCGTACCGCGGACGAACTGCATCGTGATCTTCGGGTACTTCGCGTGGAAGGCGGTCTTCAACGCCTCGAGGTTCGCCGGCTTCTGCGAGGAGTAGAGCATCACCGTGCCCTCCTTGTCCGCGGCCGCCACCACGTCGTCCCAACTTCCCTTCACCGGAGCGGACACACCGGAACTCCCACCGCATGCGGAGAGCAGCGCCAGCGCGGCGACCGCCCCGACGACCGCGGAGACACGGGAGAAGCGCTTCATGATCGGTACCCATCTGTCGTCGCTGCCGGCCGGTGTGCGCCGCCGGTGATCTGACGCAGCAGCGACGCCAGTCGGTCGGGGATCGAGACCATCGCCATGTGACCGGCGGCGAGGTGAGCGGTGTCGCCACCGACGAGTGCGGCCGACCGGAGCTGGAGGTCCGTCGTGTAGCAGTGGTCGTCGGCGAGGTGCACGTAGGTGCGGGGCACCGCGGTGGCGAGACCGGACAGGTCGACGGGTTCCTGCAGGAGCGCCGCGGAGTCGTCGACGAGCTGCGACATCGTCCATTCGGTCTGCTCGGGCGACATGTCGTTGCACAGCATGGCGGTCGCGGCCTCACGGTCCTGGTGGTAGACGCCGTCGACGATGCAGGCCTCCACGGCGGAGCGCACCGACGGGTCGATCTGGTCGATGACGCGGGTGCCGTCGGGTGGGACCACGGCGGAGAGGAACACGACGTGACTCAGTCGCGATGGGAGCGCGCTCATGACCCGCGGGGCCGAGACTCCCGCGAAAGAGTGGGCCACCAGGACGATCTCGTCGTCGAACCCCGCCGCGTCGATGTCGTCGACGATGGCGCGGGCGCAGTCGTCGAGCGTGACGGTGCGGAGGTCGACGTCCGATCGGCCACCGCGCCCCGGAAGGTCGACCGCGAGCACGGGCTCGTCGAGGCGTGTGACGAGTGGGTCCCAGCTGGACGCACCCATCCCGGCCCCGTGGACCAGAACAACACTCATTGCCATCCCTCAGATTGAACTGAACTCATCTCAGTTCAGAAAGGTAACCGCGGTGGGCAGTGATGTCAATCACGATCGACGAGCGGTCTCGGGTCGAGTCACACGACAGCGCGCAGACGACCGTCGCACCGTGCGCGGGCAGGCACACGGTGCGACGGATACAGCGGTTCGACGAGGTCAGCCGAACGCGACCTCGGGGGTACGCGCGATCAACAGGCGCCGCACACGGCCGTCGTCGTCGATCTGCGCGGTCGCGGTGAAGGACGCCTCGAAGTCGCCGGCGCGCGTGGTCCGCCCGAGGACCATCTCGTGGCCCTCGACCGTCGTGCCGACATCGACGTGATGGACGAGGATGCCCTTCTCCCGCTGTGCCAGGTAACCGACCAGACCCGCCCGGTCGCCGACGAACTCGGCGGATTCACCGGCCCCCTTGGAGAACTGGACCGACATCACGAACTCGTCGGCGATCATCGTGAGCACGCGATCGGGATCGTCGGAGTCCATGTACTCGAACCACCGTGCCAACACCGGCGTCGAACCCGCGGCGCTCACAGGGCCACCCCATCGGACGGCAGGACGGCGAAGTCGGCACTGAAGCTGACCTGGTACCGGTCGACGAGACCGGCGTCCCCGATGTGCATGACGCCGACGAAGTGGCCGGTCGTCACCGCGTCACCGTCAGGGCCCGCCTCGGTGACCATCCCCTGCGCGAACTCCACGTCGCGGTCGTCGGCGACACGTCGCAGGACGTGTCGTCGACCCACCGGCGGTCGACCGCTCAGGTACTCGAACATCCGATCCCGGCCGCGGCCACGGTTCTCGCCGCCGGGCAGGATCATCGCGAACTCGACGTCCGGCGCGAGCATCGTCACAGCGTCGTCGAGACGACCCTCGTCGATCGTCGCGTAGTACTTCTCGATCAGACTCATAGAAGTGAACTTAGTTCAGTCCGCGTGGGGCTGTCGAGAGCCGATCTCGCCGCCGACAGCCCCGCACCCAGACGGTTCATCCGGTGAACATCTGTTGCCACTCACGGGTCTGCCGGTCGACGTACTCCTTCGTCAGCGTCGAGGCGTCCGGCTTGGTGATCTGCTGCGCGTTCGCTGTCGCACCCGGGATGTCGGGCAGGGCGGTCGCGACACCGATCGCCTGAGCACGCTGCCCCTCGGGACTGATCAGGAAGTCCGCCAGCACCTGCGCGGCATTCGGATGCGGTGCCACCGCGGTGACATACCCGTAGTACGGACTCCCCCAGGTCGGCTCGGGTAGACGCCAGTCGACAGGTGCCCCCGCGGACTTCTCGTCGACGAGAGGCTGCACGGTGGGCGACACGGCGATCTCACCGGAGGTCAGCGCCTGCGCCACCCCGAGCGCGCTCGGGTAGATCCTCGGTTTGAGGGCGGCGAGTCTCTTCACGTAGTCGGCGCCGAAGTGCTTCCCGTAGTAGTCGTAGAGGTCGATGTACGTGGCGATCCCGTTCGGGTTGACCACGCCGATCCTGCCCTGGAAGCGAGGGTTCAGGATGTCGGTGGGTGACGAGATCCCCTGCGGCACCTCTCTGGTGTTCCACCCCAACCCCAGGGTCGTCGCCGCGTCGAGGAAGAACCTGCCGTCGATCACGCTCGACGACGCGTTGTACGCCGGGTTGGCGAAGTCGGGCCCCTCGGCCAGGTCCGTCGAGTAGGCGCCACTCTTCGCGGCGCGCTCGATGTACGACGTGTCCGTGACGATGTGGACGTCGGCGATGCCCTTCTTCGTCCGGTTCTCGGCGTCGATGCGCGGGAGCAGATCACTGTCGGTGCCGCGGACGAAGTCGAGGGTGATGCCCGGGTACTTCTTGCTCCACGCGGCCTTCACGCTCTGCAGGATCTTCGGGTTCTGACTGGAGTACAGCATCACCGAGCCCTCCTTCTGGGCCGCTGCGACGATGTCGTCCCAGCCGCCCTTCACCGGGGAGGTCGTCCCGCCGGAGCCACCACCACACGCCGTGGCCATGACGGCGACTGCGGCCACCGCGGTGGCGTATGCCCACCCTCTACGCATGTTCATCGCACTCACTCCCTACTGCTGATCGGATGTTCTCTCGTCACGTCGATGGGCCCGCCCGGCCCGTCATGCCCGCTCGACGCCGGGCGGATCCCACCCGCTCGTCGTGGGCCCGTAGAGGCGGAGCATCAACCGGAACCCGCCAGGCGGGCACGGCAACCAGTTCTGGACGCCGGACGCCGGTTCGGCGACCCGGATGCGGATCGTGATGGATCCGTCCGCGTCGGTACGCAGGCCCGGCGTGCGATCGGAGATCGCGTACCGGCCGATCGGGTTCTCGACGAGCAACCCCGCACGGTGGTACATGGTGAGCGACCAGAAGAAGCGTGCGGGCGGGTGCTGACCGGCGCGGAAGGTCACCGTGTACTCGTGCTGTCCGTCGAGAGGCCTTCCGGCCGAGTCCGATTCGCAGACGGGGTAGACGGCCTCCTCGACCGGGTTGACGTAGATCTGCGAGTAGGCGACCGACGCGCGGAGCAGGAGATCGTCGCCGAACTCCGGTCCGCGATCGTTCACCGACCAGCCGTTCACCACCCGCCCGACGGACCTCACGTGCGTCGCGATCTCGTCGAGCCCTCGGGCCAGTCCGAACTCGACCGCCTCCACTGTTCGCGGGTGCCCGGTTCGGACGACGTCCTGCAGCGTCGCGATGCCGGCCGACATCTCCGGCGGGACGTCGTCGACGCCCAGTCCCTCGACGGCGTGACCCAGGGAGTGCACGAAGCCATGCGCGGTGCGCAGTTCGCGGTCCCGATCTCGTCGGATGAGCTCCCGCGTGTCGTCGTCGACACCGTCCGGACGGTCGACCGCCGGCGCCCGCAGGCGGATGCGCTGCTGGAGGCCCCGGACGACCGAGACGTCGTCGTCCGCAGGATCGACCAGGATCCGGATGGCGACCATCACGAACCGCGATCGACAGGTGACGTCGATGCGATCCGTCGAGGCCGACGATGTGGTGCCGCGTCGACGGATGACGATCTCGGGCAGGCGACCGCCGTGGGTGCGGCGGCCGACCGCACATGCCGTCGTGGAGTCCGCCTCACCGATCTGGACCCCGTAGTACCGGTCCCCGAGATCCGGGAGATGCAGTCGGAACTCGCCCCCGTCGAGATCCAGGAAGGCCAGCGAGTAGAGGGTGTCGACGTTCGGGGCGACGCCGCTCGTCAGCTGGGGGTCGGACAGGCGACGCTGGTGGCCCATCCGGTCGAGTGGCGCACCTGCCGACGACGCCGGGCGCGGTGCATCCGGGGTGAGAGGGAGGGTGAACCGGAGCCGTAACCGCTGCGCGAAGACGCACGGGAACCCCCAGATCTGGAGATCCCGGGCGAGGTGCTCGAGTCGCTCGTCGGTCAGCACGGTCATCGGCGAAGTCGTCACATCCCTCATGAGGCGCCGACGGGGACCTCGTGGCCCGCCGGTTGCGGTTGGTGGCGTCGTGTCCGTCGACACGTTATCGTCTTGAATCGAGTTCGGTTCAGGAATGACGAGACTGGAGAGATGGGATCGCGGTGGCGAGGTTGCTCGGCTGGGTGTACTCGGAGGGCACCGAACCCGACGCCCGCTTCAGCCTGGCGAACGAGCGCACCTTCCTGGCGTGGATCCGGACCTCCCTCGCCCTGATGGCCTCCGGAGTCGCGCTGCGGGCCTTCGACGTCGGCGGCGGCGCGATCGCCACTCACGTGGCATCGATCCTGTTGGTGGTCCTCTCGATCTGGATGCCGTTGCAGGCGTGGTGGAACTGGGCCGGCACCGAACGCGATCTCCGCCTACGCCGTCCCCTCCGCTCTCCCCGCGGCTCCTTCGTCCTCGCGAGCGTCCTCACGGTGGTCGGGTTGCTGGTGACCTGGGAGTTGATGGTGTGAGCGACCGCGACCGGACCGGCGCCGTCGAACTCGACGACGGCGGCCTGCAACTGGAACGGACGTCGCTCGCCTGGCAACGGACGTCGTGCTCACTGCTCGTCGCCGCAGCGGTGGGCGTGCGGATCGCGGCACATCTGGGGCAGTCCTGGCTCGGTGTGCTCCTGGTGCCCGCGGCGTTCGTCGCGGCGTGTGCCGCGATCGCACGCGTCCGGACGTCGACACCCGGCCGTCGAGAACTGGCAATGGACGACGAGGGCCTGGTGATCCTGCGCAGACCGGCTTCACGGCCGTGCGCACTGCTGTCCCTCGCCGTGGTCGCGACGGGTGTCGCGGCCCTGATCCTCGTACTCACCGTCGCGCCGGATGACACACCTGCCGTGCACTTCTGACGCGAGAGCTGCACTGCTGAGACGTCGGCGACGCGTCGACGAACAACTCGATCGGAGGTCGACGTGGTGTCCGAACCCACCAGGTACGGGGGCGCTCGGGAGCGCGTGGTCCATCGGGTCTACGACCCGTCGCTCGCCGACCAACTGCAGTTCTCCGAGCGTGACGACATCACGCCGACCAACGCCGATGGTCGGATCGCCCTGGCCACCAGCGCCGCCATCCAGGCGGTGATCT
Source organism: Williamsia sp. SKLECPSW1 (assembly GCF_054332755.1). NCBI lineage: Bacteria > Bacillati > Actinomycetota > Actinomycetes > Mycobacteriales > Nocardiaceae > Williamsia > Williamsia sp. SKLECPSW1. The sequence goes on along the minus strand of NZ_JBTGLI010000001.1, from coordinate 2,714,255 downwards.
ACGGGATGCCGTCGGTACTCCAGTACGCGAGCATGTGCGCGATGTGCGCGCCCGCCGTCGAGGGAGACCCGTGGCGGATGAACGTCCTGCGCCACGACCGGGAGATCGCCTCGCACGGGTACCAGCCGTTCCGCGTGCCGAACGTGGACACCCTGTACTCGAACGCATGGATCGACCTGTCGGACGGCCCCGTCCGCGTCGACCTCCCCGACTTCGGCCGGCGCTACTTCACGCTCAACCTCCTCGACGCGTACAGCAATGCCTCCAACGTGAGCGCGCGAACGCACACCCCTCCGCCGCGCGAGCTGCTCATCGCCACGACGACGTGGACCGGCACCGCGCCGGACGGGACCCCGGTGCTCCGGGTGGCGACACCCCTGATGTGGTTGCTCATGCGCATCCAGGTGTTCGACACCCCCGGTGACGTCGACACCGTTCGCGCGCTGCAGGACCAGGTGCTCCTCCACGGCCGGGGCGACAGTGTGCGGCCCTGGCCGGTGGTCGGCCAGGACGAGGTCGAGACGTCGGTCTCGGCGTTCCTGCGTGCACTGGATGCCTCGCTCCGCATCAACGGGGTACCGCACGAGGACGTGGCGCATGTCGATCAGTTCCGGATCCTCGGGATCGGGTCGGGGGCATCGGCGGAACCACTCGGCCGGGACGAGGCCGTCGCCGAGGGTGCGCGACGAGGCTTCGAGTCGGCGATGCGGATTCTCGGCGGGTCGCGCGGGCTCCTGGGCCGCAAGGCCGAGAGCGGCTGGACCAGGGTTCTGGACAAGGGATCACACGGGAACAACTTCCTCGCGCGGGCGGTGATGAACTTCGTCGGGCTGGGTGCGAACGTCGTCGAGGAGAACTGCTCGTACAACACCTACGTCGACTCCGGCGGCGCGCCACTGGACGGCAGCGGTCGCGCGGTCTACCGGATCGATCTCTCCGATCCGCCTCCGGCCGAGGCTTTCTGGAGCATCACGCTGTACGAGGCCGAGACCGGCAGGCTGCACGACGCCCCCGCCGGCCGACACTCGGTCGGCGGTTCCACCAACCGCGCGGACGACGGGCGTGCCCCCAGCGCGGTCGTCGTCTCCGCGGGTCGCCCCGAATCCCCCGACGCCGCATGGCTTCCCTGCCCCGAGGGCGCGTTCTTCCTGGTACTGCGCATCTACCAACCCCTGCGCGCGGCGCTCGACGAGACCTGGACGCCGCCACCGGTCCGCCTCGTGACCTGACGGTCGCATCCGCTCGGGCCCTCAGCCGGTCGAGGCTGTTGACTTCTGCGGCCTCGACCGTTAGAACTGAATTGAATCCAGTTCAGGTCGCGATCGGGTCGCGATCGATGTCAAGGAGAGAACATGATCGAGACCGACCACATCATCTTGGAGAAGGACGGCCCCGTCGCCCGCGTGTGGCTCAACCGCCCGCACAAGAAGAACGCCGTCACCCCGGAGCTCCTGTACCGGCTCGACGAGATCATCGTCGAGGTCGACAACGATCCCGATCTCAAGGTTCTCGTGCTGCGCGGCAAGGGAAATCAGTTCTGCTCGGGATTCGACCTCGACATCCTGCTCAGTGACTTCGTGGGCACCACCAACGCGATGGACGTCGCAGTCCTCTCGGCGAAGGTCTGCGATCGCCTCTACTCGATGAACACCCCGTCGGTCGCGGTCCTCGAGGACTTCGTCACCGCCGGCGGCTTCGAGCTGATGATCTCGTGCGACTTCGCGGTCGCGGCCGACGACGCCAAGATCGGCGACTTCCACATCCGCCGTGCCCTGTTCGGCGGCGCGGGACCGATCTACCGCCTCCCGCGCATGATCGGCATCCGCAAGACCAAGGAGCTCATGCTCACCGGCAAGCTGCTCTCGGGCAAGGAAGCCACCGAATGGGATCTGATCAACGCGTCGGCGCCTGCCGACCAGCTCGACGAGCTCGTGGCCGACTTCATCGCCCCGATCGTCGACAAGAGCCCGTTCGCGATGAAGCTCACCAAGATGACCATCGACCGCGGTCTCGACGCCGACATCCAGTCGCTGATGGTCATGGAGCACCTTGCAGTCGGCAACGCGCTGCAGTCGGAGGACGCACGCGAGGGCGTCAACGCCTTCCTGCAGAAGCGTGAGCCCAAGTGGGTCGGTCGCTGACCGGCGTCTGACGCCCTCACCGACAGCCTGAATCGACACCGGATGGGACGGGACATGACGGAACCGAGCCTGCAGGGTTCTGAGTGCACGACGTGCGGAACGGTGGGATTCCCCGCCGGCGACCGCTGCGCTCGGTGTGCCACGCCGAGCGTGCGACCCCGGACGCTGAGCCGACGGGGCACGGTGTGGACCTACACCGTGCAGCGGTTCGCGCCGAAGTCGCCGCCGTATGTCCCGCCCACCGGTGGATTCCGACCCTTCGCCATGGGCTATGTCGAACTGCCCGACGGGATCCGGGTCGCCGGGATCCTCGAGGCGGAGTCGTTCGACGACCTGATCGGCTCGGAGGCGACGCTCGTCGCGACCGAACCCGTGCCGCACTTCGAGGTGGCCGGGCGATGAGCGACGACGTCAGCATCGTCGGTGCGGGCCTGTCGAGGTTCGGACGCCAGCCCGGGGTCACCGGGCGCCAGATGGCCGTCACCGCGATACACACTGCCCTCGCCGACGCCGGGATCGGTTGGGGCGACGTGCAGGTCGCCTTCGGTGGCAGCGACGGATCCGGACTGGCCGACACACTCGTCACCGAGCTCGGCCTGACCGGCATCCCCTTCACCAACGTCAAGAACGGTTGTGCGACCGGGGGCAGCGCGCTGGTGTCCGCCGTGAACGCCATCCGTTCCGGAGCGGCGACCATCGCGCTCGCCGTCGGATTCGACAAGCACCCTCGCGGAGCGTTCGACCCGCAGCCCGGCGAGTGGGGTCTGCCCGAGGGATACGGGGAGGCCGGCCTGATGGTCACCACCCAGTTCTTCGGCTCCAAGATCGCCCGCTACATGCGCAACCACGACATCTCCCGCGACACTCTCGCGGCGGTCGCGGCGAAGGCCTACCGCAACGGGTCCCTCAACCCGAACGCGTGGCGGCAGGAGCCGATCTCCGCCGAGGACATCGCGGCGGCGGACATGGTCAACGATCCACTCACCCGGTACATGTTCTGCTCGCCCGGTGAGGGCGGTGCCGCGATCGTGGTCGCCGACGCGGCCACGGCCCGACGGTTGTCCGGCACCGCTGTCCGGGTGCGCGCCATCGCACACCGCACCCGACGGTTCGGGTCGTTCGAGGTCTTCAGTCCCGCCGTGGCCGGCACGGGAGAACCCGTGAGTGTCAGCACCGACGCCGCGACGGCCGCGTTCCGGGAAGCCGGCATCGCCCCCGGCGACGTCGACGTGGCGCAGCTGCAGGACACCGAGTCCGGCGCCGAGATCATGCACATGGCCGAGTGCGGCTTCTGTGAGCACGGCGAGCAGGAGAAGTGGATCTCCGAGGGCCTCACCGAGATCGACGGGCGCCTCCCGGTGAACACCGACGGCGGCTGCATCGCCAACGGTGAACCGATCGGGGCATCGGGCCTCCGCCAGGTCCACGAGATCGTCACCCAGCTGCGCGGGGCCGCGGGTTCCCGGCAGGTGCCCGGCTCCCCGCGCGTGGGGTTCACCCACGTCTACGGCGCGCCGGGGATCAGTGCCTGCACCGTGCTGACGATCTGACGACGCCCGAAACCCCACTCACCACCCCAGCATCGAACGGAACACCGATGACCACCGCAGTGCCCGACCTCGCGACGTTCACCGGCGAGGCGCGGGATTGGATAGCGACCCGTGCCACTCGCCGGACCGAGACCGCGTGGGGTCACGGCGACGACTCCGTCGCCGTCTTCGAGAACTGGACGGCCGAGGAGGAGCGGGCCCGGACCGACGAGATCATCGCCTACGAGCAGGCGAAATTCGACGCCGGCTGGGGTGCCCTGACGTGGCCCGAGCACTACGGGGGCCGAGCACTCCCCCTCTCCTACGAGCTCGCCTTCCGCGACGTCGAGGAGGAGTTCGACATCCCTCGGCGGACCGAGATGTTCTCGGTGACGCAGCAGCTCGTGGCGCCCACCATCGCGCGCTGGGGTACGCCGGAGCAGTGCGATCGCTACGTCGCCGCGATGCTGCGCACGGACGTCATCGCCTGTCAGCTCTTCTCCGAGACCGAGGCCGGATCCGACCTCGCCGCGGTGCGGACCAAGGCGGTCCCCGACGGTGACGGATGGATCCTGAACGGCCACAAGGTGTGGACATCCGGCGCGCGCGTCGCCGACGTCGGGGTGGCTGTCTGTCGCACCGACACCGCCGCACCGAAACACCAGGGTCTGACCGTCTTCCTCGTCCCGATGGACGCCGACGGGGTGTCCGTCCGGCCCATCCGCCAGATGACCGGCGGGTCCTCGTTCAACGAGGTCTACCTCGACGGGGTCCACCTCGACGACGCCCACCGTCTCGGCCCGGTGGGCACGGGCTGGTCGGTGGCCCTGACCGTGCTCGCGGCCGAACGGCTCGACGGTGCGGGTCTCGGCCTGGCGAACGCCGACCAGGCCGTCGAACTGGCCGCCCATCTCGACCGCGACCTCGGCGAGACGGAACGCGATCGTGTGGCGGACCTCATCACACGCAGCGTCGTCCAGCGCATCGCCGGGATGCGCGTCGCGCAGGCCATGGCGTCGGGGACCGAACCCGGTCCCGAGGCGTCCACAGGCAAGCTGCTGGCCACCGACACGATGGCCCGCACGAGCGAGGTCGTCCGCATGTTGCTGGGGCCCGATCTCGTGGCCGACCGCGGCGGCTGGGGCCGGTTCGCCTGGACCGAGCATGTGTTCGGGGCGCCCGGGTACCGCATCGCCGGCGGCACCGACGAGATCCAGCACAACATCATCGCCGAGCGCGTGCTCGGCCTGCCGAAGGAACCACGCCTGTGACCTCCGCACTGCGCGACCGTGTCTCGCGCCATCTCTCCCACTCGGACGGTCTGGCCGTGACCTCCTTCGAGGCGCTGCCCGGAGGGCACTCCGGTCTGACCTACCGGGTCGGGACAGATCGCGGTGATCTCGTGGTCAAGGCCGTACCGGACGGGCAGCGGGCGATCGGTCGGCACGACATGCTGCGTCAGGCCTCGATCCTCACCGCACTGGCCGAGACCGACGTGCCCGTGCCGCGTGTCGTCGCGGTCGACGACGACGAACCCGCCTGGTTCGCGATGGAACTGGTCGCGGGCGAATCACTCGAACCCGTCCTCGACGACCCGCCTGTACCGGGGGACCTCGCCGCCGCCCGGATGCTGCGTGCGGCCGAGATCCTGCCGCGACTGCACCGGGTCGACATCGACGACATCCCCGGCGCGGGACCGGTCCTCGGTCCGGCCGACGAGCTGGCTCGCTGGGCGAAGACCATGGACGCGGTGCCCACCGAACTCGCCCAGGGCGGTCGCGCACTGGTCGAGCTGCTGGCCCGTCGAGTCCCCGATGCGGTGACGCCGGTGCTGGTCCACGGCGACTACCGCCTGGGCAACATCCTGTCCGTCGGCACCGAGCCGAGGGCGCTGATCGACTGGGAGATCTGGAGTCTCGGCGATCCTCGGGTCGAGCTCGGCTGGTTCCTCGTCTTCGCCGACGGCGCGAACTTCCCGGAGGTGGGCCGCGAGGTGGCCGGGTTGCCGGAACCGCACGCACTCGTCGACGCCTACCTCGACGGCGGACCGGCCCTGCCCGACCTCGACTGGTTCGACGCCCTGGGTCGTCTGAAGATGGCCGCGATCATGGGCCACAACCTGCGTCGTCACCGCGAGGGGCGCCACCACGACCCCGACCAGGAGCGCCTACCGGCGACCATCGACCGCCTCATCCGGACCGGGACCGCGATCGTGCGCTGAGTCCGCGACCTCCGACACGCCACCGATCCCCAGCAAGGAGCCTCACCGTGGACTTCTCCCCCTCCGAACGGACACGTGCGCTCACCGCGACGCTCGAGACCTTCATGACCGAGCACGTGCTGCCGGCCGAGCCGGTCTACGACGCGCAGATCGCCGCCAACGACAACCCCCACGAGCAACCCCAGATCATGCGCGATCTCCAGGCCACCGCCCGCGACCTCGGGCTGTGGAACCTGTTCATGACCCACGACGGGCTCGGCGCCGGGCTGACCAACCTGGAGTACGCGCCGCTCGCCGGGATCGTCGGACGGTCGATCATCGGCAACGAGGCGATCAACTGCTCGGCACCGGACACCGGGAACATGGAGATCCTGGCCATGTACGGCACGCCGGAACAGAAGGAGCGGTGGCTGACACCGCTCCTCGAGTGCCGGATCCGATCGGCCTTCGCCATGACCGAACCGGACGTCGCGTCCTCCGACGCCACCAACATCACCTGCACCATCACGCGCGACGGCGACGAGTACGTGATCAACGGACGCAAGTGGTACACGTCCGGCGTCCTGGACCCGGACTGCCGACTCGTCATCGTGATGGGCAAGTCCGATCCGGACGGCCCGACCTACCGGCAGCAGAGCATGATCCTCGTCCCCCTCGACACCCCCGGCGTCGAGGTGCTGCGGGACCTCCCGATGTTCGGGTTCCACGACCGGCTCGGCCACGGCGAGGTCCAGTTCACCGATGTCCGCGTCCCCGTCGAGAACATGCTCGGGGTCGAAGGCGACGGCTTCGCCATCGCGCAGGGCAGGTTGGGTCCGGGACGGATGCACTACGCCATGCGCGCGGTCGGGATGGCCGAGCGTGCCCTCGAGATGATGTGCCGCCGCGCCCAGAGCAGGACCGCATTCGGCGGACCGCTGTCCGATCGCGGGGTCGTCCGCGAGTGGATCGCACGCAGCCGCGTCGAGATCGACCAGATCCGCCTGCACGTCCTGTACGCGTCGTGGTTGATGGACACCCAGGGCAACGCCTCGGCACGCTCCGAGGTGGCCGCGATCAAGGTCTCCGCGATGGAGGTCGCCCACCGCGTCGTCGACCGGGCTGTGCAGACCTTCGGGGCGGCGGGCGTCAGCAACGACACCGTGCTGGCCCGCCTGCACGCGATCACCCGCGCCCTGCAGATCGCCGACGGCCCCGCCGAGGTGCACCTGCGCACGATCGCCCGACTGGAGGTGAAGAAGTACGCATGACCACTGATCTGACCGGGAAGGTGGCTCTCGTCACCGGCGCGAGCCGCGGACTGGGCCGGGCCATCGCGCACGGACTCGCCGACTCCGGCGCCACCGTCGTGGTGGCCAGCCGCAAGCTCGAATCATGTGTCCGCGTCGCGAAATCGCTGTCGCACCTGCGCGGCGAGGCACACCCGCTCGCCCTGCACGTCGGCCGGTGGGACGAGCTCGAACCCGCCATCGACGACGTCGTCTCGCGATTCGGTGGACTGGACATCCTGGTGAACAACGCAGGCATCGCACCACTGGCCGACAATCTGCTGGATGTTTCGGAAGCTCTCTGGGACAAGACCATCGAGGTCAACGTGAAGGGACCGTTCCGTCTCATGGCGGTGGCCGGTGACCGGATGCGGGCGGCAGGCGGTGGATCGATCATCAACATCTCCAGCATCGGAGCCGTCCGGCCCAGCCCGGCCGAGGCGATGTACGCCGCGGCCAAGAACGGCCTCAACGCGCTCACGCAGGCCTTCGCACAGGAATACGCGCCCACGGTGCGGGTCAACTGCGTGATGCCGGGTAGCTTCGCCACCGACATGGCGGAGAACTGGGACGACGACTTCATCGGGCTCGTCACCGATCGCCTGCCCGCGGGCCGGCTCGGACATCCCGACGAGATCGCCGGCATCGTCTGCCACCTCGCGAGTGACGCAGCGGGATACACCACCGGCGCGATCATCCCCGTCGACGGTGGTCGGACGGCGGTGTACTGACGATGGCATCGGACAGCAGCACCGCATCGACCCCGACCCACCCGAGCGCCCGTGAGTTGTTCCGGCTCGACGGTCGGACCGCGATCGTCACCGGCGCGTCCTCCGGCCTCGGCATGGGTTTCGCCGCCACGCTCGCGGACGCCGGCGCGACCGTGTTCGCAGCCGCACGTCGGCTCGACCGACTGGCCGACCTCGCCCGACGGCATCCGTCGATCACCCCCGTGCGCTGCGACGTGACCGATCCCGACGACCGACGCGCCCTGCTCGACGCGGCCTTCGACGGGCGGGACAAGGTCGACGTCCTGGTCAACAACGCCGGCATGTCCGGCCCACCGCAGGCCGAACAGGAGACGGCGGAGGGCTTCTCGGCCCTCCTCGAGCTCAACCTGCTCGCCGGGTTCCACCTGTCGACCGACCTCGTCGGCCGACTCCCCGACAACGCCCCGGCCTCCATCGTCAACATCTCGTCGGTGATCGGGCTGGTGTCGACGGCGCCGATCGGCGGTGCGTCGTACGCGGCGTCGAAAGCCGGCACGCTGGGCCTCACCCGCGAGCTGGCCGGTCAGTGGGGCCGCCGCGGGATCCGGGTCAACGCAGTGGTCCCGGGGTGGTTCGACACCGAGATGACCGACGGCCTGTTCACCAACGACAGATCGGCGAACTGGGTGCGACGGAACACGATGCTCGGACGTGGCGGACGGGACGGGGAGGTGGACGGCGCGGTCCTCTTCCTCGCCTCCTCCGCCAGTTCCTACGTCACGGGTCACACACTGGTGGTCGACGGCGGATGGACCGCACGGTGACCACCACGCGCACCACGGTCGGGATGGAGGTCCGATGAGAACACTTGCGACGCAGTTGCTCCAGCGAGCGGAGCGGACACCGCAGAACATCGCAGTGATCGACCAGCACGGTGAGCACTCGCTCGGGTCGGTGGTCGACGCGGCCCGCGGTCTGGCCGATGCGCTCGCCGATCTCAGCGCCTCGCCGCCGACGGTCGCCGTCCAGGCGGACAACACGTGGCAGACCCTGGCGTGCGCAATCGCCGTCGGCCTGCGGGGCGGCGTGGTGGCCGTACTCAGTCCCCACCTGTCCCCCACCGAGTTCGACCTCGTCGTGGAGGACATCGCACCCGACGTCGTCGTCGCCGATCCTGATGTCCTCTCCGCCTGGGGTGTCGACGACGGTCGATTCCCCACCCGCGTCGACACGCCGGGGCCACGAACGGCGGTCGCGACCGCCGAGACGCGCGACATCGACCGCCGGGGGGACGGCGCGGTCATCGCGATGACCGCGCCCTCCCCCCAGCGGTCGATGTCACGCATCTCGCCGGTCGCGACCGCCGAGACGCGCGACATCGACCGCTGGGGGGACGGCGCGGTCATCGCGATGACCTCGGGGTCGACCGGCCGGGCCAAGTGCGTCGTCCAGTCCGAGAGCGCCATCCGCTACGCGGCGCAGTGCACCATCGACACCGTAGGGCTGCGCGCCGGCGATGCGGTGGCGGCCTTCGTGCCGCTGTCGTCGGTGGCTGCGGCATGCTTCGGCATGTATCTGCCCGCACTCCTCGACGCGACGATGGTCTGTATCGAGAAGTGGTCGCCGACAGCGGCTCTCGCGTCCCTGCGGGAACACTCCGTCGCGTGGACCATGCTGGTGCCGACGATGGCGCTGCAGATGTCGATCGCCGAGGGCTCCGAGACACCGTTGACGGCGATGCGCGCGATCACCGTGGGCGGCGGTCCGATGAACGTCGCGGCCCTGCAGCGCGCGGAGGCGACGCTCGGCACGACGTTCCTGCGGGTGTTCGGCATGTCGGAGTGCCTGGGTCACACGACCCCGTCGCTGACCGACCCACCTCCTCTGCGACTCGGCCGCGACGGACGACCGTTCCCCGGCACCGTGGTGCGCGCGGTCGCGGCCGACGGCTCGCCGCTGCCCGCCGGGGAGATCGGCGACGCCCAGGTGCGGGGTCCCTCACTCTTCGTGGGCTACGCCCGCGAGGGTCGACCCCAGGCGCCCGACCTCACCGAGGACGGCTTCCTGCCCACCGGAGATCTCGTCGAGGTCGGCGACGGCGGATTCATCACCGTCATGGGACGCCAGAAGCAGATCATCATCCGCGGTGGCCGCAACATCGACATCAACGAGGTCGAGAGCGCGATCGCCGGACTGCCGGGTGTCGTGCAGGTGTGTGTCGTCCCGGTACCCGACAGCCTGCTGGGTGAGCGCGCGGCCGCGCTGGTCGTCGCCCAGGACACCAAGATGACGCTCGCCTCGGTGACCGACCAGCTCGACCGCACGGGGTTCCCCAAGTCGAAGTGGCCCGAGTACGTCTTCACCGTCGACGACCTGCCCCAGAACCGGGTGGGCAAGCTGTCCCGACGGGACGCCATCGCGCTCGCGAGCCGACTCGCCGGCACCCCCACCCACTGATCGAACCCCACCACCTGATCGAACCCCACCACCTGATCGAACGAGGAGGACCCGTGTTCAACCTGATGGTGCTCGCGGCACGACCGAGCGACTGGACCCACGAACAGTTCATCGACTGGTGGCGCGGCGAGCACGCCGAGGTGACCTACCCCCTGCCCGGGCTGATGCGCTGGCAGCACACCGAGATCGTCGATGCCGCCGACGAGCGGTCGTCCGGGTGGGATGGCCTGTCGGTGTTGAGTTTCGCGTCTCGTGATGCCCTCGAGGAGGCGCTGCGCAGCCCGGAGTGGAGCGCGGCGGTGGAGAACGTGGGCACGATGCGCGGACGACGGATGATCTGGTACGGCGACGAGAAGACGATGGTGCCGCTCGCCGATCCCACGTCGTGACCAGGTCCTCCCCGGCCTGGACCGAGCCCGGCTGTCACGTCGTCGTCGACGGCGTCCATCGGATCCCGCTCGAACTCCCGAACGATGCGCTGCGCGCGGTGAACGTGTATGTGCTGGAGACCGATCGGGGCATCGCCCTCGTCGACGGCGGATGGCACCTCCCCACCACGCACGAGGAGTTGCGCAGCGCCCTGAGCACGGTGGGGCGGGTACCGGAAGACATCCACGATGTGTTCGTCACCCACATCCACCGTGACCACTACACGTTCGCAGTCGAGTTGCGCCGCCGCGTCGGGTGCCGCGTCCATCTCGGGATCGCCGAGGCACCGGGTCTCGATGCGGTCGCACGGATCGCTAGCACCGTCCCCGAGACGTCGCTCAGACAGGCTCGGCGCGGTGGCGCACCAGAACTCGCCGACGCCGTGTACCGGATCACGGTCGACGAGCCGTTCGACGTCACCGACTGGGAGCATCCGGACGAGTGGATCCGCCCCGGACCGCTCGCCCTGCCCGGTCGACATGTCGAGGCGGTCCACACGCCCGGACACACGAAGGGCCACATGATCTTCCGAGATCTGGACAACTCCGTGTGTTTCACCGGCGATCACGTCCTCCCCACCATCACCCCGTCCATCGGCTTCGAACTCGGCGACTGGGATCTGCCTCTCGAGGCATTCCTCGCGTCGCTGGGTCTCGTGGCGTCCGATGCCGCCGACACGATCGCACCTGCGCACGGCCCCGTCGGAGGGCGGGTGGACGACCGCGCTCGTGCGCTGATCGAGCACCACCGACGACGCTTCGACGAGATCCTCGACATCGTCGAGGCGGCAGACGCGGAGCTGACCGGATCGACGGTGGCCAGGGCGTTGCGGTGGACTCGGCGGGATCGGCCGTTCTCCGATCTCGACACGATGAATCGGTTGATCGCACTGTGCGAGACGATGGCGCATCTCGACGTGCTCGCCGCCCGCGGCCGGGTCGGCGTCACCACCACGGACGGGGTCGATCGGTTCCGCACCCGGCAGCGGTCGGCGATCGGGTGACGACGACGATGCGCGCCGTCCAGATCACCGACTGGGGTGCGAAACCGGTGGTACGCGAGGTCCCCGAGCCCGCCCCGTCGGGTTCGGAGATCCTGCTTCGCGTCGATGCCGCGGGCCTCTGCCAGTCGGACCTGCACGTCATGGACGCGCCTCCCGGCACGTTCGACTATCCGCTCCCGGTGACCCTGGGCCACGAGGTCGCGGGCACCGTCGTCGCGGTCGGCCCGGACGCAGACGCGTCGTGGATCGACACCCCGGTCGTCGTCCACGGCATCTGGGCCTGCGGCCACTGCCGGAACTGCGGGCGCGGGCGGGAGAACTACTGCCTCTCGCTGCTTCCCGGCACGGACGGGCGATCGGCTCGTATCGGCAACGGACTGGGACATCCCGGTGGTCTCGCCGAGCGGATGCTGGTGCCGTCGGATGCCGTGCTGGTCCCCACCCGCGGACTCGATCCCGTTCGGGCCGCGCCACTCGCCGACGCCGGATTGACGGCGTACCACGTGATCTCGTCCAACTCGGATCTGCTGGACGCGTCCACGGTCGCGGTCGTCATCGGGGTCGGGGGCCTCGGTCACATGGCTGTGCAGATCTTGCGAGCACTCGGCGTCGGGACCGTCCTCGCCGTCGACATCCACCCTGGACGACGGGAACTCGCGCGCGAGCTCGGCGCAGACTCCGTGAGTCCCTCGGTCGCGGACGCGCTCACCGCACTACACCGTCACCGCGGCGCCGACCTCGTGCTCGACTTCGCCGGCGCCGCCTCCACGGTCGAACCCGGCCTCGAGATCCTCGCCCCGGGCGGGCGGCTGGTGGTCGTCGGCAGCGCCGGCGGGCGCGTACTGGTGGGCAAGGATCGGGGGCTCGCACCCGGGTGGCAGGTGAGCGCCCCGTTCTGGGGGACCCGGGACGACCTGGCCGCCGTGGTCGAGATGGCCCGCGCGGGTGACCTCACCGCGGAGACGACCACCGTCGTCCTCGACGAGGTCCCCGACGCGTATGAGCGGCTCCGCCGCGGCGAGCTCAGCGGTCGCGGCGTGGCACTCCCGCACCGGTAGCAAGCGCACCGCCGGCAAGCGACCTCGCCCGGTCTCGGCACCGGGCCGCTCGATGCTCGGTCGCCTGTACACCGTCGTTGGTTGACATTCTGTTGTGTTTTCCTAACACTGTGTTGTGTGAGTCCAGTCCGACGGGGTGCCCAGCTCCCCATCTACAACCGCATCGGCGTCCTGCGCGCCGAACGCCGCATGTCGCGGGCAGAACTCGCCGAGGCCGTCGGGATCAACGTCCAGTCGGTCGGCGCGCTCGAGCGCGGCGACAACTACCCGAGCCTGGACCTCGCGTTCCGCATCTGCGCCGTCTTCGGCCTGCCCGTCGAGGCCGTCTTCAGCCGGACCGAGTTCACGGCCATGTCGACCGAGCTGTACGCCAACCGCAACGGGAGCACCTCATGAGCGATCCGAACTCCGCGATCCCGGACCACGTGAAGCCGGCCTTCTGGGTGCGGTACGAGGCCTGGCGTGTCCGCCACTACGAGAAGGCCCAGGCGAAGAACGCCCACCGTCTGCCCGGCATGCGGAATCGCCGCGGCGCCCGGATCCTGGTCGGTGGTGTGCTGACCTCCCTGGCGCTGCTCGTCGTCGCCACCGTCCTGTCCTTCTTCACCGCGGCGTGGTTCTTCATCCCCTACATCCTCGGGCTGTTCGGCATCCTGGGCTTCCTCAAGCTGCTCGGCATCGTCACCGGGAACATCGCCGAGGCGCCCGTCGCATCACTGGACGAACTGCAACTGGCGAAGCGGAACTCGGCCCGGTCCATCGGCTACATGGCGGTGTTCAGCCTGATGTTCGTGCCCTACATCGTGTTGATCCTCGTGGGCTCGGCGCGGGACTCCGTCAGTGGGCAGACCGTGTACGGCTTCGGCGTCCTGCTCATCACGATGCTGCTCATCGGAACCTGCAGTCCCACCATGCTTCTCGCGTGGTGGACCGAGGACCCCGACCCCGAGGACTTCGCCGAGCCCGACACGCCCGCGCCGGCGGCATCGCCCACCCCACCGTCCCGCGTCAGCGCAGACGCCCGTCCGTCCACCCGACCCGACGACACCGACTCCCCCCTCGATCCCCCGGCACCGGCCCCCTGGTGACCGGATCCCTGACCCCACCACAGAGAGGACGATCGTGAGCGACCCCCTGATCATCGACCGTCTCACCAAGCGGTACGGCGACCTGACCGCGTTGCGGGACATGACCTTCACCGTCCACCCGGGCGAGATATTCGGGTTCGTCGGCAGCAACGGCGCCGGCAAGTCGACGACGATGCGCATCGTGCTCGGGGTGCTGTCGGCGGACTCCGGCACCGTCTCGCTCGGCGCCCGCCCGATCGACCTGGCCCTACGCCGGCGCATCGGCTACATGCCCGAGGAACGCGGCCTGTACCCGAAGATGAAGGTCGGCGAACAACTGCAGTACCTCGCCGAGCTCCACGGCATGTCCCGGTCGCAGGCAGCGTCGACGGTGCGTGACTGGCTCACCCGGCTCGGCATCGCCGACCGCATCGACGACGCGGTCGACGATCTCAGCCTCGGCAACCAGCAGCGCGCCCAGCTCGCCGCCGCGCTCGTCCACGATCCGGCGGTCCTCGTCCTCGACGAGCCGTTCTCCGGACTGGACCCGGTGGCCGTCGACGTGATGAGCGACGTGCTGAAAGAGAAGGCGGCCCAGGGTGTCCCGGTCGTCTTCTCCAGTCATCAGCTCGACCTCGTGCAGCGCCTCTGCGATCGCGTCGGCATCATCGCGAAGGGCGAGATGCGTGCCCTGGGCACCGTCGACGACCTGCGGACGCACGGCGGCAGCGAGATCGAGATCACCGGCCCGTCGACCGCGACCGGCTGGGCCGACGGCCTGACCGGCGTCGCGTCGGTCCACTACACGGGTCCGGACACGACCGTGGTCGGCGTCGCACCCGGGACCGACGATCAACAGATCCTGCGAACGGCACTCCAGCACGGGCCGGTCCGACGGTTCACCCCGCGCACCCCCGACCTGACCGAACTCTTCCGAGAGGTGGTGTCGGCATGACCCACACAGTGACCCCCGACCCGACACGACCCGCCCCCACACAGGGCACCGACACCGGTGGCGCGCGGGCCGTCGCGCTCGTCGCACGCCGCGAGATCACCACACGGGTCTCCACCAGATCGTTCCGGATCATCAACGGGCTGCTGCTGGTCCTCATCGTCGGCGGCCTGATCGTCGCGGCACAGTTCGTCGGCAAGGGCGGCGACGACACCCCGAAGATCGGTGTCGTCGCGGCCTCGGGCAGCACCGTCTCCGACGCACTCACCCAGGCGGGCCGTCTCATCGGCACCGGCGTCGACGTCCGTACCTACGCCTCCGCCGACGAGGCCCGCACGCAGGTCGAGTCCGGTGACGTGTCCGCGGCACTGATCGCCAACCAACCGGGCGCGCGGACCGCGTTCACCGCGATCACGAAGGACGGACTGTCCGGGTCGACGGAGACACTCGTCCGCACCGCCGTCTCCCAGTCCGGTCTGCGCGCGGCCATCGCCGCCGCGGGCGCCAGCCCCGTCGCCGTCACCTCCGAGGCGGCCGCGTCGTCGACGCTGTCGGTCACCGAGACGAAGGTGACGAAACCCGACGAGGGCCAACGCCTCGCCATCGCCTACATCGGCGTCTTCCTGCTGCTCATCGTCATCATGCAGGGCGGCGGGATGATCGCCTCCGGCGTCGTGGAGGAGAAGTCGTCGCGGATCGTGGAGATCCTGCTCGCCACCATCCGGCCGCTGCACCTGCTGTGGGGCAAGATCCTCGGCATCGGCGCCATCCTGCTGGGCCAGTTGGTGGTCCTCGCCGGGGCCGGGTTGATCACCGGGACCGCGACCGGACTGCTCACGGTCCCGACGACGGCCTTCTCCATGTTCGTGGCGGTGATCGTGTGGTTCCTGCTCGGCTTCCTGTTCTTCGCCACGCTGTACGCCGCAGCCGGGTCGATGGTCTCGCGGCAGGAGGAGGCGGCATCGACGACGCTGCCGTTGACCTTCCTCGCGCTCGGCGTCCTCTACGCGGGGATCTTCGGGATCAACGCGATCACCTCGACGCCGATGACGGTGCTCAGCTGGATCCCACCGTTCTCCGCCTCCCTCATGCCCATGCGGATCGCGACCGGGGACGCCGATCTCGTCCAGATCGTCGGCACCGTCCTGATCATGGTCGCCGCCTGCGCGGCGACCACCTGGGCCGCCTCGCGTATCTACCAGCGGTCGATCCTGCGCACCGGTTCCCGCGTGAAGTGGTCGGAGGCCCTGTTCTCACGCACGCCGGAGACGACACGGACCCCGGTCGAGACGGCGTAATCGCGAGGTAACACCGCAGCAACAGCCGGCTCCTACCGTCAGCCCTCATGACGCAGGAGCCGACCACCCCGGCACCGGTGTCGGCACGGGTCCGCCCGGCCGGCACCGGTGTCGACATCTCCGGCCTCACCAAGACTTTCGGTTCGCGAAAGACCTCGGTGACGGCGCTGGAGGACGTCACCCTCCAGACTGCCGAGGGGTCGTTCCTGTCGCTGCTGGGCCCGTCCGGATGCGGGAAGTCCACCGTCCTGCGGATCCTCGCGGGACTCGAGACGCCCAGCGCCGGCACGGCGCTCATGAACGGCAAGTCACCGCGTGATCTGCAGCGCGATCACGGCCTCGGCATCGCGTTCCAGGACTCCGCACTCCTGCCCTGGCGCAGCGTCGAGTCGAACATCAAGCTCCCGCTACAGGTGGCGCGCATGCCCGCCGACGACGATCTCGTCGCCGAACTCATCGAGCTGGTCGGCCTGTCCGGATTCGAGAAGGCCAAGCCCGCGACCCTGTCCGGCGGCATGCGCCAGCGTGTGTCCATCGCCCGCGCGCTGGTGGTCCGGCCGACGGCCCTGCTGCTCGACGAACCGTTCGGCGCGCTCGACGACATGACTCGACAACGCCTGAACGACGAACTCCTGCGGATCTGGACCGAGAAGCCGGCCACCACCCTCATGGTCACCCACGGGATCGCCGAGGCGGTGTTCCTGTCCGACGAGGTGGCCGTCATGAGTCCCCGCCCGGGACGCGTCGTCGAGGTCCTGCCCATCGACCTCCCGCGGCCCCGCGTGCCCGAGATGCTGCGGACACCCGAGTTCCACGCACTGCACGACCACCTCAGCGGCGTGCTGTTCGGTCGCCGTACCGACACGGCCGCCGTGTCGACCGGGGCGTCGGGATGACCGCGGTCGTCGAGCCCACCCCGTCCGACATCGCCGCCGAACCGGGGCCGCTGCCCGGCACCCGGTGGTCGGCTGCCCGGACCGCCGGCTCCCGCTGGGGGGCAGGTGCGCTCGGGATCGTGGCCGTCGTCGCGCTGTGGACCGTGGCCGGCGTGTTCGAGTGGTTCCGCGGGACCATCCCGACACCGGTCGCCGTGCTCCGTGCGATCGGCGACCAGGGTGGCGACTTCTACGCGACGAACGTGACGCCCACCGTCGAACTGGCGCTGCGGGGGTTCCTGTGGGGCAACGCACTCGCCATCGTCGTCGCGCTCGTCGTCGTGATCGTCCCGGCGGTCGAGGGCCTGGCGACACAGCTCGCGATCATCAGCTACTGCACCCCGCTGATCGCGGTGGCCCCGATCATCCAGGTCGCGTTCGCCGAGGTGCAGACGATGATCGTCTTCCTCGCGGCGATCTCGGTGTTCTTCACGACGATGATCGGTACGCTCTCGGGTCTACGGGCGCCGAAACCCGCCGAACTCGATCTCATCCGGGTCTACGGGGGTGGCCCGTTCGCACAGCTGATCCGGGTCCGTGCCGTCACGGCGCTGCCGAACACACTGGCGGCACTCAAGATCTCGGCACCGGCCGCTGTGCTGGGTGCCGTTCTCGGCGAGTTCCTCTCGGCACCGGAACAGGGGATCGGACCGGCCATGATCCTCGCGCAACAGCAGGCCGCCATCCCGCAGGTGTGGGCGATCGCGTTGATCGCCGGGGCGATCGCCGGCATCGGGTACGCCGTCATCGCCGTGCTGGCGCGCTTCGTCGAGCGGTGGGCCCGTGGGGAGCGCGCATGGTGAGCTCGACGTACCGCCCCACCCTCGTCGGACGTGTGGGGCCGACCGCGCGACTGCTGGTGTCGTTGCTGGGATCCCTGGTCCTCATCGTCGTGATCTGGATCCTGTTCCTGCTGGCCTTCCCGGACATCGGGCCGATCATCGGTCGCACGCCGATCGACGTGTTCCAGTACCTGTTCACCGCACCCGACGCCGCATCCGACCGTGCAGAGCTTCTCGACCGACTGTGGATCACGCTCGGCGACACCGGGATCGGGTTCGTCACCGGGATGGTCGCGGCGATCGTCGTCGCCGGGGTCTTCACGCTGTCGCGCCCGGCCGCGCAGACCTTCATGCCGATCGCGATGCTGATGCGGTCGGTGCCACTGGTCGCGATCACACCGCTCATCACGATGATCGTCGGCCGCGGACCCGCCTGCGTCGCCGTGATGGGCGGGATCATCGTCTTCTTCCCCGCGCTGGTGATGATCATGACCGGACTCGCCGGCGCCCCACGCCAGATCTCCGATGTCATCAGCGCGTACGGGGGCTCCCGAGCTACGACGCTGCGCATGGCGGCGCTGCCCGCGGCGGTCCCGTCGCTGTTCGCCGCGGCGAAGATCTCGGTGCCCGGCGCCATGATCGGCGCGACCGTCAGCGAATGGCTCGGCACCAACAAGGGTCTCGGCGCGAGCCTGCAACAGGCGCTGCCCGCAGCGGCCTACGACGAACTGTGGGCCTCGGTCGTCGTCATCACCGTCAGCTCGATCGTGCTCTACGCGATCGTCGGGGTTCTCGAGGCCGTCGTGCTGTCCCGTATGGGCACCGCACCGTCCTGACCACGCCGATCACCCGACCACCACCACACCCACGACCACGCCCTTCCGAACGGAGATCCCATGTCCCTCAGCGTCGACCGTCGTTCCTTCCTCCGGTACTCGATGCTCGCCGGCGGCGCAGCCGGCGCCCTCGGCGCGTCGGGTGTCCTCGCCGCCTGCAGCAGCGGGTCGTCGTCCTCGTCGTCGGGGGGTGCCAAGAAGGTCCAGCTGTCGTGGATCAAGAACATCGAGTTCGCCGGCGAGTACCACGCCCTGAACAAGGGGTACTACAAGGCGGCCGGGTTCACCCCGGACCCGGAACTGGTGACCGGAGGCGGCGCGGGTACGGGCGTCGAGACGGGCCTGACGTCGAACAAGGTGTGGATCGGGATGACCGCACCGCAGCTCACCGCTCCGGTGATCCTGCAGGGCGCCAAGCTCAAGACCGTCGCCGCGACCTACCAGAAGAACCCCTTCTGCATCATGTCGTCGGCGAAGACCCCCATCACCACCCCGGCCGAGATGAAGGGCAAGAAGATCGGCGTCCAGGCGTCGAACGAGAACGTCTTCAAGGCGCTCCTCACTGCGAACAACCTGACGGAGAACGACGTCGACAAGATCACGGTCCAGTACGACCCGACGCCGCTGACCAAGGGCGAGGTCGACGGTTGGGTGGCCTACAGCACCAACGAGCCGATCACCCTCGCCGCGCAGGGTTTCCCGACGGCGACACTGCTGTTCGCCGACCACAACCTCCCGCTCGTCGCCGAGACCCTGGTGGTGCGACAGGAGACCATCGACTCCGAACGTGACCTGTTGAAGAAGTTCCTGAAGGCCGAGATCCAGGGCTGGAACGACGCCGTCGCCGATCCGCGCGGCTCCGCGGAACTCGCCGTGAACGTGTACGGCAAGAACCTCGGACTCAAGGTCGACGACCAGACGAAGGAGGCGACCGCGCAGAACGACCTCGTCGTGTCGGCGGACACCAAGGCAAACGGTCTCCTCACGATGACCGACGCGTTGATCGACGAGAACATCGAGGCACTCGCGAAGGCCGGATACACCATCAAGCCCGCCGACATCTTCGACATGTCACTCATCACCGAGGTGTACCAGGAGAACCCGGACCTGAAGAAGGCGTAGGTGCGACGGGTTCAGCCGATCCCGGTGACGGTCAGCACGATCAGGGCGAGGTTGAGCAGCACCACGACCGACGCGATGACGATCGCCACGGCGCGGAGCACGCCGGAGTCGGCGAACGATCCCATGAGCGACCGGTCCCGGGTGAACCGGCCGAGCGGGATGATCGCGAAGGGGATGCCGAAACTGAGCACCACCTGGCTGATGACCAGGGCCCAGGTCGGGTCCACGCCGCTGCCCAGGACGGCCAACGCCGGTACCAGGGTCACCAGGCGCCGGACCCACACCGGGACCCGGACCGCCAACAGCCCCTGCATGATCGACGCCCCGGCGTAACAGCCGACGGAGGTGGACGCGAGACCCGACGCGAGGAGCCCGACCGCGAACAGGACCGCCATCACCGGCCCCATCGCGTCACCGACGGCCCGCTGCGCACCCTCGATGGTGTCGGTCCCCTCCCGGCCCTGCAGGTTCTGCGCGGCGAGCAGCAGCAGTGCGATGTTCACCGCGCCCGCGATCACCAACGCGCAGACGACGTCCCACCGCGTCGCCCGCACGAGGCGACGGCGTCGGGCGTCGTCGACGCTGGGCCCGTGACGGTCGATCACGAGGCTCGAGTGCAGGTAGATCGCGTGCGGCATCACCGTCGCACCGAGCATGCTCGCGGCGAGCAGGACGGTGTCCGTGCCCTGGAGCCGAGGCACGAGGCCACCGAGGACGTCACCCGGCGACGGCGGTCCGACGACCAGCCCGGCGAGGAAGCCGATGACGATGATCAGCAGCAGTGCCGCGATCGCCGACTCGAACATGCGCTGACGGCTACGCGACTGGAAACCCAACAGCGCCATGGACACCGCACCGACGATCACGCCGCCGACGACGAGCGGGAGGTCGAACAGCAGGTGCAGTGCGATCGCGCCGCCGACCACCTCGGCGATGTCGGTCGCGGCCGCGACGACCTCGGCCTGTGCCCAGAACGCGAGACGTCGCCGGCGCGGCAACCGCTCGCCGAGCAACCCGGGCAACGTCTTGCCGGTGACGATGCCCAGCTTCGCCGACTGGTACTGGATGACCACGGCCATCGCACATGCGACGACGAGCACCCACACGAGCAGGAATCCGTACCGGGCTCCGGCGGTCACGTTCGCGGCGACGTTGCCGGGGTCCACGTAGGCGATGGCGGCGACGAACGCGGGTCCCAGGAGCGCGACGCCGGCGAATCGTGAGCCGCGCGACCGCGGTGGGACCGGTTCGGTCACCTCCGGATCGGTCCCCAACGTCATCGGCACAGATTGGCACACGCCCCCGCCGGTTTCAAACCGGGGCGAACAATTTTCTTCGGTCGTCCGAAATCAGTGCCGTGCGGTCAGCGTTTGACCTTCTCGTACCGTGCGAGGGCCTCCTGCCGCTCGGCCTTGTGGTCGACCATCGGCTCCGGGTAGTCGTCGGGGCGGTCGTCGCCCGGCTGGTGGACGGCCTTGCCTGCGATGTCGGCGAGTTCGGGGACCCAGCGACGGACGAAGTCGCCGTCCGGGTCGAACTTCTCGCCCTGCGTCGTCGGGTTGAACACCCGGAAGTACGGCGACGCGTCGGTGCCGCACCCGGCGGTCCACTGCCACCCGTGCTGGTTGCTGGACATGTCCCCGTCGGTGAGCTGGTCGAGGAAGTACCGCGCACCCCACTGCCACGGGAGGTGCAGGTCCTTGACGAGGAACGAGGCGACGATCATCCGCAACCGGTTGTGCATCCAGCCGGACTCGTTGAGCTGCCGCATCGCCGCGTCGACGATGGGGAACCCCGTCCTCCCCTGCTTCCATTGCTCGAACGCCTTCTCGGCGTCGGTGCCGGTGTCGACCTCCATGTCGTCGAACGCGGAGTTCCAGTTCCACCACGAGCTGCGCGGCCAGTGGTCCATCACCGTCGCATAGAAGTCACGGAAACAGATCTCTCGGATGTAGCCGGTGGCACCGTCTTTCGACGCCTTCTTCTTCTCGAGGCGGACGAGGTCGGCGAGCATCGTGCGCGGATGGATGTTGCCGAACTTCAGGTGCGCCGACATGCGGCTCGTCGCGTCCAGGTCGGGCCGGTTGCGCACGTCGTCGTAGTCGGCGACGGAGTACTCCGCGAAATCCTCGGTGCCGTCGACGTACTGCTTCCACCGGGCGAGCGCGGCGGTCTCGCCCGCCGGCTGCGGCAGCTCGACGCCCGGGTCGGGGATGTCGGCGGCCTTCAGCTTCGAGGTGGTCACATCCGAGGGATCGACCCAGTCCGCAGTCGACGCACCGGTGTCCGCGGGCGAGTGCCACCCGTGCTCACGCCAGGCCCGGAAGTACGGGGTGTACACCTTGTACGGCTCGCCGTCGTCCTTGGTGAGGCGCCCGGGCGTGACCGCATACGGCGATCCCTGCGACGCCAGCTCGACGTCGCCGAGGGCCTCGGCGACCCGCTTGTCGCGGGCGGTGCCGTACGGGGTGTGATCGCTGGAGATGTGGACGCTGGTCGCATCGATCGCCTTCGCGATCTCGGGGATCAGGTTCTCCGGTTTGCCGCGGACCACCAGCAGGCGTCCGTCGAGCTGGTCGGACAGATCGCGCAGCGAGTCACCCAGGAACTGCACCCGACGCTCCCCGGAGGACGAGAGCAGCGTCTGGTCGAGGACGAAGCAGGCCAGCACACGATCGGCGGCCTCGGCGGCGTCGAGGAGGGACGGCAGGTCCGCCAGACGCAGGTCGCGGCGGAACCAGAGCAGCGCGGTGGTCGTCATCACCCCATCCTGCCGGACACGTTCGGCACAATGGCCGCCATGACGACCCCGCCGGACCACGACGACGCCACCGCCGCGGACCCGGTGGACGTGCTGGTGGTCGACGACGATCCCGACGTCCTGCACTCCCTCGAACGCGGGCTGCGGCTCGCGGGATTCGCCGTCCACACCGCCACGGGCGGCGCGCAGGCGTTGCGCAGCATCACCGACCACCGACCGTCGTTGCTGGTCCTCGACATCAACATGCCCGACCTCGACGGGGTCGCCGTGGTGACCGCGTTGCGCGCGCTCGGCGACGACATCCCCGTGTGCGTGCTGTCGGCGCGCACATCCGTCGACGACCGGATCACCGGCCTCGAGGCCGGTGCGGACGACTACCTGACCAAGCCGTTCGACCTCGGCGAGCTCGTCGCACGACTGCGCGCGCTGCTGCGTCGCCGCCCGAGCACGTCCTCCGACCCCGACGTCGCGCCCACCGACCACCGCCGACTCACCGCCGAACACCTCGTCGTCGACGTCGACGCCCGGCAGGTCACCAGCGACGGGCACCCCGTGGAGCTCACACGCCGGGAGTTCGAACTCCTCGTCGCGTTGGCCGAGCACCCCGGGATGGTGCTCAGTCGCACCCAGCTGCTCAGTCAGGTGTGGGGCTACGACTTCGCCGCCGACACCAACGTCGTCGACGTCTTCATCGGCTACCTGCGGCGCAAGCTCGAGGACGCGGGACAGCCGCGGGTGATCCAGACCGTCCGCGGTGTCGGGTTCGTGCTGCGGGCCCGCGCGTGATGGCGATCCGGCGGCGCTCCCCGTCGCTGCGGACCCGTGTCACCGCGGCGGCTGCGCTGGTCACGGTCCTCATCGTGCTCGCGGTCGGAACGGTGGCCTGGGTGCAGGTGTCCACCGGCGCCTACCGCGAACTCGACGCCCGGGTGAACACCCTGTCCGCCGCGTTCCAGCCGAGCCTGTCGACCTCGAACACCGAGACCATCACCTCCGGCGTCTCCGACGGCGCGCTGGCGACCGCACGTATCGGCGGCATCGTGCTGCAGTCGACCAGCACCCGCATCGCGGCCCGCGGCGTCGGCGAGGGGGACGTCACGATCGACGGCACGAAGTACCGGGTGAAGACCACCTCCGTCGCGAACTCCGGTCTGCTGAACGGCCTGGTGATGTCGTCGGTCGCGATCCCCTCGCAACCCACCCTCGACCGCATCTCCTCCCAGCACCGGGCGCTGCTCCTCATCGGGTTGGGTGCCGTCGCGGCATCCGCGCTGCTGGCGTGGTTGCTCGGTGGTCTCGCCATCCGCCCGCTGCGTCGGCTCGCCCACCAGACCGAGTCCATCCCCGTCGACGCCGGGCCCGACGCCCCCGAACGCGCCGCGCTCACCCGTATCCGGGGCGCCCGCGAGGCCGAGGACCTCGCGACGGCGATGGAGAACCTGTTGCGTCGCGTCGACATCGAGCGCGCACGGACCCACGAGGCGTTGGTCACCGCCCGCGACTTCGCCTCGGTGTCGGCCCATGAACTGCGGACGCCGCTGACCGCCATGCGCACCGACCTCGAGGTGCTCGAGTCGTTCGCCCCCGACGCCGCCGCACGCGCCGAGATCGTCGGGGATCTGCGCCGATCGCATGCCCGGGTGCAGGAGACCCTCGCGGCGCTCGAGAGCCTGGCCCAAGGTGACCTCGGAGGCCGCGACCGTGTCGACTGCGACCTCGCCGACATCCTCGACCGCGTCGTCACCGAGGCCCGTGCGCAGCACCCGCACGTCCGCATCGACCTCGACTCACCGCCGTCGGTGCCCGTCCGGGTCGTCGAGACCGGCGTGCGGATGGCCGTCGCGAACGCCATCACGAACGCAGTCCGGCACGGCGAGGCGCGGCACATCCGTGTCGGTGTCGAGGGCCGCGGTGACGCCGTCGGGATCGTCGTCGACGACGACGGACACGGCGTACCACCGGTCGACCGTGAGCGGGTGTTCCGTCGCTTCGAGCGCGGGACGAGCCGTCGATCGGGCTCCGGACTCGGGCTCGCCCTCATCGCCCAACAGGCCCGACTGCACGGCGGCCACGCCGAGCTGTCGGAGAGTCCGTGGGGTGGAGCGCGTCTCACCGTGACCCTGGCACCCCCTCCGCGGATCGGTACGGTCGGGGTGGGACGCGCCGCTGCAGACCCCCGGCTCCGATGAGCGCGTCCGCCCCGTCAGCGAAGGGTCTCCCTCCATGACTTCTCGACGTCCCTCCACCCCGCGCCTCTCGCGCGCCGTCGCCCTCGGTGCCGCAGTGCTCGGCACCGCCGCCGCCCTCGCGTTCCCGACGGCCACCGCCTCGGCCGCGCCCCAGGACCGTGTCCCCGGCACCGACTGCACCACCGCACAGGTGGAGCGCGCCGTCCGGGCGACCTCACCGGAGGTCGGCGGGTACCTGGACAACCCGCGCGTCCGCGCCGAGTTCGAGAGGGTGGTCGTGCTGCCCGAACCGCAGCGCACCACCGAGGTCACCCGTCTGCTGCAGCGCGATCCGCGCCTGGCCGCCCTGGTGCAGCAGTACCGGCCGATCGTGGACCAGCGTGTGGTGCTGATCCTGTCGACCTGCGACCGCTACTGACGCACCCGGAGCCGACGCATTCCGGTCCGACGCGCCGGGATCAGGCGGGCAGGTCGCGAGCCAGCGACGCCGCGCCGACGATCCCGGCGTCGTCGCCGAGTGCCGACACGACGAAGCGACGGTCGGGGTCCGGTTGCAGCACCCACGGTGCCGTCGACTCGGCGATGCGATCCGCGAGGTCCTGACCGAGCTTCTCGGCGAGCCCTCCGCCGATGACGACGAGCCCCACGTCGAGGATGTTGAGCGTCGACCCGAGCGCGACACCGAGCGCGTCGATGGCGGTCGCGAACAGCTCGGTGGCGAGCGGGTCCTCCTCCTCGAGCGCCTTCTTCCAGACCTTCGACGTCACCGTCGGCTTCCCGACCTCGTCGCGGATCTCGAACAGCCGCGTGTGTCGACCGGCCGCCTGCATCGCCGTCGCGGTCACCTCCATCTGCCGCCGGCCGGCGTAGGCCTCGACGCACCCGCGACGACCGCAGCCGCACAGCGCGCCGCGCTCCTGCACGACGACGTGCCCGATCTCGCCGGCAGCTCCGCGTGTGCCGCCGTGCAGGCGTCCACCCAGCACCAGCGCACCGCCGATGCCGGTCCCCATCCAGACGCCGAGGGCGTCCTCGACGCCGTGCGCGGCGCCGGCGAGGTGCTCGCCCAGCATGCCGACGTTCACGTCGTTGCCGAGTGCGACGGGCAGATCGAGCCGGCGACCGAGTTCCTCGTCGATCTGGACGGGCTCGGACCAGTTGCCGAGGTTGGGGACGGTCAGCACGTCACCATCGTGCACCACTCCGGGGATCCCGACGCCCACGGCGGCCGCTCGCTCGTCGAAGGATCGGACGAGGTCGGCGATGGTGTCGAGGACGGCTTCCGGGCCATCGGTCGGCGTGTGGGTCTTCGCGCGATCGATCACCGTATGGTCGGGGGCGACCAGGCCGACCTCGATGTTCGTTCCGCCGACGTCGACACCGGCGACCGGGCGGGACCCGTGCTCATTCATCTCTGCAGTCTGTCACGGGTGCGCGGATCACCTCGGCGTCCGACGTCTCGGTCGCGGGGGGACGGCAGTCAGCGGGCGCGCTCTGTTCTCGACGCCGGGGTCACTCCCGGCCGACGGCCTCGTGGCCGCACCGGAACCGGGAGCGACCGCCCGTCGATGCGTCACTGATCCCCGTGTACCCGTCACAGGGGATGTGAACCCTCGTCCTGTGTTGTGATCGCAGATGTGGACGACGACGACTGGAACGAGCGCGCCCGAGGCGAGACGCCCGTCGAGCGACTCGACCGCAACTGGTCGTCGCTGCTGCAGGAGATGCGTGTCATCCAGACCGGCATCCAGCTGCTCACCGGGTTCCTGCTGACGCTGCCGTTCCAGTCCCGGTTCAGCAGCCTGGACGACCGGGACACCACCGTCTACCTGGTCACCCTGACGGCATCGGCCCTGGCGACGGTGATGCTGGTGGCACCGGTCGCGATGCACCGGATGTTGTTCCGCCAGCACGCCATCGAGGAGATAGTGACATGGGCGAACAGACTCGCCGTCGCGGGTCTGACCCTGCTCGGAGTGGCCGTGATCGGTGTGCTGACGCTGATCTTCGACGTCGTGGTCGACGAGACGGCCGGCCTCGTCGTGGGTGCGGTGGTCGCCGTCCTCGCGATCGCGCTGTGGGTCGCGGTACCGATGATCGTCCGGCGACGCACCGGTGGTGGGGTCAGCTCACCCCGAGCAGGTCGATGACGAAGACCAGCGTCTTGCCCGACAGCCGGTGGCCGGCGCCCTCGGGGCCGTAGGCCTGCTCCGGCGGAACGGTCAGTCGACGACGCCCGCCGACCCGCATCCCGGGGATGCCCTCCTGCCACCCCACGATGAGGCGGTCGAGCGGGAAGTTCGCGGACTGGCCCCGATCCCAGGAGGAGTCGAACTCTTCGCCCGTCTCGTACTCGACACCCACGTAGTGCACGTCGACCACACCGTGCGGCACGGCCAGGTCGCCGTCGCCGACGACGATGTCCTCGGTGACCAACTCGGTGGGCGCGGGGCCCTCGGGGAACTCGACCTCGGGTTTGGTCGGCATCAGCGGTCACCCATCGTCAGGAAGTCGCGCTCGGTGGCGCCGGTGTAGATCTGGCGCGGACGCCCGATCTTGGTGGTCGGATCGGTGTTCATCTCTTGCCAGTGTGCGATCCAGCCGGGCAGGCGGCCCAGCGCGAACAGCACGGTGAACATGCGCGTCGGGAAGCCCATCGCGCGGTAGATGAGACCGGTGTAGAAGTCGACGTTCGGGTACAGCTTCCGCTCGATGAAGTAGTCGTCGGAGAGGGCGACCTCTTCGAGACCCTTCGCGATGTCGAGCAGGTCGTCGGTGACGCCGAGCGTCTCGAGGATCTGGTCGGCGGTCTTCTTCACGATCGCCGCGCGCGGGTCGTAGTTCTTGTAGACCCGGTGCCCGAAGCCCATGAGCTTCACACCGGGCTCCTTGTTCTTCACGCGCTTCATGAAGTCGGTGGTGTCGCCGCCGCCGGCCTTGATGTCGTCGAGCATCTCGAGCACGGCCTGGTTGGCGCCGCCGTGCAGCGGGCCCCAGAGGGCGTTGATGCCGCCGGAGATCGACGTGAACAGGTTCGCCTGCGACGACCCGACGAGCCGCACCGTCGAGGTGGAGCAGTTCTGCTCGTGATCGGCGTGGAGGATGAACAGCATGTCCAGAGCCTTGGCGACGCGGGGGTCGACCTCGTAGGGCTCGGCGGGGAACCCGAACGTCATGCGCAGGAAGTTCTCGACCAGCGACAGCGAGTTGTCGGGGTAGAGGAACGGCTGACCGACCGACTTCTTGTAGGCGTAGGCCGCGATGGTGGGCAGCTTCGCGAGCAGGCGGATCGTCGACAACTCGACCTGCTCGGGGTCCTTCGGGTCGAGCGAGTCCTGGTAGTACGCGCTGAGCGCGTTGACGGCGCTGGAGAGCACCGGCATCGGGTGCGCGTTGCGCGGGAACCCGTCGAAGAACCGCTTGAGGTCCTCGTGCAGCAGGGTGTGCCGCTGGATGCGGGTGGTGAAGTCCTCGAGCTGGGAGGCGCTGGGCAGCTCGCCGTAGATGAGGAGGTAGCTGACCTCGATGAAGGTCGACTTCTCCGCCAGCTGGTCGATCGGGTACCCGCGGTAGCGCAGGATGCCGGCCTCACCGTCGATGTAGGTGATGGCGGACTTCGTCGACGACGTGTTGACGAAACCACCGTCGAAGGTGGTCATCCCCGTCTCCGACAGGAACTTGCCGAGCGCGACGCCGGGGGCGCCCTCGGTGGCCTCGACGATCGGGAGATCGACCGCTCCCCCTGGGTACTCGAACTTCGCGGACCGGGCGTCAGACCCGGTAGACACTGCTTCGGCGGACACTCGGGCCCCTTTTCGACTGGCTGGAGCCGTCTCGTGAACGGCGATCCAGATGTGCGTATCCCTGACTCCACGCTAGTCGTTGGACAGCTCACCCGCCCACGGAGGGTCGGCGCCGGGCCGCGACACCGTGATGGCGGCCGCGCGAGCTGCGAACGCGGCACCTGCCCGCCAGTCGTCGTCGGTCAGGGACCGGACCGCCTCGGGGCTCAGCGCGTCGCGGGTGTCGAGCCAGTGCATCAGCGCCCCGACGGTCGTGTCGCCGGCACCGATGGTGTCGACGGCGGTGACCGGCGGCGCCGGGACGGCGACCGTCCCCGTCGCGGTCGACACGGAGATGCCGTCGACACCACGTGTCGAGACCACCGCGGCCACACCGGAATCCAGCCAGTCCTGCGGGGTGGATCCCTCCGGTCCGTGCCCGAGCCAGTCGGCGTCGTCGTCGGAGACCTTCACGACGTCCACCGAGCCCAGCCAGGAACGGAAGCGTCGACGATAGGCGTCGGCGTCGTCGATGACGGCGCTGCGGATGTTGGGGTCCAGCAGGACGAGCCGACCACGCTCGTGGTGTTCGACCATCATCTGCGCGTACACCGACGCACCCGGCTCCAGCACCAGCGACAGTGTGCCGAACGCCAACGCACGCACCGAGTCCGGGAGCGGACCGGGGTCGGTGACCCTACGGTCAGCGGTGCCCTCGACGTAGAAGCTGTAGGCGGCGGATCCGTCCACGCCGATCGTGGCGAGCGCGAGGGACGTCGGCGCCGGGTCCCGCTGGACCAGCGAGGTGTCGACACCCGCGGCGTGCAGCGACGACATCAGGGCGTCGCCGAAGTGGTCGGCGGAGATCCGCGAACAGAACGCGACCGTCGAACCGAGTCGACCGAGCGCGATCGCGGCGTTGAACGGGCCGCCACCGAGCGCGGGATGCAACGGTGCGAGGCCCTCGGCGTCGACGTCTCGCCCCCGCCCGTCGAGGACGAGGTCGACGAGGGACTCACCGCACACGACGATGCGACTCACGCGGGCACACCCGTCCGACTCACGCCGGCACACCCCGGTGCCGCAGTCCCCATTCACCCGACCACCGCTGCCCGGGTTCGAGTACGACGAGGTCCACCCCCGACGCGAGCGCGTCGGGCGGTGCCGTCATCGGCTCGACGGCCAGGGCTCGACCCCGGTCGGGGAAGCCCTGATCGTGGGCGGGATCGGCGGTGAAGACCTGCGCCCAGCCGAAACCGGGCGACGTCCACAACTGGGTCGCCTGCCCCTCGGGGTCGGCGAGGGTCGTGACGTGGCGGCCGTCGGTGACGGCGAGATCGGTGAACGGCGTGTCCAGCCACAGACCGTCCAGTCGACGACCGGACCGGAAGTCTCGCTCGGTGCCGTCGACGGACTCGGGATCCCCCTGCGGCAGTTGCCGTTCAGGATCCAGCGGAAGGTACCTCGCGGCGGGGAAGGTGAGTGTGCAGTCGTCGACGGGGGCGTCGCCGGCGCGGATGAACGTGTGGAAGCCGAGCGCGAACGGGGACCGAACGTCGCCGGTGTTGGTGACGGTCGTCGTGACCGTCAGCCCCGTCTCCTCGTCCAGGACGTACTCGACGACCAGGGTCAGGTCGAACGGCCAGCCCGGGTGGCGGCCGATCGGGACGCCGAGGGTGACCGACCGCTCGGTGGCGTCGTACAGCGCCCACTCGACCGTCCGCACGAAACCGTGCATGGCGTTGTTGCGCGCGGTCTCGGTGATGTCGAGCTGGTGCTCGACCCCGTCGAAGGTGAACCGCCCGTCGGCGGTGCGATTGGGCCAGGGCGCGAGGACGAGACCCGCCGACAGCGGCGGCTTCTCGTCCGGGGCGACGGGCGGCGACTCGGTGAGCAGACGGCCCGCGTGGCGGACCTCACGGAGCCCGGCGCCGTGGGAGACCACGACGGCCGAATAGTCACCGGCGGAGACTGCGAACTCACCCACGGTCCGAGTCTGGCACACCGGCCGACCCCCTCGGTCCGGAGTCACGACCCGCGTCGGGCACCGGCCGTCGGGCGCCGGATCGCCCACCGGCGTCGTACGGTGAGTCCGTGCGCGAGTCCCCGGCCGGTCAGGACGCACTCCTGCTCGATTTCGCCGACGACGAGATGGCGTGGCGTCGTGCGGTGCAGGCAGGGCGGGCGCTGCGGGCCGCCGTCGAGGACGGGCGTCTGCCCGACGTGCTCGACGTGGTCCCCACCGCGCAGGCGGTGCTGGTGCAGGCTCGGCCGGGACGAGGCATCGACCGTCTCGGCGTACGACGGGTGCTGCGGTCCGCTGCGAGCGCGGCCGACGACTCGGACCGTGCCGGTGTGGACCCGACCGGCGCGGACACGCTGACGATCCCGGTCGACTACGACGGGGAGGACCTCGGCGCGGTCGCCGACCGACTCGGGACCGACGTCGACACGGTCGCGGCCGCCCACGCCGCCATCGTGTGGCGGGTGCAGTTCGTCGGTTTCGCACCGGGTTTCGGATACCTCGTGCCCCACGAGACACCCACCGCGGAACTCGCCCGCTCGCTGTGCGCGATCCCGCGGCGGGCGGAGTCGCGACCATCTGTGCCGGCGGGCGCGGTGGCCGTCGCGGCGGGGTACTCGGCGGTCTACCCCCGATCGTCCCCGGGCGGGTGGAACCTGCTCGGTCACACCGACATCGCGCTGTGGGACGTCGACCGTGACCCGCCGGGACTGCTCGAGCCCGGCCGACCGGTGCGGTTCGAGGCCACGTGAGCGCCCTCGTCGTCACCACCGCGGGTCCGCTGACCACGGTGCAGGACCTCGGCCGTGGCGGGTTCGCCCACCTCGGCGTCCCGCTGTCCGGCGCGGCCGATCGCACCTCCGCGGCGACGGCGAATCGACTGGTGGGCAACGACTCCTGCGCGGCGCTGCTGGAGGTCACCCTCGGCGGGTTGGTGGCGGTCGCCGAGGGCACGGTGACGTTCGCCGTCACCGGGGCGCGATGCCCCATCACCGTCGACGGGACACCCGTCGGGCATGCCTCGACCGTGACGGTCGCCGACGGCGGGACCGTCGCGCTGGGATCCGCCACGTCGGGGTTGCGGTGCTACCTGGCGGTCCGCGGGGGCATCGACGTGCCGCGCGTGCTCGGCTCGAGATCGACCGACACGCTGTCCGGGTTGGGTCCGGCGCCCGTCGTCGACGGTGACCGACTACCGCTGGGCAGCGAGACCGACGGCTGGCCGGGCGAGACGATCGCCTTCGGCGAAGTCGGCGACGACGGCCCCGACGTCGTCGAACTGCGGATCGTCCCCGGCCCCCGCGACGACGCGCTGACCGATCCGAGCGCACTGACCGCGGGCGAGTGGGTCGTCGATCCCCACAGTGACCGCGTCGGCGTGCGACTCAACCGCGACCCCGGCCGCGACGATCCCGCGATCCGCCTGCTCCCGGGGCGTGACGAGGTGCCCTCGGAGGGCGTCGCACTGGGGTCGGTGCAGATCCCGCCGAGCGGACAGCCGGTCCTGTTCCTCGCGGACCACCCCGTCACCGGGGGCTACCCGGTCGTCGCCGTCCTCACCGCCGACGCGACCGATCGGGCGGCGCAACTCGTCCCGGGCCGGCGCGTCCGCCTCCGCACCTGACGACCTGACGACCCGGCGACCCCATGACCCCACGACCCCACCCGTCGAGTGGGCGGTAACCGACGTCCATTGGGCGGTTGCCGACGCCGACTGGGCGGTTGCCGACGTCCATTGGGCGGTTGCCGACGCCGACTGGGCGCTCACGGAGATCGTTGACGCGTATTTGAGACGAGAATACGATCTCGTCTCATGACGTCGACCCCGATACGGCCGACCATCGACGAGACGTTCGGACCGGACTCGGCGAGCTGGCGGTTCTTCGGCGGCTGGCACGGCATGCTGATGGGCCTGTGGTCGGGGTCGATGCAGAACATGCACCCGAAGCTGGGCGAGGCCGTCTGGGATCACTCCGACTTCTTCGGCGAGCGATGGCAGCGGCTGATGCGCTCGCTCTATCCGATCATCGGCGTCGTGTTCGACCCCGTGGGCGACTCGGGCGAGGTGGAGACCGGGCGGGAGATCCGCGACTACCACCGGGAGATCAAAGGCACGATGCCCGACGGGTCGCGGTATCACGCACTCGATCCCGACGTCTTCTACTGGGCACACGCCACGTTCTGGTTCGGTGCGGTCCGGTGCGCGGAGTACTTCGGTCCACCCATCACCGACGCCGACAAGCGCGCGATGTTCGCCGAGTCGCGCGCGTGGTACGCACGCTACGGCGTCAGCATGCGACCGTGCCCCGAGACCTACGAGGACTTCCTCGCCTACTGGGACCACATGTGCCGCGAGGTGCTCCGAGATCACCCGGCGGTCCGCACCGTCCTCGACATCTCCGAGTTGCCCGCGCCCCCGTTCCTGGCGTGGATGCCCGACGCCGTGTGGAGACGCCTGGCGGGACCGGTCGGACGCGGATTCCTCTGGGTGACGACGGGTCTCTACGACGAGCCCGTCCGCGAGATGCTCGGGCTGACCTGGTCCGAGCGCGACGAGCGGCTCCTGCGGTTCGGCGGCAAGTGGTTCGACCGCGCGTTCCGGCTGCTTCCGCACCGACTCCGGATGCACCCCCGGGCACGGGACGGATGGGACAGGGCCACAGGGCGTCTCGCGCCCGGCACCCCTCCGATCGAGACACCGGCCCGCAATCTGCCGCCGCGCGCCGAGTGGGGGTCGCCGATGCACTACTGCCCTGTCACCGCCGCCCGCCGGGCCGATCTGCCGTGGGAGTCCAGCGCCGAGAAGTGAGGTAAGGGTTGCCTTTTCGGGGTCGATGTCCGATTTGAAGGGTTGCCTGACCTTGCTGGCGGGCGTCGAAGATCCCTCCTAATGTCTGGTTCAGACACGTGGTCCGACGATCCGCACCGCGTGGACATCAGCCCGATCGACCGCGAGACCCGGAGGTTCAGATGGCCACCCTCGAGATGCCCCACGTCAGCGAGTGCAGCGTCAGCAGCTGCTCCTACAACCACGACGGCTGCCACGCCTTCGCCATCAACGTGGGCGGCGCGAACGGCACCGCCGACTGCGGCACGTTCATCCCGTTGTCGGTCAAGGGTGGTCTCGACGTCGTCTCCCCTCAGGTGGGCGCCTGCCAGCGCTCCGACTGCGAGCACAACGCCAACCTCGAGTGCACCGCCGCCGCGGTCCGCATCGGCGCCGGCGAGAGCTCCGACACCGCGAACTGTCTCACCTACAGCAAGCGCTGAGACCGCTTCGCACCGATCGACCCGAACGCCCCGCCCTCACCGGCGGGGCGTTCGTCGTGTCTGCGGGTGACGGGCCGTTCCGCGACGGGCTGAACGCCGCCACCAAGTACGTCGTCTCCCGTGACGCGACGACGCCACTCCCCTGGCCGAACTCGGTGCTCCTCGCCGGCGACGGCGTGGCGCGCGTCCGCGAACTCCGCGAACGCCCGGGCGGGAACCTGGTCGTGATGGGCAGCGGCGAACTGGTGCGGGCCCTGCTGCCGGCCGGGCTCGTCGACGAGATGTTGCTCATGACCCACCCGGTCGTGCTCGGGTCGGGGACGACGCTGTTCTGCCCCGGCGAGACCCCGGTGCGGATGACCGTGGTCGATTCGCGGACGACGTCCTCGGGCATCGTGCTGACGACCTGTCGGCCGCGATCCGACTGAGTGGTCAGCGACGGACCCGCGAGGGCGCGTATCGATCGTCGACCGGCCACCGCTCGAACTCGGCGTCGGGTCGCGTACGCGTGGGGCCGAGGGTGAGGATCGCGAAGACGACCGCGGCGACGACACCCACGGCGGCGAGGATCGCGTGCCCGGTGTAGGCGGACCACAGCACCGGGCCGACGAGCCCGACGACGGCGGTCCCGACCGCGGCGACGGGTCCCCATCCGGTCTCGCGGGTCGACGTCGGGACCAGGATGAGCAGCGCACCGACCATGAAGAGCGACCCGATGACGTCGCTCGGTCGGTGCGCACCGACCTCCATGAGTCCTTGCCCGACGACGGTCACCCACATGGCGCCGACGACGGCCATGAACGGTGCGAGCGGGCGCGGCGCGGCGCGGATCGCCGCCGCGACGCAGCCCGCAGCAGCCGCGGTGTGCCCGCTGGGGAACGTGTTGAAGGCCGAACGGGCGATGTCGATGAGTTCGGGGCGGGGCAGGATGACCGTCCGCAACGCTCGCGCGACAACCACGCCGACGACAGGCAGGACGAGCAACGGGATGATGGACGCCCGCCGTCGGGACAGCAGACCGAGTCCGATCACGACGACGCCGGCGACCACCCACAGTCGGGGATCGGTGACACGTTCGAAGCCGATGCGATGCAGGATTTCCCGCCACGAACTCGCCCCGAACATCTCCTCGTACAGCCGTTGGTCGACCGATTGGCCGCGGCGCGTCCACACCGTCACGAGATAGACCGCGGCCATCGCGGCGAGCAGCACCACGCTGCCCGCGACGCGCGCGGTCATCTCCTTCATCGGCGCCACGTTACCGGCGGATCAGTGGGTGACGCGGTAGCGCACGAACGCGGGCACCGCCAGTGCCGCGACGATCGTCAACACCACGACACCGACGCCACCGCCCGCGGTCGTGGCAGCCACACCCGCGACAGCGGCCACACCGCCGTGCGCCACGTCGGCGATGCGGGGGCCGCCGGCGACGACGACGGTGAAGACGCCCTGGAGCCTGCCGCGAACGTCGTCGTTGGCCGCCGACTGCAGCATCGACTGTCGGAACGCCGCCGACGCCATGTCCGCGGCACCGCCGATCATGAGCAGGGCGATGACGATCGGCAGGATCGGCAGTGCGCTGCCCCCGGCGAAGGCGACCGCGATCCCCGCACCGGTGATCGCCAGACCCCACACCACGATGCACACGATGACCGCGAGTCCCTGGCGCTCGACGCGGGAGACCCATCCGGAGAACACCCCGCCGACAACGGCTCCCGCTCCGATGGCCGCGAACAGCAGCGCGAACGCGAGACCACCGTCCTCGGGACCACCGAAGTTCTCGTGCGCCATCTGGGGGAACAACGCCCGCGGCATGCCGAAGACCATCGCGATGAGGTCGACGACGAACGACATCAGCAGCACCTTGTGCCCACGCAGGTAGACGAACCCGTCGATCACCGACCGCAGCCCGGCGACGCGCGGGGCCGAAGCGTCGCGCTCGGGCTTCAATGACGGCAGTGCGATGACCGCCCAGAGCGTCGCGAACAGGAAGATCGTGTCGATCAGATACAGAGTCGAGTAACCGAGCTGCGGGATCAGTGCGCCACCGACGACCGGCCCGACGATCGCGCCGGCCTGCATGACCGTCATGTTGAGCGAGTTCGCCGCCGGCAGGTCGGCGATGGGGACGATCTTCGGCAGGATGGCCGATTTGGTCGGCTGGTTCACCGCGAAGAAGCCCTGTTGCACCGCGAACAGCACGAGGATCACCCACACGTTGTTCACCCCGGTCGCAGCCTGCAACCAGAACAGGGCGCTGCAGCCGATGAGGCCGAGGGTCGTGATGATGAGCAGCACGCGCCGGTCGACGATGTCGGCGACGGCGCCACCCCACAGTCCGAACACGACGAGGGGGACGAGACCGAAGAGTCCGGCGAGTCCGACATATGCCGAACTGCCGGTGACGGAGTAGATCTGGGCCGGGACCGCGACGACGGTCAACTGGGCCCCGATGACCGTGACGATGTTGGCGGTCCACAGCCGTCGGAACTGCGGACTGCGCAGCGGCGCGGTGTCGGCGAGGAGCCCCGCCATCAGGGTTGGAGCCGGGCGACGGTCCAGCCGTCGTCGGTCCGTGTGGCGCGCACGCGGTTGTGCAGTCGGTTCGCGCGACCCTGCCAGAACTCGACGGTCGTCGGCTCGATCCGGAAGCCACCCCACCCGTCGGGCAGGGGCACCGGGCCGTCGTCGTCGGACGTCCCGAACCGCTTCTCGACCTCATCTGCCCTGCGACGCAACGCGTCCCGCGACTCGATGGGACGGGACTGGTCGGAGGCGACGGCACCGAGCCGTGACCCGCGGGGGCGGCTGTCCCAGTACGCCTGTGTCTCGTCGCGGTCGACGCGCACGACCGGCCCACGCAGGTGCACCTGGCGTTCCATCGCGATCCACGGGAACGTCGCCGACGCCGTGGGATGCGTGGCGAGGTGGCGGCCCTTGTCGGAGTCGAAGTTGGTGTAGAAGGCGATGCCGCGCGCGTCGACCGCCTTGCAGAGCACGGTGCGGGTCGACGGGGCGCCGTCGACGTCGACCGTCGCGACCACCATCGCGTTCGGCTCGGGCACCTGGGCGTCGACCGCCTCGGCGAGCCACCGCTCGAACAGTTCCAGCCAGACGGGATCACCGGTCAGCCATTCGGGTTCGAGGTCGTCGCCGCCGCCCGCCCGGTACCCGACGCGCATCCCCGAGACGTCCACCGCATCGCCATTCACGTGCGACGACGCTACTCCCGGTGCACGACAGAGGATCGTCGAGGACTGCATGGGTCAGACGGTCCGATCGGGGGTATCCAGGACACATGACGACGATCACACAGACCCCCACCTCCGACGCCGCCTCTGCCCTGCCCCGGGTGATGGGCGCCGCCACCATGCTCTACAGCGCTGCCGTGCTGGTGCGTCCGAGCCTCCTCGCGAAGCCGTGCGGTCTCGCCGCGACCGACGACGTCCCCCGATCGGTGGCCGTCCTCGTGCGCGGCATCGCCGCCCGGGACCTGGCGAGCGGTGCCGCCATGGTCGCCGCGCCCCACGGGGCGCCTCTCCGGGCAGCGACCGCGGTGCGTGTGGCCTCCGATCTCGGTGACGCCGTCGTCTTCGGGACCGGCCTGACCCGGCAGCGGGCACCCAAGGTGGCGGCGGTCGCGGCACTGTGGGGCGCTCTCTGTGCGGCCAGCGCGGTGGTCGCCCGGACCTGACCTGTCATCCGCGCCTCGGCGAGCGGTCCGGCACGCTCCGCGGTGGCACGACACCCCTTCCGCTCTTGCCACTCCCCTGGCGGAGGACGATCAGGGATACCGCGGGAGTTCACCGTCAGCGTCATCGGATGCTCGATTCTCGTCGTGCGATCGCTTGGCCGTCATGGATCCGAGGACACCGATCGTCACCAGGAACGCGAAAGGCACGGCAGTCAGGAACAGCCCGAACGACGGCATGCACAGCTCGGCATCACAGCGAGGACGCCCGCGGAACTCGTGCACCTCGTAGAGGGCCGCGGCGAGTGCCAGCGCCCAAAAGATCGTGAAGGGGATCGATGCCGCGACGGCACGTCCTCCCGCCCTCAGCATCGCCGAACTGCAGAGCAGAACGCCCGCCGCGACCGCGGCGACGCTGTGGAAGACATGGACGAATTGCCATTCGTCGACGAGTGTCTGCGTGTCTCCCCTCGGCACGAAGTACCAGACCGCGAGCGTCCACGGAGCCACCAGCGTCGCCACCACGTGGACGGTCTCCCACACCGGACGCAACGTCATCGCGGCTGAGCGGGCGTCGGCGGCGGGGGGAACTCGTCACCCGGTGGCGGAGGGAAAGTCAGCGTCGGACTGCTGCGAGCGGGAGATGGCGCCGCGGACAGGTTCCGGGGGGAAGCGCGCAGGGCGTCCGCCGCGGCGGCGAGCGGTGCAGACGAGCGGTCGCGCGCTTGGCTCTCGGTGACCTCGACGTGTCCGTGTACTGGGACCACGGTGTACCAGTTCTCCGAGGCCAGGTAGCGGGTGTAGAAGAGGTACCACTGTCCGATCCGAAGTGGCCGGTCCCCATCGACCGAGAAATAGACCCCGTCGCGGACACCGCCCTGCTGGTTGAGGGTCACCGACGGTGCCGCGGATCCTTTCACCGACGCCGCGGTGGTGACGGCGAATTGCGTCTCCGGCAGCGGCGGATTCAGCGCCCTGCTCGCGGTGGCGGAGTCGACGCGGCCGGAGAAGATGTTGGTCGAGATGGCCACCAGGTTCACGAGGTCGGACGTATCGACGACCTGGTTGATCTCCACGATTCGTGTGGTCGTCGGCGTCCCGGTGGGCGGGGCGCCTCTGTTGATCGGCGACTGCCCGCAGGATGTCGCGCCGGCGACCGCAACAGCTGTCGCCACGAGATGGACGGCAATCCTCGCCCGGCCCGGCGTCATGCGGAAGAGTCCTCACGAAGGCCACAGAGCAGCGACAACATGCGCCTCGGCATGGCTGCACGCTACAGGGGGCGAGACATATGACCGAGTCACCGACGCAGATCCTGACCTTCTCTCCGACCTACCGTCGGGATGTCCTGGCGGGCATCAAGACGACCACGGTGCGGTGGGATGAGGACCTGTCGATCGGGCCGGCGTCGATCGTCTTCGACGACGACCCGCACACGGCCCGCACGGCGACGATTCTCGCGATCACCCACCACCGGTCGGACGCGATCGACGCAGCCGATGTCGGAGCGTCCGCGCAGACGGACATGCCTGTTTTCGTCGAGCAACTCCGCGCAAACCACTACCCGAAGATGCCTGCGCTTGCGACGCTGATGGTGGTCACGTTCGCGCTTGCCTGAGCGCACAACCTGCCCACTCGCACGCCTGCGACAAAACAGCGACTATTGTCATCAGGGATGACATCTGCTTCACTGTTGTCACGACGACGAGTGAAGGCGGTCACAGGCATGCGCGTTCTCGACCAGGTCCGGAACAAGGCCCAGGCGACGATCCCGATGGAACGCCAGATCCAGGCCCTGCATCTGGCACAGCGGGCGAAGAAGATGGTCGTGGGCGACGGACAGCCACACTTCACCGAGGCCGAGATCCCGGACGTGGCCGACCTCGACCTCACCCAGATCGACGTCAGCAACCCGTTCCTGTGGCGCCAGCAACAGTGGCAGCCCTACTTCGCGCGTCTGCGTGACGAGGCGCCCGTGCATTACCAGTCGACCAGCGCGTTCGGCCCGTTCTGGTCACTCACCCGGTACGAGGACATCGTCCAGGTCGACAAGGACTTCGAGACGTACTCCGCCGAGCCGCAGATCATCCTCGGTGCACCGCCCGAGGGACTCGACATCGAGATGTTCATCGCGATGGATCCCCCGCGTCACGATCAGCAACGCGGGGCAGTGCAGGGCGTCGTCGCGCCGCAGAATCTCGAGGAGATGGAGGGGTTGATCCGCACGCGGGTGCAGGAGGTCCTCGACGAGCTGCCAGTGGGCGAACCCTTCGACTGGGTCGACCGGGTCAGCATCGAGTTGACCTCGCGCATGCTCGCGACGCTGTTGGACTTCCCGTACGAGGAGCGTCGCAAGCTCGTCGAGTGGACCGACCTCGTCGCCGCCAGCGCGTCGGCCACCGGCGGATCCACCGACACCGACGCTGCGTACCGGGCGGCCGCCGAGGCCGCGCGGAGCTTCAGCGCCCTGTGGCACGACAAGGCCGCCCGCCTCGAGGCCGGCGAGAAGCCGGGCTACGACCTCATCACGCTGATGCAGATGTCCGAGGACACCAAGGACCTGATCG
The DNA here is from genome assembly GCF_054332755.1 of Williamsia sp. SKLECPSW1. Taxonomy (NCBI): domain Bacteria; kingdom Bacillati; phylum Actinomycetota; class Actinomycetes; order Mycobacteriales; family Nocardiaceae; genus Williamsia; species Williamsia sp. SKLECPSW1. The sequence goes on along the minus strand of NZ_JBTGLI010000001.1, from coordinate 2,674,164 downwards.
ATCGTCCGATGGAGTTCCTCGGCAACATCGTCCTGCTCGTCATCGGCGGCAACGACACCACCCGCAACTCGATGACCGGTGGACTGTTGGCACTCAACCAGTTCCCCGAGCAGTTCGACCGTCTCCGGGAGGACCCGGGGCTCGTGCCGAAGATGGTCCACGAGATCCTGCGCTGGCAGACGCCGCTCGCCTACATGCGTCGGATCGCCACACGCGACACCGTCCTCAACGGCCAGTTCATCCGCAAGGGCGACAAGGTCGTCATGTGGTACGCGTCGGCGAACCGGGACGAGCGGACGTTCGCCGATCCCGACGCCTTCATCATCGACCGACGAAATGCCCGCCACCACCTGGCATTCGGCATCGGCACGCACCGCTGCATGGGCAGCCGTCTGGCCGAGCTGCAACTGCGGATCCTGTGGGAGGAGCTGCTCGCCCGCTTCGACGACATCGAGGTCCTCGCCGAACCCGAACGCGTGCAGTCGAACTTCGTCCGCGGCTACCGATCGATGATGGTGACGCTCACCCCGAAGGGCGGTGAGCGGCGGGAGCACGGCACCTACCGTGCGGAGCACCGGGAACGCCGTCTGCGCGAGGCCGCCGAGCCCACCCCGGCACCCCGCACCCCGGCCGCAGCGACACCGTCCCGCGGACGACGCACGCCGAACACGGTGCTCGACCTCCAGGTGTCGGGAAGGCGTGACGCCGCGGAGGGCGTCGTGGAACTCACCCTGACCGACCCGGCGGGCGCTCCGTTGCCCGCGTGGGAACCCGGGGCGCACGCCGAACTCCTTCTGCGCCCGGGGCTGACGAGGCACTACTCACTGTGCGGCGACCCCACCGAACGGTCGTCATGGACGGTCGCGGTGCTGCGCGAACCGGATGGCCGTGGTGGTTCGGCGTTCGTCCACGACGAGCTGTCCGAGGGATCCACCGTTCAGGTGACGGGACCCCGCAACCACTTCGCGCTCGTCTCGTCGCCGCGATACCTGTTCATCGCCGGTGGCATCGGCATCACACCCATCCGCACGATGATCGCCGCGGCACAAGCGGCGGGTGCCGAGTGGAACCTGTTGTACTGCGGCCGATCCCGATCGACGATGGCGTACCTGGACCAGTTCGAGAGCGACGACCGCGTCACGATCTGGGCGCGCGACGAGCGCGACGGGAGGCTCGATCTGGACGCGGTCCTCGGCGCACCCCGACCCGACACCCTCGTCTACTGCTGTGGACCCGCAGCTCTCCTCGACGCCGTCGAGGAGAGGTGCGAGGCGTGGCCGGACGGCAGTCTGCACCTCGAGCGATTCGTGGCGCGGACGGTCGACGCCCCTGCGGGCGCACTGGACTCCTTCGAGGTCGAGTGCGCCGAATCGGGTGTGACCGTCACCGTCCCCGAGGGCACGTCGATGTTCGAGGCGGTCGAGGAGGCCGGTGTCGACGTCATGGGGTCGTGCATGGAGGGCATCTGCGGCACCTGTCAGGCCGAAGTCCTCGACGGGACGCCGGATCATCGCGATTCGGTGCTGACGCGGGCCGAACGGGACCGCGGCGACTCGGTGATGCTCTGCGTGTCGCGGTCGCTGTCGCAGAAGCTGGTCCTCGACCTGTAGCGGGCGCGCTCAGTCGAATCCGCGGATCACCCGCGCGATCCGACCGACCGCCTCGTCCACGTCGACCGTCGGTTGCAGGAGATGGCTCATCGTGAGCCGCACCACGGTGTCGACCAGAGCGGCGGACACCGTGTCGCCGAGGAGCGATTCGAGGGCTCCCGTCGCCTGACCCAACACGGCGTCGGGGTTGACGGTGAGCAGTGCGAGAAGGCCCGAGTCGTGGCCCGGACGGAGGACCGCCGCGAGTGCGGCATTCGACCGGCCGTGCTCGAGGACGTTGCGCACGGCGGCGGAGACGCCGCTCACGAAATCGTCGGGGTGCGCGGCCAGCCCGGTCTGCACATGCTCCAGGAAACGGTCGACCTCTCGGTGCACCACGGCGCTGCCCAGATCCGTCTTGGTGCCGAGCTCCTTGTACAAACTCTGCCGGGGAACACCGGACCGCTTGGCGACCAGGGTCATGCTCAGGCCGTCCCACCCCTGCTCGGTGATGATCTCGACCGCGGCGTCGAGCACCCGTTCCAGACGCAGCGCCCGCACCTCGGCGTGGAAGTCAGCTGCGGTCACGAGGAGAGCCTAGGTCAGTCGCAGCGGAAGATCGTGCAGCTGCCCGTCACCGATGGCTGAGGGTGAGCCGCACGCCCACCGCCACCAGGACCGTGCCCGTCGCCTGCCAGGCGTGTGGCATGTGGATGACCACCGAGCATCAGGATCCGTCGTCGGGGACCGTGAACACCAAGTCCTCGAGTCGACGGCTCGCGTCCGGATCGTGGGCGAAAACGGTGATTGTGTCGCCGCGGCGGCACAACTCCCGCATGCGCCGTGTCGACTCTCTGTGGGCGTGTGCGTCGCGCGCGACCCCGTCCAGTTCGCCGCGCAGCATCGAGCTCTCCGAGTAGGACGCATCGCCTGCGATGAGCACACGATGGTCGTCCATCGTCACGATCACCGACTGATGTCCGGGGGTGTGCCCGGGAGTCGGGACGATCTGTACCGCGCCGTCCCTCGTCAGCGCGGAGCTCTGGTCGAACGACTCGAACGGCGTGGCGTCGTGGTCGACGACGGCCGGCTCGAACCAGTCGGGGTAGTGCATGTTCAGGTAGCCGAAGAGAGGGCCCCCCTTCGCCAGGGCGTCGTGTGCCTCGGTGCCGCTGAGAAGGATCTCGCTGTGCGGGAAGTTCGGTATGCCGCCGGCGTGATCACCGTGCATGTGCGTCATGACCACCCACCGCACGTCATCGGGGCTGAAACCGAGGTGCCGGAGCTGCGCCCCCACCTCCTCGTGTTCCTGCACCCAGCGCTTCTCGCAGTTCTGGCAGAAGTAGCTGTAGCAGGGCTGATATCCCGGGTCGTTGGCGTGACTGCTCTCGCCGGTGTCGACCATGATCAGGCCCTCGGGGTGCTCGACGAGGTAGCAGTTGATCGGGAGACGGGGACTCCAGTCCTCGTCGGTCAACACATCCAGTTCCCTCGCCGCGGAATCGGTCTCCGCGGGGTCGGGGTGCTGGTGCCGCGACTTGATCTGCACGTCGCCGGTTCGTATGACATGGATTTTCATGCGAATTCGCTCCGCTCTTCCTGGTTCGACGTCGCGGTCACACGCCCACGCCGAGTCCGCCCCCGACGAGGATGTGCTGGCCGGTCGTGTACGAACTCTCCGGGCCCGCGAGGAATGCCACCGTCTGCGCGATCTCGCGCGCCTCGGCGAGGCGATCGAACGGGACCTGTTCGGCCGCCTGCCTCTTCGCCGCTGCCCCGGCCTCCTCGGACCCGGCGACCTTGGCCCAGATCGGCGTGTCCACGAACCCCGGGCTCACGCCGTTCACCCGTATGCGGCGCGGCGCGAGTTCCATCGCCAGGGTCGTCACCATCGCCAACAATGCGCCGCGGCTGGCGGCCAGCAGGACATGACCCGGCATCGCATGGGTGACCGCGACGCCGATGGTGAAGATGATCGCGCCACCGTCGGAGATCAGCGGCAACACCGCCTGCAGGGTGAAGAACTGCCCTTTGGTGTTCACCGCGAAAGCGTCGTCGTAGGACTTCTCGTCGAAACTCTCGATCGGTCCGGTCGTGCCCGTCCCCGCGTTGAGGAAGACGGCGTCGAGTGAGCCGGACACCTCCCGGACACGGTCGGCGACGCGCGTGGCCTCGGACAGTGATCGCAGATCCGCCTGGAGGAGAACGACATCCACCGGCAGTCGGTCTCGCGCCGAGGCCACCGAGGCGGCGGTGGAGCCCGTCGCGATCACCTGGTGACCCATCTCGCTGAACAGCGACGCGGCCGCCAGGCCTATCCCGCTCGTCCCCCCGGTGATCAGCACCGTGCGCTTCGTCATGAGCAGTTCCTCCCTCGTGCTGTGACAGGACCGCCGGGAGACCAGGTGACGTCGTCATCGCCTCGGGGCCCTCGTGGACACCTCGACGTTATCACAACTAATTGTTGCATTAGTGCGTCCTCGATCGGGTTGATCCGCGGTGCGTCGAGCCCATCCGACAACGCCGCGGTCGGTAGGGTCCGGGCTGTGGCATCGGATCCCGAGTCGGCGTCGGAGATCGACCACGAGACGCTTTCCACCACTGGCCGACGCGCGGCGCCGGGAACGGTCCGCCGCGGTGGACGGACCGCGGTGGTGCAGCAGAAGGTGTTCGACGCGACGCTGACGACCGTCGCCCGCGTCGGGTACGCGGCACTGTCGATCGATGGCGTGGCCGAGGCCGCGAAGGTGAACAAGACGACGATCTATCGGCGCTGGCGGACCAAGGACGCCTTGATCGCTGCCGCGATCTCCGAGCTGCTCGAGACCACCTATCCGGTTCCCGACTCCGGTTCACTGGACGACGACGTCCGCAGCTTCAGCCGGGGTGTCGTCGACCTGCTGCTCGCGCGCTCACCGCAGCTCCGCGGTGCGGTGCGCGCGTTGTTCTCCGATTCCGCGCGCGACACACCACTCGGCACCCTCAAACGAGAGTTCTTCCAGCGCCGGTACGAGAGGGCTGCAGCGATGGTGGAGGCGGCGAAGAGTCGAGGCGAATTGCCCCCCGACACCGACGCGCAACGGGTGATCGCGCTGGCCGCCGCGCCCATCTACAACCGCTTCCTCGTCACCGGCGAACCGATCGACGAGGCGTTCGCCGACGACACCGCGGCCGACGCGCTGATCGCCGCGCGAGCGGGGGGGTGCCGACTGCGGACGTGAGATCGGCGGTCGAGCCGATCGACCCGGGATCCGACCGTGTGGGTGGTCACCCGGGCGGATTACAGTCCTGGTGACAGCGTCAGATCTCCCGGAGGAGTCGCCACCATGGCAGGTACCGCAGAGACGCCGACCAGGTCAGCGGGTGTCCCCGAGGACTTCGTCCCGGGGTTGGAGGGCGTCACCGCCTTCACCACCGAGATCGCCGAACCGGACAAGGCCGGGGGCAACCTGCGCTACCGCGGAGTCGACATCGAGGACCTCGTCGAGAACCGTGTCACCTTCTCCGACGTCTGGGCGCTGCTGGTCGACGGTCGCTTCGGAGACGGCCTCCCACCGGCCGAGCCGTTCCCGCTGCCCGTGCACACCGGCGATGTCCGCGTCGACGTGCAGGCCGCGTTGGCCATGCTCGCCCCGATCTGGGGCTACCGGCCACTGCTCGACATCGACGACGCGACCGCCCGCGACAACCTCGCCCGCGCGTCGGTGATGGCACTGTCCTACGTCGCGCAGTCGGCGCGCGGCATCCACCAGCCCGCGGTGCCGCAGAAGGAGATCGACGGCTGCGACACCGTCACCGCCCGCTTCATGACGCGATGGAAGGGCGACCCCGACCCGAAACACATCCGCGCGATCGACGCCTACTGGGTGAGCGCTGCCGAACACGGCCTGAACGCCTCCACCTTCACCGCCCGCGTGATCGCCTCCACCGGTGCCGACGTCGCCGCGTCCCTCTCGGGTGCGATCGGTGCCATGTCGGGACCGCTGCACGGCGGCGCGCCCGCGCGTGTGCTGCCGATGATCGAGGAGGTCGAGCGGTCGGGTGACGCACGCGGCCTGGTCAAAGGTGTCCTCGACCGCAAGGAGAAGCTCATGGGCTTCGGTCACCGGGTGTACCGGGCCGAGGACCCCCGCGCGCGTGTCCTGCGGCGCACCGCCCAGGAGCTCGACGTCCCGCGCTTCGAGGTCGCCTCGGCCCTCGAGCAGGCCGCGCTGACCGAGCTGCGTGAACGCCGCCCCGATCGCGCGATCGAGACGAACGTCGAGTTCTGGGCCGCAGTCATCCTCGACTTCGCCGGGGTGCCGCCGCACATGATGCCCGCCATGTTCACCTGCGGTCGCACGGCAGGCTGGTGCGCCCACATCCTGGAGCAGAAGCGGTTGGCCAAGCTGGTACGGCCGGCGGCGCTGTACGTCGGCCCCGCCCCGCGACGGCCCGAGGACGTCGCCGGCTGGGAGACCGTCGCCCAGCACTGAGCCCGCCGGCGGCGGGTCAGGCGAGATCGCGGCGACGCACCGCGACGACGCCGATCGCGACGAACAGGATCCCGACGGCGAGACAGACCGCCACGGGCACACCGGGAGCCGGTGCGCCCACCGCCGGCGCCAGATGGGTGTGCGGGACGACATCGCGCAGCCACCCGGGCGCCCCGAGGAGCGGCCCGAGCGGTCCGAGCAGCAGGTCGGCGACCACCGCGACCCACGCGACCACGACGAGCCGCGGTCCGAATCCGTACGCGGCGAGCGCCACCGAGGCGACCACCCACGAGGCGGGCACGCCCACCAGGGCGGCCCCGATCATGGCCGGCGTGGACGGGCCGGCCGACGCGCCGGTGAGCGCCCGACCCAGACCCATCCCGCAGGCCGCGAGCACGGGGACCGCCACCGTCGCCGCGACGACGAGACCCGTTGCCGCCAGGAGTCTCCGGGTGGGCGAGACCGCCGTCGCGAGGAGGACCTCACCGCGTCCCGCCGCGTCGTCACCGCGTAGTGCCACCACCACCGCGACACCGGCGGCAGCGGCCACCACACCGACGATCGCGAGCACGGTGTTCGCGAACGCATCGGTGAGATCAGCTCTGCGGCCGAGCTTCTCGACGAGATCCCCCGTACCGCCGGACCCGACGACCGAGTCGACCGAGGAGAGCAGCAGACCGACCAGCACGCAGTAGGCGAACGATCCCCCGAGCCACGGCCGCAGCGACGGCCCGACGGTCACCACGGTCACCGTCGACAGACGCATCGGGACACGGGCACGAACCGGACCGGGTCGTGGACGGAGCAGTCCCGCACCGAGATCCCGGCGCCGCGCGATCGTCGTCGCGACGCCGACCCCGACGACCAGGAGAGCGACGCAGGCGCCGAACCCGACGGGTGAGAACCCGTCGAGCGGGTCGATCCGCTGCACCCATCCCAGGGGCGACACCCACGCCAACCACGACCACCCGTCGGCGGCGTCGGCGACGCCGCGGACCAGGTAGGCCACGACCAGGACCCCCGAGGAGGTCGCGAGCGCGGTCCGGGAGGTGGTGACCGCCTGGTCGGCGACGACGGCCACCCCGATCCCCGTCGCCACGGCGGCGATGACCTGGGCGCCGACACCGAGCGCGGCCACCGTGGGCACCCCGATCGCGACGGCGACGGCGACCACGAGCGCCGAGGTGAGCAGCCCCCACACCGCCGCGATCACCACCGCGGAGACGACGGGGGCGATGGGGTCGACGGCGGCCGATCGCAGCAGTTCCATCCGCCCGGTGGCCTCGGCGCCGCGCAGGTTCCGGGTGACCGTCGCCGCGGCCAGGACGGCGACGACCAGCAGCGCCGGCAGACCCACCCGCCACACCGACAGCACCCCGATGCCCGAGACGTCGGACAGGGGCCCGAGCAACACGCGGAACACCGGGTTCGCCGCCGCACCGGCGGCGAGGTCGAGTCGCGACGCCCGATCGGGATAGAGCGGGACGAGCGCGGCGGCCGTCGTCGCCAGCAGCACCGGAATCACCAGGACACCGACACCGCCGGTGACGCGCTCGGTCCGGCCGGCCAGGGCAACGAGCCCACCGACACCCGCGGGCGCGGTCACGGTGACTTCCCCGGCGCGGTGTCGCCGTAGTAGCGGAGGAACAGTTCTTCCAGCGAGGGTGGCGTGATCGTCAGATCGGTCACGCCGAGGGTCGCCAGGTCCGCGACGACCGACGTGATGTGCGACCGGTCGGCGAGGAAGGTGATCCGCCGGCGACCGTCGGCACCGTCGGTGACCGTCACGTCGTCGACGCCCGCCGCGGATGGTGTTCCGGTGCCGTCGATCTCGGCCGACACCCGAACACGCGTCATCCGCCGGAGCCTGCTCAGCGGACCGGACTCGACGGTGGCGCCGTCGCGCACGATCGTCACCGAGTCGCAGAGTTTCTCCACCTCGCTGAGGATGTGGCTGGACAGCAGAACCGACGACCCCTCGTCGACGGCCTCGCGCACGCAGTCTGCGAAGACCGTCTCCATCACCGGGTCGAGGCCGGCGGTCGGCTCGTCGAGGACGAGCAGGTCGACCAGCGCGGCGAACGCCGCCACCAGGACGACCTTCTGCCGGTTGCCTTTCGAGTACGTCGACACCCGCCGGGAGGGATCCAGCCGGAACCGGTCGATCAGCTCCGTGCGACGCGCGTCGTCGACCGTGACGCCGCGCATCCCGAGGAGCAGGTCGATGCACTCCCCACCGGTGAGCCGGGGCCACAGCGCGACGTCACCCGGTACGTATGCGAGTCGCCGGTGGACGGCGACCGCGTCGCGCACCGGGTCGGCACCGAGGACCCGCACGGTGCCCGCGTCGGGGTGGACCAGACCCAGCAGAACGCGGATGGTCGTCGACTTGCCTGCGCCGTTGGGTCCGAGGAACCCGGCCACCTCCCCGCGGCCGACGCGCAACGAGAGGCCGTCGAGCGCGCGGGTGCGGCCGAACGACTTCACCAGGCCGTCGACCTCGACGACGGCGTCGGCGCTCACGCCTGTCCCCCCGTCGTCCGAGAGATCACGGCGTCGAACGCGGCGGTGTCGGTGAACAGCCCGTGGGTCGCGTACTCGGTCGCGGGGACGAGCATCCGATCGGCATGTGCGGCGACCACCGCGGCGCCGTCGGTGGGATCGTCCGGCGGGTCCATCACCAGGTCCATCGACAGCACGCCCACCGACATCGCCACCACGAACCGGGCGCGCGCGGCCTCGTCGACCGACGGCCGCACCGTGCCGGCGGCCACGGCTGCCCGCATCGACTGCTCGGTGTCGGCGACGAGGCGCTGGAGGAACGACCGGGCGACCTCACCGCCCTCGGCGAGGACCCGTGTCAGGTAGCCGAGCACAGGCCCCTCCTCGGCCAGTCGACCCAGGGCCGCCCCGATCGCGTCGGCCACCCGCTCCTCGTCCCCGAGCAGCGCGTCGGCGCGCTCGCGCCCGTGTGCGAGGACGTGGTCGTCGCACGCCGCGCGCAAGCCCGCCTTGCTGCCGAAGTGATGGATGACCAGGCCGGGACTGACGCCGGCCGTCGTCGCCACCGCCCGCACCGTGGCGCCGAAGCCGTCGCGGACGAAGACGGCGATCGCCGCATCGCGGATGCGTGCGCGGGCGGTGAGATCCACGTCGTCGACTGAACGCATGATCAACATGCTAAACGCATGTTCAGCGGAGTGGAAGTCGGGACCGACCGGCGTCCCACTACGATCGGGCCCATGAGCGACACCACGACGGCGCAGATCACCATCCCCGCCGATCTCCTGCCCGCCGACGGACGATTCGGGTGCGGGCCGTCGAAGGTCCGTCCCGAACAGTTGCAGTCCCTCGTCGACACCGGCGCCTCGATCTTCGGCACCAGCCATCGGCAGAAGCCGGTGAAGAACGTGGTCGGCCGCATCCGCGCCGGCCTCGCCGAACTGTTCTCGCTGCCCGAGGGTTACGAGGTCGTCCTGTCCAACGGCGGCACCACCGCCTTCTGGGATGCCGCCGCGCTCGGCCTGGTGGAGAAGAAGTCGCTGCACCTGACCTACGGCGAGTTCTCGTCGAAGTTCGCGACGGTGACGAAGAAGGCGCCCTTCCTCGACGACCCGACGGTGATCTCCACCGATCCGGGGACCGCTCCGAACCCGTCGGACATCACCGCCGAGCAGGCCGCCGACGTCGACCTGATCGGCTGGGCACACAACGAGACCTCGACAGGTGTCGCCGTGCCCGTCTCGCGACCCGCGAACGCCGGGGACGCACTCATCGCCATCGACGCCACCTCCGGTGCCGGCGGGCTGCCGGTGAACGTCGCCGACACCGACGCCTACTACTTCGCCCCGCAGAAGTGCTTCGCATCCGACGGGGGGATCTGGGTCGCACTGATGAGCCCGGCCGCGCTCGAGCGCGTCGCGCGCATCGGCGCCACCGACCGCTGGGTGCCGGAGTTCCTGTCGCTGCCGACCGCCGTCGACAACAGCGGCAAGGACCAGACCTACAACACCCCCGCCGTCGGATCGCTGCTGCTCTTCGCCGACCAGGTCGAGTGGATGCTCGCGCAGGGCGGGCTGGACTGGTGCGTGCAGCGCACCGCCGACAGCAGCTCACGCCTGTACGACTGGGCCGAGAAGAGCGAGTTCGCACGCCCGTTCGTGACCGAGAAGGCACTGCGCAGCCAGGTGGTCGGCACCGTCGACTTCGACGACTCCGTCGACGCCGCCGCGGTCGCGAAGACGTTGCGCGCCAACGGTGTCGTCGACACCGAGCCGTACCGCAAGCTCGGCCGGAACCAGCTGCGCGTCGGCATGTTCCCGGCGATCGATCCCGACGACGTCACCGCGCTCACCCACTGCATCGACCACGTCGTCGCCGCCCTCTGAGCGGTTCCGGCCGGTACATCGGACGATCCGCGGCGGGCACCCGACCTGCGTGTCGGTCTCGTCCGGGGTGGTCGCTGCACTAGAGTCGACAGAACCCGAACTCTTCTGTGGTGAGGAGGGCAGATGCGCGAACTGCGTGTCATCGGCGTCGACGCCGAGAGTGGTTCGGTGATCTGCCGCGACCCCGACTCGGGCGAGGAGTTCACCGTCCCGGCCGACGACCGGCTGCGCGCCGCCCTCCGAGGTGACATCTCCCGCATCGGTCAGATCGAGATCGAGATGGAGAGTGCGCTGCGGCCCCGGGAGATCCAGGCCCGCATCCGCGCCGGCGCGTCCGTCGCGCAGGTCGCCGCGGCGGCCGGTGTCTCGATCGACAAGATCGACCGGTTCGCCCATCCCGTCCTGCTCGAACGCGCGCGCGCCACCGAGATGGCGGCGTCGTCGCACCCCGTCCGGATCGACGGCCCCGCACTGTCGACGCTCGGCGAGGTCGTCGCGGCCGCGCTCGGCGCCCGTGGCCACGACCCCGACGACACCGACTGGGATGCCTGGAAAGGTGACGACAACCGCTGGGTCGTCCAGGTCGCGTGGCGTATCGGCCGATCGCAGAACCGGGCCCACTGGCGATTCCTGCCCGGCTCCAGCGGGGGCATCACCGAGCCCCTCGACGAGATGGCCGACGAACTCACCGACGCCGATCTCACGCGGCCGCTCAGCGGAGCCGGATCCGTCGTCGCCCTGACCACGCCGCCCGCCCGCCCCGCCGGACGCCCCACCCCGGTCCCGGCCGAGGTGACCCTCGCCGCCGACGACCTCATCCACGCGCAGCGATCACGCTCACGACACACCGATGTCGAGCCGGAAATTCACGATCCGGAGCCCGAGACAGCCAGCGCCGCAACCGATCCCGCGCCGATTCGCCGCAGCGAGACCATCGAGGACCTCGAGGCCGGTGACGACTTCGACCCCGATGACATCCCGACGCGGCGTGCACCGCTCGCCGAGGAGCCCACTCCCCCAGCCGAAGAGGACCCGGCGCCCCAGCCCGCACGCAAGCCACGGAAGGGCTCGCGCAAGCCGTCGGTACCCGCGTGGGAAGATGTCCTCCTGGGAGTGCGCAGCAACGGTAGTCAGTAGATCCGACCGGAAGGGCTGGTGTGGCAGCGAACGCGGGGATGCTCTGGTTCGTCGACAGCGATGATCCGATCGCCGATCTACGCTTCGGCGTCCGCAACGATCCCGAATCCGCGGCGCAGCTCGCGCAGACCGTCGTCGGGGACTCCGTCCTGATCGCGCGGGGGGAGACCACCCTCGATCGCGCTGCCGCCGGTGCCGACGACGAGATCGCCGTCGGGGCGTTCGGACGTATCGCGGTGGTGACAGGTGGCCCCGTCGCGACCGACCACCCCTCGGAGCTTCCCGAGAGCATCCTGCGAGCGCGGCCCGCCCGGCTGATCCACCTCGTCGTCACGGACATCGAGCGCTCGTTCGGGGCGTTCGCGACCTGGGAAGAAGGCACGCTGCGACGGTCGTTCGCCTCGACCCCGGTGGACATCGCCGAGAACATCGGCCTGCCGTACATCTTCGAACGCGAGTTCTGGGCCGGTGAGCGGCCACTGCGCTACAGCGAGGGCGCCATGCCCGATCCGCAGGCGCTGCCGTTCCATCCGACGGAATTCGCCGACCACGCGTCGACCCTGTGGGTGGGGCTGCGTCTCACCCCGCCGTTCACCCCGGATGTGGTGTCACCGGAACAGATCCCGCTGTCACGCTTCGCCGTACGACCTCCCGGACATCAGCCGACCGCAGACGATCGCGACGCGTCGCAGCAGTTCCGGCCCGACACCGAGGCCCGCAGGCAGACGGCCGACGGCGAGGACGGATCGGGCCAGTCCGACGACGCATCCGCGCCCACCAAGGTGGCGCGCTGGTTCGGGTTCGGACGCAGCTGATCTGCCGCGTCGTCCTGGTGATCCGGGGCGGCGCCGGCGGAGGTCACCACCGGCACCGGCCCCGATCGCCGATGTCGTCACACCCCACGATCACCGCGACGACGTCGACAGCGCCATGAATTATACGTTGCTCCGGCTAATCATCGTCAACGGTGTACCTGCTCACTGTGCGGCCGCCAGTGCGGTCGCGATCACGAGCCCGGCCGCCAACCCGACGAGCGCGCCCGATCCGATCCATCGCAGGACGGGCCGTCGCCGCCACACCCAGGCCGACGGCGCGACACCTCCGCACACCACCACGACCGCGAGCACGCCGAGCAGCCGACCGGCTTCCGCGACCACGCTGTAGACGCCACCGACCACCCCGGCGACCACCACCGCGGTGACCGCGGACAGGGCCAGACCGGCCGCCCACGGGGTGGGTTCGACGCTGCTCACCGGCCCATTCTGGCTGCCGACCGAGACCACGGGGCGACGACGTGCCGGTCGACTACCGTCGAGTTCATGTCCAGTGCCGTCGTCGTCGGGTCCGGCCCGAACGGGTTGGCCGCCGCCGTCCACCTCGCACGGTCCGGTGTCTCGGTGACCGTCCTCGAGGCTGCCGACACGATCGGCGGTGGGACGCGCTCCGGTGAGATGACCCTGCCCGGGCTCGTCCACGACCACTGCTCGGGGTTCCATCCGCTGGCCGTGGGGTCGCCGTTTCTCGCCGGTCTCGACCTCGCCCGCCACGGCCTGCACTGGGATCACGCGCCGATCGACTGCGCGCACCCGCTCGACGACGGTTCGGCGGCGCTGATCCATCGCTCCGTCGACGCCACCGCGGCCGGTCTCGGCAGCGACGGCGGTCGGTGGCGCGGCCTCGTCGGCCCGCCCGCGGCCCGTTTCGACGACCTCGCCGCGGAGGTGATGCGGCCCATCGCGCACGTGCCGCGGCATCTCGTGGCGCTGGCGACCCTCGGACCGCGGGCACTCCCACCGGCGAGCGTGACCACCCGACTGTTCAGGACGCCGCAGGGACGGGCCGCGTTCGCCGGTACCGCCGCCCACGCCTACACCCGTCTCGACCGACCGCTGACCTCGGCGGTCGGGGTGATGCTCGCCGCCTCCGGACACCGTTTCGGCTGGCCTGTCGCCCGCGGCGGATCGTCGTCGATCTCCGACGCGCTCGAGTCGATGCTGACCGAACTCGGCGGGACGATCGAGACCGGGCGTCGGGTGCGATCGTCGGCCGAGCTCCCCCGCGCCGACGTCGTCCTGCTCGACACCTCGCCGCAGGTCGCCGTCGACATCTACGGCGACGCACTGCCCCGACGGATCCGACGAGCCTACGGACGCTTCCGGCGGGCGCCCGGCGCGTTCAAGGTCGACTACGCCGTCGAGGGTCCGGTGCCCTGGACGGCCGAGGGTGTGGCGTCGGCCGGGACCGTGCACGTCTGCGGCGACGCCGACGAGGTCGTCGAGGCCGAGCGTCTCGTCGCACAGGGGGTGATGCCGGCACGCCCGTTCGTCATCGTCGGGCAGCAGTACGTCGCCGACCCGTCGCGATCACGTGGGGATCTCAACCCGCTCTACGCGTACGCCCATGTGCCGCATGGATTCTCCGGTGACGCGACGGAGACGGTCACCGCGCAGATCGAGCGGTTCGCCCCGGGTTTCCGCGACCGCATCCGGGCGACGACCGTCACGACGACCGCCGAGTTCGCCTCGGGCAACCCCAATTACGCGGGCGGCGACGTCATCGGCGGGTCGAACGCCGGGTTGCAGGTGATCCTGCGGCCGCGGCCCGCGCTCGACCCGTACGCGACGGGTCTCGACGGCGTCTACCTGTGTTCGGCGTCGACGCCACCGGGGGCCGGTGCGCACGGCATGTGCGGCTACAACGCGGCCGAGTCGGCGCTGCGCCACCTCCGCCGCTGACCGATCTCGTGTACTTCTCGCGACGCCCACCCGGGCGGATCGTCGCGAGAACGACACATCATCGGGCGGCGCGGGCGTAGAACGCGATCGCCGCGGCGGTCGCGACGTTGAGGGAGTCGGTGCCACGGGCCATCGGGATCCGCGTGCGGACGTCGCCGGCCCGCATGGCCGTCTCCGACAGACCCGGCCCCTCCGCGCCGACCATGAACGCGACACGCTCGGCACCGACTGCCTCGGCGAGCGGCACGGCGTCGGGATCCGGCGTGAGAGAGACGACGGTGAACCCGCGGTCGCGGAGGCTGTGCAGGTCACCGGGCCAGTTCTCCGCCGCCGCGAACGGCACGAGCAGGGCGTGGCCCATCGAGACGCGGACGGCGCGTCGGTAGAGCGGGTCGGCGCACCCGCGACCGAAGAGGACTGCGTCGACCCCCAGACCTGCGGCATTGCGGAAGATGCTGCCGATGTTCTCGTGGTCGTTGACACCCTCGAGCACGGCGACGGTCCGGGCGTCGGCGACGACGTCGTCGAGCGACAGCGTCGGGGGCCGGCGGGCCACGCCCAGGACACCGCGGTTGAGGTGGAAGCCGACGACGTCGGCCATCACCTCGGCCGACGCTCGATAGAAGGGCAGGCCGTCGACGGAGGGGGCGTCGAGGTCGTCGGCGAGTTCCGCGCGTCGCTTCTCGACTCCGAGGAACGCGTGCGGCGTGAAGCGGGACGCGATCATGCGCTGAACCACCAGGACACCCTCGGCGACGACGAGTCCCCGCCCGGGTCGACCGCCGGGCAGGACAGGCAGATCGGGCCGCCGGTCGACGGAGTTCAGGTCGCGGAAATCGTCGACGCGCGGATCGTCGGGGTCGGCGATGTCGATGACGTCGACAGGCATCGGATCAGTCTGCCCGACGTGTCCCGACTGCCCACCAGATGGAGTGTCGATCAGTGGGTCGTTGCGGGCTCGGACCGCTCGTCGGCGTCGATCCGGGCCTGCTCACGCCACGCGAGGACACCCGCGGTGAGGGCGAGAACCGACACCACACAGGCGAAGACGATCCCGGCTGTGCGCACCCCGAGCGCCCGCGACAGCAATCCCTCGGCGACGACCGGGATGCTGATGGCGATGTAGGTGATGACGAAGTACGCCGACGTGGTGGCCGCCTTGGCGTCGGCGGGGGCACCCGTCGCGATCCCCGACAGGCCGCGGGCGAACGCGACCCCCTGGCCGAACCCGCCGACGATCCCCGCCCCGGCAAGCAGTTCCCAGTGCCCGGCGAGCAGGGTCGCCACCAGCAGCGCCATCCCGGCGATCATCATCGCGATGGACACGACCTCCGAGATGCGGTCGTCGAGGGCGCGTCCGGCGATCTGCCCGGCGAGCGACCCACCCATCACCGCCGCGACGCACAGTGCCTGACCGATCACCGAGTCGACGCCGGCGAACCGCGACGCGATCGTCGGCGCTAGCGCAGTGAACAGACCCATGACGGCGAAGCCCGCGAAGCCGAGGATCGCGGCGCGCACGAAGAACGCCCTGATCTCGGCGGGCACCGTCACCGGCATCAGTCCGAGACGTTCGTCACGGCGACGGCCCCGCGTCTCGGGGACCGCGACGATGATCAGCGCCGCCACCACCATGAGCCCCAGGTGCACCCAGTACGTCGTGCGCAGCGGATTCGGAGCCCAGGTCACCAGCATGGACGCCAGGATCGGACCCAGGCCGAGCCCGCCGATGGTGGCGAGGCTGGCGAGGAGCGGCGCACGCGAGGACAACCGGCCCCGCGCCATCTCGATGATCGCGACGGACGCCGTCCCGACGAACACACCGGCCGACAGGCCGGAGACCACACGGGCGACGAGCAGGACGGCGGTGTCGTCGGCGAGGAGGAACACGACGTCGCTCGCCGCCGCGAACAGCACACCCAGCGCCAGCACGGGCCGACGGCCCAGCACGTCCGACCAGGTCCCGAACGCGATGAGCGCCGCGAGCACGCCGACGGCGTACATCGCGTAGACGACGGTCACCGTGAGCAGCGAGAACCCGAAGTCGCGTTCGTAGTCGGAGTAGAGCGGGGTCGGCATCGTCGTCCCGACCATGACCGTGGCCAGCACGACCATGAGTCCGACGGTCTGCGGCGCGCGGCTACCGCGCTCCGTGTCCGGGGAGACGCTGGTGGCTGAAGACATGTCCACATACAAGCGTATCGACCGCGAAGTCCATCCCGCACGGCCCTCCGGGGCGGTGAGCGCACCCGTTAGGTTGGGACGGTGACCGACTCCGAACTCGTCCTCCGGCGGGCCACCGACGACGACTGGCCCGCGATCATCGCCGCCGACGCCCGGGCGTTCGCCTTCATCCACCCCCTCGACGCCGAGGCCGAGGCGGACATCCGGAGCAAGCTGCGCGACGGCGACGTCGTCGTGGTCTACGACGAGTCGGGACCTGTCGGGCCGGTGTTGGCCGGCGTCGCGATGTTCTATCGGATGACGTTGACGTTGCCCGGTGGCGCGCGCGTCGACCTGCCGGGCCTGTCGTGGGTGTCGGTTGCGGCGACGCATCGTCGTCGAGGGATCCTGCGCCGCATGATCACCGAGCTTTTCGACCAGTGGGAACGCGAGAAGTCCGTCTTCTCCATCCTCACCGCGAGCGAGGCGACCATCTACGAGCGGTTCGGTTACGGTCCTGCGTGTTTCGAACAGCAGGTGGAGATCGACCTGTCGAAGGCGCAGCTGCGGGAGCCCCTGCCGGCGTGGACACCGGTGCGGTTCGCGACGGCGGAGCAGGTCCGCGACCTCGTCCCCGATCTGCACGACCGCTGGGCGTCGATGAACCCGGGCGCCATCGTGCGGTCGCGGGTGTGGTGGAACATGATCTTCGCCGACCGGGAGATGTTGCGGGACGGGCAGAGTGCACTGCACTACCTGGTGCACCCCGACGGGTACGCGAGCTACCGGATCAGCCATGAGGGCGGCACTGCGTCGGCACGGGTCTCGGAGTTCTTCGCCGTCACCGACGCCGCCCACACCGACCTGTGGCGAGTCCTGCTCGGGCTCGACCTCATCCCCACGATCCACGCGCCGATGCCCGTCGACGACCCGCTGCCGATGAAGCTGACGAACCTGCGGGCACCGAAGTTGACGGCGCTCTCGGACTCGATGTGGCTGCGCATCATCGACATCCCGCGCGCACTCGAGGCGCGCACCTACTCCGAGGACGTCGACGCCGTCCTCGAGGTCACCGATCAGTTCCGCGGCAACGGTGGACGATTCGCGTTCACGGTGCGGGACGGGGTGGCCACCGTGTCGGCCACCGACGACCCCGCGACCGTACGGATGGACGTCTCGGTTCTCTCCAGCATCTACCTCGGTGGCTATCGTGCGACGGAGTTCGCGTCGGCGAATCGTCTGTGGGCGTCGGACCACGCGACGCTGTGCGAGCTGGACCAGGCGTTCCTCACCGACCGGAAGCCGTTCTCGGGCACGTTCTTCTGAGAGGCACCACGATGGACGACGATGAGGTGTTCGCGGCGATCGCGGACGAGCGACGCATGATCGCCGACGTCCTCGACACTCTCGACGAGACACAGTGGGCGACGCAGTCGCTGTGCGGTGAGTGGGATGTCCGGGGCGTCGCCGCCCACCTGCTCGCCCCGACGGTCACCACCATCCCCGAGGTCATCTGGCTGGTCCTGCGTGCACGCGGCGACTTCGAGAAGTCGAACGTCGCCCTCACCGATCGGGTGGTGCGGAGCCACGGGCGGCAGCTTCCACAGATGCTGCGCGCCAAGGCCGATCACCGGTTCAGCCCTCCCGGCGGCGGCCCGCTCGCCCCGCTGACCGACCTGTTGATCCACGGCCAGGACATCCGCCGGCCGCTCGGGATCGACCGCACCGTCCGCCCCGACCGCCTGCGCGCGTCGCTCGACTTCCTCATGTCGCCGGCGGCACGCCGCGGGTTCGCGCCGTTGCAGCTCGACGTGCGGTGGGTCGCCGACGATGCGGACTGGCAGTCCGGTCCTCCCGACGGTGCGCGTCCGACGGTGTCCGGTCCCGGTGAGGCGGTCATGATGGCGCTCACCCGGCGCCCGGTGGCGCTCGACGACCTGTCGGGTGACGGCGTCGACGTCGTGCGCTCCGCCCTGTCCTGACGACCGCCCGCTCGGCGGCGGCTTTCGGCACGCTCGGCGGCGGCTTTCGGCACGCTCGGCGTCAGCGGGGGATGCCGGCACCGGGGATCGTCTCGACGTCGGCCGGGGACATCGGGTCGCCGACAGCGCGTTCCCGTCGGCGAGCGGCGGTCCCGAAGACGACCGCGGCGGCGAAGGCGGCCACCGCACTGATCGCACCGCCCACGACGAGCGGCGCCCGCGGATCGGTCACCTGCGCGATCCACCCGAGCAGCGGACTGCCCAGCGGGGTCCCACCGAGGAACGCCAGCATGTACACGCCCATCACGCGGCCGCGCATCGCCGAATCCACCGAGAGCTGAACGATGTTCATCGCCGTCGTGCTGAACGTCAGCTGCGCCGCACCGACGGGGATCAGCACCACCGCGACGAGCGCGAAGGTCGGCATCAGCCCGGCCACCACCTCGAGGACACCGAAGATCAACGCCGCGATCATCAACTGTCGGACCCGCGCCGGGCGACGACGCCGCGCTGCCACCGTCGCGCCGGCGAGTGTCCCCACGGCCAGCACCGTCGAGAGCAGCCCGTATCCCCCGGCGGACCCGGCGAAGGTGTTCTTGGTCAGCAACGCCAACGACAGCGGGAAGTTCAGACCGAACGTCGACACGAAGAAGATGGTGGTGAAGAGGGCGACCAGATGCGGGCGGGCGCGGATGTAGCGCAGTCCCTCCACCACGGAGCTGCGCCCGCGAGGTCTGTCGCTGCGTTGCAGGTCTGCGGGGTTCATCATCAGCAGGCCCGTGAGCACCGCGACGAATGTGACGGTGTTGACCAGGAACACCGGCCCCGTGCCGATGACGGTGATGAGCAGACCGGCGACTGCCGGACCGATGATGCGGGCGAGGTTGAACGTCATCGAGTTGAGCGCGACCGCGTTCTGCAGGTGCTCGGGTCCGACCATCTCGACGGTGAAGGACTGCCGGATGGGGGCGTCGACGGCGGAGATGCACCCGAGAGCGAACGACAGGACGTAGACCTGGGCGAGCGTCGCGACGCCGAGGGTGTCGGTGATGCCGAGGACGAGTGCGCAGACGGCCATGCCGATCTGGGTGGCCATGAGCAGGCGCCGCTTGTCGAAGCGGTCGGCGAGTGCACCCGCGGGCATCGACAGCACCGCGGTCGGGCCGAACTGCAACGCCATGACGATGCCGATGGCGACCCCGCTGTTGCCGGAGAGGTGCAGCACCAGCCAGTCCTGCGCGATGCGCTGCATCCAGGTGCCGACGAGCGACACGACCTGGCCGCCGGCCCACAGCCGATAGTTCCGTACCCCGAGGGACGAGAACATGAGCGGCATCGGCACTCGGTCGATGTTAACCGTCACGAATGAGGATCGCCGCCGGCTTCCCGGCGCATCCTGCGGGTGCGGGTGGTGTCAGTCGTCGCCGGCGACGATGCCGGACATGATCTCCACGGCCTTGCGCAGGGTCGTGATCTCGTCGTCGCCCAGCTTGTCGAGCTGTCCGCGGAGCCAGGCCTCGCGGGCGTGGGTCTCGTCGGCGATCACCTTCTGCCCCAGATCGGACAGGGTGACGATGATCTGCCGGCCGTCGGTCGGATGCGGGTCGCGCTTGACCATCCCGAGGTCGGCGAGCGAGGCGATGACGCGGGTCATCGACGGCGGCTGCACGCGCTCCTGCGCGGCCATCGCGCCCGGGGTCATCGGGCCCTGCTGGGAAAGGGTGTTGAGAGCAGAGAGCTGGGTCAGCGACACCGTCGACGTCGCGCGGCGCCCACGCAGGTGCCTGGCGAGGCGTACCACTGCCAGCGACAGGTCACTGGCCAGATTGTCGTCTTTACCACTCACGCGCTCAACAATAGGACACGGCAACTGGAATGCACGACAAACTACCGGTTCGGGCACGCCGTCGTCGTCGCCAGACCATCGAATGTCCCCTGGTCAGGTGACATCTCACTGGTTGATGAGCGACTCGATCGGCCCCTTGGCGAAGTACAGGACGAACAGGACCGCGACCACCCAGAGCAGCGGGTGCACCGACCGGATCTTCCCGCGGGCCGTGGCCAGCACCACCCAGCTGATGAACCCGACACCGATGCCGTTCGCGATCGAGTACGTGAAGGGCATCACCACGATGGTGAGGAAGCAGGGCAGCGCGATCTCGAAGCGTGTCAGGTCGATGTGTCGGATCTGGGCGATCATCAACGCGCCGACGACGACGAGTGCGGGCGCGGCCGCCTCGAGCGGGACGATCGAGTAGAGCGGCGTGAAGAACATCGCGACGAGGAACAGCACGCCGGTGACGATGTTGGCCAGTCCGGTGCGCGCCCCCTCGGCGATACCGGAGGCGGATTCGACGAAGACCGTGTTCGACGACGACGACGCGGCGCCACCGACGATGGCACCCGCACCCTCGACCGCCAGGGCGCGACCGATGTTGGGGAGATTGCCGTCCTTGTCGGCCAGACCCGCCTCGCGGCCGAGACCGGTCATGGTGCCCATCGCGTCGAAGAAGTTCGACAGCACGAGGGTGAACACGAACACCGACGCCGACAGCACACCGATCCGCACGAACGCGCCGAACAGGTCGACGTCGCCGACGAGGCTCAGGTCGGGCAGGTCGCCGACGGCCTTCGGCCACTCGGGGATGTTGAGGCTCCAGCCCGACTTGCCGTTGCCCGACGCCGGGAGGTCGGCGAAGGCCTGCACGACGACGGCGATGATCGTGGTGACGACGATGCCGATCAGCAGGCCGCCGCGGACCTTGCGGACCACGAGCACGCCCATGATGAGGACGCCGAGGACGAAGATCAGTGTGGGCAGGGTGGTGATCGAGTTGCCGTTGCCGAGGCCCACCGGGACGGTGGTGCCGGCGGCGTCGGGGACGCGGGTGACGAATCCTGCGTCGACGAGGCCGATGAACGCGATGAAGCAGCCGATGCCGGCGGCGATGGAGGCCTTGAGCTCGGCGGGGATCGCGGTGAAGACGCGGGTCCGCAGACCGGTCACGGCCAGCAGCACGATGATGATGCCGTCGATCACCACGAGACCCATCGCCTCGGGCCAGGTGACCTGCGGGGCGATGCTCACGGCGAGGAGGCTGTTGATGCCGAGGCCCGTCGCGATGGCGAACGGATAGTTGGCGATCGCCCCGAACAGGATGGACATGACACCTGCCACCAGGGCTGTCACAGCGGCGACGGCGGCGATCGGCAGCACGTTGCCGAGCACGTCGGCGTTGCGCGGGCTACCGACGACGCCGCCGATGATGATCGGGTTGAGGACCACGATGTAGGCCATCGTGAAGAACGTGACCAGTCCCCCGCGGATCTCCTGCGGGAACGACGAACTGCGTTCGGTGATCTTGAAATATCGGTCCACGCGACCGCGGACGCCCCCGGGCGCGGCGGTGCGGGTGTCGTCGGTGCTCGTCGCCAGCTTGTCGAGTTCCTCCGACACGCCTACCTCCTCGCCTCCCGGCGGAGGCTGCCCGGGGGCGGACGTTGTCCACCCATCGCGGGGGACCTTACGCTGGGCCCTGTGAGCACGAGCGACGGTCCGCAGCCCTCCGGTGCGCCCGGTCCGGACGACCTACCCCGGCTGCCGCACTGGCTCGTCGAACCGGCCAACGTCGTCTACGTCGGGATGGCCTGCTGGCTCGTCGCGACGATCGTCGTCGCGGCCACCGGCCTCGGCACGACGTCGACCCTCGTGAGCTGTCTGGTCGGTCTCGCGGTCGGACTGTTCGGCACCGCGGTGTTCACGGTGCAGCGTCGGGCGAGTCGGCGCGGCGCCCGCGCCGCCCAGCGCGGCCTCGACTGACGACCGCAGTCCGCGCGGGATGTGCGCCTTGGCACCGAACTCGGGCGCCCTCGGACTGTCTCACCGGTCGGGTCGACCGGCACCGGACGAACCGAGGTGTCGGGTGAAGAATCTGACGACCTCCTCGCCCGCCCAGGGCGGGACGCCGGTGTGTCCTCCCGTGTTGGCGGCCAGTGTCTTCTGCATCGACCCGAGAGCGTCGAACAGGTCGAGCGACATCTGCCGGTGGTTGCCCTCGTCGTCCCACTGGAGCAGGACATGCAGCGGGATCGTGATCGCACGGGCCTCCTCGACGGTCGCCGTGGGGACGTAGCTGCCGGCGAACAGCGTGGCCGCCTCGATCCGTCGGTCGACCCGGGCCATCCGCACGCCGATCGAGATGAACCCGCCCGAGATCCCGACGGGCCGGCGCACCTCGGGACGACCGAGCAGATCGTCGAGTGTCGCCTGCCATTCCGGGACGGCACGCTCGACGAGCGGCAGGATCAGCCGATCGACGAGGTCGTCGTCCGGGGTGCCGCCGGCTGTCGCCACCGCGCGGAGGTCGGCACGCGCGCGGTCGAACTGTGCGATCCTCGGCCGCACCCCACTGCCCGGGAGTTCGACGGTCGCGGTTGCGAATCCGACACGGGCGAGTGCCCTGGCCCGCGGTAGGAGTCGCGGGTACATCCGCTCCAGCCCGCCCTGCTGCCCCAGCAGGATGAGCGGAACGGGTGTGCCGGCAGCGGATTCCGGAACCCAGAGGATCCCCGGGATCTCGCCGACGGTGACGCGGCGCTCGACGAGACCGTCGTCGAGACGCGATTCAGAGATGACGTGCATGGTCGTGCCTTTCGGGAATGCCGTGTGATCGGCGCTCCCGGACGACCTATCGCCCGACCGTGACCTCGCAGCGGAGCACCCATGTCGAATCGTTCACGGGTATCACCTCCTCCGGTTGTCGCACGGACCCGGTGAGGCTAGCAGCGGATGTGTCGTTCCGTCACCGGGATTTCGTCCCCGGTCGTGGGTCGACGGCACGGATCAGGTTCTGACGCACACTGCCCGGCGCGGCCTCGACTACATTCCTGCCACCGCGGACCGCAGAACGGCGGCGACACGCTCCGGCGACTCCTCGTGGACGAACAGTCGCCCGCCCTCGATGATCTCGAGCCGGGACGGACCGGCGAACGTCGACATCATCGCCCGTACCCGTGCGGTCGGGAAGAACACGTCGTCGCCACCCTGAACGACGGTGACCTGTGCGGTCATCCGGGCATGCATCTCGCTCAAGTCACGCATTGCCCCGAGGTCGAAGCCTCGCAGCAGCGTGCCTGCGGCCCAGAGTCTCTCGCGGTCGGTGAGGAGGGGCTCGAGGAAGAACTCGGCGAACTCACCGTCGAGGTGGTCTCGGTCGGACACCGCGTCACCGAGCACGAACCGGTTCCTCCGCAGGACCCGCGAGGCCAGCACCCTGCCCAGCACACCCTCGACGTACGGGAGGTGTCGCAGCGCGAGGAACATCCGCAGCCGGAGACCGGGCCGCCCCGGGTGCTCGCTGTCGATGAGACCCCACGCCCGCACACGCGGATCGCCGGCGAGGGCGAGGCGAGCGATCATCCCGCCGCTGTCGTGTCCGACGACGGCGACGTCGTCGAGACCGAGATCGTCGACGACGGCGCGCACCGACTCCACATGTGCCGCGATGCTGATCGGGGTCGACCGGTCGAACCGGGACGCGCCGGCGCCCGGCAGGTCGATCACGTGGCACCGCGATCGATCGGCGAGATGCGGCAACAAACCTCGGAACGTCGCACCCGACACCGGCCAGCCGTGCACGAACAGGATCGCGGGTCCCTCCCCCACCGATCGCACGGCCACCGCGCCACCCGGCACGTCGACGTAGCGGTCGGGAGGGCGGCGGAAGATCTCGCTGGCCTCGGTGACGGTCGGCGCGGTCATGATCACTCCTGCGGTGTGGGTGTCGCCGTCGCGGTCGCGTCGGCTGCCCCAGTCCACCGCCGCCGCCGGGAGACGGCAATGACCCCGCAAGGTAGGTGACCGCCGGGCGTCGAGGCCCCTAAGCTGCACGGATGGCACCGATCGACACAGCGAGCGCGCGACCGGGCGGAGTGTTCGCGGCGCTCCTGCGCCACTGGCGCCACCGGCGCGGACTGAGCCAGCTCGACCTCGCGCACGCGGCGGACGTGTCGGCGCGGCACATCAGCTTCCTCGAGACCGGCCGCTCGGCACCGGGACCCGCCATGGTGGTCCGGCTCGCCGAGACCCTCGACGTGCCGCTGCATGCGACCAACGAGATGCTCCGTGCCGCCGGACATCCCGCCCGGTTCGACGAGATCGATGGTGCGTCGCCGCTCGAGGCGATCCGCACCGTCGTCGAGGTGATGAAGAGCCACCACGACCCGCTGCCGCTCGTGGTCCTCGATCGGACCTACCGCATCCTCGACGCCAACGCGGGCGCGGCGGCGGTGCTCGGCACGGCGCTCGCACCCCTCGGAGAGGATGCCTTTGCCGAGGACGCGAGCGGGCTGAACCTCGCTCGCCTGACCTTGGACCCCCGTCTCGGTCCCGCATTGATCGTCAACCACGACGAGGTGGCCCGGGAACTGTTGCAGCGCATCCATCACGAGGTGCTCGCGGGGGCGGGTGATGCGCTGCGATCTCTACTCGACGACCTGCTCGCGTCCCCGCTGGTCCGGCCAGACTGGCGCGATCCCGACCCGACCGTCCCGGCCACACCGTCGATGGAATTGCACGTCCGCCACGGCGATGAGGTTCTGCGGTTCGTCGTCACCCTCACGGTCCTGCAGGCGCCGCTCATGGTGGGACTGGACGACATCCGCGTCGAACAGTGGTTCGCCGCCGACGAGGCCACAAGCACCGCGTGTGCCCGCCTGGTGTCGTCTCAGGACGGTGTGTGAGCGCGTCGCCTCCCGACGACCCCCGCAACGGCGAGTGCGATCACGACCCACACCGCGCCGATCACCCATCCCCCGATCACATCGGTGGTCCAGTGGACGCCGAGGTAGACACGGCTGACACCGATCAGCGCCGATGCGAGGGGCGCGCAGGCGAGCACCGCGGGGTGGGCGCGCACCCACGCCGAGGTCCGCCAGGCGGCGACGGCGACCAGTCCGAGCACGATCGCCGACATCATCGCGTGGCCCGACGGGAACGAGTACGTGTCGAGGGCCAGGACACGGAACCTCGGCGGGGGCCGGTCGCGGGCGACGGCATACTTCAACGCCTGCATCAGGAGCCACCCGCTCGCCGAGCCGATCAGGACGGTCAGCGCGAGCATCTGGTGCCGCCGCAGGAGCACGACGGTCGCGACGACGGCGACGAGCGTCATCGCTGCCGTGTTGCCGACCGTCGTGATCACCCGGAAGACGGTGGTGAGCCAGGCGACCCGATGGTCGACGACCCATTCGGTGACGGAGAGGTCGAACCCCGATGTCATGAACGACGTTCCCCGCTCGGCCGGACCAGGTGGTGGACACCTGCGTCGTCAACCCACCAGTCGACCTCGACGGTCCGGTGCCGGCCGTCACGCTCGACGTCGAGGCGCAGCACGTCGTGCAGTCGCACCTCGCCTGCGGGCGGCACGATGCCCCGGACGACCGCCAGGGCCAGCGCCACGGGACTGGCTGTCCACGTCGACGGGTCCCCGGGGTCGACGGGCGACACCCGGAACTCCTCGGCGGCCGTGGGGATGTCGAGCACGGTGGCCAGGGCACGAGCCTCGTCGACGGTGAACGGCGGTGTGGCGACCACCGCCTCGTCCGCTCCGACGACGGGCAGCAGCGACGGCCGGTCCACGACCACCCCGGACGCACTGGTGGCGCCGGAGACGGTGCGGACCCGTGCGGGCGCGTCGAGCCGATCGAGGTCGAGGTCACCGCGACGCCGTGCCCGGACGAGAGCGGAGTGCGCCGCAGCAGCCACACCGGGGGCCACCTCACGGTCCTCATCGCCCAGTCGGTCGAGGAGGACGGCCGCGAGATCGGTCGAGGTCACCTCGGCGCCGGCGAACACGGGTGCGATCGTCGCGGCGTCGGGGTGGTCCGCGGCGTCGAGGAGGCCGAGGAAGGTGGTGTCGTCGGGGGCGCGGAGGTGGCCGAGCGGCGTGCCGTCGAGGGTGGCGAACGACCGCAGCCACCACGCGGTGTAGCCGTCGGGGTCGGCGACGGCCGCACGGCAGTCGTCCTGTGCGGCCAGCAGACCCAGCGCCTCACGCCACCGGTCGGGGTCGACGAGGTCGAGGTCGCGGACCGCGACCACCCGCTGCGGTTCGTCGACGCGGGTGTCCCACCAGAGTTCCTCGTCGGGCAGATCGTGGTCGGGCCCGACGGGCATCTCGTCGATCACGACGGACAGACCCCAGCCGACGCCGGCGCGGCGGAGGACGTCGGCCCCCCACCGGTCCACGAGATCGTCGGCGACAACGCCGAACGGGGAGTCGTCGACGAGGACGCGATGCAGCGGACTGTCGGGCAGGAGCAGTTCGTCGGCGGAACGCTCGTCGCCGTCGGTGTCGACCAGGGGCAGGGTGCCGAGCCATGCCGGCACGTCTGCTTCGGGGTCGGCGGCGAGCAGTCGCAGGACTGCCTGTGTGACAGCCGGATCCGGGTCGCCGTCGACCAGCATCGCCTGCAGGGCGGGGTCGGCGAGGACGGCGGACACGGAGACCCGTTGCGCGCCGAGTCGGTCCAGCAACGGGTGATCGGCGTCAGGGTGGACCGTGGCCACCCAGGTGATGTCGCAGTCGGCGAGAGCCTCGGCCACAGCGACGGTCGGTGCGTCGATCACGACGAGTCCGCGCGCGCCGACGGCCATCCTGCCGTCGGTGCGGGGCACGGGGATGGTGGCGAGTCCCTCGCGCGTGCGGTCGTCGACGACCGCGGGCGCAAGCGCCTCGTAGAGGTCATGCCACCACGTGGGCGCACGGTCGATGCCGGTCAGATTGTCGCACAACGTGTCCCAGGACAGCTCCCGGACACCGACCGAAAGCAGCAACGACAGCACCGCGTGGTCACCGAGCAGGGGATGGCCGAGGCGCCCGTCGAGGACGCCGTCGACGATGTCGGCGAGGAGGTCGGTCAGCGCCTGCGGGGCGCCCGGGAGCACAGACGCGCGATCGGGTGCGACGGTGTCGCCCGACGCCGAGGGCAACCAGGGATGCGACGTCAGGTCGGCGATCACCGCCTCACGGAGGTCGGCGTCGACCGGCCCGGCCGGAAGGGTCGGCGCCGGCACCACGGCCAGGCGGACCGACGCGGCGAGCGGCAACGCGAGACGGTGGTAGCCGTCTGCGGCGGAACGGATCTCGGCGTCAGGATCCAGGGTGCGACGATCCGGGGTGAGGTCGACATCGGTGATGCACATCGCGGGCAGTGTCAGCTCGACGTCGGTGACGGTCGGGGCGTGCAGCCGGTCCCGGTCTCGGGGCCGCGGCGCGTCCGCCGTCCCCGGCATCAGCCACCGCGTGCCCCCTGCCGCGATCTGCACCCAGGTGTCCCGCCCGATCGTCACGACGTCGTGGTCGGGTTCGGAGACCCTGACGACATCGCGACTGATCGTCGTGTCCGCCACCGTGATCGACGTCAGGGCCGAGAGTTCGAGTAGAAGAGTCGGGGCCTGGTCTGCGGCGGTGGCGACCAGGGCGTCGCCGTCACCGCGCAGGGTGAGGACCACCTCGGTGTCGACGCCGTCCGGCGGCGGCGTCGGGTCGGGCCAGGCCAGGCGGAGCAGCGGCGGCGGGACGTCGCCGACTGCGATGCCGGCATCGTCGAGCGCCTGCCGGGTGCGCTCCCGGGAGAAGAGGACCCCGCCGTCGCGGGATCGGACCGCGACCTCGTCGGCGACGGCGAC
This sequence comes from Williamsia sp. SKLECPSW1, assembly GCF_054332755.1. Classification (NCBI taxonomy): domain Bacteria; kingdom Bacillati; phylum Actinomycetota; class Actinomycetes; order Mycobacteriales; family Nocardiaceae; genus Williamsia; species Williamsia sp. SKLECPSW1. The sequence continues at coordinate 2,646,004 of NZ_JBTGLI010000001.1, read as the reverse complement.
CACCGCGCTGAACCCGACACCGAACCGTCCGACCGTGTCGACGTCGGCGCCCGCCGAGACCCCCGACTTCGCCGAGACCCGCAGCGCCAGAAGTGATCGCACACCGTCTGCGGTGAGCGGCGCACCTGTGTTGGCGACGTGAAGGCACCCGCCGACGAGTCGGATCCCGAGATGGCCGGGCACACCGGCGAGCGACGCGGCGTCGGCGGCGTTCGCGGCGAGCTCGGTGATCACCCGATCGCGGTAGCCGATGCGGGCGAGATCGGCCTCGGCGGCTGCGTCCTCGGCGAGACGGGTCGACGACGCCGTCCACGCCGACAGGACGGCCGCGCGCAGTGCCGCGGTGTCGAACGGATCGCGGGGCACCGCCGGTGGATTCAGTCGCGTGGGGTGTCGGCGGCGGCGACGACCTCGACCGCGCCGTCGTCGTAGGCGTCGTAGGCGGGTGAGCCCTCGCCGGAGGGAGCGACCGAATCGGAGTGTGCGCCGCAACCGAACTCGGCGGAGACGACCTGGCCGTCGGCGGCGTACTGGTTCGCGCACACGCCGAACGCGACACGCAGGCTGCCTGCGAGCGGCAGGTAGAAGCCGCAGGTGCCGCACGCCAGGCGCGTGGCCGAAGCCATCTCGCTGTCCGGTCCGTGCTCGCCGGTGTACCAGCGTTCGGCGGCGTCGTCGCGCCCCTCGCGGCTCAGCACCCGTCGACGGCCGAGACCGAGCGCGAGGTGGATGTCGGACGCCTCGTCCAGGAGACCGGTCGACTCGAGCTCTGCGGTGTCGAGGTGATTGGGCACCAGGCGCGCATCGTCGGCGGGTGCGGCGAGCACGTCACCGGGCCCGAGGTCGCCCGGCGCGATGCGCTCGGCCCAGGGCACCCAGTCGGGCGCGGTGAGCGCGTCGGCGCCCGGCAGCAGGGCCACCTCGCTGACGGTGACGACCGAGTCGGCGTCGTCCTCGGCCGGGCAGGTGGCGAGGACCACGCACCAGACCCATCCGCGGTAACCGGTCAGGTCGGCGGAGAAGTAGTGGGTGACGGTGCACTCGCCCTCGACGACCGCGTCGAGGTGCTCCCCCACCGAGTCCTCACCGACGGCCACGGCGGCCTCCCGGGCGATGTCGACGGCGGCGGCGACCTGCGCCTCGAGCCGCGCCCGGACCTCCGGATCCATCTCGGGACGTGCGTCGGCCACCGGTGTCGCGGTCTCGTCGGCGACTGCCTCGCCGCCCGCGGGAGCGGCGTCCGTGGTCGTCGCCGCGTCCGCGATCTCGTCACCCGCGGGCGACGTCGCCTGCGGGTCGGTCGTGCGGGGATCGGTCACATCGGTGTCCACACCCTCCAGTCTGCCGTATCCGCACCCCTGACTGCTGCCGCGGGTGGTGTGTGCGACCAGGTCATCGCGCCGCGTGGCGTGGTGCGACGGCCCCGCGCGATAGGGAACAATGGACCCGATGAACCGGCCAGGCGACCGACGCGCGGACGCGCACCGGCGCGCGCGTCCCGACGCGCGCGACCGCGGTGGTGACGCCACCCGCCGGATGCCCGGCGCCCCACGACGTCCCGAGGAACACCCCGGCGCGGTGAACTACCCCGTCGACGGGCACTCGGAGCCGACCGTCCCTCGGGGTGGTCGGGTACCGCCGTCCCGCGGGGGCTTCCGGCGGGGCGTGTCCAAGGCCGACGCCTACCGCCCGCCGCCGACCCGCAATCCCCACCTCGACCCGATCGACGCACCTCCCGTGGCCGACGAGGGCCTCGACGTCGGCGCGGGTCCGCCGCCGACCGGTCTCGACGGGCGCGCGATGCCCCGCAAGCTCACCGTCACCCGCGTGGCGGCGTTCCGTGGGCGCGAGCTCACGTCGAAGGGTGTCGGACGTGTGTGGCGCGCCGCCACCGCCGACGGCGCCGATCGCTCCGGGCTGACGGCGCTCACCCTGCCGGTGATCCTCAACTACGCCGTCGACGCCGCGATGACCGTGGCGCTGGCCAACACGCTGTTCTTCGCGGCGGCGAGCGCCGAGAGCAAGGGCAAGGTCGCGCTCTACCTCGCGCTGACCATCGCGCCGTTCGCACTGATCGCGCCGCTCATCGGGCCGATGCTGGATCGGCTGCAGCGGGGCCGCCGGATCGCCATGGCGACGACGTTCGCGCTGCGGGCACTGCTCGCGCTGCTGATCATGTCGAACTCGGGCTGGGACTCGGCGTCGAACCAACTCACCTACGACCCGTGGGTGCTCTACCCGAGCGCGCTCGGCCTGCTGGTGTTGTCGAAGTCGTTCGGCGTGCTGAAATCCGCCGTCACCCCGCGTGTACTGCCCCCGTCGATCGACCTGGTCCGGGTCAACTCGCGACTGACGACGTGGGGCCTGGTGGGCGGGACCATCGTCGGCGGTGCGCTCGCGGCGCTGTTCGAGACGGCTCTGGGACGTGTTCTGCCGCTGCACCTCCCGGGTGCGATGGTCCTGCTGCTGATCCTCGCGCTGGTCGCGTCGTACGCCTGTATGCGGATCCCCGGATGGGTCGAGTCGACCGAGGGCGAGATCCCGACGACGTTGAGCTACCACGGCGAACCGCAGACACCGCCGGCCCAGCAGCAGAAGAAGGCCTTCACCGCCGCCGCCCTCGCGGCCACGATGCGTCAGCCACTGGGACGCCGTGTGCTGACGGGGCTGTGGGGCAACGGCACCATCCGCGTGCTCACCGGTTTCCTCACGCTGTACATCGCGTTCTACGCGAAATCGAACCAGGGCAACCATTCAGGCTGGGTGCAGCTGGCGCTCATCGGGTCGGTCGGAGCCGCCGCGGGGATCGGCAACTTCGTCGGCAACGCCACCGGCACACGCCTCGAGCTGCGCAACCCGCAACGGATCGTCGTCGCCGCGACGGTGGCCAGCCTCGCCGTGTGCGTGCTCGCCGCGGTCTTCGGCTCGATCGTCCTCGCGGCCCTGGCGGCTCTCGTCGCGTCGGGCACCAGCGCGATCGGGAAGGTCTGTCTCGACTCGTCCATCCAGGACGATCTGCCCGACGAGTCCCGTGCCTCGGCGTTCGGCCGATCGGAGTCCGTCCTGCAGCTCTGCTGGGTGGTCGGTGCCGCGTTCGGCGTCCTCATGCCACCGACCCTCTGGATCGGGTTCACAGCCATCTCCGTCATCATGGCCGTCGGTGCCGCGCAGACGATCGTCACCGACCGGGGCGGGACACTGGTCCCCGGTCTGGGTGGTCGTCGCCCGGACCAGGCCATGCCGACGGGGGGCATCCCCGTCGGCACCCAGGGTGATCGGGAGGAGCGCACGTGGGCTCGCTGACGCGAGGCGAGAAGAAGTTCGGACTGGTCGCGAGCGCGGTGATCGTCGTCGCAGCGGTCGTCGTCGCCGTGTCGGTGTGGTTCCTCACCCGAGACGGGTTCGAGGAGACCCCGTACGTGCAGGCCACCACGGGCAAGGACCTCGTCCGGGTGGAGCCGACGATCTACTGCGAGATCGACCTCACCGGCTGCCGTCAGGGCGAGCCCGGCACGTTCGCCAAGCGTCTGGCCGTCCCGGCCGGCCAGAGCGTGCTGGTGTCGGTGAGCAAGGCGATCGCGGCGGCGCCGTGGGTGCTGACCCTGGAGTACCTGACGCCCACTGGTTTCGAGCAGCGGGCGCCGCAGTTCTTCGGGCCGAACCAGAAGTTCTCGTTCACCGCCCGCTCCACCCCCGACGCGGTGCTCAGCACCATCGAGGTGCGTCTGCCGTCGAGTCGCGTCGACACGTCTGGTCTGCCGATCACGCGGGCGTTCTGGTCGATCAACACCCTGCCACCGGGTACAGCGGTGCCGGCACGCCGCTCCTGACGCGGACGACCGCAGCGGTCAGTGGTCGAGTTCGCGCGCGACGGCGCGGACGACCTCCGAGATCCGCTGTGCGGTCTTGCGATCCGGGTAACGACCCTTGCGCAGATCGGGCTGGACCTTCGCCTCGAGCAAGGTGATGAGGTCGGCGACCATCCCGTGCAGCTCGTCGGGGGTGTGCCGCTTGGCAGCCTCCCGAGCCGCCTCACGGTGGTTCTTGGCGACGCTCGGCGCGGGGTCGAGGATCGTCACCGACAGCGCCTGCGGCCCGCGACGACCCGCGGCCATGCCGAACTCGACGCGCTGGCCGGGCTTGAGCGACTCCACACCGCCGGGCAGGGCGCTCGAACGGACGTAGACGTCCTCGCCGTCGTCCTGCGAGAGGAAGCCGAAGCCCTTCTCCGCGTCGTACCACTTCACCTTGCCGGTCGGCACCGTGTCACCTTCAACTCTGATCGCGATCGCTTCATGACGAATGCGCCCATCCGAGAAGACCGGAAGTCCCCTCGGAGGACGCATCGATGTCCCATTCTACCGCGCGCGGGCGGAAAGTCCGTACTCGTCAGCGGCGCGGGCCGCCCCGCGGATGGCCGGGCGCCGCGATGCTGCTCTACCGTTTGATCATGGCCGAACAGCACGGCGACCGGCTCCTGCACGTCGCCCTCGCCTTCTTCGCGATCGGTCTGATCGCCACCGTCACCATGTTCGCGGTGCCGGCCCTCGACGACGGCGTCCGCGCCCCGGTGTGGGTGTACGCGGCGACGCTGGGCCTGCCCATCGGGTTCGTCCTGGCCGTCGTGTTCGCGCTGCGGTCGGGTCGTCGGCAGACAGGAACGCCGGGCGGCTCCGACGACGGTGAGGTGCAGCGGTGAGTCCTCGCGCCCTCGACACGTTGCAGCCCGCGACCGACGGCACGGCGTTGCGACGCGCCTACAGCTGCTTCCCGTCGGGCGTCGTCGGTGCCTGCGCCGAGATCGACGGTCGACCCGTCGGGATGGCGGCCAGCTCGTTCGCGACCGTCTCGCTCGAGCCCGCACTGGTCTCGCTGTGCGTGCAGCACACGTCGACGACGTGGCCCCGGCTCCGGTCGGCGCCGAGCCTGGGGCTCAGCGTCTTCGCCGCGGACCAGGAGGCCCTGTGCACCCGGCTCGCCGGCCCGGCCGACCACCGGTTCGACGGGTTCACCCCGCTCGTCGCCGACACCGGGTCGATCTTCGTCCCCGGCGCGGCGGCGCTGCTCGACTGCACCGTCTACGACGAGGTGCCCGCAGGCGACCACGTGCTGGTGCTCCTGCGCATCGAGGCGCTCGACGCCGACCCGTCGGTCGACCCCCTGGTGTTCCACGCCAGCACCTTCCGTGCCCTGGAGACCCGCACGGAGACGTCTACGCTGGGGTGATGACCACCACCGGCCTGGGGATGCCCGTCGCGGCGCCTCCACGACCGACGGACGTCACGGGGATGCCGACCGCCGGTCCGATGACCGACACGTTCGGACGTGTCACCCGGGACCTGCGTGTCTCGGTGACCGATCGGTGCAATCTGCGCTGCACGTACTGCATGCCCGCCGACGGCCTCGACTGGTTGCCCGACTCCGCGCTGCTGTCGGCGTCGGAGATGGTGCGACTCATCCGGATCGCCGTCACGCGGTTCGGGGTCGGCGCGGTGCGGTTCACCGGCGGCGAGCCCCTGCTGCGCCGCGATCTCGTCGACATCGTCGGCGCGGTGCGTGACCTGCCGAACGCCCCCGAGGTCTCGCTGACGACCAACGGGCTGTCGCTGCGGCGGCACGCGCAGGCCCTCGCCGACGCCGGCGTGGGACGTGTGAACGTCTCCCTGGACACCCTCGACCGTGAGCGCTTCGCCGCGATCACCCGGCGCGATCGGCTCCACCACGTCCTCGACGGCCTCGCCGCCGCACACGAGGCCGGACTGCGTCCGGTGAAGGTCAACGCCGTCCTCGCCCCCGACGGCGGTCTGGACGACGCGCCCGCGTTGCTCCGCATGTGCCTGGAACACGGGTACTCGCTGCGCATCATCGAGCAGATGCCCCTCGACGCCGACCACGCGTGGTCGCGGTCGCGGATGGTGACCGCCGCGCAGGTCCACGAGCGGCTGTCGCGTGACTTCGACCTCGTGGCCGACCCGGAGCCCCGCGGCGCCTCTCCGGCGCAGACCTGGCTGGTCGACGGCCACACCACCGTCGACCGTCACGGACACACCGTCCCGGCGCGCGTCGGGATCATCGCGTCGGTGACCCGGCCCTTCTGCGGCGACTGCGACCGGACTCGGCTCACCGCCGACGGTCAGGTACGCACCTGCCTGTTCTCCACGGTCGAGACCGATCTGCGCGGATTGCTGCGCTCCGGGGCCGACGACGAGGCCGTCGCGCAGGCCTGGCGGGTCGCCTCGTGGGGCAAACTGCCCGGTCACGCGATCAACGACCCGTCGTTCCTCCAGCCGGACCGTCCGATGTCGGCGATCGGCGGATGACCGCGGACCATGCACCGCGGGTCTTGTCGCTGCAGGTGCGCTACTTCGCCGCGGCCGAGGCCGCCGCGGGCCTGGCCTCGGAGGTGCTCGAGGTGGATCCGTCGACGACGCTCACGCAGCTCTGCGCCCGCCTGGGTGACGCCCACCCGGGGTTGGCGCGCGTCCTCGAACGCAGTTCGTTCCTGCGCGACTCGGTGGTCGTCCGTGAGTACGACGTGCCGCTGAGCGGGGCATCGGTGATCGAGGTTCTCCCGCCGTTCGCCGGCGGCTGACGATGTCCGACCGAGCGCTGACGGGGTCGGCGTGTCCGACTCATCCGGAGTGCGAATTCGGGTGCGCCACAATCTCTACGGCCTCATTCGGTCCGCCCACACGGGAATTCTTCCCGCAGCGTGTCGCGAGAACTGTGAGGTTCTTCACATCACGATGCGGTCACGGTACGGACACAGGACGGGTATCGACGCCGTCACCTGCACGGACGCCGACACACAGCCGATACACAGCCCTGACACGCGAGATCGTTTGTCCGTCGAAGGTATGACTCCAGGCGCGTGAGGACGTAGCGTCCGTGACGGCCACAGCAGTGGTCGCCACAAGCACAGGTCCCGTTCATCGCGCCGAACCTCGTTCCACGGACGGGACCACGTCAGACCAGACTTCAGGAACGAGGACGGGGGACCCACCTCGCCGACGGACACCACACGGTGGACGGAGTCGACGAGGATCGGGCCGGACGCGACACGACGCATCCGATCCCTTGGGGTGAAGCTCCGCGATGCGGAGCCGGGCAACCTCTCAGCCCGAACCCGACAGCTCACCTCGCAGGCGCGTGGGGAGAGGAAACACAGCAACTCATGTCCGGACGTCATCGCAAGCAGTCCTCCGCCACCCGCACCGCCGCCAAGGTCGTTCTCACCTCCGCCGTCATCGGCGGCGGCGCCAGCGCCTTCTTCGGTGTCGGTTCAGCCTCCGCGGCCACCGACGCCCAGTGGAACCAGGTCGCCCAGTGCGAGTCGGGCGGCAACTGGGCCATCAACACCGGCAACGGCTACCAGGGCGGTCTGCAGTTCAGCCCGAGCACCTGGGCCGGCCACGGCGGCACCGAGTTCGCACCCTCTGCGAACCAGGCCACCAAGGAGCAGCAGATCACGGTCGCCGAGCGCGTGCTCGCCGGCCAGGGCAAGGGCGCATGGCCCGTCTGCGGCACGGGCCTCGGCGCCCCGACCCCGCGCACGGCCCCGACCGACCTGCCCAAGGCCCCGCAGCTGCCGACCGTGCAGGACGTGAAGGATCAGGCCGCGAAGACGACCGACGACGTGAAGAAGCAGGTCGACGAGATCGTCACCAGCGCCCAGGAGAAGGGCAAGATCGATCCCGCGATCGTCGGGCTCTGGGAGCAGGCCAAGAAGAGCGGCCTGCAGCTCACCGCCGACCAGATCGCCCTGTTCAACCAGAACAAGGATCTGATCCCTTTCCAGTGATCACCCCGGTGATCCGGTAGGGCCTCACAGACGAAGGGCCCCGCACGAGACCTCAGGTCCGTGCGGGGTCCTTTTCCATTCCCGTCTGATTCCCATTCCATTCCCGCGCCTCCGCGCACCCACCCGTCGAGTGGGCGCTACCAGACGTCGAGTGGGCGCTTCCGGACGTCGAGTGGGCGCTTCCGGCACGCGAACCCGGTCACACTGCCCGGTCGACGTCCGGAGCCGCCCAACCGACGTCCGGAGCCGCCCACTCGACGAGGTGGACGAGCCGTGCGGCGGCCGCGGGGATCCCGGATCAGGCCGAGCCGACCCATTCGTCGGTGCCGTCGGCGAAATGCTGGTGTTTCCAGACCGGCAGGGCGGCCTTCACGTCGTCGACGAGACGCGAGCACGTCTCGAACGCCGCCCGACGATGGTCCGCCGCGACAGCCACGACGAACGCGACGTCGCCGATCGCGAGATCACCGACGCGGTGGGACACCGCGACCGCCCGGACACCCTCGGACTGCGCGGCGACGCCTCCGACCACCTCGGCGAGGACATCCGGCGCGCTCGGATGGGCCGTGTAGTGCAGTGCGCGCACCGAGCGCGCGCTGTCGTGGTCGCGGACGGCCCCGGTGAAGCAGACGACGGCTCCGGCGGAGTCGTCGGCCACGAGTCGCTGGTGCTCGTCGGGATCCAGGATCTCGTCGGTGACGACGGTCCGCACGACGCGGGCTCCGGTCATCGGTGGTCGCCGCCGCGGATCTGGTCGACGGCATGGGCCAGGACGGGGTCGAGAACGGCCAGCCCGTCGCGGACACCCCCGGTGGAGCCCGGGAGGTTCACGATCAGCGTCGTCCCCGCGATGCCCGCGACACCCCGGGAGAGCACGGCGGTCGGGACCTGGTCCGAGCCGGCAGCTCGCACCGCATCGGCCAGACCGGGGATCTCGCGGTCCAGAAAGGTACGCGTCTGCTCGGGTGTCACGTCGGTGGGGGTGAGGCCTGTGCCGCCGGTGGTGAGGACGAGGACCGCGCCCGCCTCCAGCGCCGTTCGCAACGATCGGCCGACGGCTTCCCCATCGGCGACGACGTCGACGTGGACGTCGTAGCCGCGCTCGCGCAACCACGACTCGATGATCGGTCCGGTGCGGTCGGGGTAGGTCCCCGACGCGGCGCGTGTCGAGGCGACGACGACGTGGGCGAGGTCAGTCACGCGTCCACCGACCGTGCTTCCCGCCGCGCTTCTCGACGAGGCGGATGTCGGTCATGCTCGCGCGGGGGTCGAGTGCCTTGACCATGTCGTGCAGGGTCAGACCGGCCACGGCGACGGCGGTCAGGGCCTCCATCTCGACACCGGTGCGATCGGCCGTGGCGGCGGTGGCGGTCACCTCGACGGCGTCGTCCCCGACGCGCAGGTCGACGGACACCGACGACAACGCCACCTGGTGGCAGAGAGGAATCAGATCCGGGGTGCGTTTCGCGCCCATGATGGCGGCGATGCGCGCGGTGGCGAGGACGTCACCCTTGGCGACGGAGCCGTCGGCGATGGCCGCGACGACCTCGGGGGTGGTGCGAAAGGTCCCGGCCGCCACCGCGACACGGTCGGTGACGGGCTTGGCGCCGACGTCGACCATGCGGGCGGCGCCGTCGGCGTCGACGTGCGACAGCCGACGAGCCGGGTCGGTCACGGCGTCAGCGATTGACCGTGGTCTTGGCGTGCACGTACGGCAGCTGCTCGACCGGGAGCGGGAACTCGGTCTCCCCGAACGGCGACAGCGCGCCGGAGATGGAGGCCGCGAACTCGGAGACGGCGTGCTCGTGGTCGCCGTCGTCGCTCTGGGGCCACCCGTTGTCGACGTAATGCTTCTTGCTGCTCTTCTCGGCCACGGGCCCATTCTGCCATGCGGGGGTCTCCCTATGATCGTTGAGATGACCTCGTCCGAGCAGGCACGCCGTCCGGCGTCGGTGTCCACGCCGGACGCCCTCGCCGACGACCTCTCCGCCCGCTCCGACGATGCTCTCGTCGCGCTGCTGGCCGCGCGCCCCGATCTGGCGAGCCCGCCGCCCGCGGGTACCGCGGTCCTGGCCCAGCGTGCGCTCGCAGCACCGTCGATCAACCTCGTCGCCGACGACCTGGACCTCCTCGGCGTCGCGGTGCTGGAACAGATCATCCGATTGTGTTCGCGGGCGGCGGGTCGTCGTGGTGACGAGGCGCCCGGCGTCGGGACGACCACCACCGCCGAGGTGCTGTCGGAGCTGGCGGGCCGCGCCGACGAGATCGACATCACGGCACGGATCGGCCTCCTGCGTGACCGCGCCCTGGTGTGGGGACCCGACGACGCGCTGCGGACAGCGGCACACGCCCCCGCCGCGCTGCCCGGTCGTGCACTGCACCTCACCGGTCCGCTCGCCGCACTCGACACCGACGAGTTACGCGCCCGCCTCGACGGCCTCGGTGACCGGGAACGCGAACTCGTCGAGACCCTGGCGCAGGGTTCTCCGCTGGGTCGGACCCGCGACGCGGCGCCCGGTGCGGAGCCGTCTCGCCCGGTCCCCCGACTGCTCGCGCTGGACCTCCTCGCCCGCGTCGACGATCAGACCGTCGAGCTCGCACCCGTCGTCGGCGCACTGGTCCGCGGCGAACGCACCACCGGTCCGCGTGATCTGCGCGAGCCGCCGCTGCAGGCGGCCGGAGGCGCCGTCGCCACGACCGGCCGCCGCGCCGGGGTGAAAGACGTCGACGCCGCCGCCGGGGGCGAGGCGTTGGAACTGCTCCGCCATGTCTCCGACACCCTCGACGTCCTGGGCGCGACCCCGGCGGCCGTGTTGCGGTCGGGCGGACTCGGCGTGCGCGAGCTGCGGCGGATCGCCAAGACCACCGGCCTCGACACCACCCTGCTGTCGTTCGTCGTCGAGGTCACCGCCGCGGCACACCTGATGGACAACGGTTTCCCCGATCCACCGATCGGTGCCGGCGAGGCGGTGTGGGCGCCGACCACCGCCGTCGACACCTGGATCCACCAACCGGCCGAGAAGCGCTGGCAGACAGTGCTCGAGGCGTGGTGGACGATGCCCCGGCGTGCCTGGCTGGTCGGCGAGCCGACCTCGGAGGGATCGGCGACTCCGGCGTTGGCCGGCGACCTCCACGACGTCGCCGCACCGCTCGAACGCCGCATGGTGATCGCTGCGCTCGCCGGCGCCGAGCCGGGGACCGCAGTCGACGTCGACTCACTCATGGAGCTGCTCGCGTGGCGGCATCCGCGCTGGCAGCGGCGCCTGCATCGCAGGTCGGTGGAGGCGACGCTCGACGAGGCGCGGATGGTCGGTGTCGTCGCGCGGGGTGCGTTGTCGTCGGTGGGGCGCGCCCTGCTCGACGTGACGATCGACCGCGATCCCCGGCCGACCGCCCCCGAGTCCGACGTCGACAAGACTCTGCGGCTGGCCATGGTCGCCGCGCTCCCCGAGCCGATCGACTTCTTCCTCACCCAGGCCGACCTCACGATCACGGTGCCGGGACCGCTGACGCCGGAGCTGGCGAACGAGCTGTCGGTGCTCGCCGATCTCGAATCCGGCGGCGCCGCGTCGGTGTACCGCGTCACGGAGGACTCGGTGCGCCGCGCCCTCGACACCGGCCGCACCGGCACGGAGATCACCGGGTTCGTCGCCGCGCACTCCCGGACGCCGGTACCCCAGTCACTGGAGTACCTCGTCGCCGACGTCGCCCGACGCCACGGGCAGCTCCGGGTGGGCGTCGCGTCGTCGTTCGTGCGATGCGAGGACGCGACCACGCTCGCGGCCGTGCTCGCCGCGCCGGTCGCCGAGTCGTTGGCGCTGCGTGCCCTGGCGCCGACGGTCGCGGTGTCCCAGGCGCCGCTGCGTCAGGTTCTCGAGCAGCTTCGCGAGGCCGGATTCGCTCCGGCGGGTGAGGATTCCAGCGGCGCGCTGGTCGACATGCGCGAGCACGGGATCCGGCTGCCCGGTGGTCGGGGTCCGCGGCGCGCACCGACCCGGCGACCCGGCCAGATCGGCCCCGACAGGCTGGCCGCCGTCGTCGAACGCATGCGGTCGCACGATGCCGCGGAGTCGGCGATCCCCGCCCGCGGGTCGTCCTCGGTACGAGCCGGCGGCGGGGAGTCGGCGACAGCCCTGTTGCAGCTCGCCGTGCGTACCGGACGCCGGGTCCGCATCGGATACGTCGACGCGCACGGGTCGGCCAGCCGCCATGTCGTGGTCCCCACGACCGTCGGCGCGGGGCAACTGGTCACCGCAGCGACCGACGGAGACGAGCCCGAGCGCTACTCCCTGCACCGCATCACCTCGGTGGAGTTGCTCGAGAATTAGCGGAACCCTTGCCGGTCAGCCGACCGGCGGGTCCGAAGCGTCCCAGACCTGCGCGTACTTTTCGGACACCAACGGCCACACCGTGTTCAGACCGTCCTCGACAGAATCAACCCTAGCGGCGAGGTCACCGAAGAGGACGAACTCGTGGGGAATGACCCGGCCTGCCGAGTCTCGGCGACCCAGCGGATCCGGAAACCGCAGAGCGACTTGCTCGCCGTGCCGACGCCACGTAGCGGGCTCGTCGCCGAGGTCCGCCAAAGCGCGTTCGTAGTCAGGGAGCGGGTCGCTGAGTCCAGCATCGAGCAAAAATCGAAAGCCCCACGCGCGACCCCGAGTCGCCCAGACCATGCTGTCGGTATTGAACACGGTCACTTCGGGTTCCTGATCACCTTGTCGACGACACCCCGCTCAAGGTCCAGTTTGAACTGCGTCAGTGTCGCTCGCAGATAGTCGTGCTGCGCTCGGGCCTGCACGTTCATCGCCTGCAGTTTCGGGCCTGCCAATTTGACTGCCTCCGTAAGGATCGGCAGCGCCTTGGCGGCAACTTTGCCTCCGTTGGGCCACCTCGCCAGAAGCTTTTCGACCGGCACGAACTTGCCCTTGGCCAGAGCAGCGGCCAGAAACTCGGCACCGTCGGCGAGCGTGTCCAGGACCTTCAAGGGGATGTCGAATTTTTCATTCCACTGAACGCGGCGTTCTAGTGGAAGGATCGAGGCCACCGGGAGGATCAGATCGAGACCAACGCGCTGCTTCACGTTTATGTCGAGCGCGCGCGGGCCGTCAGGCTCGGTCTCGAACTTGGCGGACGACAGAAGCATGAAGTCTTCGCCGATAGCCAGCGCCGCGGGGGTGTCGATAAGTTCAGCGAGAGTCGACCGAAGGTGGGCGACATCCTCTGCGGCATTGAGGATGACGAGGTCACGGAAGGTGTCGACGTCCCAGCCAGGCAACAGATCAGCTTTCGACAACGCCAGAATCCACACCCGAGGGAACTCGACGATGGGGCCATCGTTCAGCAAGTCGTCTTTTAGTCGGAGAAGAACATGGCGAAAGTTAAACAGCAACGACTTGAGGTACAGCTGTTCTTCGCCGCGGTGGTCGATCAACTTTTGGGCGTCAACCAAAAGGATTGCGATGTCGGACCTGAGCAGCGAGCGGAAGTGGTCGATGCGTCGTCCGCGTTCCGTTTCATGGCCGGGCTCGGATTCGAACCATTCGCCCGGGTAGTCGTGCCAAACGAGTCTTAGAACATCAATTGGCGACTTCTTCGCTGCGTCGTCGTCTGCACCTTTCAACTTGACCGAGAAAGTAAAGGTCGTGGCTTTGAATCGGGTTTGTGTCGGCACCACTGCTTTGTCCCGCATACCGAGGAAAATCTTGTACAGCAAAGCTCCCTGACCAACGTCGTCGGCGAGCAGATCCCACAGATCGTTCTTGTAGGACCCCTCCTGGGTTGGTCCGAAGAACGACGAAATCAAAACAGTCTTGCCCGACCCGCTCTCGCCGAAGACGGCGATGTGCTGTTCGTGGACCTTCGGGGACTTGGCCATTCCAGGACGCTATACGACGACCTGCGGTGCGGCACCCATCGAGTCATAGCCCTTCCCAAGCGTCCGAGCCGATCGCGGGACCTCCCCTTATTCGTGCATGCGCGAAAATTTGACCCTCGTCCCCACACCGGACGCCGGGTCCGCATCGGATACGTCGACGCGCACGGGTCGGCCAGCCGCCATGTCGTGGTCCCCACGACCGTCGGCGCGGGGCAACTGGTCACCGCAGCGACCGACGGAGACGAGCCCGAGCGCTACTCCCTGCACCGCATCACCTCGGTGGAGTTGCTCGAGAACGAGCACTGACCTGCGAAGACCTGCCGCCGGTCGGGGCAGGTCGTTCTGGTGTGGACAATGGATGGGTGACCGATGGCCCGTTGATCGTCCAGTCCGACAAGACCCTGCTGCTCGAGGTCGACCACCCCCAGGCCGGGGAGGCCCGAGCCGCCATCGCGCCGTTCGCCGAACTCGAGCGCGCGCCCGAGCACGTCCACACCTACCGGGTGACGCCACTGGCCCTGTGGAACGCGCGCGCCGCCGGCCATGACGCCGAGCAGGTCGTCGACGCACTGGTGTCGCATTCGCGCTACGCCGTCCCCCAGCCGCTGCTGATGGACATCGTCGACACGATGGGCCGCTTCGGCCGGCTCCAGCTGGTGAAGAGTCCCGTGCACGGGTTGACGCTCGTCTCCCTCGACCGCGCCGTGCTCGAGGAGGTGATGCGCAACAAGAAGATCGCGCCGATGCTCGGTGCGCGCATCGACGACGACACGATCGTCGTGCACGCCTCGGAGCGTGGTCACATCAAGCAGATGCTGCTCAAGATCGGTTGGCCTGCGGAGGATCTCGCGGGATACGTCGACGGCGAGGCCCACCCGATCGAGCTCGAGCAGGACGACTGGGAGCTGCGCGACTACCAGCAGCTCGCCGCCGACTCGTTCTGGGACGGCGGCTCGGGTGTCGTCGTGCTCCCCTGCGGCGCCGGCAAGACGATGGTCGGTGCGGCCGCGATGGCGAAAGCCGGTGCGACGACGCTGATCATGGTGACCAACACCGTCGCCGGTCGGCAGTGGAAGCGCGAACTGATCGCGCGCACCTCACTCACCGAGGAGGAGATCGGCGAGTACTCCGGTGAGCGCAAGGAGATCCGCCCGGTCACCATCGCGACCTATCAGGTGATGACGCGGAAATCGAAGGGCGAGTACCGGAACCTCGAGCTGTTCGACTCGCGCGACTGGGGTCTGATCATCTACGACGAGGTCCACCTGCTGCCCGCGCCGGTGTTCCGGATGACGGCCGACCTGCAGTCGCGGCGTCGTCTCGGGTTGACGGCCACCCTCGTCCGGGAAGACGGTCGTGAGGGCGACGTGTTCAGCCTCATCGGACCCAAGCGCTACGACGCCCCGTGGAAGGACATCGAGTCGCAGGGCTGGATCGCTCCCGCCGAGTGCATCGAGGTCCGGGTGACGCTGACCGAGAACGAGCGGCTGCAGTACGCGGTGGCCGAGGCGGAGGAGAAGTACAAGCTCTGCTCGACCGCCCACACCAAGGTCAACGTCGTGAAGTCGATCCTGGCCCGCCACGAGGGCTCCCCCACCCTCATCATCGGCGCCTACATCGACCAGCTGGAGGAACTCGGAGAGGCTCTGGGCGCGCCGGTGATCCAGGGGTCGACGAAGAACAAGGACCGCGAGATCCTGTTCGACCAGTTCCGCCGCGGAGAGGTGTCGACGCTGGTGGTCAGCAAGGTCGCGAACTTCTCCATCGACCTGCCGGAGGCGTCGGTCGCGGTCCAGGTGTCGGGGACGTTCGGGTCACGGCAGGAGGAGGCACAGCGGCTCGGCCGCCTGCTGCGTCCGAAGAAGGACGGCGGGCAGGCGCACTTCTACTCGGTGGTCTCCCGCGACACCCTCGACGCCGACTACGCGGCGCACCGTCAACGGTTCCTGGCCGAGCAGGGCTACGCCTACCGCATCACCGACGCCGACGACCTCCTCGGCCCGGCGATCGGCGGCTGATCTCGCTCAGCCGGATGTGACGACGTCGGCGCAGTAGCTCACCGGCTTCGGCCGCTGGTAGCTGAGTTGTTCGCCGGTGCTGCACACGCCGGGTGCCGCCGACTCCACCCGCTGCTGCACCTTGATCACCGTCTTCGACATGGCGAATTCGGTTGCCGAACAGTCGACTTCGTCGAAGTCGGTCACCGAACCGGACTGACCGGGCAGCGTATAGCACTTACCCTGGCGCATGTTGGGGGTCAGACACAGCCGACCCTTGCCGCGTTGGGTGAGGTGCAGGGCGTAGTCGTCGGCGCACTGGGCGGTGGGACCCACCTTCTGCCCCACGTAGAAGCTGAAATCGTCGGCGCTGCAGTTCGCCTTGTGGGGCGTCGCCGCGTCACTGGTGCCCGAGACGGTGATGCACGAGCCCACCGTGGCGTCGTCGATGTCGTTGATCTCGCGGGAGTCGAGGTACACCGCGGCGACGACGACCGCGGCGATCAACACCAGCGACAGCACCGAGGCGACGGCGACCCACTTGATCCAGCGCCGCTTGCGCGGCGGCTCCTCACCCCACGGCGGCGGGCCGACCGGGAACGACGGCGGCGGGCCACCCGGGAACCCCTGCTGCGGCCCACCCGGGTATACGG
Organism: Williamsia sp. SKLECPSW1; assembly: GCF_054332755.1. Taxonomy (NCBI): domain Bacteria; kingdom Bacillati; phylum Actinomycetota; class Actinomycetes; order Mycobacteriales; family Nocardiaceae; genus Williamsia; species Williamsia sp. SKLECPSW1. The sequence continues at coordinate 2,629,675 of NZ_JBTGLI010000001.1, read as the reverse complement.
GACCGCCCGGGTACTGGGGACCGCCCGGGTAGGCGGGTCCTCCGGGGTACTGGGCTCCACCACCCGGGTGCTGAGCTCCACCCGGGTACGCGGGGCCACCCGGATACGGGGATCCGGGGAACTGCCGACCGGCCTCGGGTGTCCCGCCGTACCACGGCGCGCCACCCGGCTGCTGCGGGTAGGGCTGCTGCGGGTACTGCCCCGGCGGCGGGTAGGACGGAGGCTGCGAACCGGGATCCGGGGCACCCTGCGGGCCGTGGTCGTCAGGGGTGCGGCCCTGCGCGTCGGGGCCATCGTGCGGACCGCTCATGCGGTTCACCCTAGCCCTCGGCGGGCGGACGTCAGGGCGACGTCGTCGGCGTCAGACACAGGGCTATCGGGCGCGGATCGGCGGTGCCCCAGCTCAGCTGCCCCGCCGGGCAGTCGATGCCGCTCACGCCGTCCGATCGTCGTGTGACGGCGTAGATCGGGGAGTCCGATGCTCCCGCGACGGTGGAACAGCCCTTGCGCTCGTACCGCGCTGCCCGACGGATCCCGGAACCGTCGTCGGCGACGGGAAGCAGGTAGCAGCGCCCCTGACGAAGGTTCGGTACCAGGCACACGGTCCCACCGTCGCCGAGGTCGACGCGGACGTCGGTGGCCACCGACGCCGCACCCGTGCCCGCCGGACAGGGCGCATCGCCCCGCGGCCGATCGGAGACGTAGAAGGCCACACCGTCGCCCGCGCACCCGACGGCGTCCACGGCGAAAGCCCCGTTGCCGCGGTCGGCGACGACCACGCAGCCGCCGACGGCCACGTCGGCGGAGGTCCGCACCGGCCCCCGCGCCCCGACGACCGCGACCACCGCGATGGCGACGAGCAGCACGACGATCACCCCGACCGCGACGGACAGCGGTCGACCTCGTCGGGGCGCTGCGCGCTGGTCGGTCATCGGGACGACCCTACGACCGGGTGCGGCCCCGGTCCTGTGACAGCCTGGGACGATGAGCACCGTCGCACGACTGGCACCGTTCGCCACCACCGTGTTCGCCGAGATGTCGCAGCTCGCGCTCGCCCACGACGCGATCAACCTCGGGCAGGGCTTCCCCGACACCGACGGGCCGCGATCGCTGCTGGACGCCGCGTGCGCGGCGATCACCTCCGGCGCGAACCAGTACCCGCCCGGCCCCGGTGTCCCCGCCCTGCGACAGGCCGTCGCCGACCAGCAGTCCCGCACCTACGGCCTCGACTACGACCCAGACACCGAGGTGCTCGTCACGGTCGGCGCCACCGAGGGCATCGCCGCGGCGATCGTCGGGCTGGTGGAACCGGGCAGCGAGGTGGTGCTCATCGAGCCGTTCTACGACGCCTACGCGGCCGCGGTCGCCATGGCCGGCGGGTTCCGTCGGTCGGTTCCGCTCGTCGCCGACGGCGACGGGTTCGTCCTCGACCGCGACGCCCTGGCGGCCACGGTGACGGACAAGACCGCCGTGGTCGTCGTCAACAGCCCGCACAACCCGACGGGGTCGATCCTCTCCGACGACGACCTGGCGGCCATCGCCGCCGAGTGCGTCGAGCACGACGTCGTGGTGGTCAGCGACGAGGTGTACGAGTACCTCGTCTTCGACGATCGCGAGCACCGGTCGATCGCGTCGCTGCCCGGGATGCGGGACCGCACGGTCCGGATCTCCAGTGCCGCCAAGACGTTCAACGTGACGGGGTGGAAGGTCGGATGGCTCAGCGGTCCCGCACGCCTGGTCGCGGCCGCGCGGACGGCGAAGCAGTTCATGACGTTCGTGGGCAGCGGGCCGTTCCAGCCTGCCGTAGCGGGCGCACTCGACAGCGAGATCGACTGGGTCGCGGCGAACCGCAAGGACCTGCAGCGCAAACGCGACCTGATCTCGGAGGCGTTGACCGACATCGGATTCGGGGTACACCGCACCGAGGGCACGTTCTTCGTGTGCGCCGACCCGCGCCCGTTGGGCATCAAGGACGGCGAGGCGCTCTGTCGTGAACTGCCTGTGACCCACGGTGTGGCGGCGGTGCCGGTCAGCGCGTTCGTCGATCGCCGCGAGCCCTGGCAGCACCTGATCCGCTTCGCCTTCGCCAAGCGCGACGAGGTCCTGCACGAGGGCATCGAGCGCCTGCGTCGCCTCGCGCGCTGACACATCGCCGTCCGAGCCCTCTCCCGCGACCAGCCCTCCCGCGACCGTCCCCGCTTGCCGCGACCGTCCCCGCTTGCCGCGACCGTCACATCGGTCGCGGCGAGCGGATCGGATCGCGGGAATCGCTCGTACACACGTTCGATCGGCGCGTAGACTTGCCGCATGACCTCCGCAGGCACCCAGGGGTCGTTGTTCGCCGCCGACGACGCCGAGCCGACCGTCACCGCACTCGGGCCGAGCGTCCGCCGTCGGGTACTCACCGCCGGTGCCTGGGTCGACGTCCGACCCGGATTCATCGACGGTGCCAACGCACTCTTCGACCTCCTGCGCGACGAGGTGCCCTGGCGCGCCGAACGCCGTCAGATGTACGACCGTGTCGTCGACGTGCCGCGACTGCTGTGCACGTACCACGAGGATGATCCGCTCCCCCATCCCGTTCTCGACGCCGCCCGCGACGCGCTCACCGAGCACTACCGTGACGAGCTGCCCGAGGGGTTCGCGACAGCCGGGATGTGTTGCTACCGAGACGGATCCGACAGCGTCACCTGGCACGGGGACACGATCGGCCGCGGCAGCACCGAGAACACGATGGTCGCGATCGTCTCCCTGGGCTCGCCCCGCCCACTGATGCTGCGCCCCCGAGGTGGAGGCGCGTCGCTACGGTTCGTGGTCTCGCCACGGCGACCTGCTGGTGATGGGCGGCAGCTGCCAGCGCACCTGGGAGCACGCGGTGCCGAAGGTGACCGGTGTCGGCCCCCGGATCAGCGTGCAGTTCCGGCCGCTCGGGGTGTTCTAGGAGCCCAGCTCAGATGTCGTAGGTGACGCCGGTCAGCTTCTCCGAGGTCAGCCACAGCGCCTGCGCAACGGACTCGTCGCGCGCCTTCGGGAGGGGCTTGGTCATCACGGGGGCGCCGCGCATACCGCCCAGGTTCTTCGGCCCGTAGAAGGCACCCGACGCCGCATCGGGTGAGGTGGCGGCGTACAGCTCCGGGAGCGCACCGTCCGCGGCGGACTGTCCGACGAGCATGTTGCTCACCGCCATCACCCGGTCGTAGATCGACTCCGTGTGCGACTGCAGGTTGGTGCTCGCATAGCCCGGGTGCGCGGCCATCGACGAGATGGTGGAACCCGACCGGCCCAGCCGTCGCGCCAGCTCGAACGCGAAGTGCAGGTTCGCGAGCTTCGACTGGCCGTAGGCGGTCCATCGCCCGTAGCGCCGACGGTCGTAGTTCAGGTCGTCGAGGTCGATCTTCCCGGCAGCGTGCGCGAACGACGACACCGTCACCACCCGGTCGGTGATCTTCGGCAGCAGCAGCCCGGTCAGCGCGAAGTGACCGAGGTGGTTGGTCCCGATCTGCATCTCGAAACCGTCGGCCGTGCGGCCCTTGGGCACCGCCATCACCCCGGCGTTGTTGATGAGGACGTCCAGCGAGTCGACGGTGTCGGCGAACTCCCGCACCGACGACAGGTCGGCGAGGTCGAGGCGGGCCACGGTGGCGTTCGCGCCGATCTCGCGGGCGACGGGTTCGGCCTTCTCCGTCGACCGACAGGCCAGGATCACCGACCCGCCCGCCGCGCCGACGGCCTTGGCCGCCTCGGCTCCGAGGCCGCTGTTGGCACCGGTGATCACGAACGTCCGGCCGGTCTGATCAGGGATGTCGCGCGCGCTCCAGGTCACGGTGTCGATCGTACGTGCGTGGTGTGCACCCGACGGCGCGCTCGTCGGCGGTCACACGCGGAAGCGACGCTCCTATGCTGCGGTCATGACCGCCGACCCGAGCTACGACTCCGTCGCCGCAGCCTCCAGGACCCTGGACGGCGTCGCCCACCGGACGCCGGTGATCACCTCCCGGCTGCTCGATGAGGCTGTCGGTGCGCGGCTGTTCTTCAAGTGCGAGAACCTGCAGCGCACAGGGGCGTTCAAGTTCCGTGGCGCCTACACCGCCGTCTCCCGCCTGTCCCCGGATCGTCGTCGCGCCGGGGTGCTCGCGTATTCGTCGGGCAATCACGCGCAGGCGCTGACCCTCGCGGCCCGCCTGCACGACGTGCCCGCCACCATCGTCATGCCGGATGACGCGCCGGCGGCGAAGGTCGCGGCGACGCGGGGGTACGGCGCGACGATCGTCTCCTACCACCGCTACAGCCAGGACCGGGTCGCCGTCGCCGCGGAGATCGCCGATCGGACCGGCGCATCGGTCGTCCCGCCGTTCGATCACCCCGACGTCATCGCGGGTCAGGGCACCGCCGTGGCCGAGTTGCTCGCCGACGTCGAGGGCCTCGACGTCCTGCTGGTCCCGCTGGGCGGAGGTGGCCTGCTCAGCGGATCACTGCTGTCGAGGAACGCGCTGTCGCCGTCCACCGAGGTCTTCGGCGTCGAACCGGCCGCAGGCGACGACGTGCTGCAGTCGCTGCGGTCGGGTCACATCGTCGAGATCGCCACTCCGCGGACCATCGCCGACGGCGCGCAGACCACCCGGGTCGGCGAGCGCACGTTCCCGATCATCCGCGAGCACGTCACCGACGTCCTCACCGCCGACGACGACGCCCTGCGACACGTCATGGGGTTGCTCGCGACGCGGGCGAAGCTCGTGGTGGAACCGACGGGCGCACTCGGCCTGGCCGCCGCGATCGGGCATCGGGACCGGTTTGCGGGTGCCCGCGTCGGGATCGTGCTCTCCGGGGGCAACGTCGACCCTGCGCTCTTCGCGACCGCGAGCTGAGCCGACTGGAATACAAACGGACCGCGGTCCATTATAGGGACCATGAAGAACATCGGTTTCCTGTCGTTCGGGCACTGGACGCCCTCTCCGCAGTCTCAGACGCGGTCCGCGGCCGATGTGCTCACCCAGTCCATCGAGCTCGCCGTCGCCGCCGAGGAACTCGGCGCGGACGGTGCCTACTTCCGCGTGCACCACTTCGCACGGCAGCTCGCGTCGCCGTTCCCGCTGCTCGCGGCGGTCGGGGCGCGGACGTCGCGCATCGAGATCGGCACCGGCGTCATCGACATGCGCTACGAGAACCCGCTCTACATGGTCGAGGACGCGGGTGCCGCCGACCTGATCTCCGGCGGACGACTGCAGCTCGGCATCAGCCGGGGATCCCCGGAGCAGGTGATCGAGGGATACAAGTACTTCGGGTACGCGCCGGCCGAGGGCGAGACCGACGCGGACATGGCGCGTCGCCACACCGCGGTGTTCCTGCAGGGTCTCGAGGGCCAGGGCTTCGCGCGACCCAACCCGCGCCCGATGTTCCCCAACCCGCCGGGGCTGCTCCGCCTGGAGCCGCACTCGGAGGGTCTGCGCGAGCGGATCTGGTGGGGCGCCGGGACACGCGCGACAGCGGAATGGACTGCGCAGCAGGGGATGAACCTGATGAGTTCGACGCTGCTCACCGAGGACACGGGTGTGCCGTTCCACGAGTTGCAGGCCGAGCAGATCCGCGTCTTCCGCAAGGAGTGGCAGAACGCCGGTCACGCGTTCACGCCGCGGGTCTCGGTGAGCCGCAGCATCTTCGCGATCACCGACGACCGTGACCGCGCGTACTTCGGCAGCGGCGGTGAGGAATCCGATCAGGTGGGCCACATCGACGGCGGCATCGCACGGTTCGGTCGGTCCTACGCCGACGAGCCCGACAAGCTCGTCGAGCAGCTCGCGCAGGACTCCGCGATCGCCGAGGCGGACACGCTGCTGCTGACGGTCCCCAACCAACTCGGCGTCGAGTACAACGCCCACGTCATCGAGTCGATCCTGACCCACGTCGCCCCGGAGCTCGGCTGGCGCTGAGCTGCCTCCCACCCCGTTCGTTGGGCGGCAGGAACCGTTCGTTGGGCGGCAGGAACCGTTCGTTGGGCGTTTGTGGCAGCGCCGACGTTCCGCCCGCCCAACAGATGGTTCCTACTGCCCAACAGATGGTTCCTACTGCCCAACAGACGGCGGTGGGTGGGGACGCCGGACGCCGGGGTCAGGCCCGCTTGCCCCAGAGCATCGACAGCGGTCGACGGATCAGTCCGTCGACCAGGTCGATGAAGGTGCCGTCGGAATCGGAGACGAGCTCGAGCGGCGCGTGGACCTCCGTCGGCGCGGCCCGACCGCGCAGCGTCACGTGGCCGATCGACGTCCATTCCCAGTACTCGTCGTGCTGGGCGATCGGGGTCTCCTCGCCGTCCTCGTCGACCTCGGCGCCCACCAGCGATCCCACGGCGGCACCACTGGCCAGCACGTTCGAACGGCTCTGCTTGGCCACGTCGGCCAGGCGGGCGCACTCGTTGACCGGGTCGCCGATCACCGTGTACTCGTAGCGCGTCTCGGCGCCGATGTTGCCGGCGAACACGCGACCGCTCGAGACACCGATACCGACCCGCAGCGGGTGGATCTCCTCGAGTTCGGCGCCGAGCTCCCGAGCGGCGGCCAGCGCGGCGGCGGCCGGATCCGCGACCGCGTTCGGGGCGCCGAACACGGCCAGGGCGGCGTCGCCCTCGAACTTGTTGATGAAGCCCTCGTGACGCCCGACGACGTCGGCGACGATGGTGAAGAAGCGGTTCAGGCTGGCCGCGACGGTTTCCGGATCGGTCGACTCGGCGAAGCGTGTGGAGCCCTCGATGTCCACGAACAGCACGCCGACCTCGGCCTGCGATCCGTGCATGCCGATGTCGGTGCGAAGGGCACGGTCGGCGACCTCGGTGCCGACGTGTCGTGCGAACAGGTCCCGCAGGCGCTCGCGTTCGGCGAGCCCGTCGACCATGGTGTTGAAGCCGTCCTGCAGCACACCGAGTTCCGAGGAGTCGTAGACCTCGACGCGGGCGTCGAAATAACCGTCGGCGACGCGCTCCACCACCCCGCGGATGTCACGCAGCGGGTCGGTGATCGACCGGTTCACCAGAGCGATCGCCCGGACCCCGCTGGCCAGGCAGATGATGGCCAGCACGACGGTGGGGATGTCGAGGACGGTGTCGCTCGGCGGGACCCAGCCGATGGCGCGACCGATGTTGAGCAGGACGATGCCGCCCAGGGGCACGCCGCTGACGGCGGCCCACAGGACGATCATCCGCTCACGGATGCCCAGAACGGGCTTCGGCGGCGGGGAGTCCCGCATCGCAGCGGCCACCAGGGGACGCCCGACGCGCTCGAAGATCATGTAGGTCGCCGCGCCGCAGGACGCACCGCCCAACGCGAATGCGGCGGCGATGACCAGCAGGTCGATGGCGTCCAGCGCGGACCCGACGACGGCCGCGTAGGCGACGATGCCTGCCACCCATCCGACACCGGTCGCCACCACACCGGTCACCGGCATGCGCTGCAGGGCGAGCCGACGACGCTTGTCGGCGGGATCACCGGACAGATACCACCGGATGTGGGGGCGCAGGACGGCGATGGCGGCGACGAGGTCGACCGTGGCGCCCACGAGCAGGCCCCAGACCAGACCTGCCACGCTCTGACCACCGGAACCCATGGTGAGGTGCCCGCCCGAGGTGGTGAGGGCGACGAGGAGGGCGGTCTCGAGTCCGACCGCGACGTTGGCGACGATGATCGCGACCGTCGCGAACGCCATCAGGCGCGAGGCGAGGACTCGCCGCTCCTGGTGGTGCTCGTGTGCGGACATGATCGTGCTCGTTTCGGTCGGCAGGTGGGACGGCGCCATCGCAAGTCGAGTTGCGTAAAGCCTACAGATCGCAACCGCACTTGCGTTAAGCTCATTCCGTGTCGTCTGCCACATCGGGCCACCGTCGGGGCAAGGCAGTCCGCGACAACGTCCTCACCGCCGCCCTGAACGAGCTGCTCAACGTGGGTGTCGACGGGGTGACCGTCGCGTCGGTGGCCGAGGCCGCCGGGGTGCATGTGACATCCATCTACCGTCGCTGGCGGACCCGGGAGCAGCTCATCACCGACGCGGTTCTCAACCATCTCGACCCGTTGGCGATCGATGTCCCCGACACGGGCTCGGTCCGGGACGACCTCGTCGCCCTGCTCGCCTCACTGGACGAGTCGATGTCGTCGCCGCAGAACTGGGCCCTGCTCCGGCTGGCGACCATGCCGATCGAGATCGACCGACTCGAGGACGCGCGTCGTCGGATCACCGACGAGCGGATGGCCGAGGTCGCCACCATCCTCGAACGGGGCGTCGCCCGGGGCGAGATCTCCGCCGGGATCGATCACCGCCTCGCCCTGGAGGCGATGTACGGACCGATCTATGCGCGCCGACTCCTGACACACGAACAGGTCGACGAGGCCTATCTCGAGGGCCTCGTCGACCTGTTCTTGAACGGCATCCGCGCGCGCTGACGCCTCAGCGTCGGACGCCGAGGTAGAGCATCGCGAGTTCCGCTCGCGCGGAGCGCTGTTCGTGCTCCCTGCGCTCACGACGCACGCGCTGATGACGGTCCCGATCGGCCCGCCCCACGACCGGCCTGCGCGAGGCCGGTCGTGAGATGAACTGCGCGAGAACCGATGCTGGGTGCGTTCGGCCGGAGACGGCCGGCGCCGGGGTGCGGGTCGTGGTGACCATGGCTGCCTCCTCGATGTCGGTGTGTATGTGACACCGAGGACGGTAGGGCGCGCCCGATCACCCTGTCATCTGAATTTCCGCGCGCTCAGGCGGCTTTGGTCGCCTCGATCTCGAGCGTGATGGTCACCTTGTCGCCGACGACGGTCCCGCCGGTCTCCAGCGGCATGTCGACGGAGATGCCGAAGTCCTTGCGGTTGAGCTCGATCGACGCTTCGAAGCCGGCGACCTCGCCGTGGCCCATGCCGGGGTTGACGCCGTTGAACTCCAGCGGCATCGACACCGACCGGGTGACGCCACGCAGGGTGAAGTCACCGGTGAGGACGTAGTCGCCGTTCTCGCCTGTCACCGACGTCGAGACGAAGGTCGCGGTCGGGTGGTTGTCGGCGTCGAAGAAGTCGGCCGAACGGATGTGCCCGTCGCGCTGCTCGTTCTTGGTGTTGATCGAGCGGACGTCGATCTCGGCACGCACCGACGGCGTGCCGTCCTCGGCGATGGTGATCTCGCCGGTGAAGGTGTCGAACGTGCCGCGGACCTTGCTCACCATCAGGTGGCGGACCGAGAACGAGATGGCGGAGTGGACGGGGTCGATGGTCCAGGTGCCGGCGCTGAGTCCGGCTGCGGTGGCGGTGGTCATGGGTAACTCCTCGGAGCGCGGTGGGTCGGCCTGTCCGGCCCGTCGAGAAGAGTAAGCGGACCGCAGTCCGATTCATTCCGCGGGGTCTCACGAGTGACGGAGATCACTGCTGCAGCACGGCGCGCACAGTCGCCGGAGGGCGTCCGATCAGCGTCGTGAGCAGTGGGTCCACGCCGGCGAAGAGTCCGAGCGCGGCCGCCTCGTACATCCCGACCGTGAAGCCGGCCTGCACCTCCGGCATGCCGCCGGCGACCTGTTCGGCGATCCACTGCTCGGAGCCGATCACCTCCACGCGCACCGTCCGACCAACGATCTCCGAGGCGATCCGGGCGACGTCGGCGAAGGTCGGTGCATCCGGCGCGGTGATCGTGACCGGGCCGTCGTGCGCACCGTCGGCCAGGATGATCGCCGCGGCCGCCTCGGCGGCGTCGTCGCGCGACGTCCACGACACGGGCCCGTCGGCGGGGACGCGGATGGCACCCGTGTCGCGCCACGGGCCCGCCAACCACGCGAGGCTGTGGGCGTAGAACCCGTTGCGGAGCGACGTCCAGGGCAGACCGGACTCGGCGAGCATCGCCTCGGTGGCGGCGTGATCGCGCGCGGGTGCGAACGGGCTGTCGGGCGAGGCTCCCTGGTGGCTGGTGTAGAGGATCCGACCCACCCCGACCTGCACCGCCGCGTCGATCGCGGCGCGGTGCAGCGAGACCGCATCGGCGGCAGGGTCGTTGGACGAGACCAGGAGCAGCTGGTCGGCGCCCGCGAACGCGGCGGGCAGAGAGGCCGGGTCGGCGTAGTCCCCCGATCGCACCTCCACGCCCCGGGCGGCGAGATGCGACGCCTTCGCCGGATCCCGTGTCACGACGACGAGTTCCTCCGGCGGCAGCGTGCCGAGGAGGTGGTGGGCGGTGGCCCCGTTCAGGGCACCCGTGGCCCCGGTGATGACGATCATGGTGTTCCTATCAGTGATCCGGCACCGACGTTATCGCCGATAACACAGACGATAACAGCCCGTTGTTATCATCGATACGTGCCGTCGACCGACCCCTCCGACACCCGAGCCGACGTGCGTGACCGCATCGTCGCCGCCGCGTCCGCGATGCTCACCGCAGACGGGCCGGTCGCGGTCACGACGCGAGCCGTGGCCCAGGCCGCCGGGGTGCAGCCGCCGACCATCTATCGGCTGTTCGGTGACAAGGACGGCCTGCTGGAGGCGGTCGCCGAGCACGTCATGGCCGAGTTCGTCGCGCGCAAGGCCACCGAAGTCGCCTCGACGGCAGGCGAGGTCGACCCTGTCGACGACCTTCGGCACGGGTGGCGGCGTCAGGTGGAGTTCGGACTCGCCCACCCCGCGCTGCATCACCTGTTCAGCGACCCCGACCGGGTCAGCGGATCCGAGGCAGCACGTCAGGGCCGTCGCATCCTGGCCGAGCGGGTCCGACGGGTCGCCGCGACGGGCCGATTGCGCGTCGACGAGTCGCGCGCGGCCGACATGCTCACGGCGAGTTCGATCGGGGTCATCCGGGTGTTGCTGGCGACACCCGGTCGCACTCTGGACGACCCGCTCGTCGAGCACGCCTACGACGCACTGGCACGGGAGATCCTGATCGACGCGCCGTCGACCTCAGACGCCGTCCTGACGACGACGACCGCCTTCCGGTCGGTCGTCCCGTATCTCGACGAACTCAGCGATGCCGAGCGGACTCTGTTGTGCGACTGGCTCGATCGAGTCGTCGACGGGCGCGCCTCGTCACACAGCTGACGGGCTCAGCGCCAGGCGAAGACCGGTTGCTCGAGGTCGGCGACCCGGGTCGCGCGCCCGGCCAACACCTCGGCGAACTGGTAGATCACCGCGGCGGTCGGTGCGTGGATCAGGGCGCCGAGTATCGGCAGCTGGATCACCGGCCGCGGTGACTCGGGGATCGTGATGAACCGCGGGGTCACCGCGATCTCGTCGAGCCCGGCGAAGTACAGATGCGCGACCTCGTCGGGGCTGGGTGAGACGACTCGGTCGGCGCCGGCCCAACACACGATCGGCGACATGACGAAGCCGGATCGGGTGGCGAAGTCGTCGAGCCGCCCGAGCACCGCCTCGCGCTCGACGTGGACCCCGACCTCCTCCTCGAGTTCACGCAGGGCGGCACCGATGTCGTCCTCACCGGGGTCGATCGACCCACCGGGCAGCGCGTACTGGCCTGGGTGCGAGCGCATGTCGTCGGGGCGCTTGAGCACCCAGATGCCGCAGCGCTCGTCGACGCTGGTCACCGACACCGCGACTGCGGCGCGACGGGCGCCGGGTCGGTCGATCCGACGCGGTTCGAATGCGTCGAGTCGCGCGGCGATCTGATCGGGTGTCACCCGATCACTGTGCACCCTCACGATTCGCGACGCACATGCGGTCGCGCGGCGTCGCCGTGATGCGGCCGTCGTCGGAGCGCCGGATGAGCCCTTCCGCCTCGAACGCCGAGAGCCACCCCTCCATGGGCCAGCGGCCCCACCGGCGGTGGAACACGGCCGAATTGGCCACGATGTCGTCGAGGTGTTCGCGCGGAGGACGCGAGACGGGGTGGTGTTGGTGGTAGGCGTGCGCGCCACCGACCCAACGCAGACCGAACCCGCGGTCGACGGCGGTCGCGGCGAAATCGGTGTCCTCACCGCCGTATCCGGCGTAGTCGGTGCAGAAACCACCGATGCGGTCGAACACCGACGGCGTCACGGCGAAGGACAACGACCAGAACAGGTTCGGGTCGTCGACGGTCCACAGCTCGCCGGCGGGAGGCGAGGGTCGGGCCGGGTGGGGATCGGTGTGATCTGCCCAGTCGTCCGGCCACGAGTCGCCCGGGACACCCGGAGGCAGATAGGTCACCGGGCCGCACAGGATGTCACCGGGTGCACGACCCGCGGCCTCGGCGTACCGCGCGGTCAGCTCGGGCCCGGGGATGCAATCGACGTCGAGGAACACCAGCAGTCGCGCACCGAGATCCGCCGCGGTCCGGGCACCGAGGTTGCGCGCGCGTGCCAACGGGAGGCGCCCGTCCGGGCCGGTCGGGCAGGCCACCACCGTCGTCGGCAGGTCCGCGTCGGCGACGACGTCATCGATGTCGGGATCGTCCATGGCGACGACGACATGGCCGGCGACAGGCCGTGTCGCGGACTCCAGCCCGCGGCGCTGGGCACGCAGGTGGTCGTGGCGACCGTGCACCACCGTCACCACCGCGACCGCCGAGGTCATCGGGCGACATCCGCGACGGCATCGGCGGCGCGTCCCGCGGCGCCGTCGGTCTGCAGGTCCGCCCAGCCCGACGACCCGATGTCGAGTGCCTCGTCGAGAGCAGCCGCGACGGCCGCCGGTTCCGGCCACGCGGGCCGGACGGCGGCGACGCCGTGCCGCGCCAGTGCCGTCGCGGTCCGCGACTGCTCGGCGAACGGTCGATCCTGCGGGACGATCACCGCGGGCCGACCGGCCACCGCGACATCTGCCACGGCGTTCTGCCCGGCATGGGTGATCACCGCGGTCGCGTCGGTCAACACCGGCCACACGTCGTCGGTCCACGCCGCGCCGCGCGCGCCGACGGCCCGGAAGTCGAAGCGGGGATCCGCGGACTGCCACCGTGCGACGTCGTCGAGCGTCACGGCTCCCCCGCCGGCGCCGCCGAGGACCGTGACGGTGGGGCGGGGACGCCGCGCGTGGCGGGTGCGGCCCTCGAACCGACTGATGCTGCCGACCCACCTGGTCTTCGCCGCACGGGTCGCCAACCACGGCGGGTCGTACACCGATCGGGACCACGGGGCGACGATCGCGTCGGCGACGTCGTAGGCAGCTGTGTGGGCGCGGTCGCCGCGGTCGCCGGGCATGGCCATCACGACGACGGGCACACCCATCAGGCGCACGAACAGCGCCACCTCCACCGACACGTCGACGACGACGACGGAGGGGTCGGTCCGCTCGATCCAGGCCGCGATGGCCGCCATCCGCGCGGTCAGCCCCGGGGTCCGCAGCGGCGCCCAGTGCGCCACTCCCCCGGCCGTCGGGTCCGCGGACTCCGACCCCGGCGCCACGTCCATCGGCAGACGCAGCCAGACCGCGGCCGCGTGCCCGACAGGCCGTTCGCGGGACGAGAGCACCGTGACGGGCTCGTCGAGGGCACGCGCCACGGAATCGGCCCGGTGCGCATGGCCCATGCCGTGGTGGTGGACGTACCAGCCGATCACGCGATCGACCTCGCATCCGCACGGCCGACGACCTGCCGGTAGAGCGCCTCGTACGCGTCGACCATCTGCTCGGCAGAGCAGTGCTCCTCGGCCCGACGACGAGCGGCCGCCCGCGACAGGCGCGCGGCCCGCGGGATGGCCGCGGCCAGGCCGGCGACGTCATCGGCAGACGCGAGGACACCGCAGCTCGGGTCGACGATCTCGGGGACACCGCCACGACCGAACGCGGCGACGGGTGTCCCGCACGCCAACGCCTCCGCGACGACGAGCCCGTACGGCTCGGCCCAGACCGGGGTGACCAACGCGACCGACGACGACCCGACGAGCTCGGCGAGGTCCCGACGCCCGAGGTGACCGACGTAGTCGACACCGTCGCCCAGGCGCGGCTCGATCTCCTCGGCGAAATAGCGGGGGTCGTAGACAGGGCCCGCGACGCGCAGCTCCACCCCGGCGAGCCGGGCGGCGTCGATGGCGAGGTGCGTCCCTTTCTCCGGGGTGATGCGGCCGGACCACACGGCTGTGTCACCGCCGGGGCCGACGGGCCAGTCCGCCAACGGGATCCCGTTGCGGATCACCGTCACGTCCGGGACGACGGGCGCCCATTCCACGGCGTTGAACGCACTCACCGCGGCGAACGTGTTCACCCCGCGCGGCGCCAACGCCACGGCGGATTCCAGCCACGGCACCGGCGGCGTGTGCAGCGTGGTGATCATCGGCATCGACAACGTCGCCGACATCGCCGGGGGAAGGTAGTGCAGCGAGTGGTTGTGGATGACGTCGAAGGAGCCGGCGAGAGTGCCCGCGAGGTCGAGCATGACACCGAGATAGGCGTGGTGCTCGCGTACCGCCGTCGGCGCGGTCATCGGGTCGGCGAGGGACGCCGGGCTCAGGTCGAGGGTGTGGACCGGGAGGGCGGTCACGTCGTGGTCGAGCGACGATCCCGGTGCCGCGAAGAGACTCACCTCGTGGCCCCGTTCCCGCAGCGCACGGGACAGGTTGTAGACGTGTGCCTCGAGTCCACCGGCGAACGGTTGCTCGATGGGGAAGCTCGACGACGCGAGCACTGCGATCCGCAGTCTGTCGAACCGGCTCATGCGCCCACCAACGCTCGACGGTAGATGCGCGTGTGCGCGGCCGCGATCTCGTCCCGCTCGCGCCGGCGCAGCTCGGGGTCCGCCGGCTGTCCCGTGTGCTGGGCGGCGATGGCCCAGTCGACGGCCTCGCTCAGCGTGTCGGCGTCCACACCGTCGTCGTCGAACACGTATGTGCCGCACTCGTGCTGCTGGTCGAAGAAGCCGCATCGCGGTGCGAGGACCGGTGTCCCGACATCGTGGCAGGCCTCCAACCATCCCGAGTGGGTGCCGAACCGATAGGGCAGCACGGACGCGTCGATCTCGCGCAGGTACCGCCAGAGCTCGTCGTCGTCGAAGCGTGGGTGCATCCGGAGATCGACGCGGGGATCGTCGGCGAGACCGCGCAACTCGTCGACGACATCGGGCGCATACCAGGTGGACCGGGGTCGGGTGACGACGTCGTCGACGTCGATGCGGAGGCGGACGTCGTCACGTCCACGGGCGATGTCGAGCAGTGCCCGCGCGACGGGCACCGGATCGGTGTTCGCGCGCAGATGTTTCGCGTGCAGCCCGAGCACGAACGGACCGCTTCCACCGTCCGACGCGGACGACACGAACTCGTCGAGCGGGACCACGTGCGGGTGCGGGACCACCGTCGCCGTCACGCCCCAGCGGTCGGCGATCGCGCGGGCCGCACCGGGTGTCACGGTGATCACCTCCGCCGCGGCGGGGATGAGCACGTCGAGTCGCGCGAGATGCGCGGTGTCGTCGGCCTCGTGGGGATTGTGCAGGTCGTGCACGGTCACCACGAGCGGGACATGCTGCGCGGCAAGCGCCGCGACCGCCTCGGCCAGGTACTCCGGCGTGTAGGACTCGAAGCCGAAATGCACGTGCAGGACGTCGATCTCGATGCCGTGTTCGGCTATCCAGTCCGGGCGCAGCATGACCGGCGGCCACCACTGGCCGGGCATGGTCGCGCCGGCAGGTGTCGGATCCGGGGGCCGGACCACGCGATCGTCGTCGGACACCGGGCCGACGGGTTGCAGATGTCGCACGTACACGTGCGCGGACGGGACCGATCCCACAGTGAGCATATGTCCTTCCGGCCACGACGAGGTGACGGGCCGGACTTCTACACCCGTACGAGAGATGCTGTGCCACAACGGGTCACAGAGTGTGAAAGCGAACGGTCACGGTGCGCGGAACGTGTACCGTCGGCACCGATGGGAACAGATGGGCGCACACGCCACTACGGCGGGTTCTACGGCGTAGAGGGTGACGATTCGGGGGCCGCTGGCTCGACCGATCGCCCGGTGGTGCTGGTGTGGGGCAACTGCCAGGCAGAAGCACTCCGGGTCGTACTGAACACAGTGGACACTACCCCCTGGGGGACCGTTCGTCTGCCTCCGGTCCATGAACTGACCGCCGACGACCTCCCCCACCTCGACAGACTCCTGCGTCGCACGCGTGCCGTGCTGTCGCAACCGGTCCGTGCCGGATATCGCGACCTGCCGATCGGCCTCGACGACCTCCGCGCCCGACTGGGCGACGACGTGCCGATCCTGCGCTGGCCGGTGGTGCGGTGGGGGGCGCTGCACCCGTTCCAGGTGATCGTCCGCCACCCCGACGACCCCTCCATGGATCCCGACGGGGTGCCGTATCACGACCTCCGGACGCTGGCCGCCGCCCGGGACGGCCGCTCACCCGACGAGCCCTGGGACGTCGACGTCGCCCCTGAGGTGTTCCGTGAGGTCGCGCATCGCAGTGCCGACGAACTCCGACGACGCGAGCAGCGCGACACCGATGTCGCGGTCTCCGACATCCTCGAGTCCGTCGGGGCCGGCGCGACGCACACCGTCAACCACCCGCAGAACGCCGTCCTCCTGCGACTCGGCCGACGCATCGCCGACGAGATGGGATGGTCGGGCACCGTGCGAGATCCCGGACGCACCCTGCTCGGCGGCATCCGCGCGCCGGTGGAGGGTCGAGTCCTCGACGCCCTCGGTGTGTCCGGTGAGACCCGGGACGGGTGGCTGGTACAGGGCCGCGACGTGTCCGCCGACGAGATCCACCGCACCCAGATGGATTGCTACGCAAGGTTCCCCGGGTTCGTCGACGCCGCCGAGGCCCGGCACGGGGAGCTGATGGACCTCCTCGGTCTGGGCCGGTCATGACGACCCCGGTGCACCTCGTCGTCGGCCCGACTCGACACGGCGTGGTCCGCTGGGCCGGCGACATCGCCGAGGCGCTCGGTGCCCCCGTCGTGCGCGCCGACGACCCCGACGAGGTGCGTTCCGGTGACCTCGACGGCGCGCGGGCCGTGCACATCCACGTCACGGACCGCCTCTTCGGGCCCGACGCGATGACGGCCGCGCAGCGGTTCGTCGCCGTCGTCGATCGACTCGGTCTGCCTGTCAGCGTGACCCTGCACGACATCCCCCAACCATCCGACGGCGACGCGTACGGACGGCGTGCGGACGCCTATCGGGTGATGGGTGCCGCATGCCGCGGCGTCGTCGTCAGCAGTCACCACGAGCGGTCGCTGCTGCACGAGTCGGGCTGGCCCGGCCCCGATCCGGTGGTGATCCCCCTGGCGCTGAACGCTCCCGACCGCCGCGAGTCGACGACCACGACGGCGTCCGATCGCGAGGTCGGCGTGTTCGGGTTCCTCTACCCCGGCAAGGGGCATCGCGAGGTCCTCGAGGCGATCGCGGCGATCGACCCGCGGGTCGGCGTGGTGGCGATCGGCGCGGTGTCACCCGGCCACGACGACCTCGTCGACGAGTTGACCGCTCGCGCCGCGGATCTGGGCTGCCGCTTCCGGGTGACGGGGTTCGTCGAGGACGACGGACTCGACGATGCGCTGCGCGCGGTGACGGTCCCCGTCGCCCATCACCGACACCTGTCGGCGTCGGGATCGATCCCGACGTGGATCGCCGCCGGGCGTCGGCCGCTGGCGCCCCGCAACAGGTACATCGACGAGGTGGCCGCCCGCTCCCCCGGCGTCGTCCGCACCTACCCCGATGCGGAGCTGGTGACCGCACTGAGGGACGCACTCGACGACCCTGGTCAGACCTGGCTCGACGCGGACGTCGAAGTGCGCCCCACCTGGGCCGATGTGGTCGCGATGCACCATGAGGCGTTTACCCGGTGGTCGGCGTGACGGGTCGGCCGACGGACGGTCGGTGGGTCCTGCCCGACGGCCGATCGGTGCTGCCGGGCAACCGGTGGGACCTCGCGCGCGCCGATCCCCCGCCCCCGACGGTCTCGGTGGTGATCCCCTTCTACCAGCAGCAGCGGCAGCTGGAGCTGGTGCTCGCGGCGCTGGCGTCGCAGACACACCCCGCCGAGCGACTCCAGGTGATCGTCGCCGACGACGGGTCGGTCACGCCGCCGGATGTGAGCGCGTTCGACGGTGCCGTCGTCGTGCGTCAGGACGATCGCGGATTCCGGGCGGCGGCCGCTCGCGACCTGGGGGCCCGCGCCGCGGACGGCGAGGTGCTGTGCTTCCTCGACGCGGACACGGTGCCGGAACCCACCTACGTCGAGCGGGCGGTGCGACTGTCCGCGGCGGCAGCCGACGTCGTCGCTGTGGGACGGCGGCGCCACGCGGACCTGTCGGGGTGGGATGCCGACGACGTCCGCGCGTGGTTCCGCGGCGGCACCGCGCCTCCGGAGTTGATCGAGCCGACGTGGTTGCTCGACGCCTACCGCGACTCCGGCGATCTGCTGCGTGCAGACCACCGCTCGTACCGACATGTCATCAGCGCGGTGCTCACCTGCGCGCGCGAGTTCTTCTGGGCTGTCGGCGGTTTCGACGAGACGTTCATGGGATACGGCGGCGAGGACTGGGAGTTCGCGTCACGCGCCTGGGAGCGTGGGGCCGTACTCGCGCACGTCCGCGACGCGGTCGCGTGGCACGACGGACCCGACTGGGCCGAACGGTCGACGTCCGATCGTGTCGGCAAGAACGCGGAGGCGCTCGCGGTGGCGGCCCGCATCACCGACCCGGCGGCACGCAGACACGGCATCCGCTTCGCCCTTCCGGAGGTCCGGGCCACCGTCGACACCCGCGGCCACTCGTCGGCGACCCTCCTCGTCACGGTGGCGGCGATCCTGCGCGACCTCGACGCCGTCGTGCACCTGGTCGGCGACGACGCGGCGCATCTCCGCGCCACGTGGGGCGACGCCGACCCACGCATCGTCGTCGGCCCGCCCACCGCGGACGCACGGTCCCGGATCACCGTCGTCGCACGCACGGCCCTCTCGGCCGACGAACGCGCGTGGTCGGCCCTCGTCGCCGATCTCGACGCCGAGTCCGCGGGCCGGATCGACGTCGTCCACCACGGCGAGGTGATCGTCGAGATCCGTTCTGCGCGCGCCGATGCCCGGGCCCGACGGCATGCCGACGCACTCGGCGTCGACGCGGTGACGCTCGCCGCAGAGCTGTTCCCCGTGCTGTGCCGCGACGCCGAGGCAGTCCACATCGTCCCCTCGACGGAGGAACCCCGGCTCGACTGGTGACCGACCGGCGTCACGATGACCGCGGGCCGACGGACGTGGTCACGCGGTCGCGATGCTCTGGCATCCTGGCCCGATGTCCGAGCCAGCAGCGGAGACCCATCCCCACGACGGTGCGCACAGACGATTGTCACGGTGGGACCGACATGCCGAGTGGCCCCTCGCCGCGGTGGCCCTGGCCTTCCTCGCCGCCTACTCGTTCGACGTCCTCGGACGCCCCGACGGTGTCACACGCGCCGCCGTGACGGCGGTGACCATCGGGTCGTGGGTGGTCTTCACGGTGGACTATCTGGTGCGCCTCGGACTGGCCCCGCATCGCCCCCGGTGGTTCGTCCGCCACCTGCTCGACCTGCTGGTCGTCGCTCTACCACTCCTGCGGCCGCTGCGACTGCTGCGGCTCGTCGTGTTGGTGGCCGCCCTGCAGAAGGCGTTCGGCACGGCGGTCCGGGGTCGCGTCGCGCTCTACACCGCGGTGGCCAGCGTGCTCCTCGTGTACGTCGCGTCGTTGGCCGTTCTCGACGCCGAACGGACGGCACCGGACGCGGTGATCCGCACCTTCCCCGAGGCGCTCTGGTGGTCCGTCACCACCGTGACGACCGTCGGGTACGGCGACTACGCCCCGGTGACGACGACCGGTCGGGTCGTGGCCGGGCTGCTGATGGTGGGAGGCATCAGCCTGATCGGCATCGTCACGGGAACCCTGGCGTCGTGGATCGTGCAGCGCGTCGCCGAGGAGGACCGCGCGGGGCGGGCGGCGACCAGCGCCGAGATCGACGAGTTGCGCGAGGAACTCGTGGCCCTGCGCACAGCCCTGTCGATCACGTCGCCGCCCATCACACCCTCGTCGACCACGCCGCCGCGCGACGCGACCTGATCAGGGCTTGAGCACCACCTTGATCGCACCGTCCTGCTTCTTCTGGAAGATGTCGTAGGCATGCGGCGCATCCTGAAGCGGCAGTTCGTGTGTGGCGAACGTGTCGACGCCCAGGGGGTCGTCGTCGGTGAGCAGGGGCATGATCTCCGGCACCCACTTCTTCACGTTCGCCTGGCCCATCCGCAGCTGGATCTGCTTGTCGAACAGGGTGAGCATCGGCAACGGGTCTGCCATGCCGCCGTACACACCGGTGAGCGAGATGGTGCCGCCGCGGCGGACGATGTCGATGGCGGAGTAGAGCGCGCCGAGACGGTCGACGCCGGCGTGCTCCATCATCGGGCCCGAGATCGCGTCGGGCAGCAGCCCGGCGATCTGCTGGATCGCCTTGGTGGCGGGTGAGCCGTGCGCCTCCATGCCGACGCAGTCGAGAACGGAGTCCGTGCCGCGACCGCCGGTGCGCGAACGGATCTCGTCGCCGATGTCGTCGACATCGTCGAGGTTCACGACGTCGATCCCACGCGCACGCACCCGCTCGAGGCGCTCGGGCACGCGATCCACGCCGATCACGTGATACCCGAGATGCGCGGCGATCCGGGCCGCCATGTCACCGATCGGTCCGAGGCCGAGCACGGTGAGCGAACCGCCGTCGGGGACACCGGCGTAGGCGACGCCCTGCCATGCCGTCGGGAGCACGTCGGAGAGGTAGACGAACCGGGAGTCGGCCGGACCGTCGGGAACCGTGATGTGGGTGAACTGCGCCTGCGGGACGCGGAGGTACTCGGCCTGCCCACCGGGGACGGCGCCGTAGAGCGACGAGTATCCGAACAACGCCGCACCCATCCCCTGGTCGCGGACCTGGGTGGTCTCGCACTGGGTGTAGAGGCTGTCGGAACACATGTGGCAGGAGCCGCACGAGATCTGGAACGGGATGACGACACGGTCGCCGACCTTGAGGTCACCGGTCTCGCTGCCGACCTCCTCGACGACGCCCATCGGCTCGTGACCGAGGATGTCGCCGGGCGTCATGAACGGACCGAGCACCTCGTAGAGGTGCAGGTCGGACCCGCAGATGTTGGTGGATGTGACGCGAATGATCGCGTCGCTCGGCTTCTCGATCGTCGGATCGGGGACCTCGTCGACGCTGACGTTCCTCTTGCCCTGCCATGTGACTGCTCGCATGTCTACCGGATTCCCGGCGCGGTGCCGGCTCAAACGCCCGGACCGAGGTCCGTATTGCGTGACGTTCACAGGTGCGCGTGGAACGATGCCCTGCAGGGTCGATCGCCATCCAGCAGGGGGGGTGCAGGGACGTGACCTCGCTCCCGCGGGATGCTCAGCACGCGGCGCTCCACGCGTTCGACGGGGTGCCCGCCGCCATCGGTTACTGGGACCGCTCACTGCGCAATCTCGCGGCGAACGCCGCTCTGCGCAGGTTGGTGGGCGTGGACGACGCCACCGGCCGGGACGTCGCCGAACTGGTCGGTTCCGAGATGTTCGCCCTCGACCGCCCCCATCTCGAAGCGGTGCTGATCGGGGAGCGGCAGGACTACACGCGCACGCTGATCGACGCAGCCGGGTTCGGCAGGCACGTCCGCGTGGTGCTCGTGCCCGACCTCGTCGACGGGAGGGTCGTCGGGTTCTTCAGCCAGCTCACCGACGTGCCGGCCACACCGGGCCTCGACCTGCACCGCGACGAGTCCCTCGCGCTGATGACGACGATGATGGACCACGCGCCGATCGGCAAAGCGGTGCTCACCACCACCGGCCGCTGCCTGCGCGTGAACCCCGCGCTGTGCGCACTGCTGGGCTACTCGGCCGAGGAGCTGACCGCGACGTCGTTGCGCGACCTGACCCACCCCGACGACCTCGCCGACGCCGACGCCCACCTCGCGGCGCTGCGCGACGGGACATGCGAGGAGATCGAGGCGGAGAAGCGCTACATCCGCAAGGACGGCAGCGTCGTGTGGGTGCAGCGCAACGCGGTGATCGTCCGTGCGGCTCACGGCGACACCGACGACCTGATCATCGCGCAGATCCAGGACATCACCCGTCGGAAGGCCGCCGAGGAAGCGCTCGCGCGCCAGGCGACGACCGATGCGTTGACCGGGTTGGGGAACCGCCACCTGCTGATCTCGCAGCTCGGGGAGATCGCCCGGTCGGCGGAGACAGGTGTGGGGCTGCTCTACCTGGACCTGGACGGCTTCAAGGTCGTCAACGACACCCACGGGCACACGGTCGGCGACGAGTTGCTGGTGGCAGTGGCCGATCGGATCCGCGCGGTGATCGGGGTGACCGACTCCGCCGCACGCATCGGCGGCGACGAGTTCGTCGTGCTGGTGCACTCCGCCCGCACCGCAACCGATCTCGAGCGACAACGGGTCCGCGTCAAGCGTGTGCTCAGCGAGCCCTACGCGCTGGGATCGGCGGTCGAGCAGGTGCGGATATCGGTGTCCGCGGGGTCGAGCTGGTCCGGTGACGATCCCGCGAGCCTGCTCCGCCTCGCCGACGAACACATGTACCGCGACAAGTCGCTCCGACCGCGCTGATCTCCGCCGAACCCGACTTTTCCGGCATCCGTGCCCTACGCTCTTGCTTCGATGACTACGATCACGTCGGGACGCCGGGTGCAGCCGGGCAGGACGCGCTCGCGCGGACGCCTCGTCGACGTGCTCGCGGTGGTCAGCCTCGTCGTCTCCCTCGTGGTGGGTCTGACGGTCGATCCGTCGACGCTGTGGGGCTTTCTCCCGATCGGCCTGTACGGGGTGCTCGCGGCCCTGGGGATGCCGATCGTCCGGGCGACGCTGGTCGCCGTCGCGTCGGGCCTGCTGATCCTGCTGCCGGGCCCGGCGATGGCCGGGGAGATGGCACGCGAGGCAGCGACCGATCAGGTCACCGTCATCGGCGTGGCCATCCTGTTCGGCGGGGCGCTCGCCGAGATCCTCCGCGCGACAGGGGCGGCGACGACGATCGTCTCCACCACGCTGCGAGGGTCCGACACGACGAACACCACCTCGGTCGCCGCCGCGATCATGGTCACCTGTTGCGTCCTGGTCACCGCCCTCGGCACCCTCGCCGGGGCACTCGCCGTCGCCGTGCCGGTGCTCCTCCCGGTCGCCGCTCGTGCAGGCCTCACACGGTCGGCGACGGCCTCGGCCGTCTTCATCGGCGGCTGCGCCGGGTTCGGTGTCGCGCCCTTCGCCGGCGGGACCATCGCGGTGATGCAGGCCGCCGACGTCGGCTACGTGGGTTATCTGCTGCGCGGGGGCATCTGGCTGCCGGTGGTCTCGTTCGCGGTCGGGCTGCTGATCGTCCCGTGGATCCAACGACGCACCCGCGACAGCGACGACACCTATCCCGCCGAGGAACTCGGCGCGGTGCCCCACGAGGTCGACGCCACCGCGCAGCGGCGCGCTCGCCGCGCCGCCGTGGCGTTCACGATCACCCTCGTCGTCGTGTTGGCCGTCGCGACGGTGTTCACGGTGGGCGTGGTGCTGCCGCTGGTGGCGCTTCCCCTGCTCGCCGTGGTGACCGCCGTGGCCGGCGGGATGCGCCCGGCGGAGTTCGTCCGCGGCATCGGTCGGGGCGCGTCGTCGCTGGCGTGGCTGTTCTTCCTGTTCCTCCTGCTGGCCGTCCTCTTCACCGAGATCGCGCGCATCAATCCCTTCCGTGTGGTCCTCGGGTCGTACGGCGACGACATCGGACACCTCACCCCGTTCCTGCTCGCGATGACCATCGCGGTGATCGGATGGGTGGGGATACCCGGAGCCACGGGTGCCCAGGTGGTGTTGGTGGACAGGGTGTTCGGGGACCTCGCCGACGCCGCAGGGATCGGTGCGGCCGTCTGGGTGGTGGTGCTGTTGTTCTCGTCGAAGGCGGACACCTATGGCCCGCTGCCCAATCCGACGATGGTGGGCGTGATGGGACTGTGTCGCTCGGCGAACCTGCGGACGATCTTCCTCACCGCGTGGGCGGTGTTGGTCCCGATCGTCGTCGTCTACACGCTGCTGATCGTCATCGGGACCCGGTGAGCGACAACGACCCCGGCCCGACGGGCAACGTCTACCGCGCCCCCATGATCGGCGGGGTCGAGCGCGCCCTCACGCATGGGCTGTGTGGGATGTCCGCCGTCGACGACCGTGGGGCACGACGGATCGACCGGTTCGCGCAGGTGCCGGACGGCTCGTTCGTCTGGACCCGCAGCGTCGACGACGAGTTCTTCCTCGGGCGGGTGTTCGGACCGATCCGCGAGGACCTGGGCGACGATGCGATCGCCACCGGGCTCACC
Organism: Williamsia sp. SKLECPSW1; assembly: GCF_054332755.1. Taxonomy (NCBI): domain Bacteria; kingdom Bacillati; phylum Actinomycetota; class Actinomycetes; order Mycobacteriales; family Nocardiaceae; genus Williamsia; species Williamsia sp. SKLECPSW1. The sequence goes on along the minus strand of NZ_JBTGLI010000001.1, from coordinate 2,605,433 downwards.
CACGTCCGATCGTGCACGTGGGCACCGGATCCCGTTCCCGAACACCGGGTGCCACCCGCCGTTCTCCGGACCTTCGCCCGTGGCGGCCGGAACTTCCAACAGACCCATGATCCGGCCGTGTGGGGTCAGTCGGCGCAGGTGTGGCGCAGGGTCCGCCGGTGAACAGTCTCGTCAGTCGCGCAGCGGCACGGTTGCCGTCCAGATCGTCTTGACCGGCGGTCGGGCGACGATCTCGCGCAGGCGACTCGCACCCTCCGGGGTGGTGCGCCACTCGGCATATGCGGCGTGGTCCTCGGTGGTCGCCCAGTGCTCGACCACCATGATGTGGTCAGGATCGTCGTCGTCGACACGAACCTCGATGCCCTGGTTGCCCGGCCACTTGCGCGTCGCCACCAGGGTCTCGTCGATGACGGCCGGAGCGGTGTCGCGCTGCGCGGGATCGAGGTGCAGTTCCAGGAGAACCAGGGTTGTCATGTACCCATCCTGCCAAGTCCTGGCGCGGGCACCGCACAGGCGACGACACTGGAGGTGAGTGGCGGAGCGGACCCCCGGTACACCGACGACAGGAGACTCCCGTGAAAATCCTCATGGTTCTGACATCCCACGACACGCTCGGCGACACGGGGAAGAAGACCGGCTTCTGGCTCGAGGAACTCGCCGCCCCCTATTTCCGCTTCAAGGACGCCGGCGCCGAGATCGTCCTCGCATCGCCCGCGGGCGGACGGCCTCCGCTGGACCCGAAGAGCAACGAGCCGGATTTCCAGACCGACGACACACATCGATTCGAGGCGGACGAGGAGGCGACGGCCCAACTCGCGCAGACCATCCCGCTGAAGTCGGTCGAGCTCGGTGATGTCGACGCCGTCTTCTACCCGGGAGGACACGGCCCACTGTGGGACCTCGCGGAGGACCGCGACTCGATCGGTCTCATCGAGTCGGCGATCGCGGGCGGCACGCCGGTGGGGCTCGTCTGTCATGCACCCGGGGTGTTGCGGCACGTCACAGGACCCGACGGCGAACCGCTGGTGAAGGGGCGGAAGGTCACCGGGTTCACCAACGGCGAGGAGGAGGGTGTCGGACTCACCGACATCGTGCCGTTCCTCGTCGAGGACGAGCTCATCACACTCGGCGGGGACTACAGCAAGGGACCGGACTGGGGCTCCTATGTCGTGCGCGACGACATCCTCATCACCGGCCAGAACCCCACTTCGTCCGCCGAGGCGGCGACTGCGCTGATCGACCTGCTGCAGCAGCAGGGGTAGTCGGGCAGCGTCACAGGGTCAATCCTGGTGTCAGAGCGATCGCTTCCAGCCTGGTCAGGTCCACCGGACTGGCCAGAATCGTCGGTGCGGCGCCGGACATGACCGTGGGTGCGGCGAGCGAGCGGACGGTGATCCGCGTACCCGTCGGCCGCGTCACGGTCACCGTCCGGGACCGTCGTGGGTAGGACGCCTCGGTGTCCTCACCGGGTGACGACGCGAAGGAGTCGTCGGTCTGCACAACCGAACCGTCGGCGAGACGACGGAACGTCGCCGGCGGACCGAAAGACGGATCGGGTCGCCCCTCGACCGGAAGGGGCTGACCTCCGACGATCGCGATGTCGAGTTGGGCGCCGGGATCCGGACCCGGGACCACAGTGCACAGCACTCCGCCCCAGTCGTCGCTCAGCCGCAGGGGCTCCGGGTGGGCACCGGGGAAGTCGGCCGTGGCGAGGACGGCGTCGAGCCGACGTGCCTGGTCCCCGGAGACAGGGACGCCCTCGGCGTCGCCGACACGGAAGCCGCAGTCGGGCGGCGGTTCCGGGGTCCCGGGCGGAACCGGCGCCGACACGCGCAGTCCGGGGGTGGCGGCGATGCGCACGAGGTCGTCGATGCTCAGCGGGATCAAGCCGCTGTTGCCCTTCTGGTCCTCTCCGATGCGGTCGTCGGCGATCGCCCCGACGTGCGACCCGTCGGAGGCGTATGCGGTCGCCGACCGGGTGATGGTGCGGACGCCGTCGACCTCCTGCCACGTGTCGAGGACGTCCACGACGGTGCTGTCCGGGAGCGTTCGGCGTTCGTCCAGGGCCCCGGCGACGCATGGCGGGACCGACCCCGACCCCTTTCCGACCACGATCTGCAGCCGTCCCCGGGCGACGCCCGTGACGATGTCTCCGTACGCATTCGTCGATCCCGACGGAACGGGGTCGCCGAAATCGGTGATCGGCTGGAAGATCAGCGATTCCGTCGGCCGCGCGAACTGCAGTTCCGCTCTCGGCGGGAGGGCCGCGATCGCGGCCGTCGACATCGCCATGGCCTTGCGCGCGCCGAACCACGGGAACCGCGGGTTGTCATACTCCGAATCCCCGACGGAGAACTGAATGCTCCCCTCGCCTCCCGTCTGGGGTTTCGTCACCGTCGCGCAGCCCGGTATGGGGGCACTCGGATCGACAGGCTCATCGACGACGGTGCGGGTCGACGACTCCCCGCCCGCAGTGACCGAGCGCGGAGTCGGGGATGACGACTGCACGCCGACGATCACCACCCCGGAGGCGACGACGGACAGCCCGGCGAGCAGGAAGGCCGCCGCGCGCCGGGATGTCCTCGACCTGCCGACGGTCCGGTCGTCCGACTGATCGGTCGCAGGCTCCATGTCGTACATCTGATCAGACCTGACGACTGTGCGAGCAACTCCCACGATCACGCCGACCGATGGATCCCCGACTTCCCGTCGGTCTGGGGACTGTCGCCTCGTGCCTTTAGGCTCGGATGAGCCCGGCCGACCGGTGAGCTGAACCGCCCGACCCCCGACCACAAGGAGCGACGATGACCTCGGCGATCGACGGCTACCTGCGTGAGTACGGCCGATTCCAGGACATCACCGCGAGGATGGAACGCGCGGTGACGGCTCGGCTCACGGAGAGTTTCATCGCGGTCCATGCGGTGCAGTCACGGACGAAGGAACCCGACTCGGCCGCAGGTAAGTTCGCCCGTCTCGACGACTCCGGGAAACCGGAGTTCACCGACCCGCTGCGCGAGGTGACCGACCTCGTGGGCGTTCGTGTCATCACCTACCTCACCTCCGACATCGATCGCGTCGAGCAGGCGTTGACCTCCGCGTTCGAGGTGCGCCAGCGGGTCGACAAGACCTCGGTGACGCAGAGCGCCGGCATGTTCGGCTACGCGGGTACGCATCTGATCCTGCGCGCCGACGACGACGTGGACTTCGAGGTGCAGATCCGCACGGTGCTGCAGCACGCCTGGGCGGAGATCGAACACGGCATCCGCTACAAGGGGTCGCGCACCACGTCGTCGGCGCCGATCGACCGGGCCTTCACTCTCGCGGCCGGTCTGATCGAACTGGCGGACGCCCAGTTCGCCGAGGTCGACACGCTCCACAAGGAGGATCTGGCGCACGCCCGCGCCACCGAGGAGATCGAGATCGGCACCCTGCAGGAGGTGCTGACGAAGGCGTTGCCCGAGATCAACCCGGCCCGCGCGAACGCCTACGAATGGCTGGTCTCGCTGCTCGCCGCGAACGGCATCGTCATGCGCGAGGACCTGGACCAGTTCCTCGCCGCCGCCGACGTCGGTGCCGTGATCGCCGCGATGGACTACAAGTTCGCGCCCACGCACGTACGCCTGGTCGACGATCTCCTCCTGGCGCAATTCGGCGAGGACCACATCGAGCGCACCGCCACCATGGCGTCGGACCGAGATCGGGAGCCCAAGCTGCACTATCGACTGGGGCGACTGAGTGGGGAAGGCCAGGCCGACTGAACCGTCGCCCGAGAAACCTCGGTCCTCAGCTGGTGAGCGCTATCTCGTCGTGTTCGTGCCCCAGCAGTCCGGCGATGGCGGGTTGCGCTGCGTCTGCGTAGATCTCGCTGGTGGGTTCGCCGAATAACTGCGTGAAGAGGTGGTTGGCGCTAAGAGGGATACTTGAGTGGCGCGCGAATTTGAGCTGTACGTCGGAAGGCTCTCCAACTGGTTGAGTGAAGGCGACGACGGGGGGGAGGTCGCGGTTACCAGGGTGGACCGCGACGCGAAGTGCGTGCTGTGGTCTGTGTCCTCGGGTGCCGCCGATGGTCAAGAGTTCAGAGAGCGTCCTGGCGAGCGCCGTGTCGCGGAGATGGGCAGCGCGCACGGCTCGGGTCAGCGGGCCGGGTCTGAGCGGGATGCGGTAGCGAGGTTGGTTTCGGTTGTACATTCGCGCCTTGATCGCAAAATCCTCTAGCAAGTTGACCACCGGATCGTCCACCAAACCCTCAGGTTGCACGCGCACAGTGATGCCATGGGTGCGCTCGCCGGGGCGCAGAGCGAGATTATGCTCAAGTTGGGCAAACCGAAATGGTTTATCACCTTCCAGCACCGAAAGCTGCTCTGTGGTCAATTCGATTACGCGATTTGTACCACGTAGTTCAACAAACCAGTAGGTATCGTCGCCGCCGCGAGCTACGGCATAACCACGGTGTTCGTCTAGGGCGTAAATCGCCTGTTCTAAGTCGCTCACTCTTTGACGGAGAGCGTCGACCAAGCTGGATTTACGCTGCGCGTACTCCCGTATGGAGAGCGGAGGTCCCGGATTGCGCATCCACCTCTTGCCGTCACGCGTGGCTTCGACTTGACGGCCCGTTGCGAAGTACACGGCTCGGAGGAGCCGCCACGAAGGAATCGTCGTTGCTTGGTCTTCAAACACGCGCGTAGTGGACACCCGCCGCCCGTAGGCTACGGTATCGACACTCATAGCCTCAGCTTTTGCGAGCTGTCGATCCGCATCACTGTTGAAAATGGCGGCCAGGCTGATCGGATGACCGCCATAGTCGATCTGCAAGCCCATCATCGGACACACGTGTCCGGTCAAAAGGTTGACGCGATTGAAGGGGTGACTGTTTGCCAGCTCCACGAGTCTGACCATGTCGGTACGACCTGGCTCGGTTATTACGAGTGACGATTCCAGTCGCAGCGCCTCATACTGTTCTCGAACAACTCGGCCGGTGATTTGCGGAATCACGGTTTTGCCCAAGGTTTCCTGAATGCGGCCGTATAGAACGATCCGACAGCCGTCGTCCGGGTCGGCGTCAAGGGTGACAGCTACGTTGCAGTCTTGGTTCTCTGACCCGACGTTTTCGACCATCTTGATCAACTCGCGTTCGAGGAGAATCGGCAGTGAGTCGATCGCCTCACCACGGTCGGCGCCAAAGACATTGTGGGCGTAAATAAGCGCGGTGTCGGGAGGGGTCCACGTCATCGGTGTCTCGCTCGCCCCCTGCGGAATCTCCAGTTCGATGATGGCTGCCAGAACGGCAAGTTGAGATTCCTCCAGCTCGAGAATTGCGACGAGTACTGGACTGTCGGTTCGGCTAGCTAGCGCGTAGCGCGCCGTTCGCGCAATAGGAACCATCAGCCCTGTGGAATTCGTATTTGCGGTGCGGTATTGCGAAAGGAGTGCCTGGTAGGCGGGCTCTCCGATCTCGGCACGTTCAGAGTCACCCAGCATGGTGTTCCATAAATGCGCTCTACGGGCCTCGTGAAACCAGAGCCGCCCATCGCGGTTGATGGTCAGGATGCTCTCGCGTTCGAGCGAGCTGCGCAGAACACCCCACTGGGTAGCGGTGACGGCAAGGTAGCGAACGATGGCCTCTTCTGGAGGCGGCAGTTCGAAGACACACAGCCTGCGCGCGGCAACCTGTTCTTCCGGAGCTAGGCGGGCGAGGGCGTGTTCGAGTGACAGCACGAAGGCAGTTGGGGGCGTGTAGTCGTCGAGTGTGCCGCCGCTGCGAAGTTGCCCGATTAGGCCCTCCACGATGAGCGGGAAGCCGTTGCTGAGGAACAGAACCCGGTCTGAATTGATGGTGTCGACATGGGCGCGGGCGATCATGGTGTTGACACCGTCTCTGTCGAGTCCGCCGACCACGACTTCGCTGCAGCCAGCTTCACGAAGCCGAGAAAGGCCGTCCAAGGGATGATGCTTTGCTGCGGAGGACCACGCGAGAATAAATCGCGCTCGGGCCGGCGGGTCAAGTGCGAGGGTTGCGAGCGCTCGTTGATCGTTGTCCGAGAGCCGTTGACATTCGTCGACCGCTACGGTCAGCTCACAGTCGAGCGCGCTTGCGACTTCGTCGCACGCTCGGGCCAGAAATTTGACCATACTCTGGTCGCTGCGAGTCTTTAGGTCGCGTCGCAGATCGGCCGTGGAGTCCTGCCGAAAACCCTTTACAAATGCGACGACTCCTTCGCCCGCGTGCTCGCCCAGTCGAGCCTTAACCTGAGCCGACAGTTCCTGGGCGACGGCTTTGGCTAGACTCTTCCCGACCGAAATAGCCATCTCCCGGCTGGCGGTTTCGAGTCGTGTCTGGATCTGCCGCCACATCGTGGCGTCGACCGCTGATGTGCTTAGTGCGGACGCAAGGGCACTCAGTACAGCCACCTGAAGTGCACCGCCGTCCCAGGTGCAGGTGACTGGTCGCGGGGCAATGGCCGCGTTGCGAGATTGTGCATCCTGATACGCGTTGAGAAGCGCTGTCTTGCCGGTACCAGTGTCACCAGTGATCACCACAATTGGACTACGCATCGTCAAGAGGTGGTGGAGTTCCGGGCGCATAGCCTCAGTATGCGGCGCGGATGCGACACAACGGCATGTCCGCGACATTGCGCCCACAGATGCGGCGAGAGCATTGTCCTCGGTTGAGCAACGGCTCAGACCAGGTTGGCCACACCGCAGCCACAAACAAGGACTCTTTTCAGTCTTTGGCGAAGTTAAAAGTTGAAGCCAGACTCAGGTCCTCTGTCGAAAACCGTGCGATGACCTTCCGCGTATGACAGCACAACCGTCCGCGCCCCACTTGCGCCGAGTTTCGGCTGTCCATGGGCCACGGCCAGAACTTCAAGGGCGGGCTGGGTCCTTGAACTGCGCAAACAAAGTGTGGCCAGAGTCGGGATCGAACCGACGACCTTCCGCTTTTCAGGCGGACGCTCGTACCAACTGAGCTACCTGGCCGGATGGTGCCGGTGGCACCGATCTCCGGTGTCCACCGGACATCATGAGCGACCCTGACGGGACTCGAACCCGCGACCTCCGCCGTGACAGGGCGGCGCGCTAACCAACTGCGCCACAGGGCCTTGCTGTACTGCTGTGTTCTTCTCCGGTCCCTCGGCTTGTGGCCTCGGACGCCGGGTCAGAGTACCCCCTACGGGATTCGAACCCGCGCTACCGCCTTGAAAGGGCGGCGTCCTAGGCCGCTAAACGAAGGGGGCCGGGTCTCCGTTGGGAGCTATGAGAGCTTATGCCACGCCGCTCGCGATCCCCAAATCAGCAGGCCACGCGATCCGAGTGCCACGTCGCCCCCGCGACCGGGGGGTCACGGGGGCGACGTCGGCAGCCCTCAGGCGTGGATGGCGACCGAGTTCTCCGGGGTGGCCGGCAGCTTGCCGGGCCGCACCACGACGGCGGCCAGGACGCCACCGATCGCGAAGATGATCGCGGCCCACCAGAACGACGTGGTGTAGCTGTGCACCGCGGCCGACTGGGCCAGTTCCATCGCGGTGGTCCGACCGCTCGCCGTGTGATCGGTGAGGTACCCGGCCAGCGCGCTGGACGCGATGGTGCTCAGCAGGGCCGTACCCACCGAACCACCCACCTGCTGCATGGTGTTCACCGTCGCCGACGCGACACCCGCGTCGTCGGCGGAGACACCCGAGATGGCGCCCTGCATGGCCGGCGCCATCGCAGCGCCGATGCCCAGACCGGTGACGATGAGACCGGGCAGGATGTCCGCGACGTAGGTGCTCGTCGTCGACAGCTGCGTCAGCAGACCGATGCCGACCGCGGCGGTCAGCATGCCGCCGGCCATCAGCCACCGCGGACCGAAGCGCGGCAGGATCACCGAGGTCGACGTCGTCGCCGTCAACACCAGGGCACCGATCATCGGCAGGAAGGCCAGGCCGGTCTTGATCGGCGTGAACCCGAGGTTCTGCTGCAGGTAGTAGGTCAGGAAGAGGAAGATCCCGAACATCCCGATACCTGCGATGAACACCACCAGGTACGACCCGCCACGGGTGCGGTCGAGGATGATCCGCAGCGGCAGGAGCGCATGCGCGGTCCGCGCCTGCAGGCGGAGGAACACCGCGAGCAGCACGCCGCCGGCGACGAGCCATGCGACGGTCGCCCAGTCGCCCCAGCCGTTGGTCTCGGCGTTCGAGAAGCCGTAGACGATCGAGAACAGTGCAGCCGACACGGTGACCACACCCGGGATGTCGAGACGCGGGCGGTTCTCACTGCGCTGCCGACCGATGAGCGACAGGGCGCCGACGAGCGCGATCGCGGCGATCACGAGGTTGACGTAGAGGCACCAGCGCCAGTTGACCCACTCGGTGAGCATGCCGCCGAGCAGCAGACCCAGGGCGCCGCCACCACCGGCGATGGCGCCGAAGATGCCGAACGCGCGACCGCGCTCCTCTGGGTCGGTGAACGTCGTCGTCAGCAGCGACAGCGCCGCAGGCGCGAGCAGGGCACCGAAGACACCTTGACCGGCGCGGGCCATCACGAGCATGTCGAAGTTGACCGCCGCACCGCCGAGCGCCGACATGCCGGCGAATCCGACGAGACCGATGGTGAACGTCACGCGACGCCCCCACAGGTCGGACAGTCTCCCGCCGAGCAGCAGCAGGCTGCCGAAGGCGAGGGCGTACGCGGTGACCACCCATTGGCGGTCGGCGTCGCCGAAGCCCAGCGACTGCTGGGCGTGCGGCAACGCGATGTTCACGATGGTCGCGTCGAGCACCACCATCAGCTGCGCCAGGGCGAGCACGCCCAACACCAGCCACCGCAGTCGATGCTGCCGTTCCTGTCCGCTCTCCGAGGCGCCGGCGCGGGCGTCGGCCACAGAACTCGTTGTCATGGGATTCCTACGATTCTCTGGAGTCTCTATGCGGAGGCGATTCCTCCGCTTGGTGAGAACGGTAACACCAACCGGAGAACTTGTCTCCACTTGATAGAGTGTGAGCATGACCACGGTTGACACACGGGCGGCAACGGCGCCGTCCGCGGACTCCTCCTCCAAGCCGTTGCGCGCCGACGCCGAGCGCAACCGCCTGCGCATCCTCGACGCCGCGCGAGAGCTGTTCGCGCAGAGGGGACCTGACGTCACCCTCGACGACATCGCCGCGCACGCGGGAGTGGGCGTCGGCACCGTCTACCGACGTTTCGCCAACCGCGACGAGCTGCTCGAGGCGATCCTGTCCGAACACTTCAAGCATGTTCAGGCCCGCGCCCAGCAGGCCCTCGACGCCGACGACGCCTGGGAGGGCATCGTCGACCTGGTGACGTTCGTCAGCGAGTCGATGGCCACCGACCGCGGCCTGGCCGCGGTGATGATGCGCGTGGACCCGTGCGCGGAATCGGTCGAGACCGCCAAGCAGTCGCTGACCGAGTTGATCGACGCGGTCTTCGAGCGCGGCCGCACCACCGGCGTCCTGCGTGAGGACATCGCCGAGAGCGACTTCTTCGCGATCTTCTGCATGCTGCGGTCCATCGCCGACCTCACCGAGTCGTCGGTGCCGGGCACCTGGCGCCGCTACCTGTCGCTGCTGCTGGACTCCATCCGCGCCGACGGGATCCGCATGCCGCTGACCATCCCGGCGCTCACCAAGGATCAGATCCACGCCGCGAAACACGGCAGCCGCGGGAACTGTTCGGGCCGCTGAGGTCTGTAGACTCCTGCGATCGGTGGCCCTTCCGAGGACCCCTGCCCCTATAGCTCAGTTGGTAGAGCTACGGACTTTTAATCCGCAGGTCGTAGGTTCGAGCCCTACTGGGGGCACCCGATAGGTGCAGTTCACGCCTAGTTTTCGGCTTCTACGTCTGCCACAAGGTCACGATTGCCTGTGGCAAGTGTGGGCAATCCAGTGTCCACGTACGGGTTTCACCGTCTGATCCGGTCCACACATAGGACGACCCCCGCAGGTGCTACCAACACCTCGCGAGGGTCTCGGATCACAACGGAGACACCCGTCATGGACCGTTCCACCAGCATATTCGCGCCCACCCCTGAACAGGCGCAGCGGCGTCGGCAGGTCGCCGCCGCAATCCTCACCACCCTGTTCTGTGCCGTCCTTTACGGCGGCACCTATGGCCTCGCCGCCCTCCTGGTGTTCCTCGGGTGGTGCGCGTGACCCTCACCCACCCCCGGCCTGCTTTCGGCCGTCTACGTGGCTTTCAGGGGGTGCTATTCGACTGCTGATCCTGTGGTCGTTTATCGAGCAGGCCCGACCGTAACCAGCCTGCCCCGGCGAGTGCTGACGAGCGTCCCCAGCCGGGGGGATGCGCCACCCCGTAGCCCGATCAACTTCGACGGTGGTCATACCCCGATACCCCGCGCTGTCTCGGCGCTGTGGGGATAGGGGTCGTGGGGTGACGACGGTCAGCGGATCAATGGGAGGTGCGGTGGGAGGTCATCCACCGATCCGGCACAACTGTGTTCCATGCCGTTGAGAGGTGGGTCAAACTGACCCACCTGCCCCACGCCTTCCGCTGTATCGGCCACTACATCGCGACTGTAGCCCCTGATACGAAATAGGTTGTGTAGCAATATTTCTCGCTCTTCCGACCTCTTGCGGACCGTCGCCGGGTGTGCCACAGTTCCACCACCCCGACGAAGGAGACCCCCTAGTGACCGCACCCACCGTCCACCCTGACGGCATCACCCGCCCCGACGAGACCATCGAGATCACCCGCCACTTCCTGCGCTGGTCCCCACCCACCCCCGACGACGTGGACATCGAGGTGACAGTCGGCGGTGTCCAGGACTGCGCCCACGTCCCGGTGAGCGGTCTCGACGCGTACATTCGTGTTTCGGTGCCCGCACCAGGCGACAGCGTCGAACTGGTCGTCGCCGACCGCGCCACCCTCGACGCTCTACAACCCCTCCTCCACCCCGACCTGTGGGGCGCGATGTGCGGGGCGTGGGACCGGGCAGTCACATGGACCCCCAGCGCCGCATAGACAGCCCAGATCGCTCTAGACGCGCGAGAACACCCCCACCAGGCCAACACGGCTAGGTGGGGGTGTTGTTGTCTGCACCGCCGCCTACCGTGGCGGGTGCTCGTCGCGGAGACGGGAAGGTCTCTGTGCCGTGGATCGAGTGGAAACCGGCGTCGTGTCCGGCGTGCGGTGCCGATTGGCGACAACCACGCTCGCATTTGGTGGGGTGGAGCAACCAGCGTCCGCAGCCGTGCCGGCACTGGGTCTGCCGCAACTGTCAGACCGTCACCGCCGCCGATGACATCCCAACCGCGCCGCGATCACTGCGCCGTCAGTCCGAGGGCGGACCGAACAGGTAGCGAAAGAACAGCACGGCGAAGGCAACGATCATCAAGGCATGGCCGACGGCGTCGAAAATGCTCACGAACGTTGGACGCGCTCGCCCGCTCGCCGGTTCCCTGGCGAGAGATGGTCACGCAAACAGCGTCTTGTACGCCACACCGACCGCGGTCCCAACGATCGTCACAGTCACCGCAAACGTGATGAGCATGTCGAGGGTGACGCACGTCCAGTAGAAGCGGGGACACCGCTTTCGGTGGATACTTATTCGCCTGCTGTCCGTGTGCTCAGGTTCGTATTGCAGGTGAGCCAGCCAACAGAAGAACGCCATGAACGGGTGGAAACGAAGGAACGTCGTGAGGGCCGCTGATTGCCCCTCGATCTGCTCGGGTGCACGCGATCCGTCATCAACAGTCGGCGAGCGAAATGTTTCGCGGGTGTCGGGAGGAAGGCCCTCCGGCAGGGCGACTTTCCGCCCCACTTTCGTGCTCTCGGGCGGCGGTGCTTCGCCGCCCGAGTCCTCAGTGCTAGACACCGAGAAGTTTGCGACGGTAGCGCAGTGCGTCGAGGGACACCGCGAACTCTCGCGCAATCTGAAACTCGGATCGGCCTGAATTAATCATCTCTTTGAGTCGCTCAACGGGCATGAGAAGGCTGCCAGCGAACTCGTTGGCGTACACCTCGGACACTGAACCCTTACCGTCGTCGCTTCGCTTATCGACGTAGGCCTCGTCGGCATCGAGCCGCGACGAATTGTCGACGTAGTGTCCGACCTCGTGAGCGCAGGTGAAACGGAACCGGGCAGGCGGCTGGTCCTGGTCGAGGAACACGTCAGCGCCACCCCTGTTGCCGACAAGCATTCCGAAGATGTCGTCGCCCAACTCAGCGGTGAACACGTTGAGCCCCAGCGCACGGGCAATCTCTACCGGGTCGACTGGCAGCCGATCAGTGTCCCAATGAACATCTAGCACGGCCTGCGCATCATTCCGTGCACGGTTGCGGGTCAACTCAACCCAGCCAGTCATCCTCACCTCCATCGCACTGTTGTGACATGAGGGTAGCCATAGGAGCGGACAGTTCCGCTGCGAAACGCCCGCAACCAGCCGAAACGCCCGACAACCGATGGGCAGTCTAGGCAACGGCAATCCGCACACTTCTAACCCACTGCGGCGTCCGGAACCCATCCGAGGGTGCGGTGGTCAGCAGATAGCGGGCACCCGGCGACCCTCCACTCACGGTGACCGTCGCGACCCCCTGGTGGAACGTCGGCTCGGTCAACACGAGAGGCGCAGGATCGGCCGGCGACCCTTTCATCGGGATCACGGACTGAGACCACGACACCCCGGCGACACGATGGGTACGCCACGTCGGGATATGCAGCTTCACGACGAACGACGCCGCCGCGCTCTTCACGTACAACTTCGACAACTCTCAATCAACTCCACTGCACATAAGGGTGGGGGTGACCCCCTGACCTGCGCCGCAGCCCTCTGTCACCTCAAGGCTTCAAAAGTTCTCTCTGCGGAATTTCGGACACCAGAACACCCCGCAGACCAGCCTCAGCGGCCCTCTGACGGCTTTTCAGCGCCTCTCTGACACCTAGGCACCCTCGGGCGTCACAGCCAGTCCCTGGAGCTTGCGGCGGCGGGTGACCAGACGGTGTTCAGCCGCGGTCCGGTGGGTTTCTTCGCGGCCTTGTCGGCTCTCGCTTCGCGGTCGAGTTCACGTCGGGCGATGGCGCGATCGACCTCGCGCCGGAACGCATGTACGTCCTCGTAGATGTCTTCGACGGGGCGATCCTGCCTGACGAGATTGCAGATCAGACATGCCGGTCTCAAATTCGAGAGGGTGTACTCCAGTGACGGGTCTTGCGATACCGGCACAACGTGATCGAGGCTTAGCGACCGGTCTGACCGTGATGGCGCGTTCTCATCCAGGACGTGGCCGCACAAGTGGCACAACACGATTCCCTGTCGCGCCCATGCTCGCTTTGCGACACCGCTGATCTTGGCCCATCGTGCGCCGTTCTTCTGGCTGGACCTTGGTCGCTTTGGATAGGTCATGGTCCCTCCTGGGGAACAGCAACGGGGCGGACACCCTCAATGGATGCCCGCCCCGCGTGTAGGTGGTTGGTCAGAAGCGCCGGACGTGCTGGCCTTCGACGCGCCCCGGAATCGGTGTCGGCGGGGTGAGGCCGTGTTCTTGCTGCCAAATCCGGTCGGCCATCTCCCTCGACTCCTTGCGGGTGTCGATCTCTAGCCGGAACGGCTCGCTGCCGCCGGTCGGGGTGCGGCGGGGACCCGGATCGCCGGTCGGGATCGGGAGTGTCGAAGTCGTCCTCGGACGTTTCGGCGTCTCCTGCTCCTGTTCAACCTGTTCGGCGGGCTCTTCGACAGGCGGGTAGTTCCGGGGATTGAAGTAGCTTTCGCTTCTCGGTCTGGTCTCGACGCCAGCGGCTTCCATTGCAGCGCGGATCAGATCACGGTCGCCGATCATGCCGACACCGCCTCGCGCTGCCACTGCTGGAACACGGCCTCGGCCTCGTCCGCGCTTGCGGGAATCCATGGCCGTCGCTTCATCTTCGCTACATGGCGCTGCCAGGGGGTCGCGTCCTGCGGCACCCACTCCTCGTTGTGTTCGAGGAACATCCAGTGCGCGCCCGACTGCGACGACTTCGGGCGGGGGATGACCCGCAGTTCGCGGAGCTGGTAGATCAGCGACGAGATCGACTCGTAGTCGGACATGAGTGCTTGTGCACGCCGCCACCCATCAACCCTGCCGGAATCAATCGCGGCCTGCGGACTGGTGATATGCGACAGGTCCCGCGCCACCTGCTCGGTCTCGTCGGCCAGATCGGCCAGACGGGCATTTAGCCGCCCGCACGCCTCACCGACGCGGGCGAGGACGATGGACTGCGCCTGCCGATTCAGCGAACGTTCCATCTGCTCGGCGATGGCGGTGACGGCGCGGGCATCGGGGAGACCGACCGTCGCGGCGATAACCCGGTCAGGCGTCGTCTTCCCATCACCGACCAGCTTGTCGGCGACCTCGGCGACCTTGCGGGCGACGGCCTGCTCCGAGGTGCGGGCGAGCGTCTGGTATTCCCGTGCCTGCTGGTGCAGCTTGCGTGCCTGGTCGAGGTCAGTCTCACTCAACAGGTCGAGTCCCACGAGGGCGGGGGCGACCACATCAAAAATCTCGTTCATCAATCAATACCGTTCTCTGTCAACGCCTTACGAATGTCTGCGGCCAACTGCGCGAACTCCGCGACGTGGCCGGTGAAATGCTGCCCACCGAGTTCGAGCGTGAGTGTGTGAAGTCCGGTCCGGCGGACCTTGGCGGGCACCTCGCGTGGCGTGGGTTTCATGTCTCGTCCGGGATCAGGGTGACCAGGTCAGCGATCCTGTGCGCCACCTGCAACGCCTCGGCACGGGTCAAAAAGATCGACAGCGTTTCGTGCCTAATCCGTAGGCCCTGCTCGCCGCGCCTCTCAGCCAAATTCACCCTTGGGCCATTCTGGGAAAGCGAGATGTTCACCGCCGCTCCCCCGTCGTCTCGACTTGATCGGCAAGGTCACACATCGCGTCGATTACCTGGTCGACGATCTCGGCATCCACAAAGATCACTGAGGTCGCCTGACGCATAATCAGCCCTGGCCTGTTCTGATTCTTGAGAAGTTTCACCGGCTCCCCACCGGGCATGTCTATCCAAAATTTCCGCTTGTCGGTCATCGCCGACTCCTGTCCTTTATGCCACCACGGGAAACGCCGTGGATGGGTCCTCATTTGCCCGCTAACGGGCTTTATTACTTCCCTGCGGCACTACCCTCGGGAATCCTGTTCGGGCGTCTCCGCTGATTTCAGCGCCCTTATTTTGCGGCGAATACGGCTAACGGTTGAAACCGAGCAGCCACACGCTCTTGCAATGTCGGTTGTGCGCTCGCCGGCCTCGACGCGGCGTTCGATCTCCGGTGTGGCGGGATGCTTAACACCTCGACCAAGCCCCGGCGTGAATGGACGGTCGCGATAATTGGCCCGCCGCTGTTTCGCCATCGCCAACAGAACGCGGGAGTCATAGAGCACGCGGCGACCGTCACGACGCGCAACAGGTAGCGAGTGTTTAACCTGCCAGTCTCTTATCGTGAGCGGGCTGCGCCCCAACAGTTTTGCCGCCTCAACCCGCGACAGCAGCACTACCGTCCTCGCGCCGGAACTCGGCGAACTCGTCCTCGACAGCATCGTCGCGAACCTGTTGCATCAAGCTCGCGACCTCCGGGGACGCGCCCATCGAACGGAGTCTCGCCCGCCACAACTCCCGGTGAATGAGTCGGTCGTCGGACGGCATCCGGTCAACAAGGTCGGCGATCATCCACGACAGATGCGTCGCCGTGGTGCGCGACGAGATGCCCCGCAACACGCCCCCAGGTGCCCAACACGGCACCCCAACAGGATCGACATTGACGATAAGGCAGCAACGCCACAGAGCAACGAACTCCCCATTCACACAGTCCGCGAGATATGGCCGGAACTCGCCGCGGTGCGAGTGCGGGTCACGCAGAACTGCAACCACTTCCGGCAGACTATCGAGCAACTGGTCGACGCTGAACGACCTCACCCGGCCCGCCGATCCGCCGCCCACGCCTCCGCACGGACACGCATGTCGGCCCACTCATCCAGACGCGCGGATAGCCACGCCTGCACATCGGTAAGCGGTCGGCTCGGCTCCCACTTCGGCAGGTCGGGAACCGTCACCCTCGGGATAGCCGGGGGCGTCCACCGCTTCCGGGGGATCGTCATCGGCACCGGCTTTCCCCGGTCATGCGGCAACGCTTCCGTGTACCACTCGAACCTGTCGAGACGGTCACTCATCCGCCGCCCCCTTTATGATGAGGCGGGCCAGTTCTGCCGCCTCCGCCGCCGACAACAACAGCAGAGAATTCTTTTGCTGAATTTTGAAACCGTCACCCGGACGCCGGGTGACATGAATAGGGGCTGCGCCCCGCGAAGTGCGCAAGATCACGACGCGGCCTCCTCATCACCGAGCATCGTCGGCACATAGTCGATAGGGTCGTCAGGAAGATGACGGCCTGTCCCCCATACACCGTCACCTTCGTCATCTTCGACATCTTCGCTGGTCACAGCGAACATGACGGTGTCATCTTCGAAGGTGACGATTTCCGAGGTGTCATCTTCCTCTGACCTGGAAAGATGTAGAAGATGACGATTATTTGTGTCTAGGGAAGATTCGTCATCTTCCACGTCCCACTTCCATGTTTGGCCGTTCAGCTTCCACCACCACCCGCCGCCGAATTCACCTCGTGCCTTACTGGGTTCACCGATGGGCTTGAGTGCGCGTCGGAGTTGGCTGTCAGAGAATCCGGCTTGTCCGCCGACCGCGTAGACGTTGACCGCGGGCTGTGGGCCGTTCTTCAGAAACCGGGCCAGCCAGTCGCCGGCGGTGTCCCCATCGGTGTCGGGGTGTTCGCGGCGTTGCCGTGCGTCGGCGCGGAGGTCGTCGGCGGTGCGGTCGGTGTCGTTGCCGAACACGATCCGCCCCACCTCGGTCACCTCACCACTCGGTAGATCGACCGGGACTGACTCGATGGTGTACTCGACGTTGCGGCTCTTCGCGGTGAGGTTGCCCTTCACGTCTGAGATGACGCCCCAGCCCGTCTCAGCATCGCGGGCGAACGCGATGACAGAACGCGGAACATCGGTCCATGCCGCCGATCCGAGAACGGCTTTCCGGGCGTCTCGATGCTCATCCTTACCGAAGTGGGCGATCCCGAGGAACACGGCGTCACGGTCGGCTGCCAGACGGGCGAGTGGTTCGAGGAACTCCCGAACATCGTCCTGACTGTTCCCCGATGCGCCTTCCGGTTTGAAGCTGGTGAGCGCGTCGAACACCACGAACGACACGTCCTCGTTGTCCATGAGTTGCGACAGCAACGGCAGATCGTCGGGCAGGCGTAGCTTTGTGTCGGCCTCTCTGCCGTCCGCGAGTGTCACCCCCACGTCGAGGAAGATCACGCGGTCGAGGTCCGCTCCAGCGGCCTTCAGCTTGGGTGTGAGCTGCGATGCCCGCCCCTCCTCGGAGTGCAGGTAGATCACGGTCCCGCCGCGCAGGGTTTCCTCAGCGGCCCAGCCTGCCGCCGCCGTCGACTTGCCGGTGTTACCGGGACCGGCGAGAAGTGTGAGAGCACCGTAAGCGATGAAAGATGCGAGCCACCAACGGATTTTGAGCATGGTCACCTCGGATGCCCGAACGATTTTCAACCGCCGGCCACCCTGCGACGGTGCGGGTTTCGGCACGGGGACGAACTCGTCCAACCCGTGACCGGACACCACATGATCCGTCGCGTCCTTGCCCTCTGCGGCGTGAACGAACACCACCGACGACGCGACATCGGTCAGCGCCTCACGGACCTTCGCCGCCCACTTCTGCCCCGCCTCATCACGGTCGACCACGGCGACGACGGGCCGGTCCTTCAGGACAGACCAGTCGGCCTTGTCGGGGTTGGTGGCGCCCATCGCAGCCGATACGGCGACCGCTTTCACTGTGGCGAGGGTGTCGACATCCTGCTCGCCCTCGACCACGTAGACGGGGATGCTGGTGTCGGTGGGCAGTTTGTCGGACCCGTAGAGCGCCCGACCGGACCTGTCGCCCGACTGCCTGAACGCCTTGTCGGGCGTCCTGGTGACCACCCGGCCATCGGGGTACTTGTAGGAAACGCTGTCTCCGTCGAAGAGGTCAGACTTCTTCAGTCCCACAGCCTCGAGAACATCGTCCAACGTCTCCCCGGCGTGCGGGTAGATGAGCGTCCGCTCCCTGCCGCGCTTTACACTCACCGAACGGTCAGCTAGGGAATGATTTGGGGCCTGACAGACTGCCCGGTCACCCTTTTCGACTACGACCAAACCGTGGTCGCGAAACTTACTCAACACATACTCGTAAGAGTCCACGAGGACCCCTCTCACACACAACGCACCCCGGTGGGTGCGTGTCACTTACTGCGACGGAATAGTCAGCAGCTTCTCCAGTTCGGCGGCATCCACGTACCACCGACCGCCGATTTGCTTACCCGCCACTTCACCATCGGTAACTAGCCGAATAGCGGTGGTGCGGGTAATTCCTAGCCCATCTTGCAGGGCCTTGATCTTTGTGAGCGCCATTGTTTGCCTCCTCGGTGGAGCGCCTGATACCTTAATTATAAGAATCGGCATAGCGCGAGCTTTTCATCCAGAACCGAGGAGAGCCGCGCACATTAATTATATCATATAGAGGCGCCGATATCGGGAATATTTGACTAATCGAGAATTATTGAAACACGATTGTTACAACATCCCAGAAAATTCCGCGCATTCCAATTCACCGCCCTTACCCTCGGCCGAATTCAGCGCAGGGTCCACGCCAACATTTGCGGTAAAGAATGCTTATCTACCGACAAGTCCGGGGTGCAACTGGGGCAGGGTCGATAACGCGCGGCTTGTACGTCCTTCCGTCCAAGCCGGTGATAGCGGCGGGCTCGGCAGGTGTTCGATTTTGAACACCTGTGGACAGCGACTCGTGGACGGTGCCAATGCTAAGCCCCGTCGCCGCCGCGATACCCCGAATGGACAGTCCCGACTCGCGCAGCGAACCGGGATCAACTGCGTAAGTTTCCGCAGTCGCCGACCCTGTTACTGTTTGCGTGTGCTTTCCACGCGCTGAACCCAGTCGGACAGCAGCATCACCGTGGACTTGATGTAGTCGTAGTCGTCGTCGCCGTCCACGATCTTCGCCACCACATCGGGATCGAACTGGATAACACTGGACACCGACCGCAACCGGTGCATCAGTTTGCGTCGAGCGGTGCCAGGTAGCGGCGGCATCGGCTCACCACCCGACTGCGCATCCGTGGTGGTATCGCGGCTGGTCGCCTCACGGTAGTAGTCCGACCATGACGGCAGGTTCTCCCAGTCGAGGTCGACCACTTCTCCGGCTGTGATGGCGTCGGCTGGTGAAACGTGTCCGTCGCCCGATGCGAGGTGCCACGCCTTCAGGTACTTGCTGATCGTCGGTCGCGACACCGCAGCATCCGTCGCGAACTGCCTGACACTCACTTTGCGGGAACTGGCAACTTGTTGCCGGTTTGTGGCTGGTCGACCGTTGCCGACGCCGCTGTCGACCCATCTGGCGACTATCGCCGCGTACTGCCACGTCCCACCGTGACGCACGAACTCACCGAACTTGTGAACGTCGTCCCTGTACTCCGAGGTGTCGAACCTCTGTGCCTTCTTGCTTTCCGGCGCGTGTTCGAGTTGACGTTCGCGATGCCGACCGCCGTCCAGAACTTCTCGCCGATCTTCTCGCCGAGGTCGTGGAAGAACCGGGCACTCGACTTGTCCGGTCGTTGCGGATGTTTGTGTCGGTGATGTCATGCGGCGTCGAGCATTCGCTCCAGTGCCCGCGGATCGATACGGATGAGTCGCGGTCCTGCCCGACGTGCGGAAAGCCGACCAGCAGCTATCCACCTACGGATACTCTTCTCTGAAACGTCGAGGTACTTTGCCGCCTGCGCCACCGTCAACCACTCCACCGTCTGCACTACCAACTCCTACACCCATGAATGCGGCCCCTTGCCGCTACGTCAATTGTATTGAGCACCCCGCCGACACAACGGTCCGCAAATGGTCACCTGGGACGCTAGGGAGTGGCGCTGACAATCGTGAAAAGAATCAGCCGAGCGCGGTACGGACGGCGTCCCATTCGGTGTCCCCGGCGCTCGCATACCTTTGCGTCACCACCACCGAGCTATGCCCCATAAGTTTGCTCACCGCGAGAATCGACACCCCCCGCCGCACCAGCCGAGTCGCATAGGAATGCCGCAAGTCATGCACCCTCACTGCCCCGACCTTGCGTTTGCGGGCACCCTCGCCCACCGTCGCGGCCCTACCAGCCGCGCTAAGCGCCATCGAAAACGGTTTCGGGTCTGGGGCACCCCCACCCGGTTTCCCGGCCAGGACGAGGCCGTGAGGGGGTCGCCGGCCACCCACATAGTTCGCGTCCGGTGGTTCACCCCACCCCATTGCCTCTAGGCGGTCGCTGAGTAGACCCAGGAGACGTTCGCTGACGGGGACGGTGCGCTTCTGATTGGACTTGGGGGCTTTGAATCCGCCCGCCTTGCGATCCGCGGCCCACACGACCTCGATGGTGGATCGGTCGAAATCGACGTGGGTCCAGTGCAACCCGGCACACTCGCCCCATCTCAGCCCCGTCCCGATCAACAGTTCGTAGGTGAATAGGTGCCGTTCGTCGATGGTGTCGCGTAGGGCCTCGATCTCATCGTCGGACAACCAATGTTCCTCAGTCGGGGGTAGTGCGGGTTTCGCCACATCCGAGCACGGATTCGTTTCTACGAGGTCCATGCGGGCGGCGGCGGACATGCTCGCGGACAGGACAGCGTGAATCTTTCTCACGGTGGACGGCGACAACCCCGACGCCGATAGTTCACTCACCCACCGCTGTACGTCGGCCCTGCGAATATCCACGAGCTTCACCGACCCCCAGCGTGGCTCAACATGCCTCTCGACCCGCTTCTCATCCTCGATCAGCGTCCCCGCCGCCACCGTCCGCTGACTCATCCATGTGGGTCGCCACTCCCCCCACGTCAGATCAGAGACGGGCGCACCCGTCGTCTTGCCCCGTGCCGCCACCTCGGCAGCTTGGGCACGGGCCTCGGCGTCCCGCTTACCAATCTTCGAGACACCCGAGGACCGCTTCCGACCGGAGGCGTCCCGATACATGCCTCGCCACGAACCCGACGGGAGTTGTTCAACCCATGCCATGACCGGGAGGGTAGTCCGACACGCCGCCACACGGCGACGGGTTCCTGTGGGCAATGTGTGGCACAGTGGCCCGCAGCGGAGTCCCTAGCAGGGTCACCGTGTCCACAACTTCACATCGTTTCTACGCCCTCACCAGCAGCGATAAGCCGATCTTGACTGGTCAGCGAGTTTCGGGGTAGGGCTACCGGATCGGACTTTTAATCCGCAGGTCGTAGGTTCGAGCCCTACTGGGGGCACCCAATCTCCCCCTCCCGCGACGTGGTCGCGGGAACGCGAAACCGCCCGATGTCGCGTGGTGCGACACCGGGCGGTCTGGGTGGATGGGGAGATCAGCGACCGAGGAACGACCCCAGCTGCGTCAGGGCGTTCGTCCCGGCGGTCCCGAGCTGCGAACCTGCGTTGGTGCCCGCGGTGCCGAGCTGGGTCTGGCCGTTCGTGCCCGCGGTGCCCAGCTGCGAACCCGCGTTCGTGCCCGCGGTGCCGAGCTGCGAACCGGCGTTGGTACCGGCCGTCCCGAGCTGGGTCTGACCGTTCGACCCGGCGGTGCCGAGCTGCGTCAGGGCGTTCGTGCCTGCCGTGCCGAGCTGGAACTGGCCGTTGGAGCCGGCGGTCCCGAGCTGGGTCTGAGCGTTGGAGCCGGCGGTGCCGAGCTGGGTCTGAGCGTTCGTGCCGGCGGTCCCCAGCTGGTGCGAACCGTTGGTCAGCACGGTGCCGAGGGAGTCGGCCGACGCCGGGGACGCGACCAGGACAGCGGCGAAAGCGCCTGCGGCGAGCGCAGATCCGGTGAGGGCGGTGATGCGGGCGGTGCGTGTGAAGGTCATGACCGAAAGCAAACACTTCGGCCGGACCGCAGGCCAGGGTTTCCGGCCCCCTCCCCCGGAGGTCTAGGAGAGTTCCCCCGATCCCCTAATCGACCCCCGCCCCACCCCCCGTCACCCCTACGCGATGTTCACGATCCTGTATTCCTGCTTGGGGCGTCCGGTGGTGCCGTACCGCAGGGCCATCTCCAGTCGTCCGTCGGCGACGAGGCCGGCGAGGTGGCGGCGCGCGGTCGGCGGGGAGATGCCGACCGCCTCGGCGATCTGGTCGGCGACCATCGGACCGTCGTGTGCCGACACCGCGGCGAGGATCGCCTTCTCGGTCTGCGACACCTCAGACGCACGGGCGGCCTGCTGCCGTTCTCCCCGCACCGCGGCCAGCGCGGCGTCGACCTGGGACTGCGACAGCCTCGTCACCTCGACGAGCCGCCGGTACTGCGCGTACCCGGCGAGACGCCGCGCCAGTTCGGTGTTCTCGAACGGCTTGATGAGGTACCCCATCGCGCCTGCGGTGACGGCGTGACGCAGCGCAGTCGCGCTGTCCTCGGCGGTGACGACGAACGCGTCGCATCGCAGGTCCCGGATCAGTTCGATGCCCGACCCGTCGGGCAGATGGACGTCGACGAGCGCGAGGTCGACGTGACCGTTCTCCTCGGCCGCGGCCTTCGCCTGAGCGACGGTGCCGGCGCGGGCGACCGTCTCGAAACCGATGACGGCGTCGACGATGGAGGCGTGCAGCGCCGCGACGCGGAAGTCGTCGTCGACGACGAGCACCCGGATCGGCTCGCGCGCCATCACCCACCACCTCGCAACACACCGGGGATCCGCGCCACCATGACGGCCCCACCCAACGGGTTCTCCGGACCCACGGCCCCACCCGGATCGCCGATCACCACGTCACCACCGTGCCCCCGCGCCGACTGCCGCGACAAGGCGAGCCCCATCCCACGACCACCGGGCACGGTGGGGTCGGCGTGGGAGGTGACGCCCTCGACGAATACCGACTGGGGGTCGGCCGCCATCGCCGCGTCGGCGCCCAGTCGCAGTCCACCGATCCCGTCTCCGCTGTCGGCGACGGTCACGATCAGGGTGTCGTCCTCGGCGACGACCTCGACCTCCACCACCCGGGGCTCCCGCGAGCCCTCGCGGGCCGCGTCGATCGCGTTGTCGAGGAGGTTGCCCAGGATGGTCACGACGTCGACCGGACTGATGAGCTCACCGTCGATCCAGGTCTGCGCGCCCAGGGTCAGCGTGACACCGTGTTCGCGCGCCGCAGCCGCCTTGGCGTCGAGGAACGCGTGCAGGTGCGGTTCGGCGACGTTGTCGAGTCCGGGCACGTCGATCGCGAAACGTCCTGTGCCGGCGACCTCGTCGAGGTACTCGAGCGCTGCGTCGGCGCGCCCCTGCCGGATCAGGCCGGACACCACGTGGATGCGATTGGCCGACTCGTGTCGTTGCGCGCGCAGTGCGTCGGTCATCGCCTTGATTGACGCGACCTCGCGGGTGAGCCCCTCGACGTCGGTGCGGTCGACGACGGACACCACCAACCCGAGATCGCGACCGTCGCGCCGCACCCGGCGAGAGGAGACGAGCACGATGCGATCGCCGACGGCGGCGGCACGGGCGACCTCGACGGGTTCGTGCGCGACCTCCAGCACGCGCGGCGTCAATCCGATGTCCTCGACGCGGTCGCCGACGTCGCCGCGCAGGGCGAGCAGTTCACGGGCCCGGTCGTTGACGACCCGGACCACCCCGCCCGCGTCGACCGCCAGCACGCCGTCGCCGACGGAGTGCAGCACCGCCTCCTGTTCGCGGACCAACTCCGAGAGCTGGTCGGGCTCGAGCCCGAGGGTGAGCCGACGCCATCGTCGGGCAAGCCCGACCGACCCGACGATCCCGACCGCGAGCGCACCGGCCGCGATGCCGGTCGTGGTGAGCAGGTCGCCCCGGATGTCGCGGCGGACCTGTTCGGTGGAGATGCCGACGCTGACCAGCCCGACGATGCGCCCGTCGTCGGCGTAGACGGGGGTCTTCGCCCGCACCGATTCGCCGAGGGTGCCCCGTTCGGTGGCCAGGTCCTCACGACCGCTGAGCGCCTCCGTCGGATCGGTCGACAGCGGATTGCCGATCTTGTCCGGGTCGGGATGCGCCAGGCGCAGGCCGCGGTCGTTCGCGACGACGACGAACAATGCGCCGGTCCGTGCAGCGACAGCCTGTGTCTGCCGTTGCAGTGCGGAGTTCTCCAACGCTGCCCGGGTGGGGGTGAGGGGCGACGCCGCCTCGGCCGAGAAGAGTGCGGTCTCCTGGCGGACCTGCTGGTCGCTGGCCACCGACCGGGCGATGGCGAGCGCACGTTGGGCGTACTCGTCGCGCAACCGCTCGCCCGATCCGGCTGTGAGGACACCGAATCCGACGCCGAGGCTCAGCAGGATCACGACGATCTGGAGCACGAGCACCTGGGTGCGCAGCCTCATGCGTGTCGCGATCCGCGGTGGCCGTCCTGCACGCGACAACAGTAGGCATCCGCCGGACCGCGATGTCGCGATCCGGCGGATGCCTCTGGGTCGTGCGTCGGTCACCGGCGGGTCAGAACGGGATCGACCCCACCAGCACACCGACCCCGAGCATCGTGATCGAGACCAGGCAGGCCCGCCACAGCACCTTCTTGTGGTGATCCGCCAGCGAGACACCGGCGAGCGCGACGAGCAACAGGATGGCCGGGACAAGCGGACTCTGCATGTGCACGGGCTGCCCGGTGATCGAGGCCCGCGCCACCTCGGCGGGGTCGATGCCGTACTTCTGCGCCGTCTCGCTGAGCACCGGCAACATCCCGAAGTAGAACGCGTCGTTGGTCATGAAGAACGTGAACGGGATCGACAGCAGGCCGATCACGATCGCGAGATGTGGGCCGAGGAAGGTCGGCAGGATGCCGGTCAGCCAGTCCGCGATCGCCTCGACCATGCCGGTTCCGGAGAAGACACCGGTCAGCACCGCCGCGGCGAGCACCATCGAGACGACGGCCACGATCGACGACGAGTGCCGTGTGATGGCAGCCGACTGATCCTTCACCTGAGGGAAGTTCACGACGAGAGCGATGCCCGCGGCGATCATGAACAGCACCGGGATGGAGATGAGATCCATGCCCAGCACCGCCAGCAGGCCGATCGTCAGAGAGGCGTTGAACCACAGCAGCTTCGGACGCAGTGTCGGCCGGTTCGGGTCGAGGGTGCCCTCGGTGAACGTCGATCCGGACGTGCTGTCGTCCTCGGTCGAGTCGTCGTCGAGGGAGAAGTCCGCCGAGCCCGAGACACGCGCCGGGGGAACGTCCCCGGTGCCCGGACCGTCGAGAACGGCGACACCCGAACCGGTTCCACCACCCGAGCGGGCCAGCACCGACTCGCGGATCTCGATCTTGCCGATGCGACGGCGCTCGAGAACGCCGAGGTGGTAGGCGAACAGCAGCACGATGACCAGGCCGGCGACGAGCGACGGGATCATCGGGACGAACACCTCGGACGGCGAGATCTTCAGTGCCGATGCCGCGCGGGCGGTCGGTCCGCCCCACGGAAGGATGTTCATCGTCGCGTTCGACAGGCCGGCGACCACGGTCAGCACCACCGGGCTCACACCGAGCTTGAGGTACAGCGGGAGCAGCGCGGACGTCGTGATGATGAACGTGGTGGAGCCGTCGCCGTCGAGCGAGACGATCATCGCGAGCACCGCGGTGCCGACCACCAGCTTCGCCGGGTCGTCGCGGACCAGCTTCACGACTCCGCGGACGACCGGGTCGAACAGGCCGACGTCGATCATGATCCCGAAGAAGACGATCGCGAAGAACAGCATCGCGGCCGTCGGGGCCAGGTCCTTGATCCCGTCGGTGATCATGTCGCTGATCCCCAGGCCGGCGCCGGCGAACAGGCCGAACGCCACCGGCACCAGGATGAGCGCGACCACCGGGGTCGCTCGCTTGGTGATGATCAGGAACATGAACGTGACCACCATCAGGAGGCCGAGTGCCACAAGCATGTCGAATACCGCCGCTTCCGTGAGTGTCGGAGTGATTTCCGCTACTCGAGCAGCGTCTGCGTAACCGGGATCACAGTCACGCTTGAGTGCGTAACCGCACCTTCTGCGCGTTTCGCGCGGCGCCCGGGGGTTCTGTGTACGACCTCAGCGCGCCTGCCGGGCGGCGGCGTCGGCCGTGACCGGCGTGAACAGGTTGACGAGGTTGCCGTCCGGGTCGCGGATGAGCAGCGACCGGTTGCCCCACGGCATCGTCGTCGGTGTCTGCACGACCTCGTCGACGTGGCCGGACAGACGCTCGAACTCCGCGTCGACGTCGTCGACGATGAACTCGATGATCACCGAGTGGTTGTCGGCCGGGTGGGCCGAGCCCTCACCGAAGAGGGCGACCGTCTGCACGTCGCCGATGGCGAGCGTGCCCGCCGAGGTGACGAGTTCGGCGAACACCGGTGCGGGCCGATCGGCCGTGATGCCGAGCAGCGTCTCGTAGAAGCCGACGAGACGGTCGACGTCGGCGGTGATGATGCGGACCGAGGCAAATTTCATGGTGGGCTCCGTTGTGGGGGTGGACGGTGTGTGTCGCCGAACCTAGGACGGCAAGCGGACAACTGCGGTCCTCGATCTCGCCCGCTGTCGACGGTTCCCGATCGGGCGCTCGGTCGGGACTGCAAGACTTGACCGCGTGATCGACATCGACCGTCCACAGATCGAGGGGTCCGTCGCCGTCGGCGAGGGCCGCCGGATCGGCTTCGCCGAGTTCGGGGACCCACAGGGCAGGGCAGTGTTCTGGCTGCACGGGACGCCCGGTGCGCGGAGACAGATCCCGCTGGAGGCACGTCGTTGGGCGGGCGAGCACGGTGTCCGGTTGCTCGGACTCGATCGGCCGGGTGTGGGGTCGTCCACGCCGTATCGCTACTCGAACGTGCTCGGGTTCGCCGCGGACCTGCGCATCGTCGCCGACAACCTCGGGATCGACCGCTTCGCGGTCATTGGCCTGTCGGGCGGCGGCCCGTACACGCTGGGGGTCGCGCGAGCCATGCCGGAACGCGTCGTGGTCGCCGGGGTGCTCGGCGGCGTCGCACCGACCGTAGGACCCGACAGCATCGACGGTGGTGCAATGGAACTCGGCAAGATGCTGTCGGGAACCCTCGAGGTGGCCGGCGCGCCGATCGGGCGCGTCCTCAGCTCGTTCATGCGGATCGCACGACCCGTCGCCGACCCCGCCATCGCCGCGTTCGGCCTCATCTCCCCGCGCGCCGATCGGCAACTGCTCGCCCGTCCGGAGTTCAAGGCGATGTTCCTCGACGATCTGCTCAACGGCGGTCGCCACCGGATGGAGGCGCCGTTCGCCGACGTCGTCGTGTTCTCCCGCGACTGGGGGTTCCGGCTCGCGGATGTGACCGTCCCGGTGCGGGTCTGGCACGGCGACGCCGACTGGATCATCCCGCACGAGCACGGCCGCCACGTAGCGAATCGGCTCCCCGACGCGACATTCCACACCCTCCCCGGCGACAGCCACCTCTCCGGCCTGCAGATGGCGACCGACATCCTCGTGGAGTTATTGGCGGTGTGGGACAGACGCGCGGCGTGACGACGGCGCGGGTCGTGTGCGAGCGATTCGAGGTGTGCGACACGGCGTCGGGCGTCTACGACCATCGCTGAGGCGCACGGGTGATTGGATCGGTCATGGCCTCTGTCTCACGCGTGAGCGTTCGCGTCGTTCTCGCCGTCCTCGCGATTCTGCTCGCGACGGTCACGCTGCCGATCGGGCGCCCGGTTGCCCACGCCGCGCCGTCGCTGCCCACCATCGAGCCCGGCGTACTCACCGTCGGCACGGAGGGGACGTACGCACCCTTCACATTCCACCCGAAAGGCGTCGGTCCGATCACAGGCTTCGACGTGGACGTCATCACCGACGTCGCGACGAGGCTCGGCCTCCGCGTGAAATTCGTGGAGGCGAACTTCGACAGCCTGTTCCCCGCGTTGGAGGCCGGTCGCTTCGATGTGATCGCCAACCAGATCTCGTACTCCGCCGATCGCGCCGCCAAATACGACCTGTCCGAGCCGTACGTCCAGACGGCGAGCGTGATCTTGGCGCGGTCGGACGACAGTTCGATCAAGTCGGTCAGCGATCTCCGGGGTAAGACTGCAGCGCAGTCGCTGACGAGCAACTACGCGGAGATCGCGAAGTCCGCAGGCGCGGTGGTCGAGCCCGTCGACGGGTTCTCGACGGCGGTCAGGCTCCTCGACCAAGGTCGCGTTCAGGCGACGGTCAACGATGAGCTCACCGCCAAGAACTACCTGACCACGAGCGGCGACACGAAGGTGAAGATCGCCGCGACGACCCCAGACGTGAGCAGGCAGGTTTTCGCCGCTCGCAAGAATTCGGGCCTGATCGCGGCGATCAACACCCAGATCACGGCATTGCGGGACGACGGCACGCTCGACAAGACCTACGCGAAGTATTTCGATGCGACCGCGAAGTCGCCCAGCGCGTGGTCTGTTGTCCGCAGCAATCTCGTGCCGCTGCTCAAGGCGACGGTCACCGGCACCATTCCACTGACGGCGATCAGCTTTGTCATCGGTCTCGCGATCGCGTTGGGTGTTGCACTGGCCCGGATGTCGCCACGGCGGATCGTCTCGTCGATCGCCCGGCTGTACATCTCGATCATCCGCGGCACTCCACTGCTCGTGCAGCTCTTCATCATCTTCTTCGCATTGCCCGAGCTGGGAATCGTGGTCAGCCCGTTCCCCTCTGCAATCGTCGCCTTCAGCTTGAACGTCGGCGGCTACGCGGCCGAGATCATCCGCGCAGCGATCCTCTCCATCGATCGTGGCCAGTGGGAGGCGTCGGAGTCGTTGGGCCTGTCGCGATGGACGACATTGCGATCGGTGATCCTGCCGCAGGCGGCGCGGACAGCATTGCCGCCGCTGTCGAACACACTGATCTCTCTCGTGAAGGACACCTCGCTGGCATCGACGATCCTCGTCACCGAGTTGTTCCGGCAGGCCCAGAACGCAGCGGCGGCCACCTTCGAATACCTCGCGCTCTACAGCACTGCTGCGGTGTACTACTGGGTCATCTGCCTGGCGTTGTCGGTCGTCCAAGACCGACTGGAGATTCGCCTCAGCCGGTTCGTCGCCCGCTGAAAGACGGCATCTTCCCCACGCTCGACGGGGAGTTTCGGCACAGTCGGCGAGGTTGACCAAGCGTTTGCTTAATATCGAGGCATGTCCGGTTTCACGGCCGACGAGTTGTCGGCGGCGTTCGCACGGTTCGAGGCGACCACCGAGTCTTGCGCGGCATCCGGTGACTGGAACCCGTGGGCCGAGCAGTTCACCGTCGACGCCGACTACATCGAGCACGCGATGGGCACGATGAAGGGCCGCGAGGAGATCCGACCGTGGATCGCGAAGACCATGGGCACGTTCCCGGGCAACCACATGGTCGCGTTCCCATCGCTGTGGCACGTGTGCGATCCCGCGACCGGACGGGTGATCTGTGAGATCGACAACCCAATGCGCGACCCGGGCGACGGCAGCCGGGTGTCGGCCACGAACATCACGATCCTCACCTACGCAGGCGACGGACTGTGGTCCTGCGAGGAGGACGTCTACAACCCGATGGAGTTCGGCCAGGCCGCGATGACCTGGTGCGTTCGCGCGGAGGCGTCCGGAACCCTGACCGACGAGGCGCGTCGATGGATGGAGACCACCGGGGCGTTCTTCCGCTGACGCCCCCGCCCACGGGCCTCCCGCGCCCGGTTTGGGAAGGATCACGACGCCCGCTCCGCGACTTGGGCCGCCCCGTCGGCTCCCGTAGGCTGGACCACTGTTCGCGCACGTCGTCGAGGAGGGTGGACCCATGGCACGCGAGATGACACAGCTCGAGCTCCTCAAGGAGCTGTCGCCTGCCGCGGAGGAGAACGTCAACCGTCACCTCTCGGTGGCGAAGGACTGGAACCCCCACGACTACATCCCCTGGGACGAGGGCCAGAACTTCGCCGCCCTCGGTGGCCAGGACTGGAGCGAGGAGCAGTCGGAGCTCGGCGACGTGGCCAAGGCCGCGATGATCACCAACCTCCTCACCGAGGACAACCTCCCCTCGTACCACCGCGAGATCGCGAACAACTTCTCCACCGACGACGCCTGGGGTCACTGGGTCGGCCGGTGGACCGCCGAGGAGAACCGGCACGGCCTCGCCATGCGCGACTACCTCGTCGTCACCCGTGGTGTCGATCCCGTCGCGCTCGAAGAGGCGCGGATGATCCACATGACCAACGGCTTCACGTCGGTGGGCGTCGGCGGTGACCGCGCGGACGAGGTCGAGGCCCACGGAGGCGAACTCGGCCTGCTCTACACCGTCGCGTACGTGACGTTCCAGGAGCTCGCGACCCGCGTCAGCCACCGCAACACCGGCCGGGCGTGCAACGACCCGATCGCCGACAAGCTGCTGCAGCGCATCGCGGCCGACGAGAACCTGCACATGATCTTCTACCGGAACATCGTCGGTGCGGCGATGGATTTGACGCCGGATCAGACGCTGCGCGCGATCACCGACGTCATCTGCAACTTCCAGATGCCCGGTGCGGGGATGCCGAACTTCCGTCGCCACGGCGTGCTGATGGCCAAGCACGGCATCTACGACCTGCGTCAGCACCACGAGGAGGTCGTCATGCCGATCCTCCGCAAGCTCAACGTCTTCGACCGCGACGACTTCGGCCCCGAGGGCGAGAAGGACCGCGAGCGTCTGCACACCTTCACCGAGAAGCTCGCCGAGGACACCCTGAAGTTCGAGGAGATGCGCGACCGTGCCCTGGCCCGCGAGGCGGCCAAGCGCGAGTCCCGCGCGTCCTAGGAGCCACCCTGACCACCGTTCTCGACTCCGCGACCGCCGCCCCCGACACCTCGGGCGCGGCGGTTTCGGCATCCGCCCGGCCGGCGCTGCGGATCGGCCCGTTCGACCTCGCGAGCCCCGTCGTGCTGGCCCCGATGGCCGGTGTCACCAACGTGGCGTTCCGCACCCTGTGCCGTGAGTTGGAGATGGAGCGTACGGGCACGGTCTCCGGGCTCTACGTCTGCGAGATGGTCACCGCGCGTGCGCTCGTCGAGCGGCACCCGACGACCATGCACATGACGACGTTCGGTCCGACGGAGAACCCGCGGTCGATGCAGCTCTACACCGTCGACCCCGAGTACACCTACGCCGCGGCGAAGATGATCGTCGACGAGGACCTCGCCGACCACATCGACATGAACTTCGGCTGCCCGGTCCCGAAGGTGACGCGTAAGGGCGGCGGCTCGGCGATCCCCTACAAGCGTCGCCTGTTCCAGAACATCGTCGCGGCGGCCGTGCGCGCCGTCGAGGGGACCGACATCCCGGTGACGGTGAAGTTCCGCATCGGCATCGACGACGACCACCACACCCACCTCGACGCCGGGCGCATCGCCGCCGCCGAGGGCGCGAAGGCCGTTGCACTGCATGCGCGTACCGCGTCGCAGCGATATTCGGGCGAGGCGGACTGGTCGCAGATCGCCGCACTCAAGGAGCACGTCACCGACGTGCCGGTCCTGGGCAACGGCGACATCTTCGAGCCTGCCGACGCGGTGGCGATGATGGAGCGGACCGGTTGCGACGGCGTCGTCATCGGTCGCGGCTGCCTCGGGCGACCGTGGCTGTTCGCCGAACTCAGTGCCCACCTCAACGGCCTGCCCACCCCGACGCCACCGACGCTGGGCGAGGTCGCCGACATCATCGTCCGGCACGGACGACTGCTGGCCGACCACCACGGCGAGGACAAGGGCATGCGCGAGATCCGCAAGCACGTCGCCTGGTACCTGCGTGGGTTCCCCGTCGGGTCGGACCTGCGTCGCGATCTCGCATTGGTCACCACCGTCGAGCAACTCCGCGACCTGGTCGGCGGTCTCGACGCCTCCGTCCCGTTCCCCCGCGACGGGCACGGTCCCCGCGGACGGCAGGGCTCGCCCGCGGCGGTCGCCCTGCCCGACGGATGGCTCGACGACCCCGACGACGACTGCGTCCCCGACGGCGCCGAGATCATGCATTCAGGCGGCTGACGAGGCAGGATCGGCACCCACCGGTTCCGTACGATGGCGCACACCAGCACGGCAGAGGAGTTCAGTGAGCGACGAGCAACCCCCCGGGTCCCCGGGCCCGGGTGATGCCTCGCGCCGCGACGACCCCTCGTCCGGTCGTTCGGGCCGACTGAGCCGGGACGAGATCCTGCGTCGCCTCGAGCGGCCCTCCGACGAGGTCCTGCGGGAGCCGACCGACCGTGCACGCATCGCGGACGGTCGTCGGCGGAGCGTCGCCGACCTGTTGCGCGAGATCGAGCAGCGCAACGGGGACGCCCGTGCGACGCCTCCCACCCCGCCGGTGCCGCCGAGCCCGCCGCGGACTCCGCCGGCACCCGCCGACGAGGACCGCACCGAGACGATCCCGCCCGTCGAGGATCGCACCGAGACCATCCCGCCCGTCGTCGACGAGCCCACGGCGACGGCACCTCCCGCGCAGGACGAGCCGTCCCCGAGGACCGGGCGTCGATCGTCGGGTCCCGCGGTGCTCCCCGCCAGCGGGTCGCGACTCGCCGAGGCCGATCGCCGAGCCCGTCGCCGACGTACCGCCACCACCACCGGACGGATCGTCGTCGCACTCGCGTGTGTGCTGTCGCTGGTCGGGACCGGATTCGTGTGGGGCTACCTGCGCACCACCAACGGCGGGTTCCGCACCATCACCGCCGTCAACAGCAACGACAAGAACATCCGCAACAAGGGCGCTCAGACCGGCGACCAGACGTACCTGATCGTCGGCACCGACACCCGTGCGGGACAGAACGGGCGCGTCGGCGCCGGTACCACCGCCCAGGCCGACGGAGCGCGGTCGGACACCGTCATCCTGGTCAACATCCCGGCCAACCGCAGTCGCGTCGTCGCGGTGTCGTTCCCCCGTGACCTCGCCGTCGACCGCCCCGACTGCCGGGCGTGGGACAACAACACGGCCACCTACGGCACCGACATCGTCCCGGCCGAGACCGGCGCCAAGCTGAACACCGCCTACGGCGACGGCGGCCCCGAGTGCGCGGTCAAGGTGATCCAGCAGCTGTCGGGTCTGAACATCAACCACTTCATCGCCATGGACTTCTACGGGTTCGAGCAGGTGGTGAACAAGATCGGCGGGGTGCAGGTCTGCTCGCCGACGCCGCTCTACGACTACGAACTCGGCCAGATCCTGTCGCGGCCGGGCAAGCAGACGGTTCGCGGCTCCCGCGCACTGAACTACGTCCGCGCCCGCACCATCGAGAGCGAGGGCAACGGCGACTACGGCCGCATCAAGCGGCAGCAACTGTTCATGTCGTCGCTGCTGCGCGGCATGCTCTCGTCGCAGGTGCTGTCCAACCCTGCGCGCCTGAACGGGATCATCACCACCTTCATCAAGTACAGCCTCGTCGACGGCATCGACACCGACAGCCTGCTGAACCTCGCGCAGTCCCTCGACGGCCTGCAGGCCGGGCGGGTCACGTTCCTGACCATCCCCACCGCCGGCACCACCACCGACGGCTCGAACAACGAGATCCCGCGCACCGACGACATCAACGCCATCTTCGACGCGATCATCAACGACGACCCGCTCCCCGGCGAGCAGAAGGCGGCCTCCCCGGCGCCGTCGTCGTCGAGCTCGCAGTCGTCGGCGCCGGCACCGACCTCGAGTGCGTCGCCCGTCCCGGTCACCGCCACCGCCCAATCCCCGGAGAGCGTCGGGGTGCGCGTGCTCAACGCCACCGGCGCCTCCGGTCTGGCGACACGGGTGTCCGAGAAGTTGTCCGCCATGGGCTTCGACGTCCGCGGCGTCGCCGACGCCTCGCAGAACCAGGCGGAGACGGTGGTCCGGTACGGGCCCGGCGAACAGGCCGCCGCCGCCACCCTGGCGTCGATGATCCCCGGCGCCGTCATCCAGCCGGACCGCACCGTGAAGTCGGGTGTCGAGGTCCTGCTCGGCACCGATTTCGCCGGATCCGTGGATGACGCTCCCGCACAGGGGAGGTCGCTGACCGTCACCCAGAATCCGCAATCGAACGAGGCCGTCGAACTACCCAACGACCTGAGCGTCACGAACGGTGCGGACACGTCCTGCAACACGTGACCCGGTTCACGTCCCGTTCACCGCTGCACAACCGTCTGCTCGCCGGATGTGAGTAGTCTCGGCGTATGCGTACTGCGTATCAAGAGCAGATGGCGGACTTGAACGCCGTCCTGGGCCAGATGTCCCAACTGGCGGGCGTGGCCATGGAACGGTCGACCCAGGCCCTGCTCCAGGCCGATCTCGCCGTCGCCGAGTCGGTCATCACCGACCACGAGGAGATCGTCCGACTGTCGGCGGCCGCCGAGGAGCGCGCTTTCGCGCTCCTCGCACTGCAGGCCCCCGTCGCCGGCGACCTGCGTGCCATCGTCAGCGGTTTCCAGATCGTCGCCGACGTCGACCGGATGGGTGCGCTCGCCCTGCACGTCGCGAAGGTCGCACGCCGCCGGCATCCGAACAAGGCGCTGCCCGAAGAGGTGAACGGCTACTTCGCGGAGATGGGTCGGCTCGCCGTCCAGATGGCGTTGAACGCCCGTGAGGTGCTCAACAACCAGGACCCGACGGCGGCTCTGCGTCTTCAGGGCGACGACGACGCCATGGACGACCTGCACCGGCATCTGTTCACCGTGCTGATGGACCGTGAGTGGAAGCACGGTGTGGCCGCTGCGGTCGACGTGACACTCCTCGGCCGCTACTACGAGCGTTTCTCCGATCACGCCGTGCTGATCGGCCGCCGTGTGGTCTTCCAGGCGACCGGCAAGACGCCGGAGCAGTTCGCCGACGCCTGAGACCGACCACGATCCCCGTCGCGCCGGTTAATCCCGTCGACTGGGCGGTTCCAGACGTCGAGTGGGCGCTTACCGACGTCGACTGGGCGCTACCCGACGTCGACTGGGCGCTTACCCGACGTCGACTGGGCGCTTACCGACGTCGACTGGGCGCTTACCGACGTCGAGTGGTCGGCTCGGCGCACTCGATCTCGTCAACCGCCCACTGAACGTCTGGAACCGCCCAACCGACGTCTGGAAGCGCCCACTCGACGGGTCTGGTGGTTTGTGCGGGTCGGACGGGTGACATGACACACGAAGGCCCCCACGGATCGTGGGGGCCGTCGTCGTACCGGACTCGGTGGTCTCGGGGCGATCAGCCGAAGCGGCCGGAGATGTAGTCCTCCGTGGCCTTCTGGCCCGGGTTGGAGAACATCGTCTCGGTGTCGTTGATCTCGATGAGCTGGCCGGGCTGGCCGACGCCCGCGAGGTTGAAGAACGCCGTCTTGTCACTCACCCGTGCAGCCTGCTGCATGTTGTGGGTGACGATGACGATCGTGTAGTCCTTCTTGAGCTCGGTGATCAGGTCCTCGATGGCGAGGGTCGAGATCGGGTCGAGCGCCGAACACGGCTCGTCCATCAGCAGCACCTCGGGCGACACGGCGATCGCTCGCGCGATGCACAGACGCTGCTGCTGACCGCCGGACAGACCGCCACCGGGCTTGCCGAGACGGTCCTTCACCTCTTCCCAGAGGTTCGCGCCGCGCAGGCTGCGCTCGGCGACCTCGTCGAGTTCCTTTTTGTTCCGCACACCCTGCAGCCTCAGGCCGGCCACGACGTTGTCGCGGATCGACATGGTGGGGAACGGGTTCGGGCGCTGGAACACCATCCCGATGGTCGAGCGCACACCCACCGGGTCGATGCCGCGGCCATAGATGTCCTCACCGTCGAGGAGCACCTTGCCCTCGACGCGCGCACCCGGGGTGACCTCGTGCATGCGGTTGAGGGTGCGCAGCACCGTCGACTTGCCGCACCCCGACGGACCGATGAACGCGGTGATGCTGCGCGGCGCCACCTCGAGCGACACGTCCTTCACCGCGTGGAAGGCGCTGTAGTAGATGTTCAGGTCTTTGACGTCGAGGCGCTTGGCCATGAGATCGGGCTTCCTTCTACTTCGTCTTGGGCGCCAGGGCCTTGGCGAGGATCGCCGCCACGACGTTGAGAACGGCGATGATGATGATGAGGGTGAGCGCCGCACCCCAGTAGTAGAACGACGACGCCTCCTGCGCCGACGACCACATGTCCTTGATGAACAGGGGCAGCGAGTTCATCCCCCCGTTCAGAGGATCGGCCTGCACCTGCGAACTGGCGGGCCCGGCGAGGATCAGCACCGGCGCGGTCTCGCCCATGATGCGGGCGATGGCGAGGAAGATCCCGGAGAGCATCCCCGACAGCGCGGTCGGGAGCACGATGCGCAGGATGGTCTTCCACTTCGGGATGCCCAGTGCGAACGACGCCTCCCGCAGCTCGTCCGGGACGAGCTTCAGCATCTCCTCGGTGGAACGCACGACGATCGGGATCATCAGGAGGATGAGCGCGAGGCTGACCGCGAAACCGCTCTGCCCCATGGACAACCCGATGACGAAGACCGCGAAGATGAACATCGTCGCGACGATCGAGGGAACCCCGGCCAGGATGTCGACCATGAAGGTGACGGGGCGGACGAGCTTCGAGTTCGGGTACTCCACCAGCATGATCGCCGTCATCACCGCGATCGGCACCGAGATGACCGTCGCGATGGCGGCCTGGATCAGCGAGCCGACGATGGCCTGCGAGATGCCCGCACCGTAGTTGGTGTTGGTGTCGATCCCGTACGCGTCGCCCAGCCACCAGTTGGGGTCGGTGAGGGCACCGGCACCCTTGCTGATGACGGTGTAGAGCAACCACACCAACGGGATCAGAGCGATGACGAAGCTGAGCCCGAACAGCCCGCGCGCGAGTTGCGCACGGACCCGACGGGAGACAGACGGCGCACGGAAGGTCGTGGGTGACGACTTGACGGGGCCACCGTGGCCGGCGGTCTCCAGTGTGGCGGTCATCCGTTGACCTTCCCACCCGCGATGGCGCGGGCAATGGCGTTGACGATGAAGGTCAGTACGAACAGGACCAGACCGGCGGCGATGTAGGCACCGGCCGAGTCGACGCTGCCGACGAACTCGCCGACGTCGCGCGCGATCTTCGAGGCGAAGGTGTCACCGCCCTCGAACAGCGACCACTTCAGCGATCCGGTCGCAGAACTCAGGATGATCATGACGGCGATGGTCTCGCCGAGGGCACGTCCCAACGCGAGCATCGACGCGGCGATCATGCCGCTGCGCGCGTACGGGAACGAGGTCGTCCGGATGACCTCCCACTTGGTGGCGCCC
The DNA here is from genome assembly GCF_054332755.1 of Williamsia sp. SKLECPSW1. NCBI lineage: Bacteria > Bacillati > Actinomycetota > Actinomycetes > Mycobacteriales > Nocardiaceae > Williamsia > Williamsia sp. SKLECPSW1. The sequence continues at coordinate 2,568,176 of NZ_JBTGLI010000001.1, read as the reverse complement.
AGAGCGAGGGCCGCCTCCTTCTGCCCCACCGGGGTCTGCCGCAGCACCTCGCGGGTGATGGAGGTGATGATCGGCAGGATCATGATGGCGAGGACGATCCCGGCGGTGAAAAGCGTTCCGCCGCCGGAGATCGACACCTTCCCGGTCTGGAAGAGGAACAGCCATCCGAACGTGGAGTTCAGCCACTCGGCGAACGGCGCGATGAACGGCGCCAGGACGTAGATGCCCCACAGGCCGAAGATGATCGACGGCACGGCCGCCAACAGGTCGATCAGCGCGCCCAGTCCTCGCGCCACCGATCGCGGGGCATATTCCACCAGGAAGGTGGCGATGCCGATCGCGACCGGTGTCGCGAGGACGAGAGCGAACACCGAGGACAGGAACGTCGCCCGGAACAGCTCGAGGACACCGAATCGTGCTGTGCCGTTGGCGAAGTCCTGTCCGCCGGCTTGCCAGTCCGAGGAGAGGAGGAAGTTGGCGTTGTCCTTGCTGATCGACGGGATCGCCTGGATCAGCAGATCGATGCCGATCGCGACGACGACGATCAGGACGAACAGACCCACGCCCTTGGACAACCACTCGAAGATCCGATCTCCCGCGATCGTCGCCTGGTGGGCGAGACCACTCGATCGGACATCACCTTGTGGGGTCGGGCCGTTCGAGTCGTCGGGTGTTCGTGATTCTCGGGGAGCGGGTGAGTGGTCCGAATCGGGGTTGTCCGATCCGGATCGACTCACGCCTGTCGTGTCATCCACAGACATGCTTCTCTATCCTCTTGGAATGGCGTAGCAAGCTCGGAGGGTACTACTGGATCGCCTTGATGGAGTCCTGGAGCTTCGTACGGAACGAGTCGGGCAGCGGGATGTATCCGGCGTTCTGCAGCTCCGAGCCCTGGTTCTGCGGGGCGGAGGCGACCGAGAGGAACGTCTTCACCCCGTTGGCGACCGCGGTGTCGCTGTACTTCGAGCAGACGAGCTCGTAGGTCGCCAACACGATCGGGTAGGCGCCCTGCTCGGCCGGCTTGTAGAACGAGGACGTGTCGATCACCATGTCGTGGCTCTCCGCGCCGTTCTTGAGCTTCGCGGAGTCGATGGTCTTCCCCCCGGTCTCGGCCGTCAGAGCGACACCCTCGGGATCCTTGTCGGTGATGATCTTCGCGGTGTCGAGGTTGTTGGTCTTCGCGTAGGCCCACTCGACGTAGGCGATCGCACCGTTGGTCGGCTTCACGGCCGAACCGACACCGGGGTTGCCCTGCTTGCCCTCACCGACGCCACCGTTGAACGTCTTGCCGGCACCCTTCGTCCAGCCGCCCGCGGCCACGAGGTACTTCTGGAAGTTGTCCGTGGTGCCGGACTGATCGGCGCGGTAGAGAACGCTGATCGCGAGGTCCGGCAACGTCTTACCGGAGTTCTCCTTCGCGATCTCGGGGTCGTTCCACTTCGTGATCTGCCCGGAGAAGATCTTGGCCAGGGTCGGGCCCGAGAGAGCGATGTCGTTGACGCCCTGGACGTTGTACGCGACCGCGATCGGTCCGAAGACCAGGGGCAGGTTCCACGCCGGGGAGCCGCAGCGCTGCTGCGCGGCCTGGTACTCGGTGTCCTTCAGCGGCGAGTCCGAACCACCGAAATCGGTGAGGCCCTCGGTGAAGTCGGACACACCCTTGCCGGAGCCGCCTCCGCCGTACTTCAGTTCGAAGCCGGGGCAGGACTTGGCCAGGGACGACGAGAAGATCGTCATCGCGTTGGCCTGAGCGGTGGACCCGGTGGCGTTCAACGACTTCTTGCCGTCGCACTGCACGCTCTGCACTGCTGACGCCGCAGCAGCGGAGTCGCTGTTCTTGTCGGCGTTGCTGCTGCAGGCGGCGAAGATGAGGGTGGATGCGGCGGCCATGGACATGGCCGCGACACCGACACGACTCGATTTCACGTATTTCCTCCACTACGGATCTGCGAGGGCACCGGACCGATCCCCCCGGGGACGGTCTGACCGTAGGGTTCGTCGGTGGACAGCCCGGACACCGAAGGTGAACGAGAGATGAACACGGGCCGTGTCGGCAGACTTTCGAGCAGGTGTTTGCTACGCCTAAATACTTCTGCCGTACGCGACGTCGATCGAGTGGCGGGTGAACCCGAGCCGGTCGTATGTGTGCAGTGCCGCGGTGTTGTCGCCCTCGACGTACAACTCGACGACGGTCAGCCCCCTGCGCTCGAGGTGGGCGATGCCGGCGAGCGTCAGGAGACGCCCGAGACCCCGGCCCTGGGTCCCGGTGTCGACCCCGACGATGTAGACCTCGCCGATCTCCGGTTCGTCGTCGGTCGCGGGATGCACCTTCGTCCAGTGGAATCCGAGCAGTCGGTCCGGATCGGCACGGTCGAACACGAGGAACAGGCCCTCGGGGTCGAACCAGTCCGACGAGGTGCGCGCGGTGATCTCGTCCAGCGACCAGCCGCCCTGTTCGGGGTGCCAGTCGAACGCGGCGTTGTTGACACGCAGGATCTCCGCGTCATCCCGGGTACCAGCGTAGGTGCGCAGGAGGAGGTCGTCGGGGACCTCGATGCCCGGCAGCGGCAGGTCGGCATCGTTCAGTGGTCGGCGCATCGACAGCAGCTCGCGTAGCGGGGTCAGGCCGAGGCTTCGTGCCACCGCCCTCGCAGGCGCGAGGTCACCGTGAGCCCACACCCTCGCCGCATCCGGTGCAGTGGCGAATGCTCTGCGCAGCAACGTCTTCCCGTGTCCCGCACCCCGGTGGACGGGGTCGACGACGGCCTCGACCATCGCGGGCTCGTCGTCACGACCGGGGGTGATGTTGGCGTAGCCGACCAGCGTACCGTCCTCACCGCGGACCAGCACGTGGATGACGCGGTCGGTGTCGATCGCGGCGACCGCCTGCTCGGACAGACCGGCGACACCGTCGGCGCGTTCCGCCCGATCGGCCAGGGCGTGAACGGCTCGGGCGGTCTCGGTGTCGAGAGACGACGACACTGTCTCCCCCGCGTCAGCCACCGTTGCTCATCGACCGCAGTTCGTCGTCGAGATCCTCTGCCGGCCCGTCGAAGTCGTCGTCGAAGTCCTCGGCCGGCCCCTCCGAGTTCTCGCGACCGCGGGAGGGACGGACGGCTTTGTACCCCACGTTGCGCACGGTGCCGATCAGCGATTCGTGCTCGGCCCCGAGTTTCGCGCGCAGTCGCCGGACGTGGACGTCGACGGTGCGGGTGCCGCCGAAGAAGTCGTACCCCCACACCTCTTGCAGCAGTTGCGCTCTGGTGAAGACCCGGCCGGCGTTCTGGGCCAGGTACTTGAGGAGTTCGAACTCCTTGTAGGTCAGGTCGAGTGGGCGCCCGCGCAGACGTGCGGTGTAGGTGCCCTCGTCGATCACCAACTCGCCCAGCGACACCTTGCCGGCCGCCTCCTCGCTGTCGCCGCCACGGTTGCGCACCACCAGCAGACGCAGACGCGCGTCGAGTTCGGCCGGCCCGATGGTCGGCAGGAGGAAGTCGTCGAGACCCCACTCGGCGTTCACCGCGACGAGACCACCCTCGGTGAGCACGGCGACGACGGGAACCGAGGCGCCCGTGCTGCCGAGCAACCGACAGAGCCCGCGGGCGGCGGCGAGGTCGGTGCGAGCGTCGACGATGGCCACGTCGGCGTTGCCCGTCTCCATCAACGACGACACCTCGGTGGGCGCGACGCGGACGGTGTGCGCCAGCAGCGCGAGTGACGGGACCACCGATTCGGGCGCAGGGTCTGCCGTCAGCAACAAGAGATCCATGGGGAACTCCGATCTCCGGCGGCGGTCTCTCACTTGTGTACGCTGCAGCGACGACGGTGCAGGCTGGGAGAAGAATACCGCCTCCCCGTCTGTGACCTCGTATCGGCGGGCGGGTGAGGAGAGTTCTGTGGTCGGCAGCTCGCGCAGCCGCCCCCGCCTCCGCCGCGTTCTCTGGGCCGTCATCGTCGTCGTGGTCGTCGCCGTTCTCGGTGCTCTCGGCACCGACACCGCCATCGCGATCAACGCCGAGCGCAGCCTTGCGCGAGCGTTCGTGCACCCGACGGACGGCAATCGCGGCCTGCCGTTCGAACCCGAGGTGACCATCTCCGGTTTCCCCGCGTACCGGTCGGTCGCCGACGGTCGCTACTCGTCCATCGGCATCACAGCGCGTGCGGTTCCCGTGTACGCCGCGGGCACCTGCACGATGAAGGACCCCTGCCACGCCGACCTCCGCACACGGCTCAGCGACGTCCGCGTCGCCATGGCCTCCATCTCCCACCCGTTCCCGTATGGAGCCGCCACCATGCGGGTCGGATCTGCGACCGCGTCGACGACGCTGGACTCCGTCGCGATGGGCCGCCTACTGCGCATCGACGACCTGACCGTCAACACCCCAGCGCCGGAGGGAGAGGCCGGCGGGGGCGGACCCCAGGACGGTCTGCTCAGTCGTACTTCGGGTGTCCTGCTCACTGGCAGCGTCTCCCCGGGTCCCGGTCGGCCCAAGGAGAAGGTCAGCGTCACCGTCGACCTCTCCGTGGTCGACGGTGCGCTCCGACTGTCCGCTACCGGGTTCTACGACGGCCCTGAGGAGCACTCCGACACGACCGTGGCAGTCGCAGACCGCCGCGCGGTGCTCGAACAGTTCTCTGCCACCATCCCCGACCTCCCCATGGCGTGGGGAGCAACGGCGACGTCGGCCCGGAGCAGTGGCAGCGACATCATGGTCGAGGGCACCCCGCACAGTCAGACCTGGGACCCCGGGTTCTTTCTGACGGCGCAGAATCAGGAGGTGTACATGATGTACACGTGCCACTCCGATGGTGGGTTCCACCGACCGCCATGCTGAGCCGCCGGGCCGGTCAGCAGGTGACCTTTGTTACTGTCGGCGCCATGCAGTCGCGTCGTGAGTACCTGCTCACCCGCCGCCGGGCGATCGATTTCTGTCGATTCGCCACCTGCTGCTGTCGCTGACATCGGTCCGCGACGCGCAGCCGTCTCGTGACCGTCCGTGCCGACGGTCTGATCTGACCACCGTCCGCCGTGTCGGTTCACGCCCGTTCCCGCGCAGTGCGTCGCGGTCGACGCCTCGACACGTTCGACTCCTCGCATCACCGAACCGTTCCCGAAAGGACCACCATGGCTCGCTCCGACGTCCTGGTCAGCGCAGACTGGGCTGAGCAGAACCTGACCACCGACTCCGTCGTCTTCGTCGAGGTCGACGAGGACACCAGCGCCTACGACGGCGGCCACATCCAGGGCGCCGTCAAGCTCGACTGGAAGACCGACCTGCAGGATCAGGTCCGTCGTGACTTCGTCAACGCCGAGCAGTTCGGGGACCTGCTGTCCTCGCGCGGCATCTCCAACGACGACACCGTCGTCCTCTACGGCGGCAACAACAACTGGTTCGCCGCCTACGCCTACTGGTACTTCAAGCTCTACGGCCACCAGGACGTGAAGCTGCTCGACGGCGGGCGCAAGAAGTGGGAGCTCGACGGCCGCCCGCTGTCGACCGACACCGTCTCGCGGCCGGCCGCGAGCTACAAGGCGTCGGATCCGGACCTCTCGATCCGCGCGTTCCGCGACGAGGTCGTCGATGCCATCGGCAGCAAGAACCTCGTCGACGTCCGCAGCCCGGACGAGTTCTCCGGCAAGATCCTGGCTCCGGCCCACCTCCCGCAGGAGCAGAGTCAGCGTCCCGGCCACATCCCCACCGCGATCAACGTGCCGTGGAGCAAGGCAGCCAACGAGGACGGCACCTTCAAGAGCGACGAGGAGCTGGCCGAGCTGTACAAGGAGGCGGGCCTCGACGGGGAGAAGGACACGATCGCCTACTGCCGTATCGGTGAGCGGTCGAGCCACACGTGGTTCGTGCTCAAGGAGATCCTGGGCCACGAGAACGTGAAGAACTACGACGGCAGCTGGACCGAGTACGGCTCGCTCGTCGGTGTCCCCGTCGAACTGGGAGCGTGATCGACATGTGTGCTGCACCCAAGCAGGGACAGAAGCTGCCCGCCGGCGTCGACGTCGAGAAGGAGACGGTCCTGACGGGCCAGGTCCTCGACGCTGACGGCCAGCCCGTCGGTGGTGCGTTCGTGCGCCTGCTCGACGGCACCGGCGAGTTCACCGCCGAGGTCGTCGCGAGCGGGACCGGCGACTTCCGGTTCTTCGCCGCACCGGGCACGTGGACGCTGCGCGCGCTGTCGCCGCGCGGCACCGGCGACGTCACCGTCCACCCGGACGGCACCGGCGTCTACGACCAGGACGTCACGGTCGCGAAGGCCGGCTGAGGCGTTCCGTCCTCCGATCGCCCCTGCCCGCCCACCGCGGACAGGGGCGATCGGCGTTCGGGGGGTCTGTCGTCGTAGACTCGTGGACGTGGTCATCTTCTTCGAGATCCTCCTGGTCATCGCCACGGTCGCCATCGTCTGGTTCGGGCTGTACACGCTCTACCGCCTGATCACCGACGAGTCCTGACGCCGATCCGGTGAGCGACAGCTCCGCCGACGACCGCCCGGTGCCCGACAGCACCGACGACGCGATCGCCGATGCCGCGCGCCGCGCGGAGACCACAGCCGCGCGCAACATCCCCGCTCTGAGCGGACTCGACGCACCCGACGACACCGCGAACCTGCGTCTCGGGCCCGACCTCAGCCCCACGCTCCTCGGCCTGCTGCCGCTCGTCGGTGTGTGGCGCGGTCTGGGCGAGGGCAACGATCCCGAGACCGGCGACTACCCCTTCGGTCAGCAGATCACCGTCAGCCACGACGGCGGCCCCTACCTGATGTGGGAGTCACGCTCCTGGCGCATCGACGACGACGCCCACTACATCGGACCCGACCTGCGGGAGACCGGGTACTGGCGGATCTCCGGCCCCGACTCCGACGAGAGCATCGAGTTCCTCGCCGCGCACGCCGAGGGCTGGATCGAGCTGTTCTACGGGAAGCCCCTCACCCAGACGTCCTGGGAACTCGTCACCGACGTCGTCATCACGTCCGCGTCGGGATCGGCAGGTGGCCGGAAGGTCGGTGGGGCCAAACGCCTCTACGGACTCGTCGACGACGGCGACCTCGCCTACGTCGAGGAACGTGTCGATGCCGACGGTGACCTCGTGCCCCGCCTGTCGGCGAAACTGTCCCGTCACGTCGGTTGATCCGGCGCATCCGCCGGAGGTCTGATGCACTCCACCCCCGCGTGGTGAGAAGCTGTGCAGATGATGATCGCGACCGCCAGCACGCCCGGGGAGCGGGAGACCCTGATCGAGATCTACGGCGACCAGCGCCGGAGCCTGCTGGTGACCGTGGACGGCATCTCCGAGGAGCAGGCCCGCACGCCTGGACCGGTCGGCGATCTGACCCTCGGCGGCCTGATCAAACACCTCACCCTGTTCGAGGAGTACTGGATCGCGACGATCCACGCCGCTGACCCGGAGTCCGAGTTCGACGTCGACCTCGCGGAGCGCTACCGCCTGGCCGCGGACGAGTCGTTCGCCGACTGGCGCGACAGGTACACGAGGCAGTCGCAGCTCACCGACGACTTCATCGCGACCGTGCCCGACCTCGACGCCGTCATCCCCATCCCGATCGCGCCGTGGGCACCGGTCCGCCAGCACCACACGGTGCGTCGCATCCTCCTGCACATGTTCCGGGAGACCGCGCACCACTCGGGTCATGCCGACCTGATCCGCGAGTCCTTCGACGGGCAGAGCACCACGAAGGCCCTGGCCGCGGATGCGATCAGGAGCTACGAGCGCGGCTGACGCCCACTCGACGCCCACGACAGAACCCCCGCACCAGCTGACCGGTGCGGGGGTTCGTCGTGGAATGGGACGACCCCCGCACCGCCACTTGCGTGGCCGGACCCACCTGGACGGGTGGGGGTGCGGGGGTCGGGTGACCACCGTGGATTCGCTCGGGTGACGGCGCCGCTGCCGAGAGGCGGGCGACTACCGCACCGGGTGAACCCCGGGCGTTGGCGCCACCTAGCTGATGGTCACCTCACGTGTCCATAAGTCATGCAACTTCAGACCACCTCCTTCCTCGTGTACTCCCGAAGTTACGCGCGGATGGTGGAGTCGGCAACGGCTTTTCGCCGATGGCGAACCGGGGTGGACGGGCATTGCCCGACCCGGGCGTCCCGCGGGACGCCCAGCGTGCCGAGATCGACGACCTCCGTAGCAGCGCATGACCGGGGGAGCCGATGGGTGACCACCACGACGGCCCGCTCCGGTTCGACGAGGCCGCTTCGCGGGTCGAGCAACGCCGCGGTCAGCGCGTCGGCCTCGTCGGGGTCGACGTTCTCGCACGGCTCGTCGAGCAGCAGGACCGGAACGGGGCAGACGAGCGCGCGGGCGAGCAGCAGTCGACGTCGTTGACCGGTGCTCATCGAGTCCGCTCCCGACGCCAGCTCGTGGTCGAGACCTCCGTCGAGACCTGCCACCCAGTCGCCGAGTCCGACGCGGTCGAGCGCGTCGTGCAGGAGATCGTCGTCGGCGTCGCCGCGGGCGACGAGGAGGTTCTCACGGATCGTCGTCGCGAACATGTGGGCGTCCGAGGCGAACCACCGGATCGCCTGCGCCGGATCGACATCCCCGTCCGCGTCGGTCACGGAGATCGATCCCTCGACCGGCTCGACGAGCCCGGCGACGGTGGACAACAGGGTCGTCTTCCCCGACCCCGACGGACCGACGATCGCCACCCGGGACCCCGGCCCGATGGTCAGCCCACCCGGGACCGGGCCCACGGGCAGCCGGTCGGGATGGCCCCAGCGGACCGTGTCGTCCACCACCACGGTGGGCGTGGGGCGGGCCTGCGGGCGTACATCGACGACGGCATCGGGCTCACCGGCGGCATCGACGACCGCCAGGATCCGTGCGGCCGCGGAACGGCTGCGGTGCAGTTGTCGCGCCGCGTCGACGAGTGGGGCGGCCGTCTCGAACATGCTCAGCGGCAGGAGGATCAGGACCCCGACGGTGGTGGCGTCTGCCGTCTGCGACAGTCCGATCCCCACGAGACAGGCGAGAAGCACCGACGCACCCGACACCGCCGGGAGAACACCGGCGGCCCAGGAGCGTACGCGCGTCCCCGCGTCGGCGGCGCGACGCGCACGGTCCTCGGCCGCGGCGGCACGCGCCGCGATCTCGTCACGACGCCCGGTGATCTCGAGCTCCGGGGCGTGCCACAGCAGTGTCATCGTCAGTGCCGCGGCCTCGTCCCGCGCCCGGGCGGCGTCCCGTTCGGCACGGGCGGCTCCGCGTACCGCGCAGACCGGCGCGACGACCGCGGCGACGACCCATGCCACCGTCATCGCGACTCCGGCCCAGGGGGAGATCACCGCCAGCACAGCGATCGACACCACAGCCGTCACCACGGCGGCGCCGATCGGCACGACGGCGCGCACGAGGGACTCACCCATGTCGTCGACGTCGCGACCTGTGCGCGCGACCACGTCGGACGGTGTGATCCGGGCCGCGAGAGCGCCCGAGCCCGCAGCGATGGACGCGTAGATCCGCGACCGCGAGGTCGCCATCGTGCGCAGCGCGAGATCGTGGGTGGAGAGCCGCTCGAGGTACCGGAACAGTGCACGCGAGATACCCAGGGCGCGAACGCTGGTCACGGCTATCGCCACCGACAGCACCGGCGGCATCTGCCAGGCCCGGGTGATCAGCCACGCGGAGAAGCCGGCGAGCGCGAGTGCGCTCAGCGCCGCGAGGGCGCCGAGTGCGAGCGACCGCACCACCGGCCGGGCCGGCAGGCCGACGAGTCGGGCGGCGCGCAGCAACGGGTCGTCACGCATCGACGCTCACCCGCTCCCCTGCCTCGTCGCGGCTGCATGTCACCGCGATCACCTGGTCGGCCGCCGCGATCACAGCGGGTCGGTGACTGACCACAACGACAGTCGACCCCGCGGCGGCGCGTTCGCGGAGTGCCCTCACGACCGCGGCTTCCGCCTCCCCGTCGAGATGCGCCGTCGGCTCGTCGAGCAGCAGCAGATCAGCGGTGCCGGCGAGCGCCCGCGTCAGGGCGAGCCGTTGCCGCTGCCCGCTCGAGAGTCCGACACCGCCGGCACCGATCCACGTCGCGGGGCCGTCGGGTAGTTCGGTGAGCACCTCGTCGAAGCCGACCGCCGACGCCGCACGGGCGATCGCCGCAGGGTCGAGGGGGCCTGTCGCGGCGAGGTTTTCGGTGACGGTGCCGGGGATCAGCAGGGGCGGCTGGGCGGTCAACGCGATGCGACCGACAAGGTCGTCCCGGGGGATCTCGGCGGCCGGCGTCCCGGAGATCGTCACTCGTCCGGCGTCGGGACGGACGAGGCCGGCGATCGTCTGCAGCAGCGTGGTCTTGCCGACGCCGTTCACCCCGACCAGGACGGTCATGGCACCCGGAGGGAGTGTCCCGTGGGCGTCGGACGGCGCCCACCCGTCGCGGTCACGGACACCCACGCCGTCGAGCACGACGTGCAGTGGCTCGGTGCGCGGGAGATGTGTCGCGCGCTCCGCGTCGTGCTCGGGTCCGTCGTCGATGAGGTCGAGGACGTCGGCGGCGGCGGTCCGGCCCGCCTCCGACTCGTGGAAGCGCGCTCCGGCCGCACGCAGCGGCAGGTAGATCTCCGGCGCGAGGATCAGCGCGAGAACGCCGTCGTACAGCGACATCTCGCCGTAGATCAGCCGCAGTCCGATCCCGACGGCGACCAACGCGACGCACAGCGTCGCGAGCAGTTCGAGCACGGCACCCGAGAGGAACGCGATCCGCAAGGCGCTCATCGTCGTCCTCCGGGACCGCTCCCCGAGTTCGGCGACACGCCGCGCGGGCGCCTGGGCGCGATGCAACGCCCGCAGGGTCGGAGCCCCGGCCATGAGGTCGAGAGTCGCGGCGCCCTGGCGGTTCATCGCGTCGAGCCGTGCGCGGGTCCGATCGCGGGTGAGCACACCGATCAACACCATGAACACGGGGATCAGCGGCAGCGTGATCACGACGATGAGCGCGGACAGCGGATCCGCGAGCGCCATCACCGCGAGCACGGCCGGGGTCACCGTCACCGTCAGCGCGAGTGTGGGCACGAACGAGGTGAGGTACGGCTCGAGCGCGTCGAGGCCCCGGGTGAGCGAGGTCAGCGCATCCGAGCGCCGGCGGTGCAGGTCGCGCGGCGGGGTACGCCGCGGATCGGTCAGCGACGCGATCGCCCGGCGACGGAGATCAGCGGTCACCCGTCCCGCGGCACGGGAGGCGATGCGATCGTGGACGACTGCCGTGGCGGCGCGAGTCGCGATCGCCGCGACGAGCACACACAGGTGCACCAGCTGCGCGTCCAGCGAGCGGGCGGACGGATCGGTCACGAGGTCGGAGAGGATGCTCGCGACCATCACGGCGGTCACCACGACCGTCGCCGCGGAGATCATCCCGCACACTGCTGTGGCCACCACCGTGCGGACGGCCGCGGGCGAGACCCGCAACAGCCTCGGATCGATGGGCGCGCGTGAGGTGGTCACCGTGCACTCGCATCACGGCGTAGCGGGATGCCGACCGACTCCGGGATCTGCTGCAGCGAGATGCGTTGCCGGAAGACCCAGTACGTCCACGCCTGGTATCCGATGACCACGGGCAGCACCACCAGCGACGCCCACGAGATGATCCGCAGGGTGTACGCGCTCGAGGCCGCGTCGGCGATCGTGAGCGAATAGGCCGGGTCCAGCGTCGACGGGATGACCGCGGACCACAGCGAGCCGAACACCAGGACCGTGACCGCGACGATCGCGGCTGCGGTGGTGGCGAAGGCGACCACCTCGCGACGCATGCTCGGCATCCCGTGACCACCGGCGACCGCGATGGCCGTCGCGGCGAGTGCCGCCACGCCCAGTACGGCGGCACCTGCGGTGAGGGCACTCCCGTGCTCGGCCTGCGTCCATCCCGCGAACGCCGCGACCACCACTGCGGCGGGCGGGGCCAGGCGGCGCGCGGCACGGGTGGCGGCCGTCCGCATGGTCCCGTCCGTCTTGAGACCCAGGAACACCGCTCCGTGGACGGCGAACAGGGCGACCGTCGTCACGCCTCCGAGCAGGGCGTAGGGGCTGAGCAGGTCACCGATGCCCCCGACGAACCGCCCGTCGCCGTCGATCGGGAGTCCGCGGACGAGGTTCGCGAACGCCAGACCCCACACGAACGCAGGGATCCACGATCCGGCACCGATCCCGAGGTCGCACCACCGACGCCACCGGGGGTCGTCGAACTTGCCGCGCCACTCGATCGCCACCACCCGCAGGATGAGACCGACGAGCACGAGCAGCATCGGCACGTAGAGAGCGCTGAGCATCCCGGCGTACCAGGCGGGGAAGGCCGCGAACATAGCACCGACGGCGGTGATGACCCACACCTCGTTGCCGTCCCAGACGGGTCCGATCGTGTTGAGCACGACCCGCCGTCGGATGTCGGCCTCGGCGGCCGTCTCCCCCCGGCGCCGACCGAGGAACGGCATGAGCATGCCGACACCGAAGTCGAACCCCTCCAGCAGGAAGTAGCCGCCGAACAGCACGGCGATGGCCAGGAACCAGATCTCGGGCAGTGTCATGACCGGTCTCCTAGTAGGCGAACGAGAGTTGTTCTGCAGGTGCCGTTCCCGCGTCGTCGTCGTGCATCCCGGGCTCGTCGGAGCTCGTGGGCGACGTCGTCGCGGACGGTCCTGTCTCGGCGTGTCGCTTGATGAGGACGAACCATGCGATCGCCAGCACGCCGTAGATCAGCGTGAAGACGGTCAGCGACGTGGCGACGGTCGCGACGGAGGTCGCGGACACACCCTGCTGGACGGTGAGGTGGATGCTCGGGTCCCCGGTGGGATTGGGGGCGACCATCCACGGTTGTCTGCCCATCTCGGTGAAGACCCACCCGGAACTGTTGGCCAGGAACGGCGTCGGGATGACGATGATCGCGAGGCGGCCCAACCAGCGGGCGGTCGGGACGCGGCCGCCACGGGTGAACCACAACCCGGCGAGCGCGAGCAGCGCCGAGCCGGCGGCCCACCCGATCATCGCGCGGAACGCCCAGTAGGTGACGAACAGGTTGGGTCGGTAGTCGCCCGGTCCGACGGTCTGGGCGTAGTGCTGTTGCATCTCGGCGACACCCGGGAGCGTCGCGTCGAACGTGTTGGTCGCGAGGAACGATGTGAGATACGGGATCTGGATGAGATGGGTGACCGACTCACAGTTGTTGTGCGTTCCGATGGTCAGCACGGAGAACGAGGCGCTCTTCTCGGTGTGACAGAGCGATTCCGCGGACGCCATCTTCATGGGCTGCTGCTCGAACATGAGCTTGCCCTGCATGTCGCCCGTGACGGCCAGCGCCACACCCGAGGCGACGATGATCCACAGCGCCATCCGGGCGATCGGCCGGTGCAGTGTGCGCGCGTCGTGGCGCAGGTGTGCGGCCTCGGCGGGCGACGCCGCGAGATCGGCCTTGCGACGCGCTCGGATCATCCACCACAGGCAGATCCCGGCGACGAACGTGCCTGCGGTGAGGAAGGATCCGGCCACCGCGTGCGGGAACGCCGCGAGGGTGGTGCTGTTCGTCATGACGGCCCAGAAATCGGTGAGCTCGGGCCGACCTGTCTCCGGGTTGAAGCGTGCGCCGACGGGATGCTGCATCCACGAGTTGGCGGCGATGATGAAGTAGGCCGAGGCGTTCACGGCGATCGCGACCAGCCAGATGCACGCGAGGTGCACCTTCTTCGGCAGTCGACCCCAACCGAAGATCCAGAGGCCGAGGAAGGTCGACTCCAGGAAGAACGCGACGAGCCCCTCGAGGGCCAGCGGCGCACCGAACACATCACCGACGAAGCGGCTGTAGGCACTCCAGTTCATGCCGAACTGGAATTCCTGGACGATGCCGGTGGCGACACCGAGCGCGAAGTTGACGAGGAACAGCTTCCCGAAGAACTTCGTCGCGCGGTACCACTGCTCGTTGCCGGTGACGGTCCACACCGTCTGCATCACCGCGATCATCGGCGCCAGACCGATCGTCAGCGGGACGAGGATGAAGTGGTAGACCGTCGTGATCCCGAATTGCCAACGAGAGATGTCGAGTGCGTTCATGCCCGGCCCCATCTCTCCGTCACGGCCTGCGACAGCGGTGATCGTGACGCTGCGCGCTGCGCGCCCTGGCGAGCATCGCCTCCGGTGACACGTCGAACACAGGGACTTTGGGCCCTGACGTCACTGCCACTCGTCCCCGCGCAGATCCGGGGAGGTCCCATCGGGAGATGTCGAGAGTTCATCTAGCCGACCTCGTTGTCGACACGGCTCACGGACGGATCCGCGAGAGCTACTACCTGACGTAGTACTACCGCTGAACGTAGCCCGGCATTCGCGACGTGACCAGGGGATCGCGCTGTTCGCTACGACACAGAGACGCAGGTCACGGGCACCGCGGCCCGGTCCGAGGTGCGACGACGGAGGTCACGCGGCTGCGCGGGCGGCCTCGACGAGCGCTGCGATCATCCGATCGTTCTCCGGCGCGGGCGCGGCGGGGAACGGTGCGCGCCGTCGGGTGTAGCCGTAGGCCAGCCTGGTGCGGGGATCGGCGAACGCCTGCTGGCCACCGGCGCCGCTGTGGCCGAACGCTCCCTGGGCGAGGCACGGATAGACCTCGGAGGTGGCGTGGAAGCCGGGCGTGAACTGCCAGTGGCGCCTCTGGACGAGGTCGTGCCCGATGGAGTGGATGCGGCCGAACTCCGAGGCCGTGTCCGCCGAGAGGAGCGGTTCCCCGCCGTCGACCCCGGACACCGCCGCCGCGTACATCCTCGCCAACCCCCGCGCCGACGCCACCGCGCCGAGAGAGGCCGGACCCCGACGGCGGATCACCGGGATGTTGGGCATCTCCCAGACGGGCCGGTTCTCGGGGTGGGTGCGGTTGAACGCGATACCCGTGATGCTGTCGTCCGGTACCGCAGCGAGCGCCAGGGCTTCCCTGCGCTCGGGTGTCATCGATGGCGACTGGCTGGTCAGGAACCGCGGCTCCTGGCTCTCGGGCAGCCCGAAGAAGACGTCGACCCCGCTGGGTTCGCCGATCATGGCCGCGAACAACGCAGCCACCGATTCGCCGGTCGTCCGACGCATGATCTCTCCGGTCAGCGCGGCGGCGACCAACGCGTGATAGCCGAACGCGGACCCGGGCTGCCACAGCGGCCGCTGCGCGGCGAGACGTTCGGCCACCAACTCGTCGTCGGCGATCTCGTCCATCGAGAACCCCTCGTCGGCACCGACGACCCCCGATCGATGGGCGAGGAGGTCACGTACCGACAAACGCCCCTTCCCGTGCGCGGCGAACTCGGGCCAGTAGTGGACCACCGGTCGATCGAGGTCGATGACGCCGTCCTGGACGAGGCGCGCGAACACGAGGTGCGCAGCTCCTTTGCCCGCCGAGTAGGCACCGAACAGGGAGTCACCGGTGACATCGGGACCGGTCCACAGGTCGACCACCGGTCGACCGTCGTGCCAGGCGGCGAGTTGCGCCGACAGCGGCGACTCCTCCCCCACTGCCGCGCGCTCGAATTCCGCACGCACGCGCTCGAATCCATCGGCCACTGTCCCGTTCACGAGATCGTTCCCCATGGTTCCTCCCTCGGTCTGCCGGCCCGTCGACACCAGGGTAGCCGGTTAGTGACCAATGGTCACTAACGATGCCGGACCACCCTTTCGCGGGGCTCGTACTGTGTCCCCATGTCAGGTCGATCAGCCACAGGGGGAGCTGGTGGCCGACCGGCCAAGATCGATCGCGAGCAGATCGTGGCGGCCGCACTGGCGTCGGACGATCTCGACGAGCTGACGATGCGTGAGCTCGCCGGCCGTCTCGAGGTGTCCCACAGTGCCCTCTACCGCTGGGTGCGCAATCGCGACGAGGTGCTCGATCTCGTGAGTCCCGTTCTGGTCGATCGCGCACTCGGCGACGCGGGCGCGCGCGGGGCCGACGGGCGGGAGTGGTTGACGACCTTGGCATCGGCGCTCCGGCAACACTTCCTCGCCGCCCCCGGTTTCGTCACGCACCTCGCCCGCCCGCACCGACACCACGCGGACGCCTACGGGGGCCTGCGGGCTGAGATCGTCTCGGCGTTCGGCGATCTCGGTGCCGACGACGCGATGGCCGAACAGAGCTACCTCGTCTACATCACCAGTCTGATCGCGTGGGTCGCGGCCGAGGAGCACCCGACGGACCACGGCGGCCTGACGCCACGATTCGACCTCTTCGTCGCCGCGTTGCTGCGAGGACTCCCCACTCGCGAGTAGCCCCACGACGGGATCGATCACCTGCGTCTCGACGCGATGGTTGACCTTGACCCTGCGTCAGCCCCCCATCCTGATCCGCGTCCGTCCTCGACGCATCAGGAGTGCCCCATGACGATCATCGACACCGCACCGGCGATCCGGATCGAGGGGGTGTGGAAATCCTTCGGCGACGTGAGCGTGCTGCGCGGGGCCGACCTCACCGTTCCCCGCGGGCGCGTCGTCGCGCTGCTCGGCGCGAACGGCGCCGGCAAGACGACCCTCATCCGGATCGTGACGACCCTTCTCACCGCCGACCGCGGCACCGTCTCCGTCGACGGCCTCGACGTCGCGACCGAGGCACCACGGGTACGCGAGATCATCAGCCTCACCGGCCAGTTCGCCGCGGTCGACCCGATCCTGACGGGCCGCGAGAACCTCGTGCTCGTCGCCCGCCTGCGACATGTGCGCGGCCCCCGGCGCGTCGCCGACGACCTCCTCACCCGGTTCTCCCTGCAGGACGCGGCCGATCGCCGCGTGGCGACGTACTCCGGCGGGATGCGTCGACGACTCGACATCGCGATGGGGCTCATCGGCGACCCGGCCGTCGTCGTCCTCGACGAACCCACGACCGGCCTCGACCCCCAGGCACGAGCCGAGGTGTGGGAGACCGTCTCGTCGCTCGCGGCCGGGGGTGTCACCGTGCTGCTCACCACCCAGTACCTCGAGGAGGCCGAACGTCTCGCCGACCGGATCTCGATCCTCCACGAGGGCCGCGTCCTCGTCGACGGGACCCTGGACGAACTCAAGCGACTCCTGCCGCCGGCAACGGTCGAGTACGTCGAGAAGCAACCCACACTCGAGGAGATCTTCCTCGCCCTCACCACCGCCCAGGAGATCCGATGACCGTGCACGCCCTCACCGACACGATGACCCTCACCGGGCGCTCACTGCGCCACATCGCTCGCAGTCCCGACACGATCATCACGACGGTGCTGATGCCGATCGCGTTCCTGCTTCTGTTCGTCTACGTGCTCGGCGGCGCGATACGCACCGGTCAGGGGACCGGCTCGGCCGCCTACGTGACGTACCTGCTCCCTGGGATCCTTCTCATCACGGTCGCGTCGGGCGTCGCCTACACGGCCTATCGGCTGTTCACCGACAAGCAGGGCGGGATCGTCGAGCGCTGCCGGTCGATGCCGATCGCCCGGTCGGCACTGCTCTGGGCGCATGTACTCACCTCGCTCGTGGCGACGGGTGTCTCCCTGCTGGTGGTCATCGGCGTCGCGCTGCTGATGGGCTTCCGTTCGTCGGCCGGACCGCTCGCGTGGCTCGCGGCGATCGGCGTCCTGGCCCTGGTCACGCTGGCGCTGACCTGGTTGGCCGTCATCCCGGGCCTGACCGCCTCGACGATCGACGGCGCGAGCGCGTTCTCCTATCCGCTGATCTTCCTGCCCTTCATCAGTTCCGCCTTCGTACCGACCGCGTCGATGCCCGCGCCGGTGCGGTGGTTCGCCGACAATCAACCGGTGACCTCCGTCGTCGACACCCTGCGATCGCTGTTCGCCGGCGAACCGGTGGGGTCCGGCGTGTGGTGGGCGATCGCCTGGTGCGTGGGGATCCTCGCGGTGGCCTGCATCGGGGCGACCGTGGTGCACCGGCGGGTGGCGCCATGAACGGCCGCCTCACCATCGGGCAACTCGCGGGCCACGCGGGCACGACCATCCGAGCGGTTCGGCACTATCACCGCATCGGGCTGTTGCCCGAACCCGACCGCGACGCGTCGGGCTATCGCAGTTATGACGCCACCGCGGTGGTGCGCCTCATCCGCATCCGGGTACTCGCCTCGGCAGGTGTCCCGCTCTCCCGAGTGCAGGAACTCCTCGACGCCGGACCCGAGGAGTTCGCGGCCGAGGTCGACGAACTCGACCACCGCCTCGCGGAGGAGATCGATCGCCTGTCACAGACCCGCGAACGCCTCGCCGCGCTCGCCCATGGCGAGCACCTCGCGTTGCCGGACAGTGCAATCCGCTGGTTGGACACGCTGCGGGAGATCGGGCAGAGCGAGGACTACATCGCACTGGAACGGGACGCTTGGATCCTGGTCGCAGCGCAGGCGCCCGACCGCATCGACGAGATCATCGCGACCAAGTTCGCGAGCCTCGAGGACCCCGACGTGGTGGCGCTGTACCGGCTGCTCGGCAGTGCGACCGCATGGACCGCCGACGATCCACGGATGGTCGAGGTCGCCGATCTCGTCGAGCGGTCGACGCAACGCTTCCTCGACAGCGGCGACAACTACGACGACACCATCGACGACGCCACGGTGGCCCTGCTCGACGCGGTCACCGCGTCCACCGCGATCGGTGCGCGTCTCATCGAGATCCTCCACGAACGCGGGTGGCAGGGGTGGACGCGATTGCACCGCGACGAATCCCGCCCGACGAGGTGATCAGTCGGCGGCGACGGCCTTGTCGACCAGGGCGGCGAACTCCGCCTCGCGAGCAGGCACGGGCATCTCGTATCCGTTGAGCTCACGCACCCGTGTCGCGAGGGTGACGCTGGAGATCAGCCACACACCGTCGGCGACGATCAGATCGGCCACACGCAGTGAGCGGTACTCGGTCTTCAGACCCTCGTCCTCGGCCACCGCGAACAGCGCCTGCTGCGTGGTGCCCGGCAGCACCCCGTTCTCCACGGGCGGCGTCGACAGCGTCTCGCCGTGCAGTGCGATCACCGTCGAGCGCGGGCTCTCCAGCACCTCACCCTCGCTGGAGACGAAGATGACGTCGTCCACGCCCTGGGCGGCCGCGTGCCGCTGGGCGGCCATGTTGGTGGCGTAGCTCAGGGTCTTCGCCCCGAGCAGCTGCCACGGCGCACGGGCCGCGAGGTCGACGGAGTAACCGCGCTCGAGCGTGATGACAGACGTGCCCTCGGTGCGCACCGTCTCCACACGGGCCGGCACCGGACCGACGGTGAGGTACGCCGTCGCCTCGTTCGACTCGCGGGTGATGCCGGTCTCGGCGCGTTCCCGCGGCGCGGCCTGCCCCACGGGCGCACTCTCACGTCCCCGGGAGTAGACGATGCGCATCAGACCCTCGGTCTCACGACCGTTCTTCTCGGCCCAGGTGCGCTGTCCGGTGCCGATCGCCGTGCGCCACCGGTCGACGTCCGGCGCGGGCAGGTCGAGTGCCTCGGCGCTGCTCGCCAGACGGCTCAGATGGCGGGAGACGTTGCGCGCGCGCCCTTCCCGGACCAACAGGGTCTCGAAGACACCGTCACCGCGGACCGCGGCGAGGTCGTCGGCATGCAGATACGGGACGTCGGGGTCCAGGACGGCACCGTCGTGGGTCACCAGGATCGACTGCGGCATGGCGATCAGCGTAGCGGGGGGCTCGTACGATGAAGACGTGACCGACTCGATCGGAGAACCCGACGCCGACCAGCCCGCACTGCGTCCGCATCAGCGAGAATCCGGCGCCGTCCCCCCTCCCGAGGACTCCCTCGACCAGGGTGTCGCCTGGCACCACGGCGATCCCCTCGGGGAGCAACGGGCCGCGACGCAGTCGGTCGCCGTCGTCGATCGCTCCCACCGCGGGGTCCTGGAGATCAGCGGCGACGAACGCCTCAGCTGGCTGCACACCATCTCCAGCCAGTTCGTCAGCAACCTGGCCGACCGGACGTCGGCGGAGAACCTCAGCCTGGACGCGAACGGCCGCGTGGAGGACCACTTCGTCCTCACCGACATCGACGCGCTCACCGTCGTCGACACCGAGCCCCACCGGGCACAGACGCTCCTGACGTTCCTGCAGCGCATGGTGTTCTGGGCCAAGGCCGAACCCGTCGACCGTCCCGATCTGCGGGTGTTGACCCTCCTGGGCCCGGACGCCGTCCGCGGACCGGTGGCCGACCTCCTGGAGATCACCGCCGACGCGCCCGTGTACGCCGCAGGTCGGATCCCCGAACTCCACCACGACGACGAGCCGTCGGGATTCTGGCGGATCATGCCGCCCCTCGGCGAGCCCGACGCCGACGGCCACCCGAGCGTCCCCCGCGTCGACGTCCTCGTGCCCGATGCACAGTTCGACCGCTGGTGGGACGCCATCGTCGAGGCAGGCGCCCGGCCGGCGGGCACCTGGGCCTTCGAGGCGCTCCGTGTGGCGGCACTGGTCCCCCGTCTCGGACTCGACACCGACGAGCGCACGATCCCCCACGAGGTCGACTGGATCGGCGGACCCGACGTCTACGGGGCAGTCCATCTGGAGAAGGGGTGCTACCGGGGCCAGGAGACGGTGGCGCGGGTGCACAACCTGGGCAGCCCGCCCCGGCGGCTGGTCCTGCTCCAGGTCGACGGCAGCGCCGACAGCCGTCCCGCCACGGGCGACCCGGTGACCGCAGCCGGCCGCACGGTCGGGCGGGTGGGGACCGTCGTCGACCACTTCGAACTCGGACCCATCGCGTTGGCGCTGCTCAAGCGCTCGATCGACCCCTCCACCCCGCTCGAGGCCGGCGGTGCCGCCGTCTCGATCGACCCCGCGTCGGTCCGCGTCGACGACCGCGTGCGCGCCGGCCGGGCCGCCGTCGAGGGTCTGCGGTCGCGGTGACCGGTCGCATCCTGACGGTCTGCGCGGCCGACCGACCCGTCCACCTCGACCGCATCGGCGACTCCGGCATCGGCAAGACCGAGGTGGTCGGCCCCGTCCGCATCACGGCCGAGGGCGTCCGTGGCGACACCATCGTCGACACAGCGCACCACGGCGGCCGCGACCAGGCGGTCTACGCCTACAGCAACACCGAGGCCCGGCGATGGGCCGACGAACTGGGCCGCTCGCTGCCGCCCGGATGGTTCGGGGAGAACCTCCGGGTCGACGGCCTCGCCGTCACCGATGCGGTCATCGGTGAGCGATGGCACATCGGGGACACCGTGGAACTCGAGGTCACGATCTTCCGCACGCCCTGCAAGACCTTCACCGCGTGGGCCGAGGAGCCCCGGTGGGTCGCCCGATTCCTCGAACGGGGCGACGTGGGCGCGTACCTGCGCGTCCGCACCGAGGGTGACGTCGTCGCGGGCGACGAGGTCCTCGTGGCCGACCGCCCCGACCACGGCATCACGGTGCGGGCCCTCCTCACCGGCGACGTCGACGACTCCGGGCTCGAACTCCTCACCACCGACCCGCGGTACAGCGGCAAGGTCGCCCGGGAGGCGGGCAAGATCCAGCGACGACGCGCCCGGACCTGAGGGCGATCATCGGCCCGGACCGCAGGTCCGATCACCGGCTGTCGGGATCATCACGCGGGTCGTCCGGCGGGTCTTGTCCGGCCTGGTCCGCAGGAGGCCTCAGGCCGCGCTAGACTGTTGCACACGACAAGATTTGTTAACTCAGAGCGGGGCCGCCAATCTTGATTGGCCGCCCCGTCATTGTGCGAGGGGGTCCCCCTATGGGCCGCGGCAGAGCAAAAGCGAAGCAGACGAAGGTCGCTCGGGAGCTGAAATACAGCTCTCCGAACATGGACCTCACCAGCCTTCAGCGGGAGCTGGCCGGCGAACCGGAACGCCCCTCCGACCGTCCGGACCCCGCAGATGCGTGGGCCGACGAGGACGAGTGGCGTCGAGCCTGATCGCCGGGTGACCGTCCCGGTCGGGAGCTGTACCGCACAGTTCTGAGTGCGGCCTCCCGTTCGGGACCATCATCGCTTCGAGAGTCAGAAGCGCGGGTGCTCGCCACTGAGTTCGGCTTCACCCGCGGAGTCACGTCCCTCGTGTGACTTCTTCACGGTTCCCAGCACCCAGCTGTCGATGTGTCGTGCGGTCAGCACGGCGAGTGCGCGATCGGTGTCTTCCGGCGCCACGATGGCGACCATCCCGACACCCATGTTGAACGTGCGCTCCATCTCGAGACGTTCGACGCGGCCGCGCTGCGCGATCATCGCGAAGACGGGCGCCGGCGTCCAGGTGCCCCGGTCGAGTTCGGCCCGCAGGCCGTCGGGGATCACGCGCGCGAGGTTGTCGACGAGACCACCGCCGGTGACGTGGGCGAACGTGCGCACATCGGTCTCGGCGACCAGCGCGAGGCAGTCCTTGGCGTAGATCCGGGTCGGTTCCAGCAGTTCCTCGCCGAGCGTGCGGCCGAACTCCTCGACGTGCCCGCCGAGGTCCATGTGACCCCAGTCCAGCAGGACCTTGCGGGCCAGCGAGTAGCCGTTGGAGTGCAGACCCGACGATCCCATCGCGATCACCACGTCGCCCGGACGCACTCGATCGGGCGAGAGCACCGCATCCGCCTCGACGACACCGACACCGGTGGCCGACAGGTCGTAGTGCGACTGCTCCATCAGGCCCGGGTGCTCGGCGGTCTCGCCGCCCAGCAGTGCACATCCGGCCTCGACGCAGCCGTCGGCGATGCCCTTGACCAGCTCGGCGACCGTCTCCGGGACGACCTTGCCGACGGCGATGTAGTCCTGCAGGAACAGCGGCTCGGCGCCGCAGACGACGAGGTCGTCGACGACCATCGCGACCAGATCGCGTCCGACGGTGTCGTGCTTGTCGATGGCCTGTGCGATCGCGAGCTTCGTGCCGACACCGTCTGTCGAGGACGCCAGCACCGGCTCGCGATAGTTGCCGCGCAGGGCGAAGAGACCCGCGAAGCCACCCAGCCCCCCGAGGACCTCGGGGCGGGAGGCACGCTTCGCATGCGGGCCGAACAGCTGGACGGCGCGGTCTCCGGCATCGATGTCGACCCCGGCCTCGGCGTACGACGCGCCGCGGGTGGACGGTCCGTCGTCGGGCGCGGTCTCCTGGTTCGGCACGCGGGTCACGCTACCGGAGACGGGGCCACCCGACGGGTGGCGGGACCCGGCATGGTCGGTCATCCGTTCGACGCGATCAGGGGCGACGCAGGGCGCTCACGTTGTCGTTGTGGGAGACCAGCGGATCGTCGCCGGCGGTCGAGGACAGCATGGCCTCGAGGACCGCCTTGCCCATCGACGTCTCGGTCGGCAGATCGATGGGGTACTTGCCGTCGAAACACGCTGCGCAGAGCTGATCGGGCTGCTGCTCGGTCGCGGCGATCATCTCGTCGATGCTGATGTATCCGAGCGAGTCGGCACCGATGGCCTGCCGGACGCCCTCGACCATCCCCTGCTCGGACTCCATGCCGTTGGCGATGAGTTCGGCGGGTGAGGCGAAGTCGATCCCGTAGAAGCACGGCCAGCGCACCGGACTCGACGCGATGCGCACGTGGATCTCGGCGGCACCGGCCTCACGCAACATCCGGATGAGGGCTCGCTGGGTGTTCCCGCGGACGATCGAGTCGTCGACGACGACGAGGCGTTTGCCGCGGATCACCTCCCGCAGCGGGTTCAGCTTCAACCGGATGCCGAGCTGGCGGATGGTCTGGGACGGCTGGATGAAGGTGCGTCCGACGTAGGCGTTCTTCATCAGGCCCTGGCCGTAGGGGATCCCGGACTCCTGTGCGTAGCCGGTGGCCGCCGGGGTGCCGGACTCGGGGACCGGGATGACCAGATCGGCGTCGGTGGGGTGCTCGCGGGCCAACCGGCGACCGATCTCGACCCGCGACGAGTGCACCGACCGGCCGTTGATCACGCTGTCGGGCCGGGCGAGATAGACGTACTCGAACACACAGCCCTTGGGGGTGGGCGTGGCGAATCGTGAACTCCGGACGCCGTCGGCGTCGATGGCGAGGAGCTCACCGGGCTCGATCTCGCGGACGTAGGACGCGCCGACGATGTCGAGGGCGGCGGTCTCCGACGCGACGACCCATCCACGGTCGAGGCGGCCGAGACACAGCGGTCGGACGCCGTAGGGATCACGCGCGGCGTAGAGGGTGTGCTCGTCCATGAAGGTGAGACAGAAGGCGCCGTCGAGCGTGGGCAGCAGTTCCATCGCCGCCTGCTCGATGGTGCTGTCGGCCGCTCCGTGCGCGAGCAGGGCGCCGACGACGTCCGAGTCCGACGTGGCGCCGCCGTGGATCCGGGAGGCCATGAGCCCGGCCTCGCGGGCGACCGCCGCGAGATCGGCGGTGTTGACCAGGTTGCCGTTGTGTCCGAGGGCCACCCCGGTGCCCGCCGCCGTGGTCCGGAAGATCGGCTGTGAGTTCTCCCACGTCGTGGAGCCTGTGGTGCTGTAGCGGCAGTGCCCGATGGCGACATGGCCCGGCATGGAGGCCAACGTCTGCTCGTCGAACACCTGCGAGACGAGACCGAGGTCCTTGAAGACCAGGACCTGCGACCCGTCGCCGACGGCGATGCCGGCGGCCTCCTGGCCGCGGTGCTGCAACGCGTACAGGCCGTAGTACGTCAGCTTGGCGACGTCCTCACCTGGGGCCCAGACGCCGAACACGCCGCATTCCTCGCGGGGCTCGTTCTCGCCGCGGTCGTCGAGCGGGGCGTCGGAGGCGGGTTCGGCGAGGAGGTTCGGGCTGTGGACGGACAGCTCGGTCACAGGGCACTCCGATGCGGGTGGGCGACGGTCGGACCTGGCGTCGAGTTTACGGGCCGACGTGCGACAACAGCGAATCAGACGCGCACTCGGCGCGGGAATCAGACGCGTGTGCGGGGCATGGTCAGACGCGGACGAGCGGGAGGTGGTTCGCGACCTCCGGTGCCCTGCTCCCCGACGCCGACACCGTGACCGCGGCGATCTCGTCCACCAGGTCGGTGAGACCGGCCGCGAGCCGCAGCCACGTCCGCGGGTCGGTCTCGACGACGTTCGGTGGCGTCCCCCGGGTGTGGCGCGGGCCCTCGATGCACTGCACGGCGACGAACGGCGGTATCCGCACCTCCACCGAATGCCCCGGGGCGATCTGCGCCAGGGTCCGGGCGGTCGTCCGGACCGCGAGTGCGACTTCCGGACGCGGCGGGGTCTCGTCGGTCTCGCCCCGCACCCAGGGGGCGACGGCGAGCACGGCGGCACGCATCTCGGCAGGGTCGACGGACTTGGTGGCCACGATCCGATCATCCCAGCACGCCCGGTGTCCGTTTCGGTGGCTCGACCCCCCTGCTCGATGACACCATCAGGTGATGGGAGCCGAGGTCAGCAGGCGCGAGTTCACCCGGGAGGACCGACGACGGTTCCGCGAGCAGGTGACGCGCGGGACCGAGGCGATCGCACGGATGCTCGCCGAGGGCGCCTTCGTCGACACCGACGACGCGCCCGCGCCGCTGGTCGGCATGGAGGTCGAGCTGAACCTGGTCGACCGCGCCATGAATCCCGCCATGTCGAACGGCGCTGTCCTGAAGGCGATCTCCGATCCGGACTACCAGACAGAACTGGGCCAGTTCAACATCGAGATCAACGTGGCCCCGCGCCCGTTCGCCGACGACGCGATGCTGTCGCTGGAGAACGCCCTGCGCGCCTCGTTGAACCGCGCCGACGCCCAGGCGGCCACCACCGACAACCGGCTCGCGATGATCGGGATGTTGCCGACCGTGCGACTCGACCACCTCACCCCGGAGTGGATCTCGGCGAACCCGCGCTACGAACTGCTCAACGATCAGATCTTCGCCGCCCGCGGGGAGGACATCGAACTCGACATCGACGGCGTCCCTCTCGGCGACGCGCGCTCGGGCGAACGGCTCACGGCCACCACGGAATCCATCCTCCCCGAGGCCGCCTGCACCTCGGTGCAACTACACCTGCGGGTGGCACCGGAGGACTTCGCCGACCACTGGAACGCCGCGCAGGCGATCGCGGGGATCCAGGTCGCCATCGCGGGCAACTCGCCGTTCTTCGCGGGCAAGGCCCTGTGGCACGAGACCCGCGTCCCGGTGTTCACGCAGGCCACGGACACGCGACCCCTCGAGCTGAAGAACCAGGGGGTGCGCCCCCGGGTGTGGTTCGGCGAGCGGTGGATCACCACGATCTTCGATCTGTTCGAGGAGAACACCCGCTACTTCCCCGCCCTGCTGCCGGTCTGCAGCACCGAGGACCCGCTCGAGGCGCTCGACGCCGGCCGGACGCCCGCCCTGTCGGAACTGAACCTGCACAACGGCACCGTCTACCGCTGGAACCGACCCATCTACGACGTCGTCGACGGCCACGCGCACGTCCGCATCGAGAACCGCGTCCTGCCCGCCGGCCCCACGGTCATCGACACCATGGCCGACACGGCGTTCTTCTACGGTCTGATGCGCGGTCTCGTGGACGCCGATCGCCCGCTGTGGTCGCAGATGTCCTTCGACGCGGCGACGGAGAACCTCACGGCGGGCGCCCGCGACGGCCTCGAGGCGCAGATCTACTGGCCCACGGTCGGATGGATCCGCCCCGACGAGCTCGCCCTGCGCCGGCTCCTCCCCGCCGCCGACCGCGGTCTCGCCGCCTACGGGGTGTCGGAGAAGGCCCGTCGGCGCTACCTCGGCATCATCGAGGGCCGGTGTCAGCGGCGTCGCACCGGATCGGTGTGGCAACGCGAGGCGGTCACGGCGCGCGAACGCGCCGGGGAGTCCCGCGAGGCCGCCCTCACCGGGATGCTGCGCGACTACCTCGAGCGGATGCACGAGGGCCACCCCGTACACACCTGGGACATGTGATGGCACAACCGATCCTGCGCGGCTACTCCAGCGACAACACCGCGGGTCCGAGTCCGGAGGTGCTCGCGGCGCTGGCCGAGGCGTCGACCGGTCTCGCGCTGCCCTACGGCAACGACGACCTCTCCCGGTCCGTGGTCGAGCAGTTCGGCGACGTCTTCGAACGCCCCGTCGACGTCTTCCCCGTCGGTTCCGGGTCCGCGGCGAACGGGATCGCCCTGGCCGCACTGACTCCGCCGTGGGGTGCGATCCTCGCGCATCCGACCTCCCACATCACGACCGACGAGGCCGGTGCACCCGAGTTCTTCACCGCGGGAGCCAAGTTCCTGCACGTCGACGGCGACGACTCGCGGATCGACCCCGACGCCCTCCGTGCCGCGGTGGTCCGACGGCGCGGAGACGTCCACAGCGTGCAGCCGTCGGTCGTCAGCGTCACCCAGGCGACCGAGACCGGCAGCGTCTACACCGTCGACGAGCTGCGCGCACTCGCCGACATCGCCCACGACGCCGGACTGCGCGTCCACATGGACGGTGCCCGCTTCGCCAACGCCGTGGTGGCGCTGGACGTCTCGCCCGCCGAGATGACCTGGCGCCTCGGCGTCGACATCCTGTCGTTCGGCGCGACCAAGAACGGCACGATGACCGCCGACGCGATCGTCTCCTTCGACCCGTCCCTCGCGACCGAACTCGCCTACCGCCACAAGCGCGGTGGGCAGCTCACCGCCAAGATGCGGTTCCAGACCGCCCAGCTCGGGGCCCACCTGCGCGACGACCACTGGCTCACCACCGCCCGCCAGGCGAACGCGATGGCCGAGCGGCTCCGCGAGGGCCTGGGTCAGGTGCCCGGAGTCGACGTGCTCGGCGATCCCGGTGCGAACATCCTGTTCTGCCGGTTCCCCGAGGGTCTCACCACCGCCCTGAAGCAGCAGGGTTACACGTTCTACGCCGACCGGTGGGAACCCGGCGTCGTCCGGCTCGTGACCAGCTTCGCCCATCGTCCGCAGGACATCGACGACCTGCTCGACGCCGTCCGGGCCGCGACCCGTCACTGAGCCGACGACCCCCGCGCGGAGCCGGCAGTCACCTCCGACCCCGCCCGCGCGGCGAGGTGTCCGTCTCGAGGAACATCCGCCTCCACAATCACACGGGAACCACACGAGGCGGCGCCGACCGTCGCATACTCGACGAGCACGTCGACGAGAAGGAGTCACCGATGGCGTTGTCCACCGCGAGCAGGCAGAGCATCAAGGAGTTGACCGTCCGCGGCGTGATCCTGGGCGGTCTCATCACGCTCGTCTTCACCGCGGCCAACGTCTACCTGGGCCTGAAGGTGGGCCTGACCTTCGCGACGTCGATCCCCGCCGCCGTCATCTCGATGAGCGTGCTGCGCTACTTCCACGACCACACCATCGTCGAGAACAACATCGTCCAGACGATCGCGTCGGCCGCCGGCACACTCTCGGCGATCATCTTCGTCCTGCCCGGCCTCATCATGGTCGGTTGGTGGACCGGATTCCCCTACTGGACGACGGTCGCGGTGTGCGCCACGGGCGGGATCCTCGGCGTCATGTACTCGATCCCGTTGCGGCGCGCGCTCGTCACCGGATCGGACCTGCCCTATCCGGAGGGCGTCGCGGGCGCCGAGGTCCTCAAGGTCGGTGACTCCGCGAACGGCGCCGAGGACAACCGGGGCGGCCTGCGCGTGCTCAGCGTCGCGGCGATCGCTGCGGCGGCGTTCTCGCTCGTCGCGTCGCTCAAGGTGCTCAGCAACTCCGTCTCGACCGCGTTCCGCGTCGGCTCCGGCGGGTCGATGTTCGGTGCCAGCCTGTCCCTCGCGCTGATCGGTGTCGGCCACCTCGTCGGGATCACGGTGGGCATCGCGATCTTCATCGGCCTCATCATCTCCTACGGGATCCTCGTGCCCATCCGGACGTGGGGCGATCTGCCTGCGGGAGAGTCGCTCTCCGACGCAGTCTCGTCGGTGTTCTCCTCCGACGTCCGGTTCATCGGCGCCGGCACCATCGCCGTCGCCGCCATCTGGACCCTCCTGCGCATCCTCCGGCCGATCGCGACCGGCATCGTCGGTTCCCTGCGCTCGGCCCGTCTGCGCCGCGGCGGCGAGACCGTCGACATCACCGAGCGCGACATCCCCGTCCAGATCGTCGGCGGGGTCGCGGTCCTCATGCTGATCCCGATCGGCTTCCTGCTCTACGACTTCGTCAGCGGCACACAACTCCAGGGCAAGGCCGGCGGGATCATCGCGGTGAGCCTGGTGTTCGTGTTGGTGCTCGGACTGCTCATCGCCGCCGTGTGCGGGTACATGGCCGGGCTCATCGGCTCGTCGAACAGCCCCATCTCCGGTGTCGGCATCCTCGTGGCGATCGGTGCGGCACTGCTGATCAAGTTCACGTTCGGCAGCGCCGATCCCGGACAGTCGACGGCGCTGGTGGCGTTCACACTCTTCACCGCTGCGGTCGTGTTCGGCGTCGCGACCATCTCCAACGACAACCTGCAGGACCTCAAGACCGGCCAGCTCGTCGGGTCGACGCCGTGGAAACAGCAGGTGGCGTTGATCATCGGCGTGCTGTTCGGGTCGGCGGTGATCCCCCCGATCCTGCAGCTGATGCAGACCGCGTTCGGGTTCGTCGGCGCTCCCGGCGCCGGCGACGACGCGCTGGCGGCACCGCAGGCGTCGTTGATCTCCTCGCTCGTCGACGGCGTGTTCGGCGGCTCGATCGACTGGGCGCTCATCGGCGTCGGTGCGTTGATCGGCCTCGGGATCATCCTCGTCGACGAGGTCCTCGGCAAGACGACGCGTTTCCGTGTCCCGCCGCTCGCCGTCGGGCTCGGCATGTACCTGCCGATCTCGCTCACCGTGATCATCCCGATCGGCGCGCTGCTCGGCTTCTTCTACAACCGGTGGGCCGACGGCCGATCGGATCCGAGCCGCACCAAGCGGATGGGGACCCTGCTCGCGTGCGGACTCATCGTCGGGGAGTCGCTGTTCGGTGTGCTGTTCGCCGGCATCGTCGCGGCCACAGGAGACGACTCGCCGCTGGCGATCGTCGGCGACGGCTTCGCCAACCCGGCCCAGGTCATCGGCGGCATCGTCTTCGTGGTCCTCGTCGGCTGGCTCTACCGGTGGACCTCGCGCACCGCGACGTCGACGGCGCCGTCGAAGGACTCCTCGAGCGCCTGACGTGTCGGCTCTCGCCGACGTCACGATCGTCGGCGAGAGCGGCGGCCGCGCCGCGGGTCTCAGGACCCGGCGACGAGTCCCCGACCGGTGACCAGCGGCAGATCCAGGGCCGTCACGAGACCGGGCCGCGCCGCGACCACCGCCTCGACGGCATTGACCAGTCGCATGGCGGTGGTGATCATGCCGGAGATGTTGTGGTCGCCGTTCTCGCCCTTGTGGACGAAGTCGACGGTCATCATCGGCTCACCGGTGATCTCGACGCGGTAGCAGCCGTCCCCGGTGGTCGGCGTCGGCCAGTCGGGACGCTGCGCCGGATGGGTCCGCGTGATGTGGTCGAGCACAACGCGTTCCACGCCGTCGACGAGCCCGGCCACCTGGAAGCGGACCGCGGCCATCGTGCCCGCGGCGATGTCGACGGAGAGCGTCGAGATGTCCTCCTCGGCGGCGTACTTCTCTACGTGCTCGACGAGCGGTTCCTCGAGCACCAGGTCCAGCCCGGCCGCGATCTGGCGGACCACACTTCCCCACGCCATCGACAGCACTCCCGGTGTGAAGAGCATCGGGGTCTCGTCGACGGGTTTGCCGAAACCGAAGATCTCGCGCATGACGACGGGTTGGTAGTACGTCGAGTAGTCGGCGATCTCGTAGCAGCGCACCTGATCGATCCGTTGCGACAGGCTCGTGAACGACAGCGGCAGGACGTCGTTGGCGAAACCCGGGTCGATGCCGTTCACGTGCAGGCTCGCGTTGCCGTTCACCCCGGCCGCGTGGACACGCTGCACGAGGTCGTCGGGGACGACACCGGTCGGGAACTGCAGCAGCACCGGGCCCGACGACACCACGTTGATGCCGTTCTCGAGGAAGAAGACCAGGTCGTCGATCGCCTCGAAGATGCGGTCGTCGGTCATGGCGGTGTGCACGATCGCGTCGGGCTTCAGCGCGATGAGGGCGTCGCGGTCGTCGGTCGCCTGCACGCCCAGGTCGCGGCCCAGGTCGGCGAGATCGCCGACGTCACGACCCACCTTGGCGGGATCCGAGACCCAGACCCCGACGAGCTCCAGCTCCGGACGGGCGACGATGCCGGCGATCGCGTGCCGCCCCACCGTGCCGGTTGACCATTCGACCACTCGCAGTGTCATCGTCGCCTCTCGTGTTCCCTCGGCCCCGTGCGCCCGAGAGTAGAACACGTTCTAGTTCTGATGGGCCGGTTTCACCCACCCACCCGTCCGTTGGGCGGTAGGAACCGTCCGTTGGGCAGTTGGAACCGTCCGTTGGGCGGTAGGAACCGCTCGTCGCGCCGACCGGCCGCACATCCGCCCACTCGACGTCCGGAAACGCCCACTCGACGTCCGGAAACGCCCAGTCGACGTCCGGAAACGCCCACTCGACGTCTGGAAACGCCCACTCGACGGGTGAGGGTCAGCCGAACAGCGCGGGCAGCGTCGCCTCGTGGGTCTCACGGAGCTCCTGCAGCGACACGGTGAAGTGACCCTGGATCTCGACCGAGTCCATCGCCTGATCGGCGACGCCGAGGCGGTCCCACGGCAGCTGCCGTGCGTCCAGCATCGCGGTGAAACGCGTCTCCTCCGACCGCGGAACCGACACCAGGACGCGACCGGCCGATTCGGAGAACAGGTACACGAACGGGTCGGCACCCTCCGGCAGGACGATCCGGCACCCGGACTCGCCGGCCAGCGCCGCCTCGACGACCGCCTGCGCGAGACCACCCTCGGACAGGTCGTGCGCGGCGGAGATCAGACCGTCCCGCGATGCGGCGGTGAGGATCTCGGCGATGAGGCGCTCGCGGTCGAGGTCGACCGCAGGCGGCACGCCCCCGAGGTGATCGTGGGCGACCTGCGCCCAGATCGACCCGTCGAACTCGTCGCGGGTCTCGCCGAGCAGGATCAGCGTCTCTCCCGGCTCCGCACCGAAGCCGGTGGGGATCCGTCGGTGCACGTCGTCGATCACCCCGAGCACGCCGACCACGGGCGTCGGGAGGATGGCCGTCGACCCGGTCTGGTTGTAGAAGCTGACGTTGCCCCCGGTCACCGGGATGCCCAGGTGCGCACAGCCGTCGGCCAGTCCGCGAACGGCCTGCGAGAACTGCCACATCACCGCGGGATCCTCGGGCGAGCCGAAGTTGAGGCAGTTGGTGACGGCGGTCGGCGCAGCACCGGTGACGGCGACGTTGCGGTACGCCTCTGCCAACGCGAGCTGCGCACCGCGGTAGGGGTCGAGGTAGGTGTACCGGCCGGATGCGTCTGTCGCCAACGCGATCCCACGTCCGGACGACTCGTCGATCCGGATCACACCGGAGTCGGCGTACTCGGCGAGGACGGTGTTGCCGCGGACGTAGCGGTCGTACTGCTCGGTGATGAACTTGCGGCTGCAGAGCGCAGGTGAGGAGATCATGCGCAGCAACGTCTCCCGCAGCTCCGCCGATGTCGACGGACGCGCGAGACCTGCTGTCGTCGAGGCGATCACCTCGTCCTGCCATTCGGGTCGCTCGACAGGCCGCTGGTAGACGGGCCCCTCGTGCGCGACGGTCCGCGGCGGGACGTCGACGACGGTCTCACCGTGCCAGGTGATCTCGAGCCGATCCCCCTCGGTGACCTCACCGATCACGGTCGCAAGCACATCCCACTTGCGACAGACGTCCATGAACGCCTCGACGTTCTCGGGGCTGACGACCGCGCACATGCGCTCCTGCGACTCGCTGGAGAGCACCTCCGCGGGGGTCATGCCGTCGGCGCGCATCGGGACCTTCTCCAGGTCGACGTGCATGCCGCCGTCGCCGGCGGCCGCGAGTTCGGAAGTGGCGCAGGCCAGTCCGGCACCGCCGAGGTCTTGGATGCCGATGACGAGGCCCGCGTGGTACAGCTCGAGGCAGCACTCGATGAGAACCTTCTCGGTGAACGGGTCACCCACCTGTACCGACGGCAGCTTCTTGCGGTTCGGGCCGGATTCAGAAGACTCGTCGAACGTCTCCGAGGCGAGCACCGACACGCCGCCGATTCCGTCGAGTCCGGTGCGGGCGCCGAACAGGATGATCTTGTTGCCCGCGCCCGAGGCGAACGCCAGATGCAGGTCCTCGGTGCGCAGGACCCCCGCACACAGCGCGTTCACCAGTGGGTTGCCGGCGTAGCTGGGGTCGAAGACGGTCTCGCCGCCGACGTTCGGCAGCCCGAGCGAGTTGCCGTAGCCACCCACACCGCGCACCACGCCGTCGACGACGCGTCGGGTGTCGGGGGCGTCGGCCGGACCGAACCGGAGCTGATCCATCACCGCGATCGGCCGTGCGCCCATGGCCATGATGTCGCGGACGATGCCGCCGACGCCGGTGGCAGCGCCCTGGTACGGCTCGACGTAGGACGGGTGGTTGTGCGACTCGACCTTGAAGGTCACCGCCCAGCCGTCGCCGATGTCGACGACGCCGGCGTTCTCCCCGATGCCGGCGAGCATGGACGCCCGCATCTCCTCGGTGGTGGTCTCGCCGAAGTACCGCAGATGCACCTTCGACGACTTGTAACTGCAGTGCTCGGACCACATCACGGAGTACATGGCGAGTTCGGCGTCGGTGGGCCGACGGCCGAGGATGTCGCGGATCCGCGCGTACTCGTCGTCCTTGAGACCGAGCTCGCGGAACGGCTGCGGGGTGTCGGGGGTGTCGGCGGCGGAGGAGACGGTATCGACCTGTGCGCTCACCGCGCCATCGTAGTGGGTGCGGGCCGTCGGGCTCCCGACCGGCCGGTGGGCACCGACGGACGGCCCGACTAGGGTGATCGGCAGCATTCGTAGGTTTGTGCAGCGAGGGGGCGGCGCGTGGGAGACATCCGTCAGGCGCGGCAGTTGTTCGACTTCGGCATCCTGTCGCTCGGGATCCCCGTCGACGGGCAGGAGGCCGCCCGCGAGCCGGGTCAGGCGGCGCTGGCGTTCCAGCGCGCGTCCGAACACGCCCCGGAGATGGCCGACGCCTGGCTCGGCCGGATCGCCTGCGGCGACGATGCCGCGCACAACCTGTTGAACCTCTACCGCACCCGCTCGGCGCTGCACAGCGAGTTGCGGCGGCTCGGTCTGCCCCCGTCGACGCTCGTCGGACGGTTCGCGACCGGCCTCTACATCGACTACCCGATCACCTCGGTCACCGATGTGATCGCGGCCTAT
Source organism: Williamsia sp. SKLECPSW1 (assembly GCF_054332755.1). Classification (NCBI taxonomy): domain Bacteria; kingdom Bacillati; phylum Actinomycetota; class Actinomycetes; order Mycobacteriales; family Nocardiaceae; genus Williamsia; species Williamsia sp. SKLECPSW1. The sequence goes on along the minus strand of NZ_JBTGLI010000001.1, from coordinate 2,534,036 downwards.
GCGGCGTCGCTGGTCACCGGCCTGGACCACGACGGGGCCGAGGAGGCGCTCGACCAGATCCCGGCGCACGAGGCGACGCCGATCGTCACCTACATCCGCGCGATGATGCACTTCACGACGCAACGCTGGCCGGACGTGCTGTCGGTCCTGTCGAGCGCCGCCGCGGGCTGGACCGACGAGTACATGCTCGCCGGGGCCAACGTGATGATCGGGTCGGCCTGCGCGCAGCTGGGCATGTTCACCGAGGCGAACCGACGGCTGGAACAGGCCGAGTCCGGGCCCATCCCGGCGGCGGTGACGGCCGCGATGTTCACCCACGGCCTCGTCCTGCGCGAGGAGGGCCACGAGGACAAGGCACGCGCCCTCTTCGAACAGGTCTACTCCCGTGACCCCGGGTTCACCGCCAACGCCGAGGCGCTGCGCGACCCCCGGTACCGGCTGGTCGTCGTCGACCCGGAACGCATCGCCCGTCGTGAGCGCCGCTGGGACCCGTCGTCGGTGCCCGAGGAGCAGACGGGCATCGAGGCCGCGGCATCCGGCGCCGGCAACGACCGCCTCGCGGAGGCGAAGGCTGAACTCGACGGCCAGGTCGGTCTCGCATCGGTGAAGAACCAGGTCGCGAAGCTGTCGTCGGCGGTCGCGCTGGCGAAGGTCCGCGCCGACAAGGGCCTGGCCAGCAACGCCCGCAGCCTGCACCTGGCGTTCACCGGCCCACCCGGCACGGGCAAGACGACCATCGCCCGCATCATCGCCAAGACCTACTGCGGACTGGGCCTGCTGAAGTCCGACTCCATCGTCGAGGCGAGTCGTCGCGACATGGTCGGCGAGCACCTCGGCAGCACCGCGCCCAAGACGTCAGCCCTCATCGACCGCGCCCTCGACGGGGTGCTGTTCATCGACGAGGCCTACACGCTGATCCAGACCGGTCTGTCCGGCGGCGACGCGTTCGGACGGGAGGCCGTCGACACGCTGCTGGCCCGTATGGAGGACAACCGCGACCGACTCGTCGTCATCATCGCCGGCTACGACGGCGAGATCGACCGGCTGCTCGCCGCGAACGACGGCCTCGCCTCCCGGTTCGCGCGACGCATCCGCTTCGACTCCTACGACCCCGCTGAGCTGGCCGAGATCGCCGAGGTGATCGCGCGATCCCGCGACGCACAGCTCCCGGCGGAGTCGGTGCGCGTCATCCAGGAGGCGTGCATGCCGCTGTGGTCGACGACGGTCACCGACCAGAGCGGCAACCAGGTGCGCCTCATCGACCTCGCCGGCAACGGCCGGTTCATCCGCAACGTGATCGAGTCGGCGGAGGAGGAACGGGAGTTCCGTCTCAGCTCGGGCGAGGTCGACATCACCGACCTCGACGCCGAGGCCCTCATGCGCATCGAACCGGCCGACGTGCAGACCGCGATCGACCAGATCCTCACCTCGATGAACCTGCAGGCCCGGACCCACTGATCCGACTGGCCCGCGAAGCGGGCGTCTGTCCGATATAACCGTCTCAGACGTCGTCCAGGGGTGCGCGACGTCGGAGACGTGCGAGGACACACCCGTCGGGGAGAACGATGCAGTACCGCCTTCTGGGACCGCTCAGCGCGACCCGGGACGGTGCTGCGCTGGAGCTCGGATCGCCCAAACAGCGCACGGTGCTGGCACTGCTGCTGCTCGAACGCGGTCGCGCGGTGTCCACCGACCGGCTGTGTGCCGCGATCTGGGGTGACGAGCAACCCGGCAACGCCATGTCGAGCCTGCACGCCTACATCTCCAACCTGCGGCGCATCCTGCGCGACCCGGCGGCGGGGACATCGTCGATCGTGCGACAACCGCCCGGGTACCTCATCGACGTCCCCGCCGGCGCCGTCGACGTCGCCGAGTTCCGCGCGCTAGCGGCGACCACCCGCGGACTCGTCGACGAGGAGAGATGGGCCGACGCGTTGGCGGAGTCGTCGCGTGCGCTCGGACTGTGGCAGGGACCGCTGCTCGCCGATCTCGCCGACAGCGACTGGGTCGCACCGCACGCGGCCGCTCTGGCCGATCTCGACACCGAGGTGCGGGAACACCGTGTCGCCGCGCTGCTCGCGACGGAGCAGATCACCCCCGCGATCGAGGAGTCGACGGCCCTCCGCGAGGCGAACCCGTTGCGGGACAGGTCGTCCTGGCTGTCGGCCGTCGCCCTCTACCGCGCCGGACGTGCACCCGAGGCGCTGGCGGTGCTGCGTGACCACTCCCGTCGACTCGACGAGGACCTCGGCCTGGAACCCGGACCGGAACTGCGTGCGATCGAGCACTCGATCCTCAACCACGACCCGGAACTGGCCGCGTGGCCCCGACGACCCGGATGGACGGGCGCCCACCGCACCGAGGCACCCGCCCCCGAACCCGCGGAGGCGCCCGCGGGTGACCCCTCCCCCACCTCACTGGTGGGGCGTCGGCGCGAGGTCGACGTCATCGACCGTCTCGTCGAGGCGGCGCGGGCGGGCACCACCCGGTGGGCGGCGCTCGTCGGACCGCCCGGGATCGGCAAGACACGTCTGGCACAGCACGCGAGTGCTGCGACCGTCGAGCGCGGGGGAACGGTGGTGTGGGCCCGTAACCCCGAGGAGGCGGCACCGGCCTGGTGGACCCTGCGCCAACTGGTCCGCGGGCTCGGCGCCGACGTCGACCGCATCGCCGAGACGCCGGTCGGTGTCGACGCCGACACGGCCCGTTTCGCCATCTACGAACGCGTGCAGGCACTTCTGGAGGAGGCGTCCGGTGCGGGCGCGGTGACGGTGGTGGTCGACGACCTCCAGTGGGCCGACCCCGCGTCGATGGGCTGCCTGACGTTCCTGGCCGGCGCGCTGGTCGACGCGCCCGTCCTCGTCGTGCTGACGGTCCGCGAGGGTGAGCACACCACTGCGGTCGCGCGTCTGCTGGCCGCCATCGCCCGCGACACCGGCAATCGCCATCTGGCGGTTCCCCCGCTCAGTCCTGCGGAGGTCGCGGCGCTGGCCGATCAGGTCGCCGAAGAGTCGCTGAGCGACCGCGAGCGCAGTGATCTGGTCGAACGGACCGGCGGCAACCCGCTGTTCGTCTCGGAGTACGCGCGGTTGTCACACCACGAACGGGCCCAGGGCGAGATCCCGGTCGCGGTGCGGTCGGTGCTGGACCGGCGCCTCGCGTCGCTGCCGGACCCGGTGCTCGAGGTCCTGCGGGTGGCGGCCGTCGTCGGCGACGAGATCGACCTGCGCATGCTGGCACCGGTGTGCGGACTGCCTGCGGCCGACATCGCCGACCTGCTCGACCAGGCGGCGGACCATCGCATCATCACCGCGGCCGGCGACGCCGACGGGTACGTCTTCGCCCACGGTCTGCTGCGTCAGGAGGTGCTGTCGACCATGCGGTCGTCGGCACGTCGGCGGGTACATGCCCGCGTGGCCGATCATCTGGCGACGCTGCGACCGACCGGTGACGTCCTCGGCCGCCGTGCGCACCACATGGTCGCCGCCGGCCCGCTGGTCGACCCGCTCGACGTGGTCGCTGCGTGCTCGGCCGCCGCGGACGACGCCGCCGCCCGCTGGAGTTCCGAGGTCGCCGCGGGGTGGTGGCGGACCGCGATCGACGCCTATGGACACGTCGCCGCGGACCAGCAGGTCGTCTCCGTCCGTGACGATCTCACGATGTCGCTGCTGCAGGCGGAGTCACGGGCGGGGCGCGGACAGACGGTGCTCGACACCGCGCTCGCCCAGATGCTGGAGGCCATGGACGCCGGCCGCGTCGCCACGACCGGCAAGCTCGCCGGCGCCCTGCTCCGGTCGAGTGGCGGGTGGCCGTGGCAGGCGCCCAGCGCCGACCCCGGTCCGCTCCTGGACGTGTTGGAGCGTGCGCGTCGCTTCACCGTCGACGACCCCGAGGCGCACACGTCGGTGCTCGCGGCCCTCGCCGTCGGCCACTGCTACAACCCCGATTCCACCGTGCCGGCCGAGTGTCTCTCCCGCGCCGAGGAACTCGCCGCGGCACGGGGTGACGCCGAGATCACCGCCGACGCGCTGCTGGGATACCTGCTCACCTATTCCGGTGTCGCGCAGCACAGTCACGAGATCCTGGATCGGATCGACCGTCTCCTCGCCCTCGATCACGCCCAGTCGCGGGTGGACACCGTCATCGGCCACTCCGTGGCCACGATGGCCGCGATGAGCCTCGGCGACGTCGCGCTCGCCGAGCACCACCTCGCGGTCGGCATCGCCGGGAGCGAGGAACTCCGCCTGCCCGTCGTCCGTGCGCAGCTGCGCTGGATGGAATCGACGATCGCGCTGTGGCACGGTGACCTGCCCCTGGCCCGACGCCAGTACGAGACCGCCCGCGAGGTGCACGAGCAGACCGAGCTGTACGTGGCCGGGAGCGGGATGATCGCCCTGATGACCTATGCGTGGGAGCGGGGTGCGCTCGCGGAACTGGGCTTCGCCGTGGACGATCCGGTGCGCTGGATGCAGTCCGTCGTCGACGAGGGCGGCGACAACGGCATGGTGGGCGTCGTCGTGGCGGGGACCGCGGCCATCGCGGGAGCCCGCGGCGACCGACGGGTGGTCGAGACCATGTTGAGCCGGTGGTGGGCCAACCGCGGTGCACCGGTGTGGACCACACTGGGCACCGCGACGCTGCTGGCGCATGTGGCCGTCGATCTCGGTCTCGAGGACCACTACGACCGGTTCATCGCCGACCTTGCGCCGTTCGCCGACCGGGTCGCGATCGTCGGGCAGGTCGGATGCGTCGGGCCGGTGGGCCTCGCGCTGGCACGGTTGTACGCCGAAGTGGGACGTGTCGACGAGGCACGTGCGTGTGCCGTCGACGCACTACGGCTCGGAGAGCGCACCGAGGGGATCCCGACGGTGCTGCGCGCACGGCTGCTCCTCGCGCGCCTGTCGGATCCGTCGCCTGACCGGGACGCCGAACTGGCGCGGATCAGCAGCCGCGCCCGGGAACTCGACATGCTCGGCGTCGCGGCGGCGGTCGGCGAGGCGTAGGCGCACCACCGCTTCCAAGTTCTCTCCAAGCGGTGGCCCGCATTGTTCTGCTCGTCCACCACGACATGCGGACCCGGGCCGCACCCACGGAGAGAGCCACACCATGACCACCCTGCTTCCCCCCACCCCGTCGTCCACGGGACTGACCGACGTGACCGACGCACTGCGCGCTGTCGTGTCCGGCCGGGTCGCCGGTCCCGGCGAGGACGGCTACGACCGCGCGATGCCGTGGAATGTCGCCGTCCCGGTGGCCCCGGCGGCGGTCGTCCTGGCCGCCGATGCTCGCGACGTCGCCGCCACCATGACCGTGGCGGCCGCCCACGACCTCACGGTCGCGGTCGCTGCCACCGGCCACGGTGCGGTGCCCGTCGACGACACCTCGGTGCTCGTCCACACGGGGGACCTGACCGACTGCGTCGTCGACCCCGTGACCCGAACGGCCCGCGTCGGCGCCGGCGTGCGGTGGCAGACCGTGATCGACGCGGCGGCACCGCACGGGCTCGCCCCGCTGGTCGGCTCGTCCCCGTCGGTCGGTGTCGTCGGGTTCCTGACCGGATGTGGCATCGGGCCGTTCGTCCGTACGCACGGCTTGTCGTCGGATCACGTCCGCGCGTTCGACGTGGTGACCGGCGCCGGCGAGACCGTGCACGTCACCCCCGACGAGCACGCGGAGCTCTTCTGGGGTCTCCGCGGCGGCAAGGGCACCCTGGGCATCGTGACCGCCGTCGAGATCGATCTACTCCCGATCGTCGACTTCTACGGTGGCGCACTGTACTTCGACGGAGCAGACGCCGAGGCGGTGCTGCGAGCCTGGCGCGACTGGAGCCTCGACCTGCCCGAGGACACCAACACCTCGATCGCCTTCCTGCAGCTGCCCCCGCTGCCAGCCGTCCCACCTCCGCTGGCCGGCAGGTTCACCGTCGCGGTGCGGTACACCTCGGTGGCAGAACCCGCGCGGGCGGCCGAGCTGCTGGCGCCGATGCGGGCGGTGGCGCAACCGATCATCGACATGGTCGAGGTGATGCCGTACGCGGCGATCGGCGCCGTCCACGCGGATCCCGTCGACCCGATGCCCACCAGCGAGCAGCACACGCTGCTCTCCGAGCTGCCCGATGCCGCGGTCGACGCGATGCTCGCGCATGCGGGCCCGCAGGCCGGGTCGCCGCAGGTGATCGTCGAGATCCGCCGTCTCGGAGGAGTATTCGCCCGACCGGCGACGACCGACAGCGCGTTCTGCCACCGCGACGCCGAGTACACCCTGTTGGCGATCGGGGTCCTCGCACCGGAGATCGCCGCGGTCGTCCCGGGCCACGCCGCCGACCTGATGTCCGCGCTGCACCCGTGGTCGACCGGCGGCCGGCTGCCCAACTTCGGTGTCTCGAGTGATCCGGATCGGATCGCGCAGTGCTACGACGAGGACACCCGTCACTGGCTCGCGGCCCTCGCCGACCAGCACGACCCCGCCGGGGTGCTGCGGGTCGGACAGGTGGTGCGGCACCCTCGGTGAGCCGCGACGACGACGCCCGGGACTCCCCCACGGTCTCGGGCGTCGTCGTGTCATCAGCTCTCCGGCAGCGAGGCGAACCGCTTCTTCGTGTCGGAGTACCACCCCATCGACCGCCGCGGGTGCCGCCAGCGACTCGTCATGTCGGCGCGGGCCGGGCCGTGCGCGTCGTCGCCGGCGTCGACCCGTTCCTTCAGGTGGCGGTCCTGGGCCTTGATGATCTCGTCCGCCGAGTCACCGCTGTGGCTGTGGTCACAGGGGCCTCCGAGATCGCGGCAGGTCATCGTCTTCATCGCACGTCCTCACTTCGTCCGGCGCACCCGGGATCGGATGCGGTCACCTCTCTGACGGATGCCGCGACGCGAATGTGACCGCCCGCGGGGAATGACGCGTGCCCGCCGACTGTCGGTACTCATCGAGAGCAGTGGACGACGAAGGGGCGGCGATGGCGCAGGGACGACTGACGGGCACGGTCGCGGTGATCACCGGGGCATCGAGTGGGATCGGCGCTGCGACGGCGCGGGCGCTGGCCGGCGAGGGCGCGACGGTGGTCCTCCTGGCGCGCCGCGGCGATCGACTCACCGAGGTGGTCGACTCGATCGAGTCCGACGGCGGGACCGCCCGAGCGCTCGAGGTCGACGTCACCGACGCGACGGCCGTCGCACGCGTGATCGGGGAGGTGGGCGAGGAGTTCGGCCGGATCGACGTCCTGGTCAACAACGCCGGTTTCCTGGCGAACGGGCCGGCCCTGGAGGCCGATCTCGACGAGTGGCATCGCATGGTGGACGTGAACGTCAACGGCGTCCTCAACACCACGCACGCAGCGCTGCCCCTGGTCACCGCGGCCGTCGGAGGCGCACGTGGTGTGGCCGACATCGTCACGATCAGTTCCGTCGCCGGCCGGCGTGTGCCGACCCCGGAGAGCAACGTCTACTCGGCGACGAAGCATGCGGTGACCGCGTTCTCCGAGGCGATCCGTCGCGAACTGACACAGAAGCAGGTCCGGGTGGGGGTCGTCGAACCGGGCGTCGTGCGCAGCGAGATGACCACCGGCGGCGGGAAGGGAGCACCCGACGCCACGCAGGGGTCGCCGCTGATGGCCGAGGACATCGCCGACGCGATCGTCTACATGGTGACCCGCCCCGACCACGCCGCGGTCAACGAGATCCTCATCCGCCCCACCGAACAGGAGCGGTGACCCTCAACTGCCGAACAGCAACCCGCCGAGGAGCACCGGCAGCAGGCGCCGCCGAGCACCGACGACTGTGTTCTGCATGCGCAGATCGCCGGACACCGTGGGTGCCGGTGCCGGTGCCGCGACGGCGCGCGGTGATGTCGGACGTTCGGATTACGCGTGTCGGGGACCACTCGAGGCCCACATAATGGGTCGACGGGGCGTGTGACGGGGCTGCCCCGGCGGTACGTGGGGGGTCGACATGGGGGACGACGGCGAGACGCCGCGCCGCGAGATCATCGCCGAGTCGTGGCGTCGGTGCCGGGCGATCGGCCTCGACCGGGACGCCCTGCCCCGGTCGTGCCCGGTGGAGCAAGCGTTCTACGACTACCGCGACGCACACCCGATGAACGAGATCCGGCTTCTCCTCGAACGCACCATCGGTGACGACACCATCGGCAGCGACAGCTTCGTCTTCCTCACCGACGAGCGGGCCGGCGGCCTGTGGGTGTCCGACCGGGAGGGGTACGAGACCCACACCGCCGCACCGACGCTCCTCATCCTGCTGTCGGAGGAGTCGGCCGGGACCACCGCGTCCGCATTGGCCCTCCTGCACGACACCGAGGTCCAGGTGCACGGTCCGGAGCACTACCTCCGGGCGCTGGGGAAGTGGTGGACCGCCGCAGCACCGGTCCGCGACCGCGTCACAGGTCGCGTCATCGGCACGGTGGGTGTGTCGACCGTCGGCGACGACGTCTCGCGACAGCCCATCTCGATGCTCGCGCTCCGGTCGATCGTGCAACTGGTCGACAACCGCGATGCCGTGCGCGATCCCGCCGCGACCCGTCGACGAGGGCCGGCAACTCTGGTGCTGTGCGGCCCGCGCGCCCCCCGCGTCGTCCTCGACGACGGGACCGACCACCCGCTCACCCGGCGCCAGTGCGAGATCCTGCTCCTCCTCCACCGACACACCGCCGGACTGCGTGCGGATCAACTGGCGCTCGCCCTCTCCGAGGACGGCCTGGATCCGGTGACCGTCCGAGCCGAGGTGTCGCGATTGCGGGCGGTGATCGGTGGCGGGGTGGTCGAATCACGTCCCTACCGCCTCGACCCGTCGCTGCGGTGCGATCTGGTCGACGCCGCGGCCGCGGCTGCCGCCGGTGACCCGTGGGTGGCGGTGCGGGCGCTCGACGGCGGATGCGCCGTGTCCGACAGCACCGGTCCCGGCGTGACGGAGGTCGTCGACGAGATCGTCTCGGACCTCCGTAGCGGCGTGATGGCGTCCTCCGACGCCCGCGTGTTCGACGCCTGGACCGCCACGGGCTGGGGACGCCACGACGACGCGGCGTGGCGTCGGCTCGCCGCGCTCACCGGCGACGACGGCGCGGCCCTGCGCGCCCGGGGTCGGGCGGAGATCATCGATCGTCGGTTCGGTCTGCGCTGACGGCCGTTCTCCAACGTTGCCCAACGTCGACCCGACGCGGCCCAACCGAATTGCAACGCGTGTCAGTTTATCGTCGCGTCGTCCATGCCTGAGCGATGTCGGCGGACAGGGGGATCGAGATGGCGAGCAGGGTGTCGACGGCGTCCCGGACGCGGAATCGGGCCGCGACAGAGGCGGAACTGCTGCACTGGTTCTTCGACGAGGTGCTGCCACGGTGGGATGCGATCGCGTCGGGGACGTCCGAACACGGCGACGTCGGGATCCTCACCGGGTTCTCGGCGCCGTCTCTGCTGTTGGCGACCTGCGACGGCAATGTCCGCGCCCTCGCCCCTCACCGGGTGCGGCGACTCGTGGAGTCGCAGATGCTCGTGATGCGAATCGAGGACGTGAGCCACATCCTCGTCCCGGACTCCCGCGTCGTCGCCTACGGCCCCGCGAGTGGAGCGCTCGACATCCTCTGGTCACCGCGCCGAACCGACGGCTCCGAGCTGATACGTCTCGCCGTCCACTACGACATCGCCCGTATCGACGACGCCTGGCGGATCACCGCCGTCCACGTCGTCATGACCGACGCCGCGACGCTCGCCGACGTCTGGACACCGACCCCCTCGCACGAGATCGACTGACACCGTCCGCGTCAGGCCAGGGGCGGAGTCCAGGCCACCTGGATCAGGCGCTCACGCCCTCGGGTCACCAGCACGCCCCGGCCCTGGGGCCGCGGGGCACACTTCGTCGTGCCGAGGAGAACCCCTTCGTCCTTCGCCGCACTGCCGACCAACCCGTCGACCGACAGGTCGCGCAGTCGCCCGATGATCGGGTCGAAGAGAGCCCGCGACGCACCACCGGACCGGCGGGTGACGATGAGGTGCAGACCGATGTCCCGGGCCTGGGACAGCAGATCCAGCAGCGGCAGAAGCGGATTGCCCGACGCGACGGCGACCATGTCGTAGTCGTCGACGACGACGTAGAAGTCCGGGCCCGACCACCACGACCGCTCCCGCAGCTGCGCCGGCGTCACCTCGGGACCGGGTGCCCGCGACTGCATCATGTCGGCGAGTTCCTGGATCAGCGGCGCCAACTGCTGGGCGGAGGTCGCGTACGCGGCGAGGTGGTTCCCCTCGACCTCGCCGAGCAGGGTGCGCCGATAGTCGACCAGCAGGATCTTGCTGTCCGCGGGCCGTCCGTTCTCGGTGAGTCCCCGCACGATGGTGCGCAGCAGGTTCGTCTTGCCGCTCTCGGTGTCCGAGAAGTGCAGGAAGTGCGGCTGCGCGGAGAAGTCGAGGATGACCGGGGCCAACGCCGCCTCGTCGACGCCGATGACCACCTGTGACGGCTGCGGCGTCCCGCCGACCCGCGCCAGCAGTTCGGCACGGTCGACCCGTTCGGGCAGCATGCGGACCGCCGGGGCGGCGCGGTCGGGATAGAAGGCCGAGACCCGGCCGACCGCGTCGGCCACACCCACCGACAGGTCGTCGACCCCCGACGAACCGTCGAGCCGCGGGATGCCGATCAGCATGTGCAGGCGGTCCGGGCTGAGCCCGCGCCCGGGTCGGCCGATGGGGACCGTCGCGGCGACCTTGCGGTCGACCTCGGAGTCGCCCGGATCGCCCAGACGCAGCTCGATGCGGGTGCCCAGCAGATCCTTGACGACCGGGCGGATCTCCATCCAGCGCGACGCCGCGATCACCAGGTGGATGCCGAACGAGAGTCCTTGCGCGGCGATCGCGTTGAAGTTCTCCTCGATGGACTCGAACTCGTTGCGGATGGTGGCCCACCCGTCGACGACGAGGAACACGTCGCCGAACGCGTCGGCCGCGAGGCCCTCGCCGTCGGCGGCGCGGCGGCGCCGGAACTCCTGCATCGAGTCGATGCCGAGCTCACGGAACCGGGCCTCACGTTCACGCAGCAGCGTCATGATCTCCGCGACGGTCCGGCGGACGCGGTCCTCCTCGAGTCGCGTCGCGACCGACCCGACGTGCGGCAGGCCCGACAGGCCGGCGAGCGTGCCGCCACCGAAGTCCAGGCAGTAGAACTGGACCTGCTCCGGCGTGTGGGTGACCGCGGCCGAGAGGATCAGGGTGCGCAGCGTCGTCGACTTGCCCGACTGCGGGCCACCGATGACGGCGGCGTGCCCCTGGGCGCCGGACAGGTCGACCGCGAGCACGTCGCGGCGTTGGTCGTAGGGCCGGTCGACGATCCCCAGCGGGAACGTCAGGCGTGACACCTCTTTCGCCGCTGTCGACCGCCAGTCGCGGACACCGAGCAGACCGTCGACGGGCGAGGAGTCCTCGAGCGGCGGCAACCACACCTCGTGCGCGGGACGCCCGTGTCCCTCCAGCCGGGAGACGACGGTGTCCAGGAGGGTGACGGCCCGGCCGTCGCGCATCGTCGCGCCGTCGCCCACGACCGGCTCCTCCACGACGGCGGGCTGCTCGATCGGCATGGGCGCCGCCGCGACCTCGGTCGCCGTGAACACACGCACGGGCGCCGTGTGTCCCGCGGCCGCTCGCGGACCGCGCGACGAGGACCCGCCCACCGGCCGCAGGTACGGCCCGGACACGTAGGAGGCGTTGAACCGCTGCGGCTCGGCGGAGTCGCACTTCAGGTAGGCCGATCCCGGGACCGCGGGCAGGTGGTAGGCGTCCGGGACACCGAGCACCGCACGGGATTCACTGGCCGAGAACGTCTTCAGACCGATCCGGTAGGACAGATGCGAGTCCAGCCCGCGCAACTTGCCCTCCTCGAGACGCTGCGACGCCAGCAGCAGGTGCATCTGCAGCGATCGGCCGAGTCGTCCGATCATGACGAAGAGCTCGGCGAAATCCGGCTTCTGCGAGAGGAGTTCGGAGAACTCGTCGACGACGATGAACAACGCCGGCAGCGGGTCCAGCGCGGCGCCGTTCAGTCGGGCCTTCTCGTAGTCACCGACGTTGGCGAAGTTGCCGGCGGACCGCAGGAGTTCCTGGCGGCGGTTCATCTCACCCGCCAGTGCGTCGCGCATGCGGTCGACCATCGCCAACTCGTCCTCGAGGTTGGTGATGACGGCGGCGACGTGCGGCAGCCCGTCGAGCCCGAGGAAGGTCGCGCCGCCCTTGAAGTCGACGAGGATGAGGTTCAGTGCATCCGGTGAGTGCGTCGTGACCATCGACAGCACCAGGGTGCGCAGGAACTCCGATTTGCCCGAACCCGTTGCGCCGATGCACAGTCCGTGCGGACCCATGCCGTTCTCGGCGGCCTCCTTGATGTCGATCTCGAGGGGTTGCCCGTTCTCGGTCACCCCGACGGGCACGCGGAGACGATCGCGGGGGCTGCGTGGCCGCCACACGCGGTCGGGATCGACCGCACCGGCGTCGGGGACGCCGAGCAGTCGCATCAGTCCCGGGTCGCGGGGGCCCGCATCCGACTCGAGGTTGACCAGCTGGGCGGCGGTCGCCAGCGAATACCGCGCCAGGCGCCGCGCGACGGCCTCGGCCATCGCGACGGACATCGTGTCGTAGGCGGCGAACTTCTCGATGCCGAACGCCGACACCGCACCGAGCGTCGATCCCTCGATGACGAGCTGCGTTCCCCTGCGGGCGGCCAACATCAGCTTCGCGCCGCTGAGACTCAGGACGGTGACCGAATCGAGCCCACCGTCGTTGATGCAGCGTTCGTCGCCGGCGACGAACCCGTCGGCGACGACGACGAGCCACTGGGGGCGGCCGTCGACGGGGGTGGCGTTGCGGGAGAAGCGGGGGCGTTCGAGGACGTCGGACTCGTGGTCGGACTCGAACTCCCGCAGTGAGTGGTAGAGCATCCGGGCGCGACCCGCGCCGTCGCGCCGTTCCGGGTGCTGGACGTGCGGGAGCCATTTCGCCCACGACCACTCGCCGGTGTCGGGATCGGAGCAGATGACGGCGATCCGGGCGAGGTCCGGGCCGTGGAAGAGGGCGAACTGGCAGATCATCGCCCGCGCGAGCGCGTTGACGTCGGCGACGGGCCCGTCGACGGTCACGGCGGGGAACGCGCGCAGCGAGATCGCCGTCGGCAGGCCGCGGACCACCGAGTGCATGCGGACGAACCGTCGCAGCGCCATCATCGACACGGGTTCGAGGTCCTCGAGCGGCCCGGTCTCGGGGCGGGCCAGCCGGGTCGCGAGCCGTTGCGCGCCGATGCCGAGGCGGACGTGTCCGAAGTCGTTGTCGTCGGCGCGCCGCTCCCACATCCGGCGCGATCCGACCGCGGGCAGCAGTGAGTCGACGCTGGGGTGCGACCAGGCCAGCGCCGCGAGCTGTTCCCGGGAGGTCTCGTCGACCTCGTCACGCAGACGCCCGAGGTATCGCAGGTAGTCCTTGCGTTCCTCGTTCAGCTCGGCCGATCGTTGTCCGCCGCCGCGGCTGCCGCCGGTGGCGAACATGCCGACCATCGACATCAGCATCATCATCGGGAACAGGAGCGTGATCGGGTTCTTCAGCGCGGCCGACCCGGCGGTGAAGAAGAGGGCCATCATGCCGACCATCGCGACGATCATCACGACGGGGAGCAGGCGCGAGACGATGCTCGCGGGGATCGCGCGCGGGATCTCCGGGGGCGGCTGAACAGCCATCTCACCGCCGGGCAGGCGGGGCCGCGCGGGCCGCGGGCGACGGACGAAACCCTCGGTGGTCATCGGCGCCCTCCCAGTCACCCGACGTCAGTGCGTGCGTTATCGTACGGTTCGCAAGTTCACGGGGAGGTGGTGGTAGGCGATGACGACGTACCCGGCAGGTCCTTCCAGCGCCGGGAGCATGGTGTCGCCGTCGGGAGCAGGCGCCCAGGCCTCGCCACCATCCCCGCTCGACCGGTCCCGCTCCGTCGAACCCGAGCTCTGCCGGGTCTCGGTACTCGCCGGACGCACCCAGGTCGACCTCGCCCTTCCTGCCGACGTGCCGATCGCCTCCCTCCTCCCGGAGCTGGCGTCTCTGCTGCTGCGCAACCAGTTCGGCGAGCCCGAACGCGTCCCTGACGACCTGACAGCCCGGTGGACGCTCGGCCGGGTCGGCCACGATCCGCTCGACGACTCGCACTCACTGCTCGAGTCGGGGATCGTCGACGGCGACCTCCTGGTCCTCCGGTCGGACATGACCACCGAGCTGCCGACCGTCTACGACGACGTGATCGACGCGGTCGCCGGCATCACGCGACGCGAGTTCCATTCCTGGACCGCGGCCGCGGCCCGATGGGTCGGCGTGGCCGCGTTCATGGCGTCGGTCGCCGCAGGCGTCGCCATGACCCTGGTCGCCTCCTGGTCCGACACCCGGATCGAGCTCGGCGCGATCGCGTTCGTCGCATTCGTCGTCTTCTTCGTCGCCGACATCCTGGTGCGCAACAACGGCGGCGACCGTGTTGTCTGTGCGGCCCTCTCGGTCGCGAGCGCCGCGGCGGTGTTCACCGGGTGCTTCGCCGTTCTCCCCGGGTCGGAGAACGCCGCGAACGTCCTGCTCGGCGCCGGTGTCGCGACGCTGGTCGGCGTGGTCGCCATGCGGGTCACCACCGGCGACCCGTTCAGCCACCTCGCCCTGGTCACCATCACCGCGCTCGTCACGATCGACGCCCTGATCCAGGTGCTGGCCGGCTGGGCCGTGCGGGACACCGCGGCGATCATCGCCGTCGTCGGCCTGGTGTTGGCGCTCGTCGCCCCGCGACTGACCATCCTGCTGGTGCGGCTGCCACTGCCCTCGGTACCCGCGGCCGGCACCCCGCTCGACGACGTCGACCCACCGGACCAGACGAACGTGAACGCGGGCGTCGCCGCCATCGGTGCCGTGGCGCTCCCCGAGACGACCGCGCTGGAGCTCCGGGCCAAGGCCGCGAACGCGTACATGTCGGGGCTGATGCTGGGCGCGGCGGCTGTCGCCGTCACCGGTGCCGTGATGGTGGCCGTCCCCCGGCCCGGCTTCTACTGGCAGGGATTCGTGCTCGGACTGCTCGTCGCGTTCGCCTGTGTGCTGCGGGGACGGTCACACACGGACCTCGTCCAGGCAGCCGGGATGATCGGGATCGGCGCCGCGGGCTTGGTGACGGTGCTGGGCACCCAGATGGTCGCCGGCGGCGTCTGGACGACGGTCTCGGTCGGCCTCGTGGTGCTGTTCTCCGCACTGGCCTTCGCCTTCGGTGCGATCACGCCCTCGATGGAGTTCTCGCCGGTCGTCCGGCGGATCGGGGAGATCCTCGAATACCTCGTCATCGCCGCCACCGTCCCGCTCGCCGCGTGGGTGGTGGGGCTGTACTCGCTGGCGCGGGGCGGATTCTGACGTGCACCACGGGGGTGGACCCGGGCGGCTCGCCGCCCGCCTGCTGACGGTCGCGGCGCTGATCGCGGCGGCGGGGTTGTCGCCGGCGGTGGCCCAGGCGCTCCCGGTGTCACCCATGCCCGCGATGACACCACCGACCGCCGGTGGGGCTCCTCCCTCGGCCGATCCGATCGCCCCGCTCGTCCCGACTCGTCAAGCCCAGGTCTGCGCGAAGATGGTCGCGTCCAAACCCGATTTCATCTCCCCGCCTGCAGGATTCGCCTCCCTCGACATCGAGAAGGCCTGGCAGTTCTCCCGCGGGGCGGGCCAGAAGATCGCCGTCATCGACACCGGCGTCTTCCGTTCCCCCGGCTGTCGGTGATCCCCGGCGGGGATTACGTCTCGTCGGGCGACGGCACCCGGGACTGCGACGGACACGGCACCCAGGTCGCGGGGATCGCGGCCGCCAAGCCCTCCGCGAGTGACGGTTTCGCCGGCGTCGCGCCGGATGCGCAGGTCATCGCTATCCGGCAGACCTCGGATTCGTTCACGCCGCAGGACAATCGCGACCAGGGTTCCGAGGGTCAGCAGACAGAGTCCGGCTACGGCAACGTCGTCACACTCGGCCGGGCGGTGATGCGTGCGGTGCAGCTCGGTGCGACGGTCATCAACATCTCCGAGGTCGCTTGCACGCCAGCCGGTGTGCCGTTGCGGGATCAGAGTCTCGGTGCGGCGATCCGGTACGCGTTCCAGCGCGGGGTGGTGGTCGTCGCGGCGACGGGCAACGTCGATGAGGGCAACCCGACGTGCAAGACGCAGAACCCGGGATCGTCGGGTGGGCGTGTACCGGACCCCTGGGGGTCGGTCGTGACCCAGTCATCGCCTGCCTACTTCCAGCCCTACGTCGTGGCCGTCGGATCGGTCGACCCCGACGGGCAGCCGTCGTCGTTCTCGCTCGCAGGGCCGTGGGTGACCGTGGCCGCCCCCGGGACGCAGCAGATCTCGCTGAACACCAGCGTCAACCCGATGGTGATCGACGGCACCGAGGTCCAAGGCCAGGTCGGGAGCATCGGCGGGACGAGTTTCGCTGCGCCGTACGTCTCCGGTCTCGCTGCGCTCATCAAGGCGCGATTCCCCGATCTCAGTGCCGCGCAGGTCATCAACCGGATCACGCGGACCGCACACCACCCGTCGGACGGATGGGACGAGTCGGTCGGTTACGGCGTCATCGACCCCGTCGCCGCGCTCACGACGACCACCCCGGACACCACCAGCGCCGACGCCACCGACGGCGTCGACCCGCGTACCGGTGACACCCGGAACATCTACGCCAGTGCGCCGATCGCCCCGCCGAGCAACCCCGACGACTCGAACGCGACCGTCCGGGCGGTGGCGATCGGTGTGTCGCTCGGCATGCTGGGCTTCGCGGTGATCGGGTGGGTCCTCATCCGGCGCCGCACGCACGACCGCAGGAAGCTCCGCGAAGGCGTCGACTACTGACCGGTTCGCCACGGTGCTGCCCGCGACCGCGGCCCCGCAATGTCGTACAGTTCGTCCTTGTGTCCGAGCTGCGACGAGGTGGGGGACGGCGATGACCGACGCCGGTGAGGCGTGGACTCTCAGCACACCCGAGTTCCGTCGGTTGTGGCTGGACCAGAAGGGTTCCGACTATCCCATCGACTTCGCGTACACCGACGCCGCGGAGCGGTCCCGCGATGCCGACACTCCCGAACCTCCTCTGCCCCGGTTGAGCGTTCCGCGGAACGCCGCGATGCGGGCGATGACCCACGGCATCGTGTCGATCTCGCTGGCTGTGATCGACGCGCGTCGGGATTTCGACGACACGTCGCACCATCGTCGGGTCGCCGCAGGGTGGGACGGCGGCGAGTTCGCGTACGTGGCCCGGCAGAAGATCGGGGCGGAACCCTCCCTGGGTGGCACGGTGTCCATCACCCGGCACGACGCCGCGTCGTGGTCGCGTGAGGTCGTCGCGGACTTCCCCAGCGAGGTGCGGGGCGGAGAACTGGCGCAGGACAGGGACGTCGCCGTCGAGTGGCAGTCCATCGTCGAGGGGCTCACGACGGCACGCGTCACCTCGACCGCAACCGACACCGCGGCGCACGCGTTCACGGTGCAGACGGTGGGGCATTGTTCAACCATTCGGATCCACGTCGGATCGGTGGACGAGGGGCGGCGTCGTACTCCGATGCTGATGAAGGTCCGTGACATCCCCGACGACGGCCGATACGTGTTGGTGCTCGACGACCCGGTGGTCGCGATGCCCGTCGATTCCATTGCACTCGCCAAGCTGCTCAACCGAGTGATCAACGCGCTGCGCAATCGGCACTACGCAGAGGAAACGCCGGCGTGACACCACAGTGGGTCGTCGTCTCCGCCGCAAGCGGCTTCTTCGACAAGAGCAACGGCCAGGTCCCCTACAGGCTGGTGATAGTCGCTGCTGCGGTGGCCATCACGATCGTCGTCCTCCTGATCAAGGCCAGGAGGATGAAGAAGACCTACGACCGTCTTCCGCCCGAACAGCGGGACATTGGGAAGAACCTGCTTCTTGATCCGGACACACCTACACCACCTCCGGGACAGCCCTACGACCCGCATTGGGACCCGCGAGACGACAGTGACGGTGATCCGCGATGACCCGCCGTCCGAGCCGCGGTCTCGCTGGCGCCGTCGCGGTCACCGCGTGCGTTCTGCTGGCTGCCTGCGGTTCCTCGGGTGTCGAATCCGCCGCGCCGAGCAGCAGCTCGCCGATCCCCAGCGGGCCCGCCTCGGTCAGCGTCCCGCCCGGAGTCCCCAAAGACTCCGTCCTCGACCTCAACTCCACCAAAGACATGACCGGCGTCGTCACCACCGTCAGCTTCGCCGACAGCCCCTACGCCGCCCACCTCCCCGACCTATGCGAAAAAGTTACTCCCGCAATAATGCGAGAACTTTCGGTTGCGTCCAAGAAAAAAGGATTTACGGGATCTGAGCTAGTAGCGCAGACGTGCGCGCTATCCGGAACTACGCCCGGCTTCGATATCCCACCATTTACCACCGGTACAGTAATAGTAATCAACAATATTCAGGAGGTACTCGCCAAGCCCGGCAACGAAATAATCAGAAGTCGAGTGCAGCTCGGACAAGGTGTCGCGGGCACCGTATTTAAGCAAACCGCAGTGGACCTACCGACGCCGGGTAACCCAATCCAGAGCTGTCGCATTGCATGGGGAACATTCTTCGGCGCTGCAAGCGTTATCTTCACGATTAACGACGTGAACTACGCCGCAGACCCATGCGAACGAGCTGTAGCTGCGGCCAAGATACTTTTAGGGGCCTTTCCTAAGAGCCCATCCGAGATGAGGGCGACACCGTGAGTGATCAGCCGAACTTCAGTCTCGATCCATTTGCTGCGTCCGCCCTCTATTCGGCAGCCGGCCTGCTATCCACAGCAGTCGGGCAGCTGCTTTTCGCCGCGCAGGGCCTCAACCCAACCGACGGAAGCGGCACATTGCGTCGGGTCAATTGATCACGGTCGGCCTGACTAAGTCTTGGCGACGCAGCAGCAACGGCCGATCAATCGCTTTCTCGTTATACACGGGAACATAGGCTGCGGCGAGTCCGGCTGGCGATTTGATTCAACGTCAGGTTTTGACGCAAATGCGAGCAAGGCCTGGAGTGCGCCTGGCAGCAGCCGTAGCGGTTCTCCTGGTACGGACTTCGGCGGGATGATGAGCGGCGGGGACGGGGGCAGCAAGCCCTCGCAGCCGGCAGCGTTATCGGTGCGCTCATAGATCCCAACCGGCCCGTACCCAAGGCATACGTTCCGTCACCGGCAGACATCGCCTCAACGTTGATGAGTTTGAAGCCGAAGCTGCCACCCGGTCGGGGCGAAGCGCACTCCGACACGTTCGCGTTGCAGAGATCGCCTGAAGCCACGGGCAGCCTGCGCCTCGACATCACGGGGCACACCGAGCCCGCGGGCGTCGGAATGTTGACGCGCCTGGCCGACCGGTGGAAGCAGATCTCAGCCGACCCGCAGCGTTGGGCGATTCGAGAACATCCACATGATGCCTGCGCACATCGATCGACGGCAGCCACCACCGTGCCACAACGCGGGACACGCGGCCGTCCGTTGCGGCGCTGATTGTCGCAGCGCATACCGCCCCGATGGGCGAACCAGTGAGCTATCCACACCGGCACGACACCCCCGGACGACGGTCATTAGCATGTCGTACGCTTGTCACGCCCACCAGCAGCGGCGCCCGCGCCCGCACACGACGACAGGACCGCCACCAGTGACGACCCGACGCCCACGACGTCTCCTAATCGCCAGTCTGGCTCTCGTCGCCGCGACAACACTCGCTGCCTGCAGCTCCAACGGCACCGCAACGTCCGACCCGGCCAGCAGCAGCTCGCCTGCACCGAGCGGGCCCGCATCCGTCAGCGTCCCGCCCGGAGTCCCCAAAGACTCCGTCCTTGACCTCAACTCCACCAAAGACATGACCGGCGTCGTCACAACCGTCCCCATCGGCAAGAGCCCTTACGTAGATCATCTTCCAGACATTTGCCAAACGATTACTCCGAAAATGATGAGTGAGCTTGGAGTTATTTCAAAGAAGAAAAGCTTTACCGGTAGCCAACTTGTTACGCAAGCCTGCTCAATGAACGGAGCGGCAATTGGAGATATTGTCGCACCATTTAGTGTGAGCATAGGTTTACAGACAAATAACATATCAGAAATATTAGGCAAGGCGGGCAACAAAATATTAACGCGAAACATCTCGCTAGGGAGGGGAGTAAGCGCCACGGTCTTTCGTAGCTCGACAGATTTTCCCAGCCCCGGTAACCCCGTGCAAAGTTGCCTGGTCGGCTGGGGGACCTTCTTCGGCGCGATTACAGTCGTATTTACGATAAACGATGGTGGTTACAGTTCAGATCCGTGCGCGCGCGCGGTTAGCGCAGCGCGAATACTGCAGTACTCTGTTCCCTCGAAACCGATCCAAATGAGGGCGGCTCCATGAGCAATCCGAATTTTGCGTTGGACTCACAAGCGGCCGTTCGAGTAGTAACAGCATGCATGATGCTGAGCCAGAGAATTGCGGACCTGTTGCAGGCATCTCGACAGTTGAACTCGACCGACGGCAGCGGAACATTTCCATCGGGCCAAGAGATCACGGCTGCACTAACTAAACTCGGCGACGGGGCAATGAACGCAGTCACAGGGTTGTCTGAAAAGACCAGGGACGCGCAATCATCAGCAAAGTCCGCAGGAAACCTGCTCGAGCATCAAGAAGACGCCAACGCAAGCAAGGTCTCGGGTGCACCGGGCAACAGCGGTGGTGGCTCTCCTGGCATGGATTTCAGCGGGATGATGAGCGGCGGGGACGGGGGAAGCAAGCCCTCGCTGACCGGCGGCGATATCGGTGCGCTCCTCGACCCCAACCGGCCCGCACCCAAGGCATACGTTCCTTCACCTGCCGACGCGGCCGCAACCTTGATGAGTTCGAAGCCGAAGCTGCCACCCGGGCAGGGCGAAGCGCACGCCGACCCGTTCGGGTTGCAGGCATCGCCTGAAGCCACGGCCAGCCTGACCCTTGACATCATCACGGGGCACATCGAGCCCGCGGACGTCGGCATCTTGACGCGCCTGGCCGACCAGTGGAAGCAAATCGCATCCGACCTGCAGAACGGGATCAGTCAGTTCTACGGGATCTACTCGGGCATCCTCGAATCTCCGTCGTGGCAGGGCACAGCCGCGTCCGCGATGAGGTCCAGCCTTGACACGTTCTCGCAAAACGTCGGTCAGCTCGCAGATCGCGCGATGACGAACTCTGCCGCGATCCGCCAGTGGTCGGTCCAGGTCGGATCCACCAAGCAGACCATCGACTCACTCGTCACATCTCGAACCGCAACCGCTGCCGCGACCGCCCCCGAAGACATGGTCGCGATGAAGAACAGCTACGACCTGCTGGCGCGCATGGAGATCGACGGCAGTTACAACCCTGGAGTGACGGCGATTTCGGCGGGTCTGACCAATCTCGTCGACCCCGCGAGCCCGGTCGTCGGCGCTCCCCTGCTCCTACCGGGTATGCCGAAATACCAGCCCCCGACAAGCGGGGTCACACCGCAGGGCGTCTTCACCGGAGGCGGCGCAGGCGGAGGTGGCGGCGCTGCCGGTGGCGGGGGCGGTGGAGGCGGCGGCAGCCGAACGGGCTCCGACGCCGCGACAGCCCTGGCACGAAAGGCAACCGGCGATCCCGCCGCTGCCGCCAAGACCGCTGCCGCGCAAGCCGGCAACACCCCACCCACTGCGGGACCAGCAGCGGCGGGGGCCGGCAAGCCGGTGTCCGCGGCACAGGAGGCCGCATCCAAGGCAGGCCCGTCGATGCAAGGCCTCACCGGGAAGGGACTCGGAGACGCGGCCGGAACACGGTCGAGTGGGCTCTCCTCCCTGAGCGCCGCAGAACGCGCCGCCGCAGCCGAGAAAGCAGCACTGGCCAAAGCCGGAGGTGCGGGCGGAGGAGCAGGAGGCGGAGGCGGCGCGGGCAAGCTCGGCGGCATCGGAGGCGCAGCGGCCGGAGAAGCGAGCCTGTCTGCGCGCGGCGCCGCGGGCATGACTGCTGCCGAACGCGCGCTCGCCGCAGAACAGGGCGCGCTGAACAACACTCGCGCGGGCGCACCAGGCACCGCCGCCACACCCATGGGCGCCCGTCCCGGTGGCGGATCCGACGACGGCAAGAACCACAAGGCCGCCCGATACCTGCGCTCCACCGCCAACACCGACGAGGCGATCGGCGAGATCGACGAGACCGCACCGCCCGTTCTCGGCGGACTCAACCTCGACACCAGCGACGAGACGACCGACACGCGACCGCCCCGGAAGTGATCGGCCCGACCCGCTCCACCGACGAGGAAGCCGCGTCCTGAGATGACGACTCGCATCCCCGGTATGAAGCGGTACGAGACCCGCCGGGAGAAAAAAGCCCGAAAGTCGGCGGATAGGCAGGGTGCAGGACCACCCTCGCGAGGGCGGATCAGGAGCGCCCTGATCCGCTTCTACCGGCCGTCGTCTCCGCGGAATCGTGCGAACATAGCCGTACTCCTGATCGCACTGCTGAGCGTGCCGGTCATCTACGTCGCACTGGAGTGGGACGAGCTGATCCACAACGGGTCACCGATCTCCAACAAGGTCGGCACATGCGGAACAGTGCGCGATGAACTGTCCTCCCTCGAGGATCGCTTCATCGCGGCCGAATGCACCCCCGGGGACAACTCGACGGTCTTCTACATCCACTCGGTCGGCGAATCCAGGACGTGCACCGGCGATCTGATGCCCCTGACGGGCCGGTCGTCATCCCGCTTCTCCACGACCAGGCGGACCGTCTGCCTGGCTCCGCTTCTCGCCGAGGGCGCCTGCTACACAATCCTCGGTCCCGGCCCCTACCAGTCGCTCAGGCTCCGCCGCGCCGAGTGCGGAGTCGAGGCATACGCACGGGTCGACCGGGTGATCGAGGGTACGACGGACCGCTCACGCTGCCGCACAGCACGATTCACCCTGTCGTACACACGACCCATGCCGATCGTGTACTGCATGACGGTACTCAGGGGAGACGGCGCACCCAGGGCCGTCCGCCGACCTCGCGCGACGACAATCCCCGTTGTGGCGACTCATCCACCCAGCGCGGCAGCCCGATCCGAGCAATAGGTCTGCGCCGCCTGCTGCGCGAAATACCGTCCGCGGGTGGCGTCCCCGCCGTAGTTCTGCGCGGCGTCCGAGATCACCGCGGCTGCCGGACTTCCCGCCCGTAGATCCGCGCACACCGTGCGCGCGGCCGCGACCACCTGTGCGTCAGGTCCGAAGAGCAGGTCACCGTACTGGAAGGCACCGATCTTCAGGATCCCCAGGAAAGCCTGATCCTGCACCGACTGCATCGCGGCCATCACCTCGGACGCAGCCGACGACTCCGCCGGGCCTGCGGTAGCCGTCGCGACCGTGCTGGACGGCGCGCTCGCACTGGTGCTCGCCGTCGTCGCTGTCACCGCATCGTCGGAACATCCTGCACCCACGGCGATCACCGCCGCGGCCATCAGACCGACCGGCACCACTCTGCGCACAATGCCCTCTCTCATGATCCGGTGGGTGCGACGTCGTCGCGTTCGATGAGCGCCGACGACTTCGCCAAGGCGGGCCCGGGCGGCAGCAGGCCGATGATGGCGTACGGCGCGGGCAACGGGTCGGAGAGACCCAGGGGCTGAGCCGACCCGGCCGGAACCCCGTAGCGCACACCGGTGTCGGAGATGAAGAAGTCCGTTCCGCTCCGACTGCTGTCCGGCTCGACGCCTGTGCTGCGGACGTAATACCCACGGCCGGGAGGGATGTACGCCAGATCGGCGCTGACACCGGAAGTCGAGGCACCCACTGTCGGAACCATCCGCTTCGGATCCGACACCGGGAAGTCACCGTCGAGAGTCGTCGCCAGGCGCGCCTTCTCGTCGCCGTCACGGGCCCATCGGAAGCACAGCGTCGTCGTCGACGTGCCGTCGACGATGCGCGGTGCCGTCTCCGGGAAGCCGTCCACCGGCAGGTCCTGAACCCGGGGAACGCCCGCGATCTGCCCCTGCGAGACCTCGATCGGCTGCGCGCTGATGTTCTCCTTGGCGCGGATCAGGTCTCCGACCAGCGGCGAGATCTGCTGGACCCCGTCGGAGAGGACGACGAACAACTGGTCCTGTCCCTGCGTCGCGTCGAGGCTGGACACGCTCACGATCGACCCGATGCGTGCGCCGTTGAGACCGAACTGCGATGCTCCCCCGAACCCGGAGATGGTCGGTTCGGTGATCGCTCGCGACGGCGGGATCGCATCCAGCAGAGCAGCACTCGCCGAGCGCGGCGTCGCGTCCTGCAGGCCCAGGGTCTGCCGGACGATGCTGTCCGACGGATCGATCGCGGCGCGTGTGTTCCGATAGATCAGGAAGTACGCGTCGCCGTTGCGGACGAAGAGCGCGTCGTCTGCCCCGAGAGCACGCGCGCCGTCGTCGGCCGGTGCACCCGCCACCACGCCGACCGTCGGCCGGGCCCGGGTGTCGCGCGGCTCGTCGAGGCGGTCGCACAACGACCACTCCGAAAGCCCCGGCGCGGTGCGGGCGGCCAGATTGCTGGGCGCTCCCGGGATCCCGATCTGCGGGCCCCGACGGTAGCCCGCCAACACGCTGTCGCTGACCGAGTTCGGCGCCGCCGAGTCGCCGACGGCGAGGCGGGCCGACGCCAGGTTCAGCACCGGGCGCAACTGGTCGTCGATGAGGACGTAGAGCTGCCCGGACTGCTTGCTGATGAGGATCTTCGAATCGCCGACCGAGCCCTGTGGCTTGAAGATGGAGAACGCCACGGCCCCGCCCAGCACCAGGAGCATCAGCACGGTGCCGACGATGATCGCCTTGACGTGCGCGCCCATCGGATCGTGGATCATGCGGACGTCGCGACGGACCAGCGCGTGCTCCAGACGTCGCAACAGGAAGCGGTATCCGCTCACCTGGGACTTGGTCGTCCGCTGTGCCATGACGCTGTTGACCCCCGCTGACTTCACCGGCCGATTACCGCCCCGAGAGGCCGATCCGTACATCTCTCCGGGCGAAAAGTGCTGCTGATAAGGTACTCGACGTGGTGGCACCGTTCATCCCCGGTCCCGGCGCGACCCGTGGCGGCCCCGGTCGCGTCCTGCCGATCGGCGCACTCCTGGCCGCTCAGGTGGTGGCCCTCGTGGTCTACGCGATCCTTCGGCTGGCCGGCCTCCAGACGATGGTCGCGGTCTCCGCGGCCGTGGTCGTCGGGGCCCTCGGAGCGGCTCTCTGCGTGAACGGCGCGAGTGGTGTCTCCGCCCTGGGTCTCGTCGTCCGACGTATCCGTTTCGCCCGTCGCCGTCGGCGCGACATCCTCGACAGTCCGGTCCCCTTCGACGTGCCCGGATCCGAGGGCCGCCCGATCGGCCTGCGCTGGGACGGCGACCGCATCATCGCGGTGGTCCGCATCTCGCGCACCGTGGAGCCGCGCGTGCAGACACCCACACAGGCGGTGGTCGCCGGATCACGCCTCGACCTCGGCATGATCGCCGGCGCGCTCTCCCAGTTCGACATCGAGCTCGAATCCATCGACGTCGTCGCCCACGGATGGCGTACCCGCGGCGCCGGGCACATCACCGCGCCGTATCAGACCCTGACGCAAGCTCTTCCCGGCGTCGCACACCAAGACGTGTGGGCCGTGCTGCGCATCGACCCGCTGCGGTGCCCGGACGCGATCGCCTCGCGTGGCGGCGGCCCGACGGGCGTCATCCGGACAGCGATCACCGCCGCGCGCCGCGTCGCGAACCACCTCGCCCGCGAGGGATACGTGGCGACGATCCTGTCGGCGCACGGGATCACGGCGATGGGCGACGCATTGCTCGACCGCGCATCCGCCGACGCCGCGTCGGAGAACTGGGTCGACATGAGGTTCGGGCAGTACACCACCCGCACCTATGGCCTCGATGCCGCGCTCGACGCCGACATCCAGACCGCCATCTGGGCTCCGTCGTGTCTGTCGGCGACCACGTGCACCACCGTCCGCCGCGGCGACAGCCCCGGCACGTATGCGATCTCCACCATCGCCCGCTTCAACACCATCAACGACCTCGCCGTCTCCCCGCCCGACGGCCTCGTCCCGCTCGACGGGCGGCACGGCCCGGCCGTCGAATGGGCGATGCCCGCACGCCGCAGGGCCGTTCCCGGGTTGCCGACCGAGGTGCTCCCGGCCGACCACCTGCCGTCGGTGCGCCTCGTCGACGGCAGCGCCGGCCAACTCCTGGGGGCCGACCCGTCCGGCAACGCGGTGTCGGTTCCGTTGTTCGGACAGGACGTGCGCCGCGTCGACATCTGGGGGCAGCCGTACCTCGCTTTGCAGATCGCGGCACGCGCCGTCGCCACCGGCGCACGCGTGGTCGTGCGCACCGATCGGCCCGAGGTGTGGCGATCGCTGTCGGACAGCGTGGGCGACACGCTGAGTCTCTATGTGACACAGAGCGCGTCGGATCAGCGGTATCCGCCGAACAACTACACCGTCTGCATCCTCGACAGCCGTGAGGCGATCGAGGATCCGACCATCGCCACCCAGATGCGGATCCACCGCGAGGCCGGCGAGGTCACCACCCTCGACAGCAGCGGCGACGTGGCCATCTACCACGACCGGAACGACCTCATGCGCGCCTACGTCGTGACCGGCAGCGGTGTGCTGGCGGTGTCGTTGGTGTCGGTGCCCGCGGAGAACCTCCTCATCGAGGGCAGCCGGCAGATGAGGCCCGCTCCCGTCATGACCCCGCCCGGTGGGCGGGAGCAGCACCGTGAACCGATCCGCGCCGCCGCACGTCCGCCCCAGGGGCCACCGCCGCAGGGCCCCGGCGGGTTCGGTCCGAACGGCCCAGGTGGACCCGGCGGCCCAGGTGGTGGTCCCGGCGGACCGGGTGGACCCGGTGGGCCGGCTGGTCCCGCAGGACCACCGCCCGGCGACGCTCGCCGTCGCGCGGCGAGCCAGGATTGGCGGCCCGGCCCGGACGGCCCGCCCCCGCCACCGCGACCTGACACAGCGGGACAACCACCGTTCGACGATCCGACTCCCAGTGGCCGCCACGGACTTCCGCCGAGCGGGACCCCGGGACGGCATTCCGCTTCGTGACCGTCTGCTCCTGACCGCATCTCCCCCTCATGGTCGCGGTGCCCGACGGAGCCGCACCTCGTCACACGGCCACCGCAGATGATTCAGGGCGGCATCCTCGATCGGATGCCGCCCTGAATCGCGTGTGGTGCGAGCTCGATCAGCCCCAGGAGCTGGCGATCGAGTTGTTCGTCGACTGCATGTCGGAGTTCCCCGAGCCTGCCGCGGCGACGATCGAGGCGAGCACCTGCTGCACCTCGTGCGACCCCTGGATCCACTTCTGGTAGGTCGCCTGGAAGGCCTCGGCCGACTGCGGGTCCTCCCACAGCGACTGGCACTGGTTGCGGACGCCGTTGAGCTCCTCGGTCAGCTGCACCAGCTGTGCCTGCTCGCTCTTGGCCTGCTGCAGCAGCGAATCGATGCCGGCGTAGTCGTAATGAATCTGTCCCATGATGAGTTCCCCTTCGAATGGTGGTTCGGATCAGACCGCGGTGTTGAGGCCGCCGCCGGCGGACTTGAGCTGCGACGCAGCCTGCTCCTCCTGCGAGGAGTACTGGGTCATGTTCTGGTTGAGCATGCTGATCATCTCGTCCATCGAGGTATTCATCTTGGTCGCCGCCTGGTGGTACTCCGTGGTGACGTTCATGAAGGCGGCCTGCGCCTGCCCCTTCCAGACGCCGCTCGACTCCGAGACGGTGGAGTTCACACGCCCCAGGAGGGAGACCATCTGACTGTGCAAGTCCTTGGCCTTGTTGATGGCCGCATGCATCCCCTCGATATCAACCTGCGTTGCCACAGTTCACCCTTTCGTCGTTGGCATCCGCGAGTCGAACGCCTGTGGTGGACAGGGGCGGTTGCACCCGTCCGATCCCGGTGCGGCGGCTCATGCTTCGCCTCCGGGAAGAATTTCCGCCAGTCGCCGGAGCGCTCCGACGACGGCGTGGTCATGGCCGGGCATGATCGACGTCCATCGATCGCCCGCGTAGCCGGGGGCAGACACGGACACGACGCGTCCGTCCGCGGTGTCGAACACCGCGACGACGACCCGGTCGGCCGGGCGGTCGAACTCGGCGACGATCTCGGTCTGCCCGACGGCGCCGCAGAGGACCCGCGCGAGACCACGAGCGGCGGGTTCGGCCATCCCGAGGCCGAAAAACGCTTCCGCATGCGACATCTCGTCGTCACACGTGGCGAGCGCCGTGTCGAACACGTCACTCGGGTAGCGGACGCTTTCCACGGCCGCGCCGCGCGTGGCCCCGATGAGCGGACGGATCTCGTTGACGATCAGCTCGGCGTCGTCGGTCGCGAACACCGGAACGAACGTGAGCGAGTCACCGTTACGGGTGGCGAGGAACCGCGATTCACCGTCACCCACGATGCAGAGACGCAGCACCTGGGTCACGTCGACGCGGCGCATCTCGACGAGCCAGTCCGGGTCGGCCAGGGCCGAGAAGAGCTGACGCAGATCGGGATCGGGGATCCCGTCGCTGTCGATCGCACCCTTCTCGACGAGCGAGGCAGACGCCGCCGCGCGAACCTGCTGCGCGACACGGTCGTCGTCGCTGGCCTCCTCGACGCGCAGCACCGACGGCAGCGTCTGGACGGAGAGCAGATCGCAGACGACGAGGACCTCCGCGAGGGTCATCCGATGTTCGGTGAGGGAGCCCGTCATCATCGCGGTCCCTCCGCGTCGCTGACGCCGAGGACGGAGGGTGCAGCGGTCTGCGACCCGGATTCGACGATCTCGCGGCCGTCCTCGTAGTGGGTCGCGACGGCGGCGGCGCCGTGTTCGGGTTGACCCGCGGACGCGGACGCTCCCATCGGGGCCGCGGGGAGGACATGCGGATGCTGCGAGACGGCGTCCGCGGGAACGGCAGTCGACGCGCGACCATCCACCGCGACCACCTCCTCCGCTGTCATGCCGTCGGCCCGGAGTTCGGCCCGACGTGTCTGGCTCACGTATTCATCTGACGCATACGAACCCAGAGCGGTTCCACGCAGAGCCGCAACTGCGGCCAACATCGCCTGTTCGGACGACAATCCGACGGCCTGCTGGGCGGCGATCCGCGCCTCGGCCTCCGAACGGACCGTGTCGCTCGCGGAGCGATCGACCAGATGGGCGGGTGCCGCGACCGGGTCCCACGGCCGGGACACCGGTGTGGTGGCCTGCTCATAGGACTCCATGACACGCGCCGCCTGTGCCTTCATGCTGGTCGCCTGGTGGTCGAGTTCGGCGAGGCCGCCGGCCATCAGCGATTTCGGCGGCGCGGCCACCTGCTTCAGCGCGTCCTCGAGGTGTCCGAGTGCGGCGATCGCGTCGGCGTCGGGCATGGCCGCCACCGCGACGGTGTGGGCGACGGCCTGACGCTCGGCGGCGGCGGCGTTGCGCAGCGCCATGTCCGCGGTCTCACCGACCCACTTCTCCAGCTTCTCGACCGCCGCGATCATCCCGGCGTCGCCACGACCCTTCCACCCCTCGAGGATCGACTTCTTGAGACGCTCGAACTCCGACGCCGTCTCACGCAGAGCCACGCCGATGGCGGCCCAGGACATCCCGGCCTCGAACATCGGCTTCGCGCCTGCGCCCATGGAGAGATCGCGGCTCAGCTTCTCAGCTGGCCGCGCATCCCAACGGACACCGGTGAAGCCGACCATCGACGTTCGCTCCTCTCAGCACGGGCCGCACGGGGTGCGGCGGGACAGACCGGTCAGGTCAGTTGACGAACAGGTCACCCGCGACGGCCTCGTCGTGGGTGCCGACGGCCGCGGACTGTTGACGCAGCGCGGCGGCGACGTCACGGATCGCGGCGACTCCCTTCGCCATCTCGGCGTCGAACCGCTCCGCCGACTCGCTGAACGACGTGGATGCGGCGCGTGACACCTCGTCGGCGCCGGCGGGTCGGACGTCGACCGTCTCGCGATGTGTCCCCACCTGCTGTTCGAGCCCGGCGGCGATGGCCTCGAGGCGGCCCGCCGCGTCGGCGAGGTACTCGGTGTCGACGGAGAGGTTGTCCGGCATGGTTTCAGCTCCTTGGAGAGGACGGGTCAGGATGGGTTGTCACCGGAGAGCTCATCGGGACTCTCCCAGATCGACTGTGCAGCAGGCGCTTCGGCCTCACCGAGGACGGTGGGGCTGGCTTCGGGGATGTCGCCGACGACCTCGTCGGTGTGGCGGGCGTCGACGGTGTACTCGCGGTCGCTGGAGTGCGTCCCCGACGATCCGGCGCCGGCGGCTCCCGCCGCTCCCGCACCCATCGGCATCGCGGACGGCACAGCTCCACCACCGCGGGTGACCACCGTCTCCTCGTCCACGGCGCCCTTTCCCATGGCGCCGGCCCCGCGGGAACCGCCGGGTCCGAACGATTCGGACACCGTGCGTGCCGACGGCTGAGCCGGGGTGCCCGCGGCCCCCGCTGCACCGCCCAGGGGCACAGCGCCCATGCCACCGGCACCACCGCCGCCGGCGCCGGCGCCGGACGTCCGTTCCGAGGGGACGCCCGAGGAGCGCAGATGGTCCGGACGGGCACCGAATGCCCCGCGGCCACCCGCGGCGGCCTTCGTCGCCTGCATGATGCCCTGCATCGGAGCGCTCACCGCCGACATCGCCATACCGGGCACCTGCGCCGCCACCTGCGGGACAGCGGTGATCGCGACGGGAGTTCCCGCGACGGTCATGTTCGCGGTGTGGGCGGTCAGCTCGGCGCGGGTCTCGGCCACGATCGCCATACCGGCCGACACGTGACCGGCCGCGGCGGCGAGCAGCGCCGCCTGCCCTGGCGGGGTGGGGAGAACCGGGATCATGGTGGTGGCCACGGCGACGAAATCGGCGATGACGCCCTGGAGCAGTGCGACGCCCTTGCCCACGGTCGCGATCGCGGTGCTCACGATGGTCGAGATGTCGGCGCTCTGCCCGCCCGTCGCCGTCCCGTTGACGTTCGCCGCGGTCGCGGTGGTCGCCGCCGAGGTGGCGGCCGGACCGGTCCACAACGGTGTCAGTGCGGAGATCGCCTGGGTCCCCATCTGCACGACGCTCTGCATCGCCTGCATCAGTCCGTCGAACAGCTGCGTCGGATCGAACGGCATGGCCGACTTGTCGCCGCTGCCGAACCCTGCGAGCAGGTCGGTGAGCGGCTTCACCAGTACGGAGAAGTCGATGGTCGGCATCGGCGGCAACTGCGGCAGCGGAGGCAGGGGCGGGATCTGCGGGAGCGGTGGGAGGTTGAGCTGCTTGAGGATGTCCCCCACCGGCATGCGCAGCATCGGCGCCGCGTCTCCCAGCATGTCGAGCGGGCTGGGACCTGCTCCGGGTGCGGCCGCGTGGCCGGCACCCTCGCTCACAGTGTCGAACTCGCCGAGTGCAGAGCCGCCGAGGTGTCGGACTCCAGACCCTCGTATTCGTTCGCGGCCGCGGCGGCGGAAGCTGCGGTCCCGGCGTGCACTGCCGCCAGCGAGGTGGCCGCCGCGACATTGCTGAACTGGGACACCGCGAACGACCCGAGGAAGTCCTGACCGATGAGCCCGAAGATCGGGACCATCACGGCGACGTTCGCGCCGAGATTCATGGCGCTGGCGCTCTCGATGGCGGTGCCGATGCCGGCAGCCGTCGCGCCGAAGGCGCGGATGGCGTCTGGTTCTGCGCTGAAGGTGCTCATCAGTTCCCCTTGTCAGGTCGCTGGACGATTGTCCGGCCATTGTTCAATCTAACGGATTTGCCACGGTGGCTCCAGTCGATGACGCGGAGCCGCCCTCCGGGCCTCGCGCGCATGACGACCGTCGCCCCGCCGGAGCCTGTGGTGAGGCGCTCACCGTCCACGATCAGCCTCCGTCGTGTCGAGGTTCAGGCCGCCGACGGTGCTGCCACCCGATCCGACCTGTCCGGTCGCACTCGCCGTACGGACACCCCCGTCCTGGTGGACCTCGGCGACGATGCCGGGGTCCCCGGCGAAAGAACCCGACGGGCCCGGCGACGGGATCGAACTGGAGATCTGCGCGGTCATGGTCTCGTCCGAGATCGGCGACGAGTTCAGCGCCGAGGAGCCCTCCGGAGTCGGCTCCGGCCCCTCCTGGGTCGCGTCGTCGTAGGCCTCCGAGGCCACCACGGATTCCGGGGCGCCCACGGACTCGGGTGTCTCCGGCGCCTGCCCACCCCGTCGGGCACGCGACGGGGTTCGCGTCCCCGGTGGCGGCATCGGCGGGGAACCGGGCTGCGGCGACGCCCCGGCACCGCCTCCCGGGCCGGGACGCGGCGACGGGCTCGGCCCCGGCGACCCCGCGTTGCCGCCGGCGTGCGGTGGCGGCGGCTCGGAGTGGGTGCGTCCGGTCCCCGTGAGTCCGGGGCTTCGCGCGGCGCTGCCGTAGAGCACGGTGCTCGGTGCGGCGGCAACGGCGCCCACACCGGCGCTGATCGCGCCGTCGGCGGTCTTCTCGGCGATCTGACCCGCGTCGTATCTGTCCATGAAGAACTGGTGCGCGATCACCTGGCGGACGCCCTCCTTGATCGCGGACTGGGCGGCCGACCTGGCGATCTCCGCGACCACGTCCCGACCGATCTCCTTCAACACCGCGGCGCTGATGTGCGTCGTGATCTCGCTGACGAGCCGCTCGATGATCGTCCGCAGGACTGCCCCGGTCAGCGCACCCTCGGCGACAGCCGCGGCCATGCTGGCGCCGAAGGTCTCCGCCGCCAGCGCGATGTCGAGGGCGAGCTGCACGGCGAACACCTCGAGGGTGAGGACGAACGCGGACTTCGCCACGATGACCGACACGGCCGTCGCGTCACAGAGCAGCTCGCACTTGGCGAAGTTGTCGGCGAGTCCGTCGACTCCGCGCGGTCCGGCGATCTCGCCGAAGTACCGCACCATGGCGTGGTGCACGTCCCCCGTGATCACCGACCCGAGGCTCTCGGAGCCGGCGAGGACGTCGGCCCCGGCCGACCGCAACGCCACAGACGCCTGGGCGTAGGCGTCGCCCATGTCGTGGAGGGCGTCCTCGTCGCCTTCGGGGTAGGTGAAACCGCCACCGATGAAGCCGAGGGCGAACTGCAGTCCGCCCGGGAGACTCATACCCATGTGGTGCCGTTCGATCCGATCCCGTGGGCGCTCTGCATCTCCCGGTCGAGGAGTTGCCGCGCGGAGTCCGAGACGGCCTCGGCGGCGTCACGCAGGCGGGACACGATGTCCTCCAGCGTCGCCATGGCGTCCGCGTGGGCCTGCTGATAGCCGTCACCGAAGACACCGCCCGGTTGATCGCCACCCCAGTCGGCGGCCGAGCGGCTGTCCACACGAGACCGCACCGTCCGAAGAGCCTTGTCGACGGCGTCGGCGGCAGCGCCGAAACGCTGAGAGGCGCCGCTCAGACCCTCGATGTCCGCGTACAGGTCTTCGCCGCTCATGACCCCTCCTCCGTCGGCCCCGAGGTAGGGGCGGTGCTCATCGTCGCCATCGGTCGTCCGCCTCGGGATCGCTGGTGGAGGGGACGACCGCCCGGCGCAGATCCTCGAGCTCGGGGATGTCGACCGGGCCGGAGTCGGACCCGAACGCCGACGAGGCCATCTCACGTATCTCCGCCGTCTTCGTCTCGACGAGGTGCCGTACCGATCGCGCTGCCTGCTGGGTGACCTCGACGATCTCGGCGGACAGCGTCTCCGGTGTGTACTCACGGAACGCGTCGTCATCGAGGTCGAGCCGGATCACCGTCCCCGACGCGTTGACCCAGACCTCGACCATCCCGTCACGGGACGACGCGGACGCGGTCAGCCTCGCCGCAGCGTCTCGGGTCCGGGCGATCGCGTCGATCGTCTCGGTGAAGGCGCTCATCCGTTCGGCGACCTGCTCGTGCGCCTGCCGGCGGATGGTCTCGAAGTCGATCTCCACGCTCGCGGCCCCTCCTTCACGCTCTCGATGTCGGGCCTGTTCGTTCATTGGACGCAGGCTCGCGCGATTCGGTTCCACGCCGGACCCGATTTCTTCGCCGGGACTATATCGGCCCTCCCGTACAGGCGCGCGACGCCGTCGGGCAGCTGTGGAGAACCCCACAACACCCGCGACCTCGCGTCGTGGATCGGTGTCATCATGGGCGCGTGACCACCAGGCGTACGTACGAGTACTACGAGGACTGGGACGACGACGAGCCCGAGGACTCCCAGGCAGAGGCCGACGCGGAGGCGTCGGCAGACCAGCCCGGCGGGGAGCACTCCCTGCAGACGGTCGGCCGCGCGGCGACGCCCAGCGGCTCGGTCGAGGTCAGGACGACCCAGCAGGGTCTCCCCACCGCCATCCACATCGAGCGCTCGGAGATGGACAAGTCGGCCACGTCACTGGCGCGGACCATCCTCCTGTTGTGCCGACAGGCGAGCAACCGCGCCGGTGCCGAGGCGCGCCGGCAACTGCTCGCCGAGGGCCACAGCCTCGAGGCCGTCTCCTACCTGAACCTGCCCACCGAGCGCGACGTGACCGCTGCGGATCTCGCTCTCGACGCCCATCTCGAGGAGTCGGAGCCCGACACATGGATGCGACGGGTATGAGCGGACAGCAGTTCCCCGAGCCCACCCCCCTGCCGTCGTCTCCGCCGATGCCGCCGACGCTGCCGATCACCTTCGACGACATCGAGGCGAGCGCCCGGCGCGCACTGGAGCGGATGCAGTCGACGTCGGAGTCGATCGCCGGCACCCGTGCCGAGGTGTCCGACGACGACGAGTTGGTGACCGTCGTCGTCGACGGCAACGGCTCGATGACCGATCTCCGGATCTCCCCGTCGGCGATGTCGAAGAAACCCGACGAACTCGCGGCGCTGATCGTCGAGACCGCCGGCGCGGCGGCGGCGTCGGCGTTCGGCCAGGTAGGCGGCCACATCTCGGCGTTCATGCAGGCGCAGTCCGAGGAGCCCCCGCTGATCGGGTGAGGTGCGCGTCAGTCGATCGCGCCGAGCACGGTGTCCCTGAGATCACGGCGGCACACGACGAGGTCGGGCAGGTAGACGTCGTCCTCGTTGTACTGCAGCGGTGAGCCGTCGACGCGACTGCACCAGAGTCCGGCGGCCTGTGCGACGACGACGGGGGCCGCGGAGTCCCATTCGTACTGTCCACCGGAGTGGACATAGACGTCGGCCTCGCCCCGCACCACGGCCATCGTCTTCGCACCCGCCGACCCGAGCCCGACGATCTCACCCCCGACCGCGGCGGCCACGGGGTCGGCGAGAGGTTGCGGCCGGGAGGCACTGACGACCACCCGCGGTGTCGCCGACGTCCGTTCGGGAAGCAGCCCGACGACGGGTGGGACCTCGCCGTCGTCGCTGGTGTAGGTGACACCGAGGTCGGGCAGCGCGACGGCTCCGGCGACGAGTCCCGACCCTCGGTGCCACAGTGCGACGTGGACCGCCCAGTCCGCGCGCCCGGGGATCCCGAACTCCCGGGTGCCGTCGAGCGGGTCGATGATCCACACGCGATCGGCCGAGAGGCGACGCCGGTCGTCCGCCGACTCCTCCGACAGCACCGCGTCGTCCGGGCGCTCCTCACGCACCCGCGAGATGAGCAGTTCGTTCGCCTGCTCGTCGCCGGCAGCGCCGAGCTCCTTGCCCTCGAGACCGCTGTCGGAGCGCAACCGCATCAGCAGTTCACCGGCGGCGGTGGCGAGCTCACCGGCGAGACGCGCGTCCGCTGTCACAGACCGAGATCCCGGATGATGGCCTCGGCGACATCGCCCGGTGACCCGTCCTCGGGGGTCACGACGAGGTCCGCATCGACGGGCCGCTCGTACGGCGAGTCGATCCCGGTGAAGTTCGTGACCTCGCCGCGGCGCGCGCGGGCGTAGAGGCCCTTGGGATCCCGGCGTTCACATTCCTCCAGCGGTGTGTCGACGAAGACCTGGTAGAAGGTCAGTCCCCGCGCGCCGTGGATGTCCTTGGCGCGGTGCCGCTCCGCGGCGAAGGGACTGATCAACGACACTATGGCAATCGCGCCGGAATCGGCGAACAACGCGGCGACCTCGCCGGTGCGCCGGATGTTCTCGCGGCGGTCGTCGTCGCCGAACCCGAGATCGGAGTTCAGTCCGTGCCGGAGGTTGTCGCCGTCCATCAGGTACGCAGGTCGTCCGGCGGCGACCAGCCGCCGCTCGATCTCGACGGCCAGTGAGCTCTTGCCCGATCCCGACAGTCCCGTCAGCCAGATGGTCGCCCCGGCATACGGACGCTGCTCACGCGCCACCTTCGACCCGTGCCAGACGATGTTCGCCTCGTGGCTGACCGGGCCGGTGATCATCCCCGCGCCGACGGTCTGGTTCGTCGTCTCGTCGACGAGGATGAAGCTGCCGGTCTCCCGGTTGCGGCGGTAGGCGTCGAACATCAACGCCTGCTGCGCGTGCAGCGTGACACGACCTATCTCGTTGAGCGCCAACGTGTCGGCGGCCTCGTCGCGGTGCAGGGTGTTGACGTCGAGCCGGTAGTCGACCGCCGTCACCTGCGCCTTCGTCTGGTTCGTCGTCGAGGCGATGACGTAGCGGTTCCCCTGCGTGAGGGTGGTCGTGTCGGAGAACCAGCAGACCATCGCGTCGACGTCGCGGCCGACCCAGGGACGGTTGTTGGGGCGCGCGATCATCTCGCCGCGGGTGATGTCGATCTCGTCGGTCAGCGACATCGAGACGGCCATCGGCGGGAACGCCTGCGCGACAGGGTCTCCCCCCGGGCCCCAGATCTCGGCGATCCGGGTGCTGAACCCGCCGGGCAGCACGACGACGTCGTCACCGGGGCGGAACACGCCGCCGGCGACGCTGCCCGCGTAGCTGCGGTGGTCGGACCCGTCGGCGCGCTGCGGGCGGATGACGTACTGCACCGGCAGCCGGGCGTCGATGAGGTTCCGGTCGGAGGCGATGTGCACCTCCTCCAGGTGGTGCAGCAGCGGACTGCCGTGGTACCAGGGCATGTTGGTCGACCGCTCGACGATGTTGTCGCCGAGCAGCGCCGACACCGGCACGAACGTCAGGTCGGCGACGGTGAGCTTCGAGGCGAACGACGCGAATTCCGCACGGATCTCGTCGAACCGGTCCTGCGAGAAGTCGACCAGGTCCATCTTGTTCACCGCGAGCGTCAGGTGCGGGATGCCCAGCAGCGACGAGAGGAACGCATGGCGGCGGGTCTGCTCCAGCACACCCTTGCGGGCGTCTATGAGGACGATCGCCAGATCCGCCGTCGACGCACCGGTCACCATGTTGCGCGTGTACTGCACGTGCCCGGGGGTGTCGGCGACGATGAACTTCCTTCGGGGCGTGGCGAAGTAGCGATAGGCCACATCGATGGTGATGCCCTGCTCACGTTCGGCGCGCAGGCCGTCTGTGAGGAGTGCCAGGTTCGCGTACTCGTCACCGCGTTCGGCGCTGGTGCGTTCGATCGACTCCATCTGATCGGTGAAGATCGACTTCGAGTCGTAGAGCAGACGCCCGATGAGCGTCGACTTGCCGTCGTCGACGCTTCCGGCGGTCGCGAGACGCAGGAGTTCCTTGCGGCCCATGCCGGTCGAGGAGTCGTCCACACGGTGATCGAGGGCGGTCATCAGAAGTACCCCTCCTTCTTGCGATCCTCCATGCCGGACTCGGAGATCCGGTCGTCGGCGCGCGTCGCACCGCGCTCGGTGAGCCGGGTGGCGGCGACCTCGTCGACGACCGCCTCGACCGTGTCCGCGGTCGACAGGACGCACCCGGTACACGTCGCGTCGCCGACGGTCCGGAACCGGACCGTCTCCTCACGGATCTCCTCACCCTCCTCGGGCTGTAGGAACCGTGTGCGCGCCAACAACATCCCGTCGCGAGGGATCACCTCGCGCCGGTGGGCGTAGTAGATCGACGGCAGCTCGATCCGCTCGGCCCCGATGTACTGCCAGATGTCGAGCTCGGTCCAGTTGCTCAGCGGGAACACACGGATGTGTTCACCCGGGGCGTGCCGACCGTTGTAGAGGTTCCACAGCTCGGGACGCTGCGCGCGGGGATCCCAGGCGCCGAACCGATCACGGAAGCTGAACACGCGCTCCTTCGCGCGGGCCTTCTCCTCGTCGCGGCGGGCACCGCCGAACACGGCGTCGAACCGGTTCTCGGCGATCCCGCGCAACAACGCCGTGGTCTGCAGTCGGTTACGACTGGCCCCACGACCTGTCGGCTCCACCACCCGCCCGGCGTCGATGTCGTCCTGCACCGAGGAGACGAGCAGCCGCACGCCCGTCTGCTCCACGACGCGATCGCGGTAGGTGATGACCTCGTCGAAGTTGTGCCCGGTGTCGACGTGCATCAGCGGGAACGGCATGGGCGCGGGCCAGAACGCCTTCCGCGCGATGTGGAACATCACCACGGAGTCCTTGCCCCCGGAGAACAGCATCCCCGGACGGTCGAAGGTCGCGGCGACCTCGCGGAAGATGTGGACCGACTCGGCCTCGAGCTCGGCGAGGTGGGAGAGCTCGTAGGCGGGCGGGGAGGCTGTCGTCATTGCCTGCTTCCGATCAGTGTCGACTATTCGAAACAGCTGGTCGACTATTCGACGCAACTGTAGGGGTGGCGCAGAATGCCGTCAACCGGCCCTTCGGGTGCATGATCCTCATCCGCCGTCCGCGGTCAGCAGTTCCGCGGCGCGGTCCGCCGCCGATGTCAGGGCCTGCGCGACGGCACGGATCTCGGCGGGCGCCATCCGTGCGAACGGTTGCGCCGCCAGCGACATCGTCACCTCGCTCGCCGCCGAGCGCGTCGTCGCGATCGGCACGGAGACGGTCGCGACCGACACCTCGTCGCCGGCATCGAGTTCCGCGTCGCTGACGTCGATGGTCGCGAGCGCGGCATAGGTGTTCGCCAGCGACGCGGACAGTTCGTCGACGACGATGTCGTCACCGAGCGCCTGCAACGCGGCGTGCACACGGACGAGCGGTCGCGACAACCGGTCGACCGTGAAGCCCCGGCCGCGGATCGACCCGAGGACCGTCTCGATCCGAGCCGCGAGTCCCTCGTCACACGGGAGCATCCGGAGCCACTCGCGGCGCACGTCGTCGTCGGCCCAGGCGACGTACTCGCGACCGAACGGGGCGATGACCGGCAGCGCCAGTCCCGTCTGCACGCGCTGGGGAGCCGACGGGGGCGCCACCGTGTCGGTGATGACGAGGAAACGGTTGCGCAGCGTGGCGAGCGAGACCGGCATGTCGAGGTCGCGGGCCAGCGCGCGGAGCAGGTCGTCGAGGATGCGCCCCGGAGGCCGTCGGTGCGCGAACACCGCGCCCATCCGCGCGCCCAGGCCGTAGGTCGTCTCGACGTCGTCACGATCCACCCACGCCCGGTCGACGAGTGTGGCGAGGATGGCGTGACCGGTCGCGCGCGTGATGCCCTGCGCGCGACAGATCTGGGCGAGGGTGAAACGCCGCCCGGGTTCCACGGCGAGCATCTCCATGACGTCGACGACCCGATCGGTCGGCGGCGACACGGCCCGCTCGCGCCCCGTGCCGGTGTCCATGGGCGGTGATGCTACGGGGTGCGTCGAATCGCGCGTTCGATTATGCGAACGTCGGCGGGTGCGTCGGCTTTACCAACCAAGCACTTGCTAGGTACTGTCCGAAGCATGTCCG
The DNA here is from genome assembly GCF_054332755.1 of Williamsia sp. SKLECPSW1. Classification (NCBI taxonomy): domain Bacteria; kingdom Bacillati; phylum Actinomycetota; class Actinomycetes; order Mycobacteriales; family Nocardiaceae; genus Williamsia; species Williamsia sp. SKLECPSW1. The sequence continues at coordinate 2,494,397 of NZ_JBTGLI010000001.1, read as the reverse complement.
ACACCCCCATCCCACCGCCTCTGACCGGCGACGAGCTGACCCGGGACTCGCAACCGGTGGCCTACGAGGTGGCCGACGGGGTCGCCTACGTGACGTTGAACCGCCCCGAGTACCGCAACGCGCAGAACTCGGTGATGACGTACTCGCTCGACGCAGCATTCGTCCGCGCCGTCGACGACGCCGCGGTGACGGTGATCGTGCTCCGCGCCAACGGCAAGCACTTCTCCGCCGGCCACGACATCGGCACACCCGAGCGTGACGTCCACGTCCACTACCCGAACACCGCGTCGCTGTACTGGGACCACACCGACCGCACCGGTGGCGACCAGCGTCTCGCCCGCGAGCTCGAGGTGTACGTCGGCATGTGCCGCCGGTGGCGCGAGATCCCGAAGCCGGTGATCGCACAGGTCCACGGCGCCTGCATCGCCGGCGGCATGATGCTGGCGTGGATCTGCGACTTCATCGTCGCCTCCGACGACGCGTTCTTCTCCGATCCCGTGGCGCGCATGGGGATACCCGGCGTCGAGTACTTCGCGCACGCCTTCGTGCTCGGGCCGCGACGCGCCAAGGAGTTGCTCTTCACGGGCAAGCGCTTCACCGCGGCGCAGGCCGCGGAGTGGGGCATGGTCAACCACGTCGTCCCGCGCGACGACCTGCAGTCGACGGTCGACGGGATCGCCGCCGAGATCACGCAGATGCCCCAGCTCGGACTCGCCCTGTGCAAGAAGGCCGTCAACATCTGCGAGGACCAGATGGGGCTGCGGAACGCCATGGACTCGGTGTTCGGTTGGCACCACTTCGCGCACAGTGCGAACGCCGAGGCCGACGGTGACTCCCTCGGCGGGATGGACGCGAAGTCGATGAAGGCAAGCGCGGGGGACGGCTCCTGATGGACCTGCAGTTCGATCCCGCGGTGCAGCGGTTCCGCACCGAGATCCGGGAGTGGTTGCGCGACAACGTGCCCACCACCCCGCTGCCGTCGATGGACTCCGCGGAGGGATTCGAGGCCCACCGCGAGTGGGAGCGTCGGATGGCCGACGCACGATGGTCGGTGGTGAGCTGGCCGGAGGAGTTCGGCGGACGCGACGTCGACCTCGTGCACTGGCTGGTCTTCGAGGAGGAGTACCACCGCAGCGGAGCACCCGGCCGCGTGAGCCAGAACGGCATCTTCCTGTTGGCCCCCACACTGTTCGAGCATGCACACCCCGAACAACTCGCCGCGATCATGCCGCGCATGGCCCGCGCCGACGACATCTGGGGGCAGGCGTGGAGCGAGCCCGAGGCCGGCAGCGACCTCGCTTCGCTGCGATCCACCGCGACCCGCACCGACGGCGGGTGGTTGTTGAACGGTCAGAAGACGTGGAGTTCGCGGTCGAGCTTCGCCGACCGGGGATTCGGGCTCTTCCGCTCCGACCCCGAGGCGACCCGCCATCGTGGACTGACCTACTTCATGTTCGACCTGCGCGCCGACGGTGTCACCGTCCGACCCATCGATCAGCTCGACGGCGAGCCGGGGTTCGCGGAACTGTTCCTCGACGACGTCTTCGTCCCCGACGATCCCGATCGGCCCGGCGAGTCCGGGGTGATCGGGACCGCGAACGACGGCTGGCGTATCGCGATGAGCACCGCCGCCAACGAGCGTGGGTTGTCGCTGCGGTCACCGGGACGGTTCCTGGCCACCACCGACCGTCTGCTGTCGCTGTGGGATCGCACCCGCGACGACGCGCCGGATGGTCTCGCCGACAGGGTCGTCGACGCCTGGATCGGTGCGCGCGCCTACGAGTTGTCGACCTACGCGACCGTCAGCCGCCTGCTCGACGGCGGCAAGCTCGGCATGGAGTCGTCGATCAACAAGGTGTTCTGGTCGGAATGGGACATCGCGACCCACGAGACCGCCCTCGACCTCCTCGGCCCGGACGCCGAACTCGCCGGCGGCGCCGACGCCGGATGGCTCGACGGGTACCTCTTCTCGCTGTCCGGCCCGATCTACGCCGGCACCAACGAGATCCAGCGCAACGTGATCGGCGAGCGGCTGCTCGGACTGCCCCGGGGGGACCGATGAGATTCCTGCTCGAGACCGAGCACACCGATCTCGCGTCGAGCATCGACGCGATGCTCACCCGCGCCGACGTCCCGAAGGTGATCCGGGCTCTCGTCGACGGCGACCGGCAACCCGCCGCCGCGGTCTGGTCGCGGATCGCCGACTCCGGGGTCTGCGCCCTGCTCGTCGGTGAGGACGCCGGTGGGATGGGCGCGGGCGCGATCGAGATGGTCGTCGCCGTCGAACAACTCGGACGCCACTGCGTGCCCGGGCCGGTCGCCGAGTCGGTCGCGGTGCTCCCGTTCCTGCTCGCCGCCGCCGGCCGTTCGGATCTGCTCGAACCACTGATGGCCGGGGAGCCGGGCACCATCGCCCTTCCCCCCGTCGCACCCCGCGCCGCCGACACCGATCTCGCGTCGGTGGTGTTCACCCTGGAGGGCAGTCGTCTGTCCACGGCCGCGGTGACCGCGACCCGGCCCTCGGTCGACCCGGCACGGACCGTCGCGGACGTCGAGCCCGCCGAGAGCGTGGCCGACGGCGTCGACGCCGCCCGCGCCGCGGACCTCGGTGCGCTCGCGACCGCCGCGCAACTGCTCGGGCTCGCGTCCGGGATGCTCGCCCTCGCTGCCGATCACGCCCGCTCCCGCACGCAGTTCGGTCGACCCGTCGGCTCCTTCCAGGCGGTGAAGCACCACCTCGCCGACGTGGCGATCGCCGTCGAGATGGCGCGCCCCCTGCTGCACGGCGCCGCCCTCGCGATCGACTCCGGGAACGACGGCGACACGGTGCCCCTGGAGGTCGCGCGGGACGTGTCGGCTGCGAAGGTCGCGTGCGGCCGTGCGGCCGACCTCGCCGCCCACACCGGCCTACAGACCCTCGGGGCGATCGGTTACACCCGGGAACACGACCTGTCGCTCTACCTGACCAAGACGCGTGCGCTGCTCACCGCCTGGGGCACACCGGCCGCGCACCGACGTCGAGTCCTCGAGGCGATCGCGCCGTGACCGGGGCGCACCGGTGAGCGCCGCGCCACCCGTCGACTCCCCCGGCGTCGACACCGAGGAACAGGCCGCGCTGCGCGCGTCGGTCGTCGACGTGCTGCGCAGGCAGGGCGGATCCGCGCGCCTGCGGGCGGCGATGTCTGCGACACCGCGCACCGACGTGGACCTGTGGCGCACGCTGAGCAGCCAGGTCGGTGTCGCCGCGCTCGCCGTCCCCGAACGGTTCGGGGGCGTCGGCGCGAGCCTCGTCGAGACGCACATCGTCCTCGAGGAACTCGGTCGGGAACTCGCGGCCGTCCCCATGCTCGGGTCGGCAGTCCTCGCCGCGCAGGCAGTCCTGCTGACCCGCGACGACGAGGCCGGTGAACGCCTGCTGCCGGGTATCGCCGAGGGCGAGACGGTCGCCGCGGTGTGCTGGGCCGACGAGGCGGGGTGGGGGCCCGGTGGCGTCGTCGCCGACGGAGGGCTGCTGTCGGGCACCGCGCACTATGTGCTCGACGGCGAGTTCGCCGACGTCCTCCTCGTGATCGCCCGGTCCGGTGGGCAGACCACGGTGCACGAGGTGGCCGCCGACGCCGACGGCGTCACCCGGGCAGCCGTCCCGCTGATGGACCCGACGCGGGCGATGGCGACCGTGACCTTCGACGACACACCGTCGACGGCGATCGCAGCGCCGGCCGACCTCGTGGACCGCCTGCTGGCCGTCGGGGCGGTGGCGCTCAGCGCCGAGCAGGTCGGCGTCGCGGCGGGTGCACTGGACCGCACCGTCGCGCACACCTCCACCCGCGTCCAGTTCGGGCGCCCCGTGGGCTCGTTCCAGGCACTCAAGCACCGGATGGCCGACATGTTCGCCGCCGTCGAGACCGCCCGCTCGGTCTCCTACGACGCCGTCGACGCCCTCGTGCGCGGCGCCCGCGATGTCGACGAGGCTGTGGCGACCGCGCGGATGCTCTGTTCGGAGACGGTCACGGCGGTCGCCGGTGAGGCCGTGCAGATGCACGGCGGCATCGGCATCACCTGGGAACACGACATCCAGCTGTTCTTCAAGCGCGCACACGCCACGACGTTGCTGTTGAACCGGCCGTGGACCCACGCCACAGCTGTCGAACGGGCCGCCGGGATCTGACGGGAGCGCATCAGACAACCAGTCCGCCACGAAGTGCCTCCATCGCCGCCTCGACGCGAGTGGCGACTCGCAGCTTGGTGTAGATGTGCGACACATGGGTTTTCACGGTTGTCTCGCTCAGGTACAGGTCTGCGGCGATCGCCGCGTTGGTGGCGCCCGCGGCGAGCGCCCGGAGGATCTCCGACTCGCGATCCGACAACATCGTGAGCGCGTGCGCCGCCGCGGAACGGTCGGAGCCGCCTCGTCCGCCGGTCGCCTCCGGACCGGTGGCCGCGACGATCTCGCGGAGCGACTGCTCGCTGAACAGCGTCGTCCCGGCCGCGACCGCACGGACTGCCATACCGAACGACTGCGGCGGCTCGTCCTTCCGGATGAAGCTGTGGGCGCCGGCGCGGATGGCCGCCAGGACGAGGTCGTCGACGTCGAGCGCTGTCATGGCGACCACGCGCGGCGGATCGGCACCGGCCATCGTCGCGGCGATCGCCTCGATGCCGCCGACGCGCCGCATCTTCAGATCCATCAGCACGACGTGCGGTCGGTGCAGGGCGAGCGCCGCCGGGACCTGGTCACCGTCGTCGGCCTCGGCGACCACGCGGATGTCCCCCGAGGCAGCGAAGATCTCGGACAGTCCCCGACGGACGAACGGGTCGTCGTCGACGATGACGAGATCGATGGGTGCTGTCATGGTGCTGCCGATGGTAGGCAGCGAGTCCGACAGCCTGTCGCTCCGACACCGTTGCCGTCGTTGATCCGATCGGCGGCCGACCGCGGCGCCGAACCGTCAGGAGTGCCAGGGCAGCCAGGCACTCACGACGAACTCGTCGCCGATCCGGTCGGCGGTGAACGAACCACCGGCGCCGGTCACCGCCTCGGCGATCCCACGGAGTCCCGTCCCCGTTCCGTCCCCCGACGGGACGGACGTGCCGATGCGCGTCCGGATCTCGACTCGGAGCCCGTGGTCGGGCGAGCCTTGGATCGACAGACCCACCGGCGAACCGAACGCATGCCGCGAGGCGTTCGTCAGCGCCTCACGCACCACCCGGTACGCCACGTGTCCCGACAAGGGGCCCACCGGATGCGGCGGCACGTCGACAAGTGACGTCACATGCACCCCGGCCGATCGTGCCGACGCGACGAGATCGGTGACGCCGTCGAGGTTCTGCGCGCCCGACGCCGATCCGGTGTCGACTCCGCCCCGCAGCACGCCGACGATGCGTTTGAGTTCGTCGAGCCCGTCGTGGGCCGTCTTCTGGATCAGCGATGCCGAGTTCGCCACCCGCTCAGGACCTTCGGTGCTGTTGACCTGGAGGCCGCCGGCGGTCAACGAGATCCGGCTCAGGGTGGCCGCCAACGTGTCGTGCATGTCGCGGGCGATCCGTGCGCGTTCGGCCGCCACCGCCATCTCGGAGCGCATGATCTCGGACTCCCGCGTCTGATCGTCGAGAGCCGTGGCGACCACCGTCAACTGAGTGCTGGTCCGTCGCTGGACGGCCACGGCCACCACGAGTGCGACGAGTACCGAGGCGACCACGAACGCCACCCAGAGGGGCAGATCCCACTCCGGCACCGGGCCGTCCTCGGGCATCCGAACGCCGATGGTCAGCGCCGAGTAGTCCCGCCGACGAAACGAGTCATAGAGCAACGAGACCACACACGCCGCCCACACCGCGCAGGTCGCCACCACGAGCCGACGGTCGCGCACGCCCGACGCCACCGCGTAGAGCGCGATGAGAGCCGCGGTCGCGTCGGTGGCGAAGAAGAGCGGTCCGGCCACAGCGGCCGCGAGCACCGGGAGCGGGTGCCGATGCCGCCAGACGAGAGCGATCGCCGCGGCGACGTTGAGGGAGAAACCCAGCATCACGTTCCACACCGGCGTGCCCGCGGTACCCGCCAGACCGGCGGTCATCATCGTCAGGAACAGGCTGAGCGTGACGGCCGCAACGGTCGTCAGCCGGCGGCGGATGCGACCGGGCGTGGCGGTCGGAGCCCTCTGCACCCACGATGCCGCCGGTGGCGTCACCGGGCTGATGGGGATCATGGCCGCGACGGTACGGGTCGCGACCGACAGGCCACCATCCGCCGATCGGACGGCTCGTCGCGCAGTGCTTCCGACCGATCGGGTGAGGTCGACGGACCGATCGGAGGATGTGGTCGACCGGGCGGTCGCGGTGCAGTGGTCGAGAACATCGACAACCGAGAGGTACTGCCATGAACCAGAACCCGTCCGATCACCAGCAGTCCGCGCCCTACGGCTCGCCCCACCCGCCGTCGCGCAAGAACTGGTTCGCCCGTCACAAGGTGCTCAGCGCGCTCGGTGCCCTCGTGCTGATCATCGTGGTCATCTCGGTCGCCACCAGCGGTGGCTCCACGGAGTCGCCGAATGCGGCGCCCGGCGGCGGCACCGCGGCGCGCGCCTCGGCCGGGGCTTCCGCGACTGCCGCGGAGTCCGGGACCGCTCCCCGACCGGGCATCGGCGCGCCTGCGCGCGACGGAAAGTTCGAGTTCGTGGTGCGGGGCGTTCGCCCCGGCGGCACGACCATCGGCCCCGACGTCATGGCCGAACGTGCACAGGGCGAGTTCCTGCTCGTGGACCTGACCGTGCGCAACATCGGCGACAGGGCCCAGAGCCTCGACATCTCGTCTCAGAAGGTGTTGTCGGCGCAGGGGACCCAGTACTCACCCAGCACTGCCGCAACCATCCAGCTCGACGACGGCGGGGTGTTCTACGAGCAGATCAACCCCGGCAACGCCTTGCAGGTGACGGTGGTCTACGACCTTCCCACCGGCACCGACGCGACGCAGATCGAGCTGCACGACTCGATGTTCTCGGGTGGCGTCACCGTCGACCTCCGCTGAGTGGACCGCCCGGGGCCTGGTGGAGACTGCGATCTCACCACGCACGGACGTCCGCCCCATCGCAGACGGGCACGACGTCGACGTGTTCTCGGGTCACCACTGCACGACGAATCGGACGCCACGTACGCGAACGGGGACTGCCGCGCGCGTGCCGCGACTAGTATCTCCACGATGATCGACGGTGCCGCGTCTCGCGCCGGGCACGCCACCAACTACCTCGGTGACGGAGCCGTCAGCGTGACGCTGTCGACCACCCTCGAACTGGCCGCGGAGGCGTTGGGTTTCCCGCACGCCAGGCTGCACATCCTCGACGAGAAGAACCAGTACGTCCTCGCCGCGTTCGGCGATCCCGAGAGCGTCGGTTTCGTCGTCGACCGAGCGGCCACCACCTGTCGCGCCGTGGTGGACAGCGCACAACCGCTCGTCATCACCGACGCCGAGGCCGCGGAGGTGGACCCGTCACTCACCTCGCCGCTCAACGCAGCCGGTCTCCGCACCTACGTGGGGGTCCCGCTGTTCAGCAGGGAACACACCGCGGTCGGGACGCTCTGCCTGACCGACACGGTCCCGCACGCCGTCACCGCGTCGCATGTGACCCTGCTCCAGAAGTACGCGCGTGTGGTCGAGGAGCAACTCGAACTCCAACGCGACCGCACCCGGCTGCCCGACGACAGCGGGCTCGACGACGTCGCGAGCGCACTGTCGCGGGGCGAGATCCAGCCGTGGTTCCAGGCGATCGTCGCCCCCGCCGACGGCACGGTGCTGGGCTTCGAGGCGCTGAGCCGGTGGATCCACCCGGTGCACGGCGCGCTGACCCCGGCACACTTCCTCCCCGCGGTACGGGCGACCGACATCATGCTCGACCTCGACCTCGACATCCTCGGCACGGCGAGCGACCTCATGCGGGCGCACGAGGCGACGATCGGCGACGGGGCGATCCTGCACGTCAACATCGAGGGTGGCCACCTGCACCGACCGGCCCGGCTCGACCGACTCCTCGCGGCGGTCCGTGACGCGGCGCTGCCCGCCGAACGTCTGGCGGTGGAGATCATCGAGTCGACGGTCGGCGACGACGACCACACCCAGACCGCCCTGGACACGTTGCGGGGTCTGGGCGTCCACGTCGTCGTCGACGACCTCGGGCGGGGATGGTCGTCACTGTCCCGCCTGGTGCACTGGTCCATCGACGGGTTCAAGCTCGACGCCTCGCTCACGTCGTCGCTCGGCACTCCTGCCGTGGACCACCTCCTACGCGGACTGATCGATCACGGGGCGGCCAACGGGCTCATCGTGATCGCCGAGGGCATCGAGACCGCCGAGCAGAGGAATGCCCTGATCGAGATGAAATGCCCGGGCGCACAGGGGTTCCTGTTCCAGCGGCCCGGGCCGGAGCCGGTGGTCCCGGACGTCTCCTGACCCGCTCCTCACACTCCCGTCCCGCCGACGGGCCCGGGGTGGGCGCGATAGCCACCGCGCCCGCACGCCTTGGCCCGATAGAGAGCGCAGTCACCGGCCGTGAGGAGCGTCGAGGGATCGGACAATTCCGCCGACGAGACGCTTCCACCGACGCTGACGCCGGCACGCAGCGCCATCCCGCGAACGGAGAACGATGTCGCCATCGCCTGGACGACGCCCTCGGCGACCCGGGTCATCCGGGTGTGATCCGGGACGATGATCGCGAACTCGTCGCCCCCGAGACGCGCGGCGAACCCGTCACCCGCGAGGGCATGCACAAGGCGGAGTGCCACGCCCCGCAGCAGCGCGTCACCCGCCGCATGCCCGTACGTGTCGTTGATCGCCTTCATGTCGTCCACGTCGACGAGCAGGACACCGAAGCACGTCCCGTTGCGACGGGCACGGGTGAAGTGACGTTCGAGTTGGTCGTTGAAAGAGCGGCGATTGGGCAGCCCGGTCAGATCGTCCGTGGCCGCGGCGACCCGCAGTCTGTGCTCGACGCGGCGCTGCCGCGTCACATCTCGCGCGAGGCACAGCACATGACTGACCTCCCCGCGTGGGTCGCGCATCGGAGTGAGGATGTTGTCCCAGTGGACCCGTCCCCGGTCTGAGAGATCGGTGAATCCGGCGAATGTGGCTGTACGGCCGGACAACGCCGCAGTGAACGCCCGACGGCCGCGAGCGCGTACAGGAGGGGCGAGCAGGTCGATCCATCTCGTCGCACCGTGGTCCGACTCGTCGAGCGGCAGTCCCAGCGCTCGACGCGCCGCCCGATTGGTCCTCACCAGGACCCCGTCACGGTCCACGATCTCGATGCAGTCGACGCTGGCGTCCACCATCAGTTCGAGAAGCGCCTGTGAACAGATGTCCCCTGTCCGTGCCCCGACAGTGGCGGCCTGGAGTGGCTCGTCTCGCCTCACGGGACCACCCTGCTTCCTCACACGACCGCACGAACACCACTGACCGAGTGCCGCGGACCAGTATGTGATACTTGTGCGTCTCACACAATGCACACAGCCTCCCTGGTTCGTGTGCACCCGAGACAGCTCGACGACACCCGGAAACGGAGCGCCCCGTGCGTGACTTCAACTGCCGCAACTGCGGACAGCAATTGTCCTTCGAGAACACCCTGTGCCTGCACTGCCATCGGGCACTCGGGTTCCACCTGCCCACCCGGGTCATCCACGTCGTCGACGAGGACGGGACCGGCGAGGTCGACGGGACCGCGGTCCAGCGATGCGCCAACAACGTTGTCGCCACATGCAACTGGCTCGTCGACGACACCGCACCCAACGGCATGTGCGAGTCGTGCCGCCTGACCCGCACCCGCCCCGCCGACGACGACGACACCGCACTGAGCGAGTTCGCCGACGCAGAACTGGCCAAACGCCGCGTCATCCTCGAACTCGACGAACTGGGCCTACCCATCCGTGGACGCGACGACGACCCCCAGACCGGACTCGCGTTCGACCTGCTCTCCAGCGAGCAACGCAACGTCATCACCGGACACGCCAACGGCGTCATCACCCTCGACCTCGCCGAAGGCGACGACGTCCACCGCGAACAACTCCGCGTGTCGATGGACGAGCCCTACCGCACACTCATCGGCCACTTCCGCCACGAGATCGGCCACTACTACCAGATGGTCCTCGTCGGCGACGGCGAACACCGGGCCCGGTTCGAGGAACTGTTCGGCAACCCCGACGACGACTACCAAGCCGCCCTCGACCGCCACTACAACCAGGGCCCCCCACAGGACTGGAAATCCGACTACGTCTCCTCCTACGCCACCATGCACCCCGCCGAGGACTGGGCCGAGACCTTCGCCCACTACCTGCACATCCGCGACACCCTCGACACCGCCGCCGCGTTCGCGATGGCACCCTCCGGCGCAACCCTCGACGCCGACCTACCCGGCGAGGTCGGATTCGACCGCATCATCGAACTCTGGCTCCCACTGTCCTGGTCGCTCAACCAGATCAACCGCTCCATGGGCCACCAAGACCTCTACCCCTTCGTCCTCCCCGCCACCGTCCTCGAGAAGATGTCCTTCCTGCACCAACTCATCGCACCCGGACCCGACGGCGTCTGACGCCGTTGTGCCACAAGGGGGATCACGGGTACATCCGGGCCCAGGACGAGCCGAACGGGGACAGGCGGTCCTCGCGACCCGGTCTCAGACGGTCGAGAGAAGTATCTCCGCCAGCACCGCGGAGACGGTGCTCATCCGCGGTCGACGACCCGTGGTCGTGCTCCACCCGTGCAGGATCGCGGTCAGCGCCCCGATGAACGCGTTCAGACGCAGCTGTTGCTCCATCGGCGACCGCCGAGGCCTGTCGGGGTAGTGGACGCGGACGACCTGTCGCAGGAACGTCGCGAACTCCGCCCGCTTCTGCACCCGGTGCTCTTCGACGGCACTGCTGACTCCGACCGCGCACACGTACACGGTGGTGGCCCTGCGGCTGTCGAGCGCGATCGAGGTCATGAACGCCGTCATGGCACTGCCGGCCGCGGCCGCGGCGTCGGCATCGTCGGGAAGCGAGGCCAACGCCTCGCGCACTGCCTGCAATGCCTCGGACGTCACCATGTCGTAGGCGGCGATCAAGAGATCCTCACGACTGTCGAACTCGTCGTAGAACTGCCGACGGGACAGACCGGCTTCTCGACACAACTCCGTCACCGTGCTCTCTGCGTAGCTACGAGTTCCGAACACACTCACGGCGGCGGCGAGGAACTTCTCCCGCCGCTCCAGACGGCGAGCCTCCAGCGACACTCCTGCGTACGTACGGTCTGGCGCAAAGTCTGCCGACGAAGTCACATAGGCGGTTCTACCAGTTCGTCAGATCCTCCCGCAGCCTCGGCGGCCGGTGCAGGGCCTCAGCCGAGCACGGCCGACCACCCCACCGGCATCTCCGCATCAGTCGCGGAGCGCTCGACGGAGGTCTGACGTGTCGGCGAAGACGAGCATGCCATCGGAGGACTCGATCGCCCACCGTCGCGCCGGACCGCTCACCGACGTCACGCCGGCTGCGACGTCGTACATCTCACCGAAGTCGTCGATCACACGGCCGAGCGTCTCCCGCCCGCGATCGACCACGACGACGTCGTCGCCCACCTGAGGCTGCCATCCCATCCCGATCCCCTGTTCTCGGCGTGACGTCGACGAGTCCGTCTGCGGTTCCGGGCCCTCTCGGGTGGTGCGCCTCCCCAGGAGCCGCGAACGACGCCACCACGTTCGATGTCGAGGCATCGGCACTCCCGTTCGCTGAGCCGTCCACCGAGGACCGATACTGAAACATACCAGTCTCATATTGGCGTGCATCGTCCCGTACCGATGCACTGATGTGATACACATGCGTCCGACAGCTTCTCGACACCTGCACACCGGCTCCCTCCCCGGAAGACCCGCGCCGGGTCGACGACCGACGCTGTTCACCGCCCTGCGCTATGAAAGGCATCCGGTGTCCGACCGAGGCGACGCGCAGCGCGCGCACACTCTCCGACACGACGCGCTCCGCGAACACCTCCTCGAGGCCGGACTCTCGGTGATCGCCGACCATGGTTACGAGGGATCATCCGTGCCGCTCGTGTGCGCAGCGGCCGGAGTCACGCCCGCGCTGTTCCGCGAACTGTTCGGTGATCACGAGCGGTTCCTCCTGTGGGCATACATCAGCGTGCGGACACACGTACGGACGGCGGTCCTCGACGCTCTCACCGACACCGACGGTCGCCCGCTCCGCGTCCGCGCGGACGTGGCGATCAGAGCGGTCGCCGACTTCGTGGAGGCGGACACCCGGCGCGCACATGTGCTCTTCGTGGCCCGACACGGCGCGAGCCCGCTCATCGAGGTCGAACGCAGCCGAGAGCGACAGTGGTGGTCCGAGTACATCGCCGACCAGATCCGAGCCGAGCGCGGCGACTCCTCGCCACCTCCGGGCGGTTACGAGATCGCGACGGCAGGACTGGTCGGGGGCATGACGGAGGTTCTCACGACGTGGGCCTTCGCCGATCCGCGCCCGACGAAGGCACTCATCCACGAGAGCATGCACGCGATGCTCTCTGCGATCCTGCCGTGATCCGCCGTCGGGGCGGATCGGGCACCCAGGCGTCACGGTAAAAGTGGTATCGCAGAGTCTCACAATCAGTGAGAGGATCAGCTGAGGCACGAGAGAGCTCGAGGAGGTTCTTCCACCGAGCGGAGAGGAGATGGTCCACCATGGCTCGCAGACATCTGACCCAGGTCGTCGACGACCTGGACGGGTTGCCACTGCAGGAGTTCCAGACAATCCGTTGGTCTCTGGACGACACGCACTACGAGTTCGACACCTCACCGGCGAACGCCCGCGCATTCCGCAGTACGATCACGCGACACCTCGCCGTGTCACGCAAAGTCGCGGATCGGGTCGCGTCCACGGTGGAACCGTCGTCGGACGCCGGCACCGTTCGCCGGTGGGCGCGAGACAACGGCGTGCCCGTCGGCGCGCGGGGCCGCCTCCCTTCTGCCGTCGTGGATGCCTACCACGCGGCCCGATCTGGGTGACCGCCTGTGATGGGCACGGCGATCTGTCCGACCAGCGAACCGCCGGCGGTTCATCTCCTCGATCAGATGTGTACGAGCCCGGAACACCTGCGGACGTGACCGTTCCGGACACCGGCTCGACCTTCAGTGTCTGGATAGTCGAGATCGCCGGCGGCGACGAATCCGCTGTGTTCGGTGCGTTCATCTCGAAGTCCCGAGCCGACGCGGAGGCGGTCGCGCTGATGACGACCACCTATGCCCATGAATGGAGTCGCGTCGGAGTGGCGACACCTATTCCCGACCGTGCAGGGTTCGCGACCGATCAGCACTGGATCGAGGCTGTGCTCGCCCACTGGCAACGCCTCGACAGCGACGTGATGATCACCGTCGACGAGTGGCTCGTGAGCTGATCCGACAGGTGCCCGCGCCGGTGTGAGGGACCTGCCACCGCGCGCCGAGCGGGCACGTCATCGGGATCAGCGTGTGGGAACCAGACCCTCGAACGTCTCGTCCACCATGGCGGTGGTCAGGCCGTAGTCGGCGAGGTCGTAGTGGTGCTTCGGCGCACGGGGGCCGTTCTTGCTCTCGGCGTCCATCTCTGTGACCGCGGCGCGCGCGGCGTCGGTGAAACCGATCCCCGCCGCGGCGTAGATGCCCTCGACCACACCGACCGGATCACCGCGGAGATCGTCGAAGTCGACATCGACGAAATGACCTGCGTCGTGTCGTGATCGGGCGTCGGCGAAGCGGCGGAGTCCCCGCGACCACAGCTCGAGCTGCGTCCGGCCGATCGTCTCGCCGACGAACGTCGTCGACCAGCCCGCCGTCGCGCTCTCGGCGAGCGAACACATGGACGCGACGATGGTGCGCGGTGCGCGATGGGTCTGCACGATGACCGCATCGGGGTACACGGCGAGCAACTCGTCGATCGCGAACAGATGGCTGGGGTTCTTCAGCACCCAGCGCTTGTCGCGGTCCGGCGATCCGATCAGCTGCAGGTTGCGCTTGTGGCGCCGGTAGGCGTCGGTCCAGTCCTGCCCGTCGAGCCAGCGGGAGTAGCTCGGCAGATAGGCCAGCGATTCGTACGAGATCGACTTCAGGGTCTGCCGCAGCAACTGCCAGCACTCCTCGACGTCGCCGGCACTCATGTAGTGCAGACCCATGAACTCCGGGTTCTCGACGTGATGCTGTTCGAAGTTCGCGTTGATGGCCTGATAAACGGGATCGGAGTCCCACGTGTCGCGCGGCGGCCGCGGTTGCGGATACTCGGTCAGCCACATCTCCAACCCCTGGTGCCCGGGGTCGGCGGTGAGGAGGCGGTGCAGTGCCGTCGTGCCCGTACGAGGTAGACCCGTGACGAAGATCGGCCGCTCCACGGGGATCTCGGCGTGGTCGGGATGGTCGGTGAACGCTTTCTCGCTGAGAAGCCGTGCGACGAGCGCACCCTTGAGGAAGAACCGCGACATCTTGCTGCCGAGTTCGGTGAGGCCGGCCTCCGACCGGTAGGACTCGAGCAGGACACCCAACGCCTCGACGGGGTCGTCGACGCCGAAGTCGTCGAGGCCGGTGGCGCGTGACGCGGAGGCGTGCAGGTCCTCGACGGTCCCGACATCGGTGCGTCCACTCATGGTGTCCTCCTCGGTGTTCGCGGGCGTGCTGCCCGCCTCAGCTGTGGTACTCGCCGCAGTTGACGTCGAGGATCTGGCCGGTGATCGCACTCGCCCAGTCCGATGCGAGGAACACGACGGCCCGCGCGATCTCGTCCGGTTCAGGCAGGCGCTTGAGATCCGACTTCTTCGCGGTGTCGGCGTAGACGTCGTCGGGCGAGATGTCGTACTTCTTCGCGATCTCACCGAAGTACCACTTCAGCTGGTCGTCCCAGATGTAGCCGGGAGCCACGCTGTTCACCCGGATCGCGCGCTCCCCCAGTTCGGTGGCGAGCGTCTGCGACATGGCGAGCAGCGCGGCCTTGGCGAGCTTGTAGCTGCCGTAACGCGGTTCACTGTGCCGGAGGACCATCGAGTTGATCATCACGACCGCGCCTGACGTCGCCGCCAGAGCGTCGCTGAACGCCTTCGTGACACGCAGGCCGCCCACCACGGTGAGGTCGAGGCTGTCGGAGATCTGCTGGAAGTCCGTGCGCGCG
Source organism: Williamsia sp. SKLECPSW1 (assembly GCF_054332755.1). Lineage (NCBI taxonomy): Bacteria > Bacillati > Actinomycetota > Actinomycetes > Mycobacteriales > Nocardiaceae > Williamsia > Williamsia sp. SKLECPSW1. The sequence goes on along the minus strand of NZ_JBTGLI010000001.1, from coordinate 2,479,253 downwards.
AGCGGTTTCATGGAGGGCAACGCGAACGCGTTGTTGACCAGCGCGTCGACGCGACCGAACCCCTCGACTGTCGCGTCGACGAGATGCTGCACCTGTGCGTCGTCGGTGATGTCGGTCGGGACGACCAGCGATCGTCCACCGGCTGCGTCGATCTCGTCGGCGACGCTCCGCAGACGCTCCTCGGTCCGAGCGGCGAGGACGACCGACGCGCCGGCGTGCGCCGACTGCAGGGCGATCGACCGGCCCAGTCCCGGACCGACGCCGCTGACGACGACGACCTTGTCGTCGAGAAGGCCGCTCATCCGAGCATCCGATCGGCGAAGGCGCGTTGGCGGGCAGCGATCCGGTCACGCCATCCGTCGGAGTCGATGGTGTTGGACTCGTGGAACGGGAGGTGGTCGGCGATCTCGTCCACGCCGACGACGACAGCGGTGGGACCGGCGGTCACCGGGCCGTCGACCCGTTGCCAACGGAGCTGCATGATGCCCCGCCTGCGCCCTGTCGTCTCGATCCAGTTCGCCACACCCGGGTCGCGCTGCGACACCACCATCCGGATCATCCCGTCCGGGTCGACCTGTGCCTGATGGGAGTTGAGGCTCGTCTGGTGGTTGACGTAGTCGAGCGAGATGTACCACAGGCTGCCGAGCTGGAAACCCTGATACGGGGCGTCCGACCGAGGGACCGTGATGACGATCGCCTGGTCGTCGGTGAGGTCGAAGTGCCCGACCGACGAGTACTGCGTCGCCAGCCCACCCGGGGTCTGCCGCGGCTCGGTGAGCGTGTTCACCGGCAGGTCGAGGTAGAACCACTTCGGGAAGTTGAACCAGGTGTCGATGCGGGACAGCAGCATCTTCCCGGCGACCCGATACCGCTTGCGCAGCAGCGTCATGTCCGGCTCGACGGGCGCGGTGCCGGCGGTGTCGATCCGTTCGATCGCGATGGAGCCCCGCGAGGCGGTCCAGTCCGAGTAGACCTCCCGGACCGCGAGGGTCGTCGCACCGTCGGGCAGGACGACATGGTCGGTGCCGGGGGTGCCGGCCGCCTCGGGGCCGAGGGTGAACGCGAAGGTGCCGTCGTGACCGATGGTGAGGCGGCGGTCGTCGAAGGCCGTGTCACCGTCGGGGACGGTGTCGGCGTCGTAGTGTCCGGCGATCACCTGGAAGCTGAGATCGGCTGTGGTGCCGCGGCGCCCGCGGACGAGATAGCGGCCGTCGGGCTCGAGATCGGCGCTCCAGTAGAGGGTGTCGGGGTTGTCCAGACCCATCTTCGTCCACGGCCCGGTGGCGGTGACGAAGTACGGGTGACTGTGGTTGCGCGCCCACGCGAGCTGCATGACGGCCTGGATGCATTGCGCGAGATAGGTGTATCCCTCCGCGCGATCGATGTCGGAGCGGATGAAGTCGGCCGACGCGATGCGCCGCTCGGCCTCGGCGATCGCCGCGGACAGGCCCGCGGTGAGGTCCGCCTCGTCCGTCGCGGGCGCCGTCGTCTCGGGCGCGCTCAGAGCCATGTGTCGCCTCCGGTCCAGGTGAGGAAGTTCTCGAGTTCGGCCTGCGCCGGGGTCACGCGCGGATGTTCGGTGGAGAGGTACCCGCCCCGGTAGAACAGCAGCGGCTTGTCCTGCAACACCTCCCCCAACGTCTGCACGCGTCCGATGGCGACGAAGTGGTCACCACCGTCCTCCACCCGCTCGAGGGTGCAGTCCACCCAGGTCAGGCTGCGCTTGATGACGGGCAGGCCGGTCGGCGACGGATCCCATTCGACGGTCCGGAACTTGTCGTCCCCGGGTGCGCCGAACACCGCACTCACCTGCTGCTGGTGGTTCGACAGGACGTTGACGCAGAAGCGCCCCGTCGACTCGATGACCTTCCAGCTGCGGGACGTCTTCTGCGGACAGAACAGGACCAGGGGCGGGTCGAGGGACAGCGCGGCGAACGACTGGCAGGCGAACCCGACCGGCTGCCCCGCGTCGTCGAGTGTGGTGATGACCGTGACGCCGGTGCAGAACTGGCCCATCGCGGTCCGGAACTGGCGGGGGTCGAAGTCGTCGGTACCCCGTGAGACATGGGTCATGGCAGCGGGCTCAGGAACTCTTCAGTCCCACCGAGAAGTCGTGGCCCCACAGACTCACCGCGGTGCTCTCCCGAGCCACCCATGCGTTGTCGTCGACGGTCCTTCCCTCACATCCGAACTCGACGTCGAAACCGCCGGGTGTCTTCATGTAGAAGGACAGCATCAGGTCGTTGACGTGGCGGCCCAGGGTCGCCGACATCGGGACCTTCTTGCGCAGGGCTCGGTCGTGGGCGAGGCCGACGTCGTCGGAGTTCTCGACCTCGACCATGAGGTGGACGATGCCGGTGCTGTTCGGGATCGGCAGGAACGCCAGACTGTGATGGCGCGGGTTGCACCCGAGGAACCGCAGCCACGGCACCTCGTCGCCCTCGTTGCGACCGACCGCCTGGGGTGGCAGGCGCATCGAGTCGCGCAGCTTGAACCCGAGGACGTCGCGGTAGAAGTCGAGTGCCGCGCGGTCGTCGTCGGTGGTGAGGACGACGTGACCGAGCCCCTGTTCCTCGGTGACGAACCGGTGTCCGTAGGGACTGACGATGCGCCGATGCTGCAGTGCCACACCGTGGAACGCCTCCAGGACGTGCCCACTGGGATCGGAGAAGACGATCATCTCGACGACCTGGCGATCGACGAGTTCCTCGTCCTTGGCCTCGCGGTACACCACGCCGGCCGCCGACAGGCGGTCGCGGACATCCTGCAGCGCCGCGGCGTCCGGGCACTCCCATCCGGCGGACGCGAGCCTGTCGTGCTCGCCGGGGACGATGACCAGTCGGGCGGGGAAGTCGTCCATGCGCAGGTAGAGCGCACCGTCGACGGCACCCTTGCCCTCGATCATGCCGAGGACCTTGAGTCCGTACTCCCGCCACGCGGCGACGTCGGTGGCCTCGATCCGCATGTATCCGAGGGAGGAGATGGGGCAGGACGCAGTCGTCATGGGGAGAACCGTTCCGATCGATGTGATGCGGTGTGTGCCGTGTCCGTCTGAGCGCGAGGCGCCTCAGACCATGGTGTCCGTCTGAGCGCGAAGCGCCTCAGACCATCGTGTCACCGATCGGGATGCCGAACTCGCCGTTGGCGAATGCCTGATAGGCACGTTCGGCGTCGTTCGCGGCATGGACCCGGCCGGCGTGGGCGTCGCGCCAGAAGCGTTGCAGCGGCTGGTCGCTGTCGAGGGCACGGGCGCCGGCCGCCTCGAACAGTCGGTCGATGGCGGAGATCGATCGCTGCGACGCGCGCACCTGGTCGCGGCGGGCGCGCAGGCGCATCTCCATCGGCACCTCCTGACCGGCGAGGATGCAGTCGTATTCGTCCTGCACGTTGCCCGACAGCTGGCGCCATGCGGCGTCGATGTCGCTGGCGGCCTCGGCGATCCGGACCTTGCCGAAGGGATCGTCCTTCGCCTTCTCGCCCGCGTACGCGGCGCGGACACGCTTGCCCTGCGCCTCGACGTGCGCGGCGTAGGCGCCGTAGCCCATGCCCACCACGGGGGCGGAGATGACCGTGGGATGGACGGTGCCCCAGGGCATCTTGTAGACCGGGGCGGTGTTGTTCCCGAGTCCGGGCGCTGTGCCCATGGCCATGTCGCGGAAGCTGAGCATGCGGTGCGACGGGACGAAGGCGTCCTTCACGACGAGGGTGTTGGAGCCGGTCCCCTTGAGCCCGGAGACGTGCCAGACGTCGCGGATCTCGTAGTCGCTGCGGGGCAGCAGGAAGCTGACGAAGTCGACCGGGATGCCGTCCTTGATGACCGGGCCGCCGACGAACGTCCACTGTGCGTGATCACACCCCGACGACCAGTGCCACTCACCGTTGACCTTGTAGCCGCCGTCGACGACCTCGCCCATGCCCATCGGGGCGTAGGAGGAGCCGATGCGTGTGGTGGGGTCCTCGCCCCAGACCTCGTTCTGCGCCTGCTGGGGGAACAGTGCGAGGTGCCAGTTGTGGATCCCGAGGATCGAGGAGACCCACCCGGTCGATCCACACGCGCTCGCGATGCGACGGACCGCCTCGTAGTAGGTCACCGGGTCGACCTCGTAGCCGCCCCACTGGGCGGGCTGGACCAGCTTGAAGAACCCGACCTCGTCCAGGCTCGTGATGGTCTCGACCGGGATGCGGCGCTGGTCCTCGCACTCCTGCGCGCGCTTCTCGATCTCCGGGAGCAGGGCGGTGATCCTCTCGAGAACCTCCACGCCGGCCTCACTCCGCTGCGACATTGCCTGAACTCCTCGGTGTCGGGGCTGTACGATGAGCAATATTAGAACACGTTCTCATTCGTGTCGAGGCCTGCGCGTTTGGCGTCGTCACAGGGAGAAACGTAGCGATGCCAGTGGCGTCGAAACGTCGATTTTTGTAACGTGTTCTCGTATCGAGACGAGCGTCGGCGAACTGTCGGCGACGAGCAGGAGGAGAGGCGATGACCACATCGCACGACGACGTGGCGGTCCGTGAGATCGACACCGGCACGCCGCCGACACGCTTCGCCCGCGGGTGGCACTGCCTCGGTCTGCAGTCGGAGTTCACCGACGGTGCACCGCATGCGGTGCACGCCTTCGGCACCAAGCTCGTCGTCTGGGCCGACGGCGACGGCGAGATCAAGATCCTCGACGCGTACTGCCGGCACATGGGCGGCGACCTGTCCCAGGGCAGCGTCAAGGACGGCAACGTCGCCTGCCCGTTCCACGACTGGCGCTGGAAGGGCAACGGCCGCTGCGCCGGCGTCCCCTACGCCAAGCGGACACCGAAGCTGGCGAAGACTCGGGCCTGGCCGACGATGGTCCGCAACGGTCAGGTGTTCGTCTACAACGACCCCGAGGGCGACCCGCCGCCCGAGGACGTCGTGATCCCCGAGATCGCCGAGTTCGGCACCGACGAGTGGACCGGGTGGACCTGGAACCGCATCGTCATCGAGGGCGCGAACTGCCGCGAGATCATCGACAACGTCGTCGACATGGCGCACTTCTTCTACATCCACTACGCCCTGCCCGACTACTTCAAGAACGTCTTCGAGGGCGAGACCGCCGCGCAGTACATGAACTCGCGCGGTCGGCCCGACATCGAGCTGACGTCGGCCTACGGCGACAGCTACCTGCGGTCGATCGCGGCGTACTACGGGCCGTCCTACATGCTCAACCCGATGCACCAGACCTACGGCGAGTACGCGATCGAGACCATCCTCACCAACTGCCACTACCCGATCGACAACAACTCGTTCGTGCTGATGTTCGGCGTGATGGCGAAGAAGCCGGCCGGCCTCACCGCCGACCAGGCCGCCGGGATGGCGGCCAAGATCGCCGAGGGCGTCGAGGTCGGGTTCCTGCAGGACGTCGAGATCTGGAAGCACAAGAGCCGCATCGACAACCCGCTCCTCGTCGAGGAGGACGGCGCGGTCTACCAGCTCCGCCGGTGGTACGAGCAGTTCTACGTCGACAAGGCCGACGTCACCGAGGAGATGACGCAGCGGTTCGAATACGAGATCGACACGACCAAGGCCCTGGAGAACTGGGGTGTCGAGATCGAGGACAACCTGCGCCGCAAGGCCGCCGGCGAGGACACCGAGGCGTCGGTGCGCGCCGAACAGGACAAGCTGCGGTCCACCAACGACGCGGCGAAGGTCTGAGGTCGTCGTGACCGGCCGTTCGACGTCACCGACCGTCGAGTCGCAGGGCTGGGCGAAGGCACCGACCTTCGCCGACGACCCCGCGCGGCGGGAGTCGGTGCGCGAACACACCCGTCGCGACCGGGCGCACTACCTCGACGGCGGCCTGCACGAGATCGAGTGCCGCGCCTGCCATGCCTGTGTGCTGGTGAAGAAGACGTCGCCGTCGCAGACCAGCGTCCAGTGGACGGCGGCGGCGCGGGCGTCGTGCACCGAGCTGCGATCGGTGCGGGACGCCGGCGGGAACCCCGCCATGACCCCGACGTGCGGTCGGTTGTCGGCGAGCATCGACCACGGCGTCGCCGAGGGCATCATCCCGCCGCACGGGCCGTCGGACGACCCGGACGGATACCTCTAGCGGATCGGGTCGTCTGCGCGCGATGATTTCTCGCGATCGTCCCGGTCTGTACCGGTGACATGTCCCGACGCGAGAGGACCCGACGATGACCGACTACTCCGCGCCCCCCGGCGCACCGATCTGGTTCGACCTGATGAGCTCCGATCCCGCCCGCGCGGCGTCGTTCTACGGCGCCCTGTTCGGTTGGGAGGTCGAGCCGCCGCGTGAGGAGTTCGGCGGCTATCAGAACTTCACCCACCACGGTCGTCGTATCGCGGGCATGAGCCCGGTGATGGACGGGGCAGGTGTGCCGTCCGACGTGTGGTCGGTGTACCTGCACACCACGGATGCCGCCGCGACCATCGCGGCCGCCGAGAAGGCCGGCGCGCAGGTGATGTTCCCGCCGATGGCGGTCGGGACCGAGGGGACCATGGCGATCGTGACCGACCCCGCCGGCGCGGCGATCGGGTTCTGGCAGCCCGACTCCCACCTCGGCTTCACCTCGTGGGGCGAGCACGGTGCGCCCTACTGGTTCGAGTGCCAGTCGAAGGATTACGACGCGTCCGTGACGTTCTACACCACCGTCGCCGGCGCGTCGGCTCTCGAGGTCGGCACCGGCGGCGCCGAGGGAGCGCAGGGTCCCGAGCGCTACTCCCAGCTGATGTTCGGGGAGATGGGCTATGCCGGGATCATGGACGCAACAAAGGTCTTCCCGCCGGAGGTGCCGTCGTTCTGGCAGTTCTACATCACGGTCGACGACGTCGCCGCCGCCACCGCAGCGGTCTCCGAACTCGGCGGCGAGGTGATGATGGGCGGTGAGGAGACCCCGTTCGGCACCCTCGCCGCCGCGAAGGACCCCATGGGTGCCGTCTTCTGCTACGCCTCACCCCCACCCGGGATGTGACCCGGGAGCCCGATCTTGTGTACTTCTCGTGATCGTTTCCCCAGGTCGCGGTCACGAGAAGTACACATCACCCCCGGCGTGGAGCCGATCTGGCGGCATTCGCCTCCAACAGATCTCCGCTCGTGACGACGCGGTCGCTGCACTCGACGTCATGACGCGATCCCGCCCCGATCTGCCTGCGCTCATGCGCACGGAACTCAGGACGTGGGAGAACCACTGGGGTGTCGACACGGCCCATCGGGCGACACGGCTGATCGACCCCGCAGCCGAATCACCCTGGGAGACGCGGCTACGCCTGGGTGTCGTCGACGCCGAGCTCGACGGATGGATCTGTCAGTGGGAGGTGTTCGGTGGTCGCTATCGGCTGGACATGGCCTGGCCACGGTGGAAGGTCGCGGCGGAGTACGACGGCGCACACCACCGTGACGGGGGCAGCACGCCGACGACGTCGAGAGGTGGAATGCCCTCCGCGCCGACGGATGGATCGTCTTCCCCGCGACGGCGCGCATCCTCACGCGTGGCCGGGAGGTCTACTTCCACCGGCTGCGCCACGCGCTGGTATCCCGCGGCTGGACTCCCGACCTCGCCGCCTGACGCCCGAAGTGTCTAGAAACCGCGACATCCACCTGGGCGAACAGTCACGAGAACTACACAAGACCGGGAAGAGCGTTGGCGTCCTGCTTCTTCTTGAGTTCGAGGGCGATGTCGATGAGTTGGTCCTCCTGGCCGCCGACGAGTTTGCGGGCGCCCGCCTCGAGAAGGATGTCGGCGACCTTGACGCCGTACTTGTCGGCGTGGCCCTCGGCGTGTTTGAGGAACGAGCTGTAGCAGCCCGCGTACCCCATCATCATCGCGGCACGATCGACCAGACACTCGGTCGGCATGATGGGCGCGACGACATCCTGTGCGGCGTCGGCGATCGTCGCGAAGTCGATACCCGTGCGGATGCCGAGCTTGTCGCACACCCCGACGAACGCCTCGACCGGCGTGTTGCCCGCACCGGCACCGAACCGCCGGACCGAACCGTCGATCTGCTGTGCGCCGGCGCGGATCGCCGCGATCGAGTTGGCGACGGCGATGTCGAGGTTCTCGTGACCGTGGAACCCGATCTGCGCGTCGTCACCGAGCTCGGCACGCAGTGCCGCAACCCGATCCGACACCTGCTCGAGCACCAGCGCCCCCGCCGAATCCACCACGTACACACATTGACAGCCCGCGTCGGCCATGATCCGTGCCTGCGCCGCGAGCACCTCCGGCGGCTGGCTGTGACTCATCATGAGGAACCCGACCGTCTCCAACCCCAACTCGCGGGCCAGCCCGAAGTGCTGGATGGAGACGTCGGCCTCGGTGCAGTGCGTCGCGATCCGACAGATCGACGCACCGTTGTCCTGCGCGGCACGAATGTCGTCCTTCACCCCCAGCCCGGGCAGCATCAGGAACGCGATCTTCGCCGTCGTCGCCGTCTCCACCGCAGCCTTGATCAACTGCTGCTCCGGGGTCTTGGAGAAGCCGTAGTTGAACGACGACCCACCCAAACCATCACCGTGCGTCACCTCGATGACCGGCACACCCGCACCATCCAACGCCGCGACGATGTCGCGGACATTCTGCTCGGTGAACTGATGCCGCATGTGGTGGCTGCCGTCGCGCAGCGACGAATCGGTCACCCGAATGTCGAGGGTGTCGCTGAACGCGCGCGCGTTCGCCATCAGATCCGTGCTCACCGGGGCGGTGCTCATGCGGGGACTCCCAACTTCTGCTTGGCCAGCTCCTCGCCGACCTTGGTCGCGGCGGCGGTCATGATGTCGAGATTCCCCGCGTACGGCGGCAGGAAATCCCCCGCACCCTCCACCTCGACGAAGATCGAGACCCGCGCCATGCCACCGTTGACCACACTCGGCGGATCGAACTGTGGATCCTGCAACAGGCGGTAGCCGGGCACATAGGACTGGATCTCTTTCTCCCGACGGTGGATCGACTCGGCGATCGCATCGGTGTCCGCATCATCAGGGATCGCGCAGAAGATGGTGTCGCGCATGATCATCGGCGGATCCGCCGGGTTCAGGATGATGATCGCCTTGCCCCGGGTCGCGCCACCGATCGTCTCCACACCTCGCGACGTGGTCTTGGTGAACTCGTCGATGTTCGCCCGCGTCCCGGGCCCCGCCGACACCGACGCCACCGAGGCGACGATCTCCGCATACGGCACCGGCACCACGCTCGACACCGCATGCACCATCGGGATCGTCGCCTGACCACCGCACGTGATCATGTTCGTGTTCGGCTTGTCCAGATGCTCCCGCAGATTCGCCGGCGGCACCACCGCAGGACCCACCGCCGCCGGCGTGAGGTCGATCGCCGTGATCCCCGCCGCCTCATAGCGCGGCGCGTACTCACGATGCACATACGCCGAGGTGGCCTCGAAGATCAGATCCGGCAGCTCCGACGAACCCAACAGCTCGTCCGCACCACCCGACATCGTGATCAACCCATGATCGGCGGCACGCTTCATACCCTCGGAATCGGCATCGATACCCACCATCCACCGCGGCGAGATCACCTCCGACCGCTGCAGTTTGTACATCAGATCGGTCCCGATGTTCCCCGACCCGATGATGGCCGCGGTGACCTTGTCCGGCACTGTGCCTCTCCTACCCTGCTCGTGGATGTCGCTGGTCTGTCGCTGGGTGTTCGTCAGCGGAAATCGATGCTGACGCTGCCGAGCCCGGTGAACTCAGCGCGGAAGTGGTCGCCGGCACGGATGTCGATCGCACGCGTCGCCGTGCCCGGGAGGATCACATCGCCCGCCTTCAACCGCACCCCGAACGAATCGACCTTGCGAGCCAGCCACGACACGGCGTTCAGCGGGTTGCCCAGCACCGCCGACGAATTGCCCTTCGCGACGACCTCGCCGTTGCGTTCGAGGACGGCGTCGACGTCACCGACGTCGATCTCGTCGATCTCGACCCGCTCCTGCCCCAACACCCACCCCAACGACGACGCGTTGTCGGCGATCGTGTCGCACAAGGTGATCGACCAATCCCGGATCCGGGAATCGATCAGCTCGATCGCCGGGACCACCGCCGCGACCGCGTCGACCACGTCACCGTTCGTGCACGTGGCCCCGGGCAGGTCCTCTCCCAGCAGGAAGCCGACCTCCACCTCCACACGCGGGAAGCAGAACCGGCTCGCGTCGATCGGAGTGCCCTCGAAGTACTGCATGGTGTCCAGCAGATGGCCGTAGTCGGGCTCGTCGACACCCATCATCTGCTGCATCGCCTCCGACGCCAGCCCCACCTTGTGCCCGGCGATCCGCGCACCGGCCTCGAGCCGTCGACGGATGTTGATCAACTGGATCTCATAGGCGTCGACGACGTCCAGACCGGGATGCGCAGCCGTCGGCGGATCGATGGCGACGGCGGTCTGCTCGGCGCGCGCGAGGTCGTCGGCGATCGCCGCCCGGACATCGTCGGCGACCGTCATCTGCACTCCCTGCTGTCGTGGGCCGGGCCCGGGACCGGGCATCTCCCGCGGGTGGAGAACGGCCCACGGACTGGTATAACTGGCTCGAGCGGCAATTCTATAACGTGTTCTAGAAATGAGGGAAGGGCCACCCTATGACCAGCGACAACGCCCCCGCGGCTGCAGAGCTGCAGTCGGTCTACGACGTGGTCGTCGTGGGATCCGGCGCGGCCGGGATGAGCGCCGCGATCACGGCCGCCTCCCGTGGTCTGTCGACGGTGCTCATCGAGAAGGCGGCGTACTGGGGTGGGTCCACGTCACGTTCCGGTGGCGGCGTCTGGATCCCGAACAACTCCGTGTTGAAGCGCGACGGCGTGCAGGACACCGACGCCGCGGCCCGGCAATACGTGAAGTCGATCGTCGGCGACGTGGTGCCCGAGGAGAAGATCGACACCTACATCGACCGCGGACCCGAGGCACTCGACTTCCTCATCGACCACTCGGCGATCAACCTGGAGTGGGTCAAGAACTACTCCGACTACTACCCCGAGGCGCCCGGCGGTCGGGTGAACGGCCGCTCGTGCGAGCCGCGTCCGTTCGACACGCGCCGACTCGGCGCCGACGCGAAGACCATGCACCCGCCCTACACCAAGGCGCCGCTGAACGTGGTCGTCAAGCAGTCGGACTATCGGTGGATGAGCACCGGTCTCCGACACTGGCGCGGTCCGGTGAAGATGATGGCGGTCGGCATGCGCACCATGTCCGCGAAGATGACCGGCAAACGCATCGTCGGCATGGGCGCCGCACTCATGTCGGGCCTCCTGGTGGGGCTGCGCCGCGCGGGTGTCCCGATGTTCCTCGAGACCCCCCTGCTCGACCTGGTCACCGAGGACGACCGCGTCACCGGAGTCGTCGTCGAGCACCGCGGCGAGCGACGCACGGTCACCGCTCGGCGCGGAGTCGTGTTGGCGTGCGGCGGTTTCGAGCACAACGAGGAGATGCGTCGCAAGTACCAGCGCGAGCCGATCACGACCGAGTGGACCACCGGCGCACCGACCAACACCGGTGACGGCATCACCGCCGGCCTGAAACTCGGCGCGTCCGTCTCCTTCATGGAGGACGCATGGTGGGGACCGACGATCATGCTCCCCCGCGGGCCGTGGTTCGCGCTCGCCGAACGCTCGCTGCCGCGCAGCCTCATGGTGAACACCCGCGGTCGGCGCTTCATGAACGAGTCACTGCCGTATGTCGAGGCCGTCCACCGCATGTACGGCGGCGAACACGGGACCGGCGACGGGCCGGGCGAGAACGTGCCCGCGTGGCTCGTCTTCGACCAGGGATACCGGGACCGCTACCTCTTCGCCGGAGTGGCGGGGCGCCAACCACTCCCGAAGAAGTGGCTCGCCAACGGCAACATCGTCAAGGCGGACACGATCGCCGAGCTGGCCACGGCGATGGAGGTCCCCGCCGATGCTCTGCAGGCGACGATCGAGCGGTTCAACGGCTTCGCCAAGACCGGCGTCGACGAGGACTTCCACCGCGGTGAGAGCGGATACGACCGCTACTACGGCGACATCACGAACAAGCCCAACGCCGGCCTCGGCGAGCTGACCAAGGCGCCGTTCTGGGCCGTGAAGATGTTCCCGGGCGATCTCGGCACCAAGGGCGGCCTCGACACCGACACCGCGGGACGTGCGTTGCGTGCCGACGGCTCGGTCATCGAGGGGCTCTACGCCGCGGGCAACACCAGCTCGCCGGTGATGGGCCACACGTACGCCGGACCGGGCGCGACGATCGGGCCCGCGATCACGTTCGGGTACCTCGCCGCACTGGACATGGCGGACGCCACCTCCGACGCACGGGCCGTCTGATGCCGATCGACCTCGACGTCGCCGTCGGCGCCGACCTCGGCGAGCGGACGTTCTCGTGGACGGCATCGGATGTGGCGCTGTACAACCTGGCGGTGGGCGCGGCTCACGATCCCCTCGACGTGGAGGGTCTGCGGTACGTCGACGACCGCTCACCGAAGGTGTTGCCGACGTTCGCCGCCGTCGCGCGGGATCTCCACCAGGTGACGCCGCCGGCGGTGTCGTTCCCAGGGGTCGAGATCGACCTGGCGAAGGTGGTGCACGGGAGCCAGCAGGTCGTCGCGCACCGGCCGCTGCCGGCATCGGGAACGGCGACGACGCGGACGCGGATCGCCGAGATCCAGGACAAGGGTTCGGCGGCGGTGATCATCCAGGAGTCGGAGACCACGGACGAGTCCGGCACCCTGTTGTGGACCGCGCGTTCGGCGATCTTCGCCAAGGGAGAGGGCGGGTTCGGCGGAGATCGGGGCACGTCGACTCGTGTCGACTACCCCGACCGCTCTCCCGACCATGTGATCACCACACCGACGCGTCCGAATCAGGCACTGCTGTACCGGCTCTGCGGCGATCGCAACCCGCTCCACTCGGACCCGTCGTTCGCGGCGGGGGCAGGATTTCCGGCACCGATCCTGCATGGGCTGTGCACCTACGGGATGACCTGTCGGGCCATCGTCGACGAGGTGTGGGCGGGCGACACCGGCTCGGTCGCATCGTTCGGCGCGACCTTCGCCGGCGTCGTCTTCCCCGGCGAGACGATCCGGATCGCGGTGTGGGACCGCGGAACCGACCTCGTCGCGACGGCGTCTGCGGTGGACCGCGACGACGCACCCGTGTTGAGCAACGTCGTCGTCGGCCGAGTCACAGACTGAAGTTCAACGCCCCGTTCACACCCGCCGGGAAGAAGCCACCACGGTCCGCCGGCTTCGGATTCAGGTAGACGACGTTGAGGACCTGGAACGGCGTGCGCCCGAACGCGATCGCGTTCGAGTCCGTCGGCACCAGGTTGGCCATGCCGTTCCGCGTGATGCCCTGATCGTCGTCCTGGGGCCCGTCGAGACTGTCGCGCGCGGCCGAGATGGCGTTGGCCTCGGTGATGAGACCCTTGGTGTACAGGGTGGTCCGGATGATCCCGGCGTGATACGCCTCGACGGCGAGGATCCCCGCCGCGGCGTCGAGATAGGTCTTGTTCTGCACCAGAGGGGCAGCGCCCTTGTAGGCCGTCACGCCCACGTCCTCGAAGATGAACGACGCCAGGAGGAAGTTGTCCTCGTTGGCGAAGGCGTCGAACCGCTGGTTGCCGGTGATGAGCCCGGCTGCCTTGGCGGCTGCCGTGAAACTCGCGTCGAGGTCGATGGCGGGACGCGCGACGGCCGCGCCGCCGAGCGCCTTGCGCAGGAATGCGACGTGGTCGAGCTCGTCCTGGGCGATCTCCTTGGCGTAGGCCGCGACCGCGGGCGTCGTGAACGTCACCTTGCGACCGCCGGTCACCTGGCCGAAACGCCCCTTGCCCGGCAGCAGGTTCCCGGGCAGACCGGTGCCGAAGACTGCGCGGTGGTAGAACTCCGCCTCCAGGTACTCGAGGTTCAGCGCGAAGTTGAGGATCGCACCGTCGGTGATCGGACCCACCGGAGGCGGCACGAAGTCACCGGCCTGCGGCGGGATGGGCGGGCCACCCGCCTGGGCGACACCGGTACCGGCCACCATCGCAGCGGTCGCGCCGAGCCCGGTCAGGCCCGCCGCACGCATGAAGCGACGTCGATCGACCCCGTTCTCGGCACTGTTGGCGATCGCGGACGCGACGAATTTTCTGTCGAACATGCGGTTCCCCTGGGGATGGCAGGCGGGCGGGCGACCGGCCGCCATGACGAGACGCCCCGCTGCTCGAGGGTCACGAGAGGATGGGAACACACATCGCGTGCCATATCTCCGGAACTCTCGAAATATGGACAAAGTAGTCCGAATGATCGTTGATGTCGGTTCTCGTCCTGAGGCTCAGCGCGTGTGCAGCGCGATGAAGCCGTCGACCGCCGCGCGGGCGACCGCCTCGTAGTCGAACGACGGCAGCGTGCTGAGTCGGCCCATCGCCGGCGGACCCACGAGCAACGCCACCGCGGTCGCGCGATCGACGTCCCCGAACAGAGCCTCGGCCTCCGGGCTCGACAGCACCTCGTCGAAGGGGCGGAGGAACTGATCGGCCACACGCTCCCGCAGGGTGAGCATCTCGGTGCCCTCGCCGGCGCGGACTCGGTCGAGAGAGTCGGCGTCGAGGTCGACGCCGAGTGACAGCCAGGCGAGCACCGTGGTCGTCGCAGGTACCTCGGCGATGAGCCGGGCCTGGGACAGGACGAGTTCGGTGAGTCGTTCGCGCACCGAGCCCGTCGCCGGAGGTGTCGGCGCGGCAGGGATGACGACCGCGAACGCGGCGGCGACCAGTTCGGTGGCGCTCGCGAAATGACGGTAGAAGGTGGCGCGGGACACGTCGGCGGCGGCCACGACCGCATCGACGGTCACACCCGCGGGACCCGAGGCGCGCAGCAGTCCGGCGGCCGCGTCGACGAGCTTCGCCCGCGACTGCGCGGGACGCGGATCACTGCGCCGCATGGATGCCACCTCTCGACGTCCGATCACCGAGAGCATACGAGACTGTTAGTCTCAAAAATCTGAACCCCTCGGGGCGCAGACGGTCTCGTCGGCGGTCAGCCCATCGAGCCGACGACCAGCAGCATGCCGATCACGAGTCCGACGAGAGGGGCGAGCATGGCGACGATTCGCCAGAAGCGCACCGATGAACTGGAATTGGATGTGTCGCGGGGCAGGGTCGCGGCCATGATCACGGTTCCTTTCGCCCGGGGCTCCGTCGACCCGGGAATGAGTGATCTTGTGACTAGCGATAAAAAGAGTGACAGAAGTTACACACGATATGCAGTATTGCCGCCGCGTTTCGCGGTCACGATCACACAACGCGCGGGTCACGCCGGGCTGTCCGGGCGGGCGGGATGATGGCGACCGAGACCGATCTCCGCCCGACAGGATCCGACAGATTGTCTCTCCGTGACGTCTGGCTGATCGTCGTCGCGTGTTCGGCCCTGAGTGCCGTGGTGGCGGCGATGGCGTCGCTCAACATCGCACTCGCCGACATCGCGCCGGACATCGGGGCGTCGTCGACCGAGATCACCTGGCTGGTCGACGGATACACACTGACCCTCGCCGCCCTGCTGCTGCCGAGCGGAGCCCTCGGCGACCGCTTCGGACGGCGGGGGGTGCTCGTCGTCGGGCTCGTGGTGTTCGGCGGCGCCTCCGTGGCGGCCATCCTGCTCTCCTCGCCGGTGGAGATCATCGCGACACGGGTGATCGCCGGCGCCGGTGCTGCTCTGGTGATGCCGGCAACCCTGTCTCTCATCACCTCCGGCGTCCCGGAGAGCAAACGGCCGCTGGCAGTGAGCATCTGGGCGGGTGTGGCCGGTGGCGCAGCGATCCTGGGCTTCTTCGTCACCGGACTGCTTCTCGAGTTCTTCTCGTGGCACTCCATCTTCATCGCGTTCGCGATCGCCGCCGCGGTGATGGCGGTGCTGTCACTCACCATCGGCACCTCCCGCGATGCCGACCCACCCGCGTTCGACGTCCTCGGCGCCGTCGCCTCCGCGACCGCCATCGCCGCGATCGTGTTCGGGCTCATCGAGGGCCCGGTCCGGGGATGGACGGACCCACTGACACTCCTCGGGTTGATCGGCGGTGTCGCACTGGCGGGTGTGTTCGTCCTCCTTCAGCTGAAAGGAAGCCGCACTCTCCTCGACGTCCGTCTGTTCCAGCGCCCCGCATTCGGCGCGGGCTCGCTGGCGATAGCACTGCAGTTCGTCGGATCCTTCGGGGTGTTCTTCCTGATCCTCCAGCGATTCCAGCTGATCATGGGTTATTCACCCCTCAAGTCCGCTGTCGCGCTGGTGCCGCTCGTGGTCGTGGTCATGGTGACGTCGCTCGTCGGCAACTGGCTCGCCGTGCGCTACAGCTTCCGGGCCGTGCTCCCCACCGGCATGTTCCTGTTCGGCGTCGGGATCATCGTCATCGGTGCGTACGACTCCGACGACTATTGGGTGATCACCGCGCAACTCGGGCTGATGGCGCTCGGGCTCGGGCTGGGAACGGCACCCGCCACCACCGGGATCATGGTGTCCACCCCCGCCGACAACCAGGGCGTGGCCTCGGCGGTCAACGACACCTCCCGCGAACTCGGCGCGGCCATCGGTATGGCGTTGGCGGGCAGCATCGTCGCCGCGGGGTTCACCTCGCGGATCGCCACCACGGTGGACACAGCTCGCGAGCAGCTGCGCGGGCTGGCCGGTCAGCTCAGCGCAACGGGTCGGGTCGCCGAGGGGCAGGCGATACTCGGCCAGATCGACAGCGTGACCGATCGGGTGGGCAGGTCGCTGGCAGAGGCCACGGCGGTTGCCGACCAACTGCGCGAGCGCATCCCGGGCCCGGTCGCCGACACCATCTCGGCCGGCGCCCGCGAGGCGTTCCTGGCCCCGATGAGTCAGGCCTACATCGTGCTCGGCTCGATCGCCGTGGTCGGGTCACTCGTGCTCGCCGTGTGGACACCCACCCGCATGCCCGCCGCGCAGGACGCCGCCCCCATCGACACCGGTACGCCGACCCCGAGAAGGAACTGACGCACCGCACCCGCCCACTCGACGTCCGTGCCCGCCCACTCGACGTCCGTTCCCGCCCACTCGACGTCCGTACCCGCCCACTCGACGTCCGGGGTCCGGGGTCCGGGGGAAGCGGGATCCCGCGGGTGGGGCGGCCGGCTCGGCTAAGGGGTCGTCTCGCCCTCGAGTGCCGAGGTCGCCGTGCTGTTCGCCCACCGGTAGTCGGCTTTGCCGGCCGGGGTGCGCTTGACGGCGTCGACGGCGACGACCAGTCGGGGCACCTTGTACCCGGCGAGGGTCTCCCGGCAGTGGGCCTGCAACTCCTCGGTCGTCGGTGGCCGGACACCGTCGGGTGCGGAGATCACCGCGGCCACCTTCTGACCGAACCGCTCGTCGGGAACACCGACGACCAGGACGTCGTGCACTCCCGGGTGAGCCTGGACGGCGGCCTCGACCTCCTCGGGGAAGACCTTCTCCCCGCCGGTGTTGATGCACCCCGATCCGCGACCGAGGAAGACGATGCTGCCGTCGGACTCCAGACGGCCCATGTCGCCGAGGATCGCCGCCCGTCGACCGTCGGAGAGCGTCACGAAGGTCCGCTCCGACTTCTCCGGATCCTTGTAGTAGCCCAGCGGGACCCGTCCCACGCGGGCGATGTACCCGATCTCGTCGGACCCCGGCTCCACCGGCGTGAGGGTCTCGTCGAGGACCGTCATCCCCGGGCTCGGCGCCGACCGCAGCGTCCCGTGCTCGTCGATGAACAGCTCACCGTCGTTGCCGGTCTCCGAGGCGCCGAAGTTGTCCCGGAACCACAGGTCGGGCTTGACCGCTCGCATCCGTTCGCGCACCGACGTCGACCAGATCGCGCCGCCGTTCGTGATCGACATCAGCCCGGCGACGTCGAGCGTGCCCTCCGCCTGGCGGCGCTCCATCTCCTCGACGAGGGGCGCCCCCATGCCGTCACCGACGATGAGGATGATCTGCACACCGTTGTCCGCGGTCGCGTCGAGGACCTTCGCGGCGACGAAATCCCGTTGCAGGACCAGGCGTCCGCCGTTGATGAAGAACATGAACATCGAGTAGATCGCCGCGCCGTGCATCAGCGGTGCGGCGAGCAGGAACGACAGCGGGGCGAACGTGCTCGCGTTGTGGGCGATGGCCGCGAGGTCCCGCAGCGGTTCGGGCCCATAGGGATTGCCGCCGGACAGCGGCTTGTGGAAGAAGTCGTCGTGGCGCCACATGACGCCCTTCGGGTAACCGGTGGTGCCGCCCGTGTAGAGCAGGTAGAGCTGATCGCCGCTGCGGACGGGGAAGTCCCGTGCGGTGCTCTGCCCGTCGAGATCGACGGCGACCACCGACACGTCCCCCGCCAGGGCGGCGAGCTCGTCGACGATCTCGCCCACGACGAGGACCGACCGCACCCGGCTGCCGGACAGCACTGACGCCAGCGTGCGCTGATGCTCCGGGAGTTCGACGAACACCGCGGTGGCGTCGGCGTTGTCGAGGATGTAGGTCAGCTCGGTCGGCGTGTACCGGTAGTTGACGTTGACCGCCGTCGCGCCGATCTTCAGCAGCGCGACCATCGCGTAGACGTGTTCGAGGCTGTTCTTCAGGTAGAGCGCGACGTGATCGCCGGGACCGATCCCCTGGGACTGCAGGAGATGTCCCATGGCGTTGGCGCGCTCGTCGAGTTCCCGGTAGGTGACGTCGGTCCCCTCGTACCCGATCGCGGCCCGGTCGGGGACGGCGTCGGCAATGGCCTCGAAGATGTCGCCGAGGTTGAAGTCCGTCTCGACCTCGCCGGACCCGGGGACGGTCGTGGGGGGCAGTGTTGTGTCGGTCATCGTGTGAGAACCAATCCGCTCGTGGGGACTCCGGTACCGGCCGTGACGACGGCGCGTTGGGCGTCGGGGACCTGGTTGACCGAGGTCCCCCGCAGCTGTCGGACGGCCTCGGCGATGCCGTTCATCCCATGGATGTAGGCCTCACCGAGCTGACCGCCGTGGGTGTTGAGCGGCAGCCGCCCACCCACCTCGAGCGCGCCCGGCTCGCGGACGAGGTCCTTGGCCTCACCGCGACCGCAGAACCCGAGTTCCTCCAGCTGCATGAGGGCGTACGGGGTGAAGTGGTCGTAGAGGATCGCGACGTCCATGTCGTCGGGTCGCAGACCGGACTGCTCCCAGAGTTGCCGTCCGACGAGACCCATCTCCGGCAGACCCGCGAGGTCGTCACGGTAGTAGCTGGTCATGATGTACTGGTCCTGCCCGCTCCCCGACGCCGCACCGGCGATCCGGACGGGCGTGTGCGCCAAGTCCTTCGCCCGTTCCGGCGAGGTGATCACCAGCGCCACACCGCCGTCGGACTCCTGGCAGCAGTCGAGGAGGTGGAGCGGCTCGGCGATCCACCGTGAGTTCTGGTGGTCCTCCAGCGTGATCGGCTTGCCGTGGAAGAAGGCGTTCGGGTTGACCGCCGCATGCTTGCGGTCGACGACGGCGACGCGACCGAAATCCTCGCTCGTGACACCGAAGTCGTGCATGTACCGCTGCGCGACCATGGCGACGAACGCGGCCGGGGTGGAGAGGCCGTGCGGATAACTGAACGCGTTGTCGGTGCCCGACGAGTTGTCCTGTGCGGCGAGCCCGGCGTTGACCTGGCCGAACCGCATCCCCGACCGCTCGTTGAAGGCGCGGTAGGCCACCACCACGTCCGCGACGCCGGTCGCCACCGCCATCGCAGCCTGCTGCACGGTGGAACACGCTGCGCCACCGCCGTAGTGGATGCGCGAGAAGTACGTCAGCTCCCCGATCCCGGTGGCGCGTGCGACGGCGATCTCGGTGTTGGTGTCCATCGTGAACGAGACCAGACCGTCGACGTCGGCCGGTGTGAGACCGGCGTCGGCGACGGCCGCGGTGACGGCCTCCGCCGCGAGTCGGAGTTCACTGCGACCGGAGTCCTTGGAGAAGTCGGTCGCGCCGACCCCGACGATCGCCGCGGCGCCGGACAACGGGCCCGTCATGCGGATGCTCCTGCCGTGTGGTCCAGCACCACGGTGACCGTCGACGTGACGTGCTTGCCGAGCGCGTTGGTGCCGACGACGTCGACCGTCGCGACACCGTCGTCGAGTGCGGTCACCGTCCCCGACAGCACCACCGTGTCGTAGGCGTACCAGGGCACCCCGAGACGCAGCGTGATGGAACGGATCTGAGCGCGCTGTCCGGCCCAGTCGGTGACGAAGCGCCCGACGATGCCGGTGTCGGTGAGGATGTTGACGAAGATGTCCTTCGACCCCTTCGCCTGTGCGAGATCCCGATCGTGGTGCACGTCCTGGAAGTCCCGGGTGGCCAGGGCCGTCGAGACGATGAACGTCGGTGTCGCCTCGATCCGCAGCTCGGGCAGCGTGTCCCCCACGGCGACGGCGGGCGGGGCTGTCGGGACGGTCATCGCTGTCCTCCGGTGTCGTCGGCACGCCACGCGTACAGGGTCCAGGGCCCGTCGGCACCGGGCGGCCCGTCGGGATCGGCGGGGAAGTCGAGGAATTCGACCTGCACCGGCATCCCGATCCGCACGGACTCGGGATCCGATCCACGGAGCTGACCCAGCATGCGCACTCCCTCGTCGAGTTCCACCAGGGCGACGACGAACGGCAGGGAGCGCCCGGGGACGCGCGGGGCGTGGTGGACGACGAAGCTGTGCACGACGCCCGTCCCGGCGGCGACGACGTGCTCCACGGGATCGCCGGGAGCAGCCCAGAGCGCAGGCACGGGCGGGTGCACGAGGGAACCGTCGGGGCGCTTCTGGATGCGCAGCTCGTGGGCGGCGACACCCTCCCAGAAGAACGCGGTGTCGCGGGATGCACTGGGACGGATCATCGTCGCAGGATCGAGGTCGTCGGTGTCCGCGCCCAGGGAGGACACGATGCCGGTGCGGGCGTCGGCGGTCGTGGCGGCCGGGGGCCGGAACTTGAGGATGCGGAAGTCCATCTCGGCGACGACCTCGTCGCCGACGCGCCAGACGTTGCGGGTGGTGAAGAACCACCCCTCGCCCAGGCCGGTGGTCTTGGGTCCGACGACGTCGGTCAGCTCCGCCGAAAGCGTCACCTCCTCCCCGGGACGCAGGTAGCGGTGGTAGGTCGAGTCGCAGTTGGTGGCGACGACAGAGGTGTACCCGGCCTCGTCGAACAGCGCGGACGCGGCGCCGAGCGGGTCGCCGTCGGTGCGCTGCCCGTGCAGGCCGCGCATCGTCCAGACCTGCGCCATCGCCGGTGGGGCGACAACGCCGTCCCAGCCCGCCGAACGGGCGGCGGTCTCGTCGGAGTAGATCGGGTTGGCGTCGCCGATCGCCTCCGTCCAGTTCGCGATCATCGGCGCGTTGACCGGATCTCGGCCGGACACCGGGGCCCCGGCGCCGCGTCCGCGGATGGCGTCGGTCTCGGTCCGGATGCGGTCGGCCTCGGTCGGGGCCGCCGTCTCGTGGTGCAGTGTCACGCCGGGGTCACCGCGCCGCACGGGGCAGACCGAGGCCCGCGGTCGAGATCATGTCGCGCATCACCTCGTTGACGCCACCCCCGAAGGTGATGACCGAGTTCCGCTTCTGTTGGGCGTCGAGCCAGTCGACGAGCGCAGCGGTCTCCGGGTCGGTGAAGTCGCCGTACCGCCCGACGATCTCGTCGACGATCCGGCCGATCCGCTGGATGCGTTCGGTCGCGAACACCTTCGTCGCGGCGGCGTCGGCCATGGAGATCGACTCGTTGCCCGACGACGCGACCTGCCAGTTGAGCAACTCGTTGATGCGAGCGCATCCGGCGATCTCGGCGAGGGCGCGTCGGACGTCCGGGTTCTTCGCGGGCACGGCACCGTTCGCGCCGGGGCGCTCCGCCCACGCGGCGACGCGGGCGAGCAGACCCTCCATCCGTCCCGCCGGACCCAGCATCACCCGCTCGTGGTTGAGCTGTGTGGTCAACAACTTCCAGCCACGGTTCTCCTCGCCGACGAGCATGCCCGCCGGCACCCGCACGTCGGAGTAGTACGTCGCGTTCACGTGGTGGGCGCCGTCGGCGGTGATGATCGGGGTGAAGCTGTAGCCGGGGTCGCTGGTGTCGACGATGAGGATCGAGATGCCCTTGTGCTTCGGGGCGTCGGGATCGGTACGGCACGCCAGCCACACGAAGTCCGCGTCGTGACCGCCGGTGGTCCACAGCTTCTGGCCGTTGACGACGTACTCGTCGCCGTGGCGGACGGCAGCCGTCCGCAGCGAGGCGAGGTCGGTGCCTGCGCCCGGCTCGCTGTAGCCGATC
Source organism: Williamsia sp. SKLECPSW1 (assembly GCF_054332755.1). NCBI lineage: Bacteria > Bacillati > Actinomycetota > Actinomycetes > Mycobacteriales > Nocardiaceae > Williamsia > Williamsia sp. SKLECPSW1. Next base: position 2,457,018 of record NZ_JBTGLI010000001.1, on the reverse strand, counting down.
GCGAAGTGCACCTCACCGGCGAGGATCGCCGGCAGGAAGCGATCCTTCTGCTCCTGGGTGCCGTAGACCTGCAGGGTGGGTCCGACGGTCTGCAACGTGACCGCGGGCAGCGGGATGTCCGCACGCGCAGCCTCGTTGACGAAGATCTGCTGCTCGATCTCGCCGAAGCCCTTGCCGCCGTACTCCGTCGGCCATCCGACACCGAGCCAACCGTCGGCACCCATCCGCCGGATCACCGCGCGATAGGTCGGCCCGTGACGCTCGGTGCGCATCACGGCCTGCTCCTCGGGCGAGATCAACGTCGAGAAGTACTCGCGCAGTTCGGCCTTGAGGGCCCGCTGGTCGAGGGTCAGGTCGATGAACATCAGAACTCCTGCTCGGCGAGCTCGTCCAGACGAGCGGTGGGCCCGCCCACGAGACGGGCGAGATCCTTCACGACGGAGAAGTAGCGGTGCAGCGGATAGGTGATGTCGACGCCGACCCCGCCGTGCAGGTGCGTCATGGTGCGCACCGTGGCCGGCAGTTCCGCGGCGAGCCACCACGTCGCCAGTGCGAGATCGCGCTCGGCGTCGAGGCCCTCCGCGAGACGCCATCCGGCGGCGGTCACCGCGAGGTTCATCGACCTGCCGACGACGTAGATGTCGGCGATCTGCTGACTGACCGCCTGGAACGTGCCGATCGGCTTGCCGAACTGCTCACGCTGGGTGACGTGGTCTGCGGTGATGCGCGTGGCTCCGGCGACGAGTCCGTCGGCGTAGGCGGCGAGGGCGAACCGGTACAGGTCGCGCACCGCGCGCGCACCCCCGGCGAGGGTGGCCGCGGTGACGTCGACGGGGGTCCCGCGCAGCGTCACGGTGTACTCACCCCACCCGGAGGACGTCGTGGTCCGGGTGATCTCGACACCCGGCGCGTCGAGCTCCACGAGGAGCGCACCCGCGTCGGTCGTCACGACGACCGCGGCGGCGGTCTCGGCGTGCAGGACACCGGTCTTCGTGCCGCTGACCCGACCGTCGGCGACCGATGTCTGGGGGCTGGCCGTGAGGGCGGCACCGGGCTCGGACACCGCGACCGCGACGTGTCCGCCCCGGGCGACGACGTCCGCGATGGTCCCGGCCACCTCGGTGTCCCCCGCCGCCGCGGCCGCCACCAGCGTCCCGAGCGCGGGTGTCACCGCGGCGTGCTCTCCGAGCCCCCGGAACAGCGGAGCGAGACCGAGCACGCCGACTCCGTCACCGCCGCGAGACTCGGGCAGGGGCAGCGCGGTGACCCCGGCCTCACCCATGGCCGCCCAGAGCCCGTCCTCGAAACCGCCTGCGCCCGCGAAGCGGTCGTCCCAGACCGACTGGTGCCGGCGCAGCACGTCCGTCGCGACGTCCGCGACGGCGACTGCGGTCGCGTCCAGCGTGAAGTCCATGCGCCCCTGCACTCCCAACGTCGAGCGGTGGGGCGGCAGGCCTGGTCAGACCGCCGCCCCAGCCGAAATCTAGAACCTGTTCTAGTTATATCAGCGTCGCCGACGCAAGCACAGGGGCGATCGGGGGACGGCGTGTACCCGCACCACACCGTCCCCTCGATCGCCGACCCCCCGACCGCGGGGAGTCACTCATCCGACAGGCGCGACCACCAGCGCCGCCGTGTACCCGCCCATGCCCAGCGACGTCTTGAGCGTCAGGCCCGGCTCGGCAGCCGTCGCGCCGTCGAGCAGACACGACACCGACGGCGTGGCGACGACCGGCGACGCCGGGATCTGGCCGCGGTGGAACCCCATCAGCGACGCCGACAACTCGACCGCACCGGCCGCGGCCTGGCAGTGACCCGCGAGCGGCTTCACCGAGAACACCGACGCCTCCGGCGTGATCTCACGCAGGATCGTCCCCTCGGCCGCGTCGCACTGTGCGGTACCCGGTCCGTGCGCGTTGAGGTAACGAACATCACGCCCGTCGACACCCGCCGACGCCAGCGCCTCGTCGACGCAACGACGCACATGGGTGAGCGACGGATCGATGGATGTGGGGTGGAAACCGTCATGTGTCAACGCTCCGCCGAGCACGTCGGCGTATCCCGACACGTCATCGCGATTTGTCATCGTGAATGCGACGGAGGCCTCGCCGAAGCTGAACCCCCGGCTGCCCTCCTGGAACGGGCGGCACGCCGACATGGGTTCGTCGTCGGTGATGGCCACCCCGAGACGGGTGAACATCCCGACGATCTCCGGGGTCGCCGACAGGTCGGTCGCCACCACGACGACGTCGTCGACCATGTCCGCGTCGAGCCACGTCTGCGCGGTGATGATGGCCGACGACCCGGACGCGCACATCGACGACACCGTCATGACCGGTCCGTGGAACCCGTACTCGGCCATCAGCAGCGACAATCCCGTGGACGGCGTGACCGCCACGTACTGTCGGCCGGAGAAAGACCCGGCAGGAGCGGAGAACATGGGGTGCATGGCGGTGTCACCCATGACGGCTGCGTGGACGAGTCCGACGCGACGGCCCGGTGTCCAACCGCGCTCGAGGGCGTCCTCGATCGCCTCGCGCGCGGAGTGGCGCATCGCCCGCGTGTACCGCGTCGGACCATCCGCCGGGTCGCCGCCCTCGGGGACCATCGAGACCCATCCGGGGGTGCCGTCCGGACCGAATCCCGCCCGCATCGCGGCGGCCGGTTTCCCGGAGACGAGACCGGACCAGAGACGTTCGCGACCCCAGCCGTATCCGCTGACCGCGCCGATTCCCGAGATCCGCGAACGGTGTGTGGTGTTTCCCATCGTGAACTCCTTGTCGAATTTAGCGATAAGCAATCGCCTATCGCACATCAGCCCAGGTCAGGGCCTGATATCAACGATGTCCCACAATGAGGCGACATGGCGAGCGCAGGACATTTCACACAGTGATTCCGAACTGCTTTTCACGGATCCCTCCGATGGGATAACCGTGTGCGAGACAATGCGGCGAGCGTCGATCCGGTGCCCGCGTGCACGGAGGCGTGAGCCGAGGGGTCGGAGAGGTCGTGGATGACGATGACGGTCGGGACATCGTGGCGCCGGCGGCGGGTCCGATGACCACACCGGCCGCGGCGGCCTCGGTCGCCGAGCGCTACCGACTGCTCCTCGAGTTGAGCCCCGACTCGATCGCGGTCCATCAGAGCGGCGAGATCGTCTACGTGAACTCGGCGGCGGTGCGTTTCGCCCGCGTCGACTCCCCGGAGGCGCTCATCGGGCGACCCATCTCCGATTTCGTCCACCCCGACTCGATGCCGCGGATGCTCGAGCGCATCACCGGCATGGGAGACGAGGCCGGGGCGTCGACGGTCCCCGAGGAGATGTTGATGACCAACTTCTCCGGCGAGACCCGCACGATGGAGGTCACGTCCGTCAGGACCGTGTGGAACGACGCGCCGGCCTATCAGGTCATCATGCGAGATGTCGCCGCGCAGAAGGCCGCCGAGATCGCTCTCCGGCACCAGGCAGCTCTCGTCGACCACGTCAGCGACGCCGTCATCTCCCTCGACGCCGAACTCCGGGTCCGGTCCTGGAACCAGGGGGCGCGCCGGCTCTACGGCGTGGAGCCGGCCGCAGCTGTCGGGCTGGGCTTCTCGACCGTGGTCGACGCCGACGTCGACCCGCAGTCGATCCTCGCGACCGGCGGTTCCGTCGACGCGGTCCACCATCGCGGCGACACCGGTCGCGCGATCCTCGTGCACCTGTCGGTGACCGCCCTCGGCGACGGGTACCTGCTCGTCGGGTCGGCCACCCGCCGACCGCTCATCGAGCGCCTGGGAACCATCGTCACGTCGCTGCACCAGGCCGTCGTCGTGGTCGAGGAGGACGGCCGCATCGCGCTGGCGAACCCGGCCGCGCTGACGATCCTCGGCCTGTCCGCCGACCAGGTCCCCGGCGTCGCGCTCGACTCCGTCGGACTGGAGTTCCCGGACGACTCCGCGTCACCGATCGTGGCCTGCCTGCGGACCGGGCGCCCGGTGATCGACCGCCTGGCGTCGCTGACCACCGACGGCACCCGTCGGTGGCTGTCGTGCAGCGTGCGCGCCATCGACGACGACATCGACGTCCCGGCCGCGCTGGTGTCCATCGTCGACATCACCGACCGACACGAGCGGACCTCACAGCTGGCGTGGGAGGCCAACCACGACTTCCTCACCGGGCTGCTGAACCGCGGTGGGGTGTTGCGCCGACTGGCCGTGCACCTCGACGCGCTGTCGGAGACCGACGACCGGGTCGCGGTGTTCTACCTCGACCTCGACAACTTCAAGCTCGTCAACGACAGCCTCGGCCACGCCGCGGGGGACGAGGTGCTGCAGGAGATCGCCCGCAGGCTCGACGCGATCACGCCGTCGGGGAGTTCCATCGGCCGCATCGGCGGGGACGAGTTCGTCATCGTCGCGCCGCTGTCGTCGGACTACGCCGACACGATCGAGCGGCAGAGCCGGGACGTCCACGCCGCCGTGAGCGGACCGATCCCCCTCGGCGCGCGCAGCGAGCGGTTGACGATCAGCATCGGTGTCGTCGTCGCGGGCCTCGACGACCCACGGTCCCCGACGGACCTCCTGCGCGACGCCGACATCGCGCTGTACCAGGCGAAGATGGAATCCAGTTCGCAGACGCCGTACGTCCGGTTCCGGGTCACCCACCGCCACGATCTCCAGCGGCGTCAGCGCATCGAGCAGGACCTGCGGTCGGCGATGCTCGCCGACGCCCAGGGGCTGCGTCTGGAGTACCAGCCACTGGTCACCACGACCGACCACAGGCTGGTCGCCGTCGAGGCACTGTTGCGCTGGGACCACCCGGATCTCGGGCGGGTCTCCCCGGCGGAGTTCATCCCCATCGCCGAGATGACCGACCTCATCGACCTCGTCGGCGAGTTCGTCGTCCGCACGGCCACACAGGAGTTCACCGCGCAGCCGTGGACCGCGGACATGACGTTGTGCGTCAACGTCTCTCGACGCGAACTGTCCGACCGCACGCTGCTGTCACGGCTCAACCGCGCACTGGTGGCCACCGGTCTGCGACCGGAACGGCTCTGCGTGGAGATCACCGAGTCCGCGATCGGTGTCAGCGACAGTCGAGCACAGGCGACCGTCGCCGCCGTGCGGGAGTTGGGGATCCAGGTCGCCATCGACGACTTCGGCACCGGCGCATCGTCGTTGAACCAGCTCTATCGTCTGCCGATCAGCATCCTCAAGACCGCGAAGCCGTTCGTCGACGCCCTCGACGAGAGTGTGCAGGCGCGGGCGATCCTGTCGAGCATCGTGGCGATGGCACATGCGACGGGGATGCGCGTGGTCGCCGAGGGGGTCGAGACGTCCAGCCAGGCCGTCAAGGTCGCCGGGGTGGGATGCGATTTCGCGCAGGGCTACTACTACGCGACACCGCGGGCGCTCGCCGAGATCGAACCGTTGGCGCGGGCCGGGACCACACTCACCGGACGCACCGCCGACGCCGACGCCCCGACGCCCGACTTCCGCGACGCGGCTCCGACCGACCGCGACTGACCCGACATCCCGCGCGACGGGCCCGCAGACGTCAGCGGGGCAGGCCGAGGATGCGTTCGGCCGTTGCGGTCGCCAGCACCTGGGTGGTGCCGCCCGCGATGGTGAGACATCGGTTGCGCAGGAACAGATCCGCCGCGTCGGACATGGCGAGACCGTCGGGTCCGAGCAGCGACAGCGCGAATTCCGGCACCTCCTGCCGGTGCCGGGCGCCGATCAGTTTGCGCACGCCGGAGATCGCCCCAGGGTCGGTGCCTGCGAGCTGCTGGACCACCGACCGCGCGTCGAGCACACGGCCGATCTGGGCGTGCACACAGAGGTGACCGAGCCGGTCGACGGCGACGGGGTCGAGAGGGCTCTCGGTGCGATCGATCTGCGCCAGCAACGATTCCATCTCCTTGCCGAGCCCGGACCCACCCATCGCGACGCGCTCGTTGGCGAGCGTCGTACGGGCCAGACGCCACCCGCCACCCGTTTCGCCGACGAGGCAGTCGTCGGCGACGAACACCTCGTCGAGGAACACCTCGTTGAACAGCGCGTTGCCCGTGATCTCCCGCAGCGGGCGGACGTCGACACCGGCGGCGCGCATGTCGACCAGGAAGTAGCTGATGCCCTTGTGCTTCGGGGCGTCGGGGTCGGTGCGGGCCAGGCAGATCGCCCAGTCGGCGTTGTGCGCCTCGGACGTCCAGATCTTCTGACCGGTGAGCAGCCATCCGCCGTCGGTGCGCACGGCCCTGGTCCGCAGCGACGCGAGATCCGATCCCGCCTCCGGTTCGCTGAAGAGCTGACACCACACGATGTCGCCGGCCAGGGTCGGGCCGACGAACCGGTCGCGCTGTGTGTCGGTGCCGTGCTCGAGGATCGTGGGGATCGCCCAACCGGCGATCACGATGTCCGGTCTGGTGACCCCGGCGCGATCGAGTTCGGCGTCGACGAGGAGTTGCAGCGCCGGACCCGCGGCCAGACCGTGCGGCCGCGGCCAGTGCGGCATGAGATACCCGGTCTCCGCGAGTGCACGACGGCGGTCGTCGGATGCGGCGATCCGCTCGCACGTCGCGCGCACCTCCGCCCGCTGGTCCTCGACCTCGGAGAGGTCGACATCGACCCGGCGGCGCACTCCCCCGGTCACCGCCTCCGCCACCTCGCGGTGCCATCCGGTGGTGCCGTCGAGCTGCTGGCGCAGCGCCACCGCGGCGCGCAGGTAGAGGTGGGCGTCGTGGTCGAAGGTGAACCCGATGCCGCCGAGGACCTGGATGCAGTCGGCGGCGTTCTCGGCGGGCAGGTCCGCTGCGGCCGCCGCGGCGACGGCGACGGCGAGCGCCACCTGTTCGGCGTCGGCGTCCGATGCCCCGTCGGCCGGGGTGTCGGAGACGGCGTGCGCGGCATCCCACGCCGCGGCGGTCATCTCCTCGCTGCGACAGAGCATCTCGGCGCACAGGTGTTTGACCGCCTGGAACGACCCGATGGGACGGCCGAACTGCTCGCGGAACCGTGCGTGCTCCGTCGCCGTCTCCAGCGCCCACCGCGCGAGTCCCGACCCGTAGGCGGCGAGGCCCGCGACGAGGGCCGCACGCACAGCCGGGGCGGATGCGGCGAGCACCGCGTGGGGCGGGACGCCGACCCCGCGCAACGAGATGACGGCGACCGGGTCGGTCCCGTCGACGGCGGTCAGTGACTTGGCCTCGACTCCCGGCGCCGCGGAGTCGACGACGATCCAGCGGGGTGTCCCGTCGACGGTGACCACGAGCAGCACGAGGCCGCCCGGGTGCAGGCCCACCGCGGTGAGGTGGTCGGCGTCGACGACGAGCGAGCCGTCGTCGACCGTTCGGGCGGTGACGGTCTCGCGAGGGGTCGACGCGAGCATCGCCGGGACGAGCGCGACCGGCACGTCACCGGCCATCACCGACTCGCCCGACTCCCGCGCCGCCGGGTCGTCCGCGGCGGAGAGCAGGCCGGCGGTGACGGCCGTCGAGACCAGTGGACCCGGGACGAGGTCGTGTCCGCACTGCTCGAGCATCACCGCGAGGTCGACGAAGGACGCGCCCAGGCCACCGGCGTCCTCGGCGGCGGTGACGGCGAACAACCCGAGGTCGGCGGCACCGGGCAGCAGTGCCGCGCCCTGTCCGTCGAGCGCACCGCGTACCGCCGACGTCGCGTCGGCGCGGGTGGCCCAGGTACGAACGGCCTCGGTGAAGGACGCGTGGTCGGCCGAATCCGCGATGGACATCGACGAAACCTCCCTCGTCGTGGGTGTCAGTCGAACTAGAACGTGTTCTAATCATGCCATGCCGCCCGGAGCCGCGAATCGCCGTTCTCCCGCCGATGGATTTATCGTTGTGCGATCGGATCAAGGTTCGCCGACGGGATCGGGGGCAGTCGACGTCGGTCGGCACGTCGCCTCTCGCGGCGCGCGACGTGAGGAACTGACCCCGACATGAGGTATTGAGATGGCCACCCCGGCGACCCCCGCCAGCGCGAGCACCGTTGCCGCGGCCACCGACGCCGATCTCGGCTCCAGCGCGCAGCGGGAGCGTCGTCGGCGCATTCTCGACGCCACCCTGGCGCTGGCGAGCAAGGGCGGGTACGACGCCGTCCAGATGCGGGCAGTCGCCGACCGGGCCGACGTCGCGGTGGGCACGCTCTACCGCTACTTCCCGTCGAAGGTGCACCTGCTGGTCACCGCTCTCGCGCGCGAGCTGGCCCGCGTCGAGTCCCGTGCCGACCGGTCGAAACTGCAGGGCGACAACGCCGTCGAGCGGCTACGCCACGTCCTCGACCTGATCACCCTGGCGATGCAGCGCGACCCGCTGCTCACCGAGGCGATGACGCGGGCGTTCATGTTCGCCGACGCGTCCGCGGCCACCGAGGTCGACGCCGTCGCCGGGATCATCGACCGTCTGCTCGCGGGTGCCATGGCGGAGGACGAGCCCAGCGAGGAGGACTTGCGGATCGCCCGGGTCATCTCCGACGTGTGGATGTCGAACCTGGTGCAGTGGCTCACCCGCCGGGTGACCGCCACCGACGTCACCGCCCGCCTCGAGCTGACCGTGGAACTGCTGCTGGCCGGACGCGAGTCCCGCGCCTGAGTCACCTTTCCGGGGTCCCACCCGCACTCGGCGTGGCAGGGTCGCGGACATGGTTGCACCGACACCCGTCACGATCGCCCTGCCACGTCTGGTCCATGTCGGCGCCGGAGCGGTGGAACGGCTCGGATCTGTGGTCACCACGATCGGGGTACGTCGGCCGGTGCTGGTCACCGACCGGTTCATGGTCGACTCGGGCGTCGCCGACCGGGTGATGGACCTGCTGACCACCGCCGGCGTGACACCGACACTCTTCGACGGCGCCGTCCCCGACCCGACGACGGACTCCCTGGGCCCCGGTCTCGACGTGGTCCGTGCCGCGGACGCCGACGCGCTCATCGGCCTCGGCGGCGGAAGCCCGATGGACACGGCGAAGGCCCTGGCCGTCCTGGCGGTCACCGGCGGCACCATCGCCGACCACCGTGCCCCCGGGTCGTACAGCGGCCCCGCGCTGCCGATCGTCGCCATCCCCACCACCGCGGGATCGGGCTCGGAGGCGACGCAGTTCACCGTGATCACCGACAGTGCCACCGACGAGAAGATGCTCTGTCCGGGCCTGTCGTTCCTGCCGATCGCGACCGTGGTCGACGTCGACCTGACCATGTCGATGCCCGCCCGGCTGTCCGCCGACACCGGCGTCGACGCACTGACCCACGCGATCGAGGCCTACGTCAGCCGGAAGGCGAACCCGATCAGCGACGGCCTCGCCCTCGCCGCCATGCGGACCATCGCCGGTGCGCTGCGACGGGTCTGGGCCGACGGCTCCGACCGCGAGGCCCGCGCGGCCATGATGGTCGCCGCGACACAGGCCGGGATGGCGTTCTCCAACGCCTCGGTCGCCCTCGTCCACGGGATGAGCAGGCCGATCGGCGGACACTTCCATGTGGCACACGGTCTCTCGAACGCGATGCTGTTGCCCGCCGTCACCCGGTTCTCCGTGGACTCCGCCGTGGATCGCTACGCCGACTGCGCTCGCGCGATGCGCGTCGCACCCGACTCGGCAGACGACCGCACCGCCGCGTATGCGCTTGTCGACGAACTCGCCCGGTTGTGTGTCGACGTCGAGGTGCCGACCCCGGAGTCCCACGGCATCGCCGAGGAGCCCTGGGAGGAACGGCTCCCCGTGATGGCCCAGCAGGCACTCGCATCGGGCTCGCCCGCGAACAACCCCCGTGTGCCGGACGTCGACGAGATCGTCGGGCTCTATCGCGCGATCTACCGGTGACCCTGCGCATCGAGCACCGAACGCGCCCGCGCGAGGAGTGCCTCGCGCAGCGCGGCGGGTGACTCGACGACGACGTCCGCGGCCATCCGCCAGAGCACGGTCTCGGCGAATCGCCGGTCGGCGAAGTCGATCCGGATCCGGCGGTCAGCGCCGTCGGCCGGGCCCAGTTCGGTGACCATCGCCCGGACACCCACGGGGAGAACGTGATCGACGGCGACGCGGGCGACCACGGCGACCGACTCGAAGCGTCCTCGGAACTCCGTCCGCCGGCGGTCCCAGATCGAGGCCAGGTCGACGTCGTCCGGACGCCGGGCGGGCTCGTCGAGGACCGTGAGCGACTCGACGCGGGAGACGCGGTACACCCGCTCCTCGCCGTCGCGCAGAGCGACGAGGTACCAGGTCTCCCCCGCCATCACCAGACCCACCGGGTCCACGACGCGGTCCGACGCCGCGGTGTGGTGCGGGGCGTACCGCATCCGTACGCGTAGTCCCACCATCACCGCCCGCTGCAGATCCGCCAGGACGTCGTCGCGGACGGCGCCGTCGGCGACGAACCCCTCGGGGCGCACCAGGACACGGCGTGCCGCGCTGTCGACGACCTCGCGATGGGTGTCGGGGATGGCGGCCGCGACCTTGCGCATGGCCGCGGCCAGCGCCGGGGACCCGATCCGACCGGCACCGGAGGCCATCAACGCCCGCGACTCGTCGAGGGTCAGCCCGGTGAGGTCCGTGCGGTAGCCCGGCACCAGCGCGAAGCCGCCGGTGCGGCCGCGCTCGGCGTAGACCGGCACCCCGGACAGCGACAGCGCGTCGATGTCACGGAGAACGGTCCGCTCGGACACCTCGAGCTCGGCCGCGAGCTGCGCAGCGGTCATCCGCCCGCGGTGTCGGAGCAGCATCACGACGGACAGCAGACGATCTGCGCGCATGCCGGAGATCCTGTCAGGAAATCACGACAGGAGATGTCGTGATTGCCGGGTGGACTGGACTCCACCTCCACCGACCACAGGAGACCCCCCGATGACCACCTCGCCCGCCGCCACCGATCCCCGCCCGGTCTACGCCGGTGCCACCGCCTGGGTCGCCGACATCCTGCGGGGCGTCACCCCCGCCCAGATGACGGACCCCACCCCGTGCGACGACCTCGACGTCGCCGCGCTCGGTGGCCACCTGCTGGGCACCGCACATCGCGCGATCGCGATCGCCGAGGGCCGTGACGTGTCGGCCGTGCCCGCGTTCGGCCTCGCGTTCGACCCCGACGCCTACGTCGCCGCGACCTCGTCGGCGATCACGCTCTGGGGCGACGACACCCTGCTCGACACCCCGGTCACGGTCCCGTGGGGGACGGTCCCGGGCCGCGGCGCGTTGTGGGGGTACGTCAACGAGACCCTCGTCCACGGGTGGGATCTCGCCGTGGCGACCGGCCGACCCGCCGAGGCCCCGGCAGGCCTCGCCGAGGCGATGCTCCCCGTCGCGCGGATGTTCATCGGTGCCGACATCCGCGACGACGCGCCGTTCGACGCCGTCGTCGACCCGCGACCGGGCGCCGGGCCGACAGAGCGACTCGCCAACTGGTCCGGACGGGCGTCGTCGCCATGGCTCACCGCCGGAGATCCGCTGGCACGTGCCTGAGTAGTTCTCCCCGGTGCGGGGCGGTGATGATCCCCTGACCGTCGCCGCCCGCACCGCCTACGGTTCCCGGCATGAGCACTTGTCAGCCGTACCCGCAGGCCCCGACGGTGGCCGCCCGCCGGCCGCGCACCGCGGACATCGTGGCGACCAGCCTGCTCATCTCCCTGCACGTCACGGCGTTCGTCGTCGCCGCGTTCTTCAGCGCGTTCTACGCGATGGCGAGCGACCCGTGCGGCACCGGCGTCGCCTGCGACACGGCGAAGATCGGCCACGCCTACGTCCTCACCGACATCGTCGGCGGCGTGGTGATGCTCGGCGCGTCTGCGGGTGCGGTGTTGCTGATGCTGCGTCGTCGGGTCGCGTTCTGGGTGCCCCTGCTCGGCATCACGGTGCAGGTGATCCTGGTGATCGCCTCGATCGGCCTGCTCGGCAGCGTCGTCCGATGACGACGCCCCGCCGGCGCACGGCGTTCTGGGCGCCCCTCGTCGGGATGCGTCGCGCAGATCGCACTGCTCGTCGTCGCCGTGGTCGTGGTGGGCGGGGTGTAGCCCTGACCCGGACGTGCCCGGTCGCGCCGCCGCGCGCATCATGGCGGGAGTCGTTCGAGAATTGGAGAACCATGGCCGAGCCGCTGTCCCGTCGTGACCTCGACTTCCTGCTCTACGAATGGCTCGACGTCGTTGCGCTGACCGATCGTGAACGGTTCGCCGACCACTCCAAGGAGACCTTCGACGACGTGCTCGCGCTCAGCGCCGACATGGCGGTGCAGCTGTTCGCGCCGCACAACAAGAAGGCCGACCAGAACGAACCCCACGTCGGCGAGGACGGCCGGGTGGTCATGATCGACGAGGTGGACGAGGCGCTCGCCGCGTTCCGCAAGTCCGGGCTCATGGCCGGCTCGTTCGACGAGGCGCTCGGCGGGATGCAGTTGCCGACCGTGGTCGGACGGGCGTCGCTCGCCTGGTTCCAGGCCGCCAACCCGTCGTCGTCGTCGTATCCGTTCCTGACGATCGGCAACGCGAACCTGCTGACCGAGTACGGCACCCCCGAACAGATCGAGACGTGGGTGACGCCGATGGTGGAGGGACGCTTCTTCGGGACGATGTGCCTGTCGGAGCCGCAGGCCGGCTCGACCCTGGCCGACATCACCACCAAGGCCACCCCCGCCGACGACGGCAGCTGGCGCCTGTCCGGCACCAAGATGTGGATCTCCGCCGGCGACCACGAGCTGAGCGAGAACATCGTGCACCTGGTCCTCGCGAAGACGCCGGGCGCGCCTGCCGGGGTGAAGGGCATCTCGCTGTTCATCGCGCCGAAGTACCTCGCCGACGGCACCCGCAACGACATCGCACTGGTGGGGCTCAACCACAAGATGGGCAACCGCGGCACCACCAACTGCCTGCTGAACTTCGGCGACGGAACCCATTCCCCCGCACCGGAGAAGGGTGCCGTGGCCTACCTCGTCGGCGAGGAGCACCTCGGGCTGACGTACATGTTCCACATGATGAACGAGGCGCGGATCGGCGTCGGGTTCCTCGCCACCTCGATCGGTTACGCGGGCTACCTGGCGTCGCTGGAGTACGCGAAGACGCGCACCCAGGGGCGTCCGCTGGACAACAAGGATCCGAGCTCGCCGCCGGTCCCCATCATCGAGCACCCGGACGTGCGTCGGATGCTGGTGGCGCAGAAGGCCTATGTCGAGGGCGCGCTCGCGCTGGGGCTCTACGCCAGCACTCTCGTCGACGAGGAGCAGACCACCACCGGAGAGGCCCGCGACGACGCGCATCTGCTGCTCGACGTGTTGACGCCGATCGTGAAGAGCTGGCCGTCGCAGTGGTGTCTGGAGGCCAACAGCCTCGCGATCCAGGTGCACGGCGGGTACGGCTACACCCGCGACTACGACGTCGAGCAGTGCTACCGCGACAACCGCCTCAACCCGATCCACGAGGGCGCACACGGGATCCACGGTCTCGACCTGCTCGGTCGGAAGGTCGTCATGAACGGCGGCAAGGGATTACAGCTCCTGGTGTCCACCATCACCGCGACCGCCGACCGCGCGGAGGCAGCCGGTGGTGAGGCCGCGGAGTTCGGTGCGGCTCTGCGCGCGGCGGTCGACCGCCTGGCCGAGGTGACGGTCGCGGTGTGGTCGGCCGGTGACGTCGCCGTCTCCCTGGCCAACGCGACGGTCTACCTCGAGGCGACCGGTCACGTCGTGGTCAGCTGGATCTGGTTGGAACAGTTGCTGGCCGTCGGCGCGAAGCAGGGCGACTTCTACGACGGCAAACGCGCCGCGGCCCGCTACTTCTTCCGCTACGAGCTGCCGAAGACCGGGCCCCAGTTCGACCTGCTCGCCTCGCTCGACCGCACCACCCTCGACCTGGAACCGGCCTGGCTCTGACCGTCGCTCGATTCGAGGAGGCGTGGATCCTGCTCCTGGGTCACGTCGGTCCGACGTAACCGTGAAATCCCAGCCGTGAGCACGTCCGCTCTCGAGGGGACCTATGCAGCATTGTCTGACGTGTTCGAGGCAGACTTCCTCGAACGTGACGAACTCGAAGCGTCTGTGGGCGAGGTGCGCAACTACGTCACAGCCGCGGAGCGCGCCTACGAACTGCTGGGTCAGGGGCACCCGATCACAGTGAGGTTGCTCGAGGACCTCCAGGGAGAGCTGCTGCGCGGGACACCCAGCGACGGCTCCCTGACCGGCAGCGTGAGGACGACCCAGGTGTTCATCGGGGTCGGGAACCGTCGTGTGTCATCTGCTCGCTTCATCCCTCCCCCCGCGGATCACCGCCTCACCGAAGGTCTGCGGGCGTGGGAGCAGTGGGTCCGCGAGAGCGTCGCGTTGCCGACGCTCATCCGCGTGGCCGCCGCCCACTACCAGTTCGAGACACTGCACCCGTTCCATGACGGAAACGGCCGTCTCGGAAGGCTTGTGGCCGCACTTCAGCTCATGGAGGCAGGTGACCTCGAGTACCCCGTTCTGGGCATCTCCCCATGGCTCGAACAGGACAGGTCGGAGTACCAGGAGGGCCTTCTCCACGTCTCGCAGACAGGTGAGTGGGATGACTGGGTGTGCCTCATGGCCACGGCCATTCATACCGAGTCGCTCGAGGTGATCGCTCGCGTGGACAAGCTCCTCGCACTACGCGAGAGCTTCCAGATGACCCTGGCCGGCTCGAAGGGCGTATAGCTCAAGATCGCAGACGACCTCGTCGGGTATCCGAGGATCACCGCCTCGGTCGCCAGCACGCTCTACTCGGTGTCCTACCAGGCCGCGAACACGGCGATTGCGAAGCTGGTCGACCTGGGGATCCTGCGGCAACGATCCAAGGGCCGCTACGACCGCATCTTCCAGTGCGATTCGGTGTTGGCGGCGCTGGAGTACTGACGCGAGTCGGTCTGCGAGATGGCTTTCGCAAACTCGTCTTCAGGCGTGATGACCGCAGTGGCGATCGTCCGACCACGAGGGTCATCTGCGCCCCTCGGATGGGCGAAGGGACGCAACCGTTCGGTTGCGTCCCTTCGGGATGACCACTCGTGCGGGGTCTCATCCCCCGCCGTCACGGTGTGTCGATGTCACTCGACACCCACGACGTCCTTGGCGATCGCGGCGAGCTGCGTCTGAGCCGCCGAGACGACGCCTTGGCGATTCTTGTGCGCCTCCTCGTAGTCCACGACGAGACGGATGTCGGACGCCTTCTCCAGATCCTTGATCGCCGCGACGGCCGCCGTGACGGTGAGGTCGTCGTAGTCGGCGATCGGCAGGTCCTCCGCACCGACCGTGCCGGTGGCGGCGCGGGCGGAGTGGATGGTGTCGGCGAGGACGGTCGCACCGGTGTCGCGGGCAGCGTCCTCGGCGGCCTCGAGCGCAGCGTCACGGCCGGCCGTCACGGTGACGGCGACGTTCTCGGTGGTCCCCTTCGCCGCGGACCGCAGGCCGCCGATCCTCTGCGGGATGCGGACGACACCGTCGATGACGCGGTCGGCGCCACGTGCGACGACCGTGCCCGGGAGCGTCACCGCGGTGGCGACGAGGCCGCTCGCCCACTGCACCGGGGTACGCCGCAGCGCGGCCGGGCCACCGATCGCCTCCTCGGCGAGGACGGTGGTGAGCCAGTTGACGGTCGCGGTGTGGGCGCTGATCAGGGTGTCGGCCAGGTCCACGATCGCGTCGAGGTCGTGCGCCGTCGCCAGCGCCTTGAGGTACCGGGCTCGCCCGAGCAACTGGTACTCGAGCTGCAGGTCGCCGAGCAGTGCCTCGTCGAGCGGCTGCGCCTGCTCGAGGATCGTCTTGCCGGCCGCGATGCCGCGGCCGACCAGTGGTCGGATGATCTCGGGGAGTCCGTCGAGCTCGCGCAGTGCCTCCTCGATGGCGACCGCACGAGTGCGGCCGTTCGCGGCGTTCTGCGTCAGCTCACGGGCGACCGCCTCGGTGCGGGCCTGCGTCACGCGTGTCTGCGCGATCTGGATCTCGGTGTGGGTCAGCGTGAGGAGCGCGCTGAGCTGGGTACGGACCGGCGTCGTCGATACAGCCATGGGTCGAGCCTCCTGGAATCGATTGTCGGGTCATCCCGCACAACACCGCAGGCCCAGCTCGCGCGTCCGATACGGCGCCCATGGTGTCTCAGCTCACGATCTCCTCGCCCCACGTTCCTCATGCGACCCACGGGCGCTCAGCGGGCACGGCGCAGGCTGTCCACCATCCGATCGGCATCCGCGGGGGCGACGGCGCCCGGCACACCCTGCGGCAGCGAGATCACGAACAGCACCGATCCCGGCTGCCCGGGGACGGTCGTCGCGACCATGCTGTGCAGCGCGCTGGTCCCCTGACACGCCGACGGCTCGATCCCGGTCACGGCCGCGACGACCTGCACGGCAGGCGCCCCGCCGACGGTGAACCGCCGCGGAGGTGACAACGACACCGACGGCACCTGCCCCGAATCCGAGGTGTAGATGTCCTTCACCAACGCCGACTCGTCGCGGACGGCGATGTCGATGTTCGTGGTGCTGGCCGCGCCGGGCAGTCCCGCGACGGCGAGCGAACTGTCCGGGCACCGCGCGGACTCGAGCGAGGCGGCCCCGCTCATCGTGCGGATCGGGCAGTAACCGAACGGCCCGTCGTCGCACTTGCGCTCCCAGCCGACGAGGGAACTGCAGCTCAGGACGTCCCACGACGGTGGCACGTCGTAGGCCAGCCCGCGCTTGCCTGCGACCGTCTTCCACCCGGCCGGCGTGGTCGACGAGCGCGTGGCGGGCGGGCATGCGGCGGCGCCCGCAGACGACGGTGGCTGGGACGACGGTGGCTGGGACGACGCCGGTCCGTTGTCCGTCGATGCCTCGGACGACGTCGACGCCCCCGCGGCGATCGGGCTGCCGTCGTCGCCGGAGTTCCTCAGGACGACCACCCCGAGGACGACCACGACCGCCACGAGCGCCACCACCACGCCCACGATGACCGCGATGGCCTTCCCGCTTCCCCTGCCACCGCTCGGGGGCGGGCCGGAACCGTCGGCGCCCCACGGAGGCGGCCCCCAGCCCGGCGGCGGACCCTGCGGGGGCGGGCCCCACCCGGGCGGCGGGCCCTGCGGCGGCCCGGGAGGCGGACCCCATCCCGGTGGCGGACCCTGTGGCGGCGGTCCCCATCCCTGCGGCGGTCCCTGCGGTGGCGATCCCATCGTCGTCTCCCTGCTCGGTGTCGGGCAGGAAACTACCAGTGGCCGTTCAGACGTACGACCGGGAGGCCCTCACCGCAGGGTCGGCGTCGACGGGTCGAACACCACGCGATGGTCGGTGATCCACGCCTGCGACCTGTCGGTGACGACGTATCGGAACACCAACCGCATGATCGCCTCCGAGATCACCCGCTGCGCCGACCCGGGTGTCTTCGACGCCGACGAGCGTGCGCCGAGAGCGACGATCTTCTCGACCCGTCGACGACGCGCCGACTCGAACGCCGCGAACGCAGACCGGGGGTCGTCGTGGCTAAGGAGTGTCGCGCCCAGGATCACCGCATCCTCGAGGGCCATCGACGCGCCCTGACCGGAACTCGGTGCCGGTGCGTGGATCGCGTCTCCGATGATCCCGAGGCGGTCGCGGTACCAGCGCGGCACGGACGGCAGGTCGTGGGTGTTGTCGCCGGCGAGGTCGAGACGCCCTGCCGCGATCAGGTCGGCGAAGGGGCTGATGTCCGCGGTCGCGAGATCGGCGAGATGGGCGAGCCACTGCGCGGGCGACGTGGCCGCCCGTTCCGCGTCGGAGACGGCGGCGCGGGGTTCGTTGACGAACCAGACGACCCGGCCGTCGGGCAGCGGCAGCGCGCCGAAGAACGCGCGCCGACCGAACACGAAGGTCCACACACCCGGCGCCAGATCGTGACCGGTGCCCTCCTGCGTGATCCCGCCGAAGTTGACCAGGCCGAGGTATCGGCCGGCCGGTGCGGTCGGGTCGATCGCCCGCCGCACCACCGAGTGGATGCCGTCGGCGCCGATCACGACGTCCGCGGACAGGGTCGTCCCGTCGTCGAGGACGACCGACGCCCGGTCGGGATCGGACGACGCGGAGGTCACGCGAACGCCCTCGATCACCTCGACACCCCGGTCCCGCGCGATGTCGAGCAGGGCGCCGGCCAGTTGGGGCCGTCGGAAGGACAGTGCCGTCGTCCCGTCGGACAGCGGCGACCCGAGTCCGATCACACCCAAACGGCGTCCCGTGGCACCGAGGACCAGATTGCCGAGGGTGGGCGTGCCCAGAGCTCGGACGGGGTCGAGCGCGTCCACAGCGGCGAGCGCGGACAACCCGTTGGGGGTCACGGTGAACCACGAACCCCCGCCCCGACGATCCGGTGCGATCCGCTCGAGGACGGTCACCTCGGCACCACCGCGCCGCAGAGCCGCGGCGAGCACGGGACCACCGATGCCTCCCCCCACCACGAGTGCGCGCATGCCACAATCCCTTCTACGAGAGTCGTACGATTCGAATTTCGAATGATTCGATAATCGAAAGGAAAGCATGGCCGGGCGTTCCCGTCAACAGGCGATCGCCGACGTGGGCACGGCGATGCAGCGGTACCAGCGGAGCGTGCAGGCGTTCGACGACGCCGTCGGCCGACGACTGGGGGTGGGGCCGGCCGACCAGCGCTGCCTGGACTGGCTGTCGGAGGGGCCCCTGACGGCGAAGGAACTCGCCACCGCGACCGGACTGCGACCGGCGGCCACCACCGCCCTCATCGATCGCCTCGAGGCCAAGGGACTCGTGCGTCGCACCCCGTCACCCGACGACCGTCGGCGCGTCCTCGTCGAACTGACCGAGGAGGGACGCGCCCGCGTCTGGGAGGCCTACGGCCCCATGGTGTCCGACGGACAGCGACTGTTCGACGGGCACTCCGTCGCCCAACTCGACGCGCTGACGGACCTGCTGGAACGCATGACGACGCTCACCGAGACCCACCGCGATCGGGTCGCCGACGCGGACTGACCCCGGATACGCCGAAGGGACGCACCCTTCGACGGGTGCGCCCCTTCGGCGTTGTCGATCAGTCCGTCACTCGGCGGCCTTGGTCAGCTCGACCGGCGACTCGGGCAGCTCGACGGGCTTCTTCTCCCCCGTGAAGGTGAAGTTCGCACCGTCGCCGTCGCCCTCGCCGTCCCAGTTCTCGACGTCGACCAGGACGATCTGACCGGGGGTCAGCTCGTTGAAGAGGATCTTCTCCGACATCTGGTCCTCGATCTCGCGCTGGATCGTGCGACGCAGCGGCCGGGCACCCAGCACGGGGTCGAAGCCGCGCTTGGCGAGCAGGCTCTTCGCCTTGTCGGTGACCTCGAGGGCCATGTCCTTGTTCTTCAGCGCGGTCTCCACCCGGTTCAGCATGAGATCGACCATGGCGATGATCTCGTCCTTGGTGAGCTGGTGGAAGACGACGATGTCGTCGATGCGGTTGAGGAACTCGGGCCGGAAGTGCTTCTTCAGCTCGTCGTTGACCTTCTGCTTCATCCGCTCGTAGTTCGAGCCGGTCCCGTCGCCGGAGGAGAAGCCCAGACCCACGGCCTTCGAGATGTCCGAGGTACCGAGGTTCGACGTGAAGATCAGGACGGTGTTCTTGAAGTCGACCGTGCGGCCCTGACCGTCGGTGAGTCGACCGTCCTCGAGAACCTGCAACAGGGTGTTGTAGATCTCCGAGTGCGCCTTCTCGATCTCGTCGAACAGCACCACCGAGAACGGCTTGCGCCGCACCTTCTCGGTGAGCTGGCCACCCTCCTCGTAGCCGACGTACCCGGGAGGGGCACCGAACAGCCGCGAGGCGGTGAAGCGGTCGTGGAACTCACCCATGTCGATCTGGATGAGTGCGTCGTCCTCGCCGAACAGGAAGTTCGCCAACGCCTTCGACAGCTCGGTCTTACCGACACCGGACGGGCCGGCGAAGATGAACGAGCCCGACGGACGCTTCGGGTCCTTCAGACCGGCGCGGGTACGACGGATCGCCTTGGAGACGGCCTTGACCGCCTCGACCTGGCCGATGATCCGCTTGTGCAGCTCGTCCTCCATGCGGAGCAGACGGGTGGTCTCCTCCTCGGTGAGCTTGAACACGGGGATGCCGGTCCAGTTGCCCAGGACCTCGGCGATCTGCTCGTCGTCGACCTCGGCCACGACGTCCATGTCGCCGGAGCGCCACTGCTTCTCCCGCTCGGCGCGCTCGGCGACGAGCTGCTTCTCCTTGTCACGGAGGTTGGCTGCCTTCTCGAAGTCCTGCGCGTCGATCGCGGACTCCTTCTCCTTGCGCGCGCCGGCGATCTTCTCGTCGAACTCGCGCAGGTCCGGCGGCGCCGTCATCCGACGGATGCGCATGCGCGCGCCCGCCTCGTCGATGAGGTCGATCGCCTTGTCCGGGAGGAAGCGGTCGTTGATGTAGCGGTCGGCCAGCGAGGCCGCGGCCACCAGCGCACCGTCGGTGATCGAGACGCGGTGGTGCGACTCGTACCGGTCGCGCAGACCCTTGAGGATCTCGATGGTGTGCTCCACCGACGGCTCGCCGACCTGCACCGGCTGGAAACGACGCTCGAGCGCCGCGTCCTTCTCGATGTACTTGCGGTACTCGTCGAGCGTGGTCGCACCGATGGTCTGCAGCTCACCGCGGGCCAGCTTCGGCTTGAGGATCGACGCCGCGTCGATCGCACCCTCGGCGGCACCCGCGCCGACGAGCGTGTGCAGCTCGTCGATGAACAGGATGATGTCGCCGCGGGTGTTGATCTCCTTGAGGACCTTCTTCAGGCGCTCCTCGAAGTCACCGCGGTAGCGGCTGCCGGCGACCAGCGAACCCAGATCCAGGGTGTAGAGCTGCTTGTCCTTGAGCGTCTCGGGCACGTTGCCGTTGACGATGGCCTGCGCGAGGCCCTCGACGACGGCGGTCTTGCCCACGCCCGGCTCGCCGATGAGCACCGGGTTGTTCTTCGTGCGGCGGCTCAGCACCTGCATGACCCGCTCGATCTCCTTCTCGCGCCCGATGACCGGGTCGAGCTTGGCGTCGGCGGCGGCCGCGGTGAGGTTGCGGCCGAACTGGTCGAGGACGAGCGAGGTGGAGGGTGTGCCCGACTCGCTGCTGCGACCGCCGGTCCCCGCCTCCTGCGGCTCCTTGCCCTGATAGCCGGAGAGGAGCTGGATGACCTGCTGGCGGACCCGGTTGAGGTCGGCGCCGAGCTTCACCAGGACCTGGGCGGCGACACCCTCGCCCTCACGGATGAGGCCGAGCAGGATGTGCTCGGTGCCGATGTAGTTGTGGCCGAGCTGCAGCGCCTCACGCAGCGACAGCTCGAGGACCTTCTTGGCGCGCGGCGTGAACGGGATGTGACCCGACGGCGCCTGCTGCCCCTGGCCGATGATCTCCTCGACCTGGCTGCGGACACCCTCGAGCGAGATGCCGAGCGACTCGAGCGACTTGGCCGCGACGCCCTCGCCCTCGTGGATGAGACCCAGGAGGATGTGCTCGGTACCGATGTAGTTGTGGTTGAGCATCCGCGCCTCTTCTTGGGCGAGGACGACAACCCGGCGAGCGCGGTCGGTGAACCGTTCGAACATTGTTCTCCCTTACGACGTGATGGCTCCCGACGCGGACGTCGGGGGAAGCCGTGTGGCGCGCGAGCGCGGGGGAGCGTGTGGATACACGTCACCTGCGTCGACGCCCTGCGACCCACTGTAGTGGCCGCGATGAGGCGACACCCGGGTTGTGCCGTCCTCCGTCGGGGCACAACCCCGACAAGTCCGTCAACTGCGCAGGTGAACGCCCTCATCCCGGGCCGAGTACGCCGTCAGCGAACGGCCCGGTGACACACGGATGACCAGGACGGGCAGCGGATTGCCGGCGAGACGACGTATCGTGACCTCTCGCGATGGTCCTCCCTCGGCCGCGCACGACGCCCACGTCGACGCGCACACCCGCCCCGAGCACGCCGGTCCCACCTGCTGAAACGGACGAAACGCCCGAGATCGCAGGGCCGCCGCAGGCCGAGAAGAAGGACCGCCACCTCCACCAGATCGATCTCGTCCGTCTGGTGACGTTCGCCGGCGTCATCCTCGACCACGTCATGATGGGCCCCGCGGCGCCGCAGGGGTCGGCGGCGGTCGGTGGCGTCGAGGTGTTCCTCCGCTACACCCGGTACTCGTTCTTCGCCCTGACCGGGTTCGTCCTGACCTACCAGTACCGTCACCGTGACCTGAAGGTCGCACCGTTCTGGCGCCGCCGCTTCAAGCTCATCGGCCTGCCGTTCGTCGTGTGGAGCCTCTTCTACTGGCTCTACGGGCACTATCGGGCAGGCGGCGTGGCCAACATCGCCGACACGGTCCGCACCGCCCACGCCGCCGCGCTGGCCGCGAAGAGCCTGACGTACGACCTGATCACCGGCACGGCCTGGTACCACCTGTACTTCCTGTCGGTGAGCATGCAGATCTACCTGGTGTTCCCGGTCGTGCTCTGGGTGCTCCGCCGCACCTGGGGACGTCACCGCTACCTGCTCGCGGTGAGCTTCGCGTTCCACGCGGTGCTGCTGTACATGATGGTCCGGCCCCAGCACGGCATCTTCACCCACGGCGTCGTCGGCCTGGTCTGGCGACACCTCGAGGTGACGCTGCTGCCGTACCAGTTCTTCATCCTGTCGGGCGCGATCGCGGCGATGCACTTCGAGGCGTTCCAGGCCTTCGCGCGCCGGTGGCGGATGCAGGTGCTCGCGGTGGGTGCCGTGGTGATCGCCGCGACGCTGGTCTACTTCCTCCACCTCGTGCACCACGGCGAGGAGATGTTCCGCGCGACCAACGTCTTCATGCTGCACAACACGTTCGCCTACGTCGCGATCATCGCGATGCTCTACTGCATCGGCACGCTCTGGCAGGAACGCCGCACCCCGGGATCGGTGCCCGCACGGTTCATGCGGACCGCCGCCGACCGCTCCTTCGGCATCTATCTCGCCCACGCCCTCGCACTCGACGTGGTGCAGACGACCGTCATCCGCGATCTGCACACGAACTCCGCCGTCGTGATCATCGTCGACTACATCGCGACGGTCGCCGTGACGATCGTGATCGTCGAGGCACTGCGCCGCTCGCCGCTGAGTCTGATCACGACCGGCCGCAGCATGATCGACGATCACGACCTGTCCCGATCGGCCGTGGTGGGACTCGTGGTCGCGGTCGTCGGCGTCACACTGCGCTACACCGCGTCACCGCACGCGGGCACGGCGCTGCTCGGAGCCGGTCTCCTCATGCTGGTGTCGGCGGCATGGGTCGCATGGCGCCGGCGCGCGCAGGCCCCCGCACTCGCGGCCTGATCACCTCTCCGAGACCCGAGCCCGGTATCGACGTGCCGGCCCCGGGACCTCAGCTCGGGATCGAGACCGGGACGACCCCCTCGGCCTTGATCGCCTCGACGGTGAGTGCAGCCATCGCCGCACGACCCGCGGCGTTCGGGTGATACGGGGCGGGCGGGACGAACCCGGACACCCAGGGCGACGCCGAACAGACCGTGTGACCCGCCGCCCGGGCCGCGGGGTCGACGAGGATCGCACCCGATCGCGACGCCGCCGCGCGGGTCGCCTCGGTCAGACGGTCGAACGTCTGCACCGTCTCGGCGGCCTGTGCCCGGGTCAGCGGGACGCCCGCACAGAGCGTGGCCCTCGGGTCGAGCACCGGGATGTAGTCGACGATCATCACCACAGCCCGCGGAGCCCGCGCGTGTACCGCGTCGACCACCGCGATCAGAGCGGTCTCCAGCGCGCGGTACTCGCCGTCACCGGACACCGTCGACGGCCGTTCGGGGTGGCAGTGCCGCGGGTGGTGTGGCTGCCGCGTCGGACGGTTCGCGCAGCTGAGGTCGGTGAGCCGGGGGATGTAGTGGACGTCGTTGCCACCGGTGGTGATCGTGACGAGATCGGTGTCCGCGGTGACCGCGTCGATCTGCGGGCGGCTCGTCCGCCCGGGCTGGGCCCGTCGGAGGATGTCCGGGATCGTCGACCCCGAGCAGCTCACGTCGGTGAGGTCCATCGACTCCGCCTCGGCCACCAGGTGCGGGTAGTCGTCGCCGCCCCGCATGCACCGCCGGTCGACGATGTCGGTCGAGTTCGGTCCGGCGGCATAGGAACTGCCCAGTGCGACGTAGTGCACGACGTGTCGCCCGACGGTGACGCTGTCGGGCGTCGTGGGCTCGTCGTCGTCGGCAGGGGTACCCCGGAGGGGCAGTGTGATCGCGAGGACCACCGCCACGGTGGCGGCGATCACCAGCGCGACGGCCGCGCGCCGTCGTCTCCGTCTGATCCTCACCCCGCCGACGATCCCCCGGCCGCGACCGCCTGCGGTGTGTGCGTCTCGTCGTAGTCGGCGCGGGCCCGCACCACCTCACCGACCGAGGACTGCACGGCCTCGACGAGGGTGGTGATGGGCCCGGCGACCTGTCGACCGAGATCGGTGAGCGAGTACTCGACGCGGGGCGGGATGGTCTGCAGCACGGTGCGGGAGACGAACCCGTCGCGTTCGAGGGACTGCAGGGTCTGCGACAGCATGCGTTCGCTGACGCCGTCGACGCGTCGACGCAGGGCGTTGAAGCGGAAGTCGCCCTCGGCGAGTGCCGCCACGGCGAGGACCGCCCATCGGGTCGTCAACCCCTGCAGGATGTCGCGCGAACTGCAGTCACGCGCGAAGACATCGGCCTCCAGGGAGGGATCGAGGTCGTCGGTGTGCACGCAGGAAGCATAGCCGACCAGGTGGGCACGCATGCTTGTGTGTTTGCACTGTCTGTTTTGTTAGTGCTATTGATTGTGTCATCGCGATCGCGATCGAGACCGGACGAAGGAGACACCATGACCACATATGCCGTGACCGGGGCCACAGGACAGCTGGGATCGCGTGCGGTCGACGCGCTTCTCGCCCGGCGTGTCGCACCCACCGACGTGGTGGCGATCGTGCGCGATCCCGCCAAGGCCGACGCGCTGCGTGAGCGCGGCGTGGAGGTCCGCGTCGCCGACTACGCGGACGGGGCGGCCGTCCGCGCGGCCGTCGACGGCGTCGACCGGTTGCTGCTGGTCTCGGGGTCCGAGGTCGGCAGCCGTGTCCCCCAGCACTCGACGGTGATCGACGCCGCGCGCGAGGCGGGCGTGCGACTCATCGCCTACACGAGCATCCTGCGCGCCACCGAGAGCCGGCTGTCGCTGGCCACCGAGCACGTCGAGACCGAGAAGTTGCTCGCGTCGTCGGGGATCGACACGATCCTGCTGCGCAACGGCTGGTACTCGGAGAACTACACCGCCGCCCTCGCACCCACCCTCGCCGGCGGCGTGCTCTACGGCGCCGCCGGAGACGGCCGCGTCGCACCGGCCACGCGAGCCGACTACGCGACCGCCGCGGCCGCCGCGCTCGTCGACGGCATCGCGCGGACGTACGAGCTCGTCGGGGCCGAGAGCCTGTCCTACGACGACATCGCCGCGATCATCACGGAGGTGTCGGGCACACCGGTCCGCTACCAGGATCTGCCCCGGGCCGACTACGCCGCAGCCCTCGCCGACAACGGCGTCCCGGCCCCGATGAACGAGGTCCTCGCCGACTCCGACGCCGGCGTCGCGCGCGGCGATCTCGACGGGGACGCGACCGATCTCGCCACCCTCGTCGGCGGCACGCTGACGCCCTTCCGCGACGTGGTGCGCGCAGCGCTCTGATCGATCACCCGGCCGCGAACGAGTCGACGAGACGGTCGAGCACGACCAGCATCTCGGCTCGGGCGCGGTCGGGGTCGTCGGAGCCGGCGACGTAGAGCGCCGCCTCGTCGATCGCGGCGATCGCCACGTGCGCGAGCGGCCGCGTGGGTTGCTCCGCGATGGCCCCCGTCGCGATCGCGGCCTGCAGCAGCCCCTCCACCAGAGCCATGCCGAAGTGCTCCCCGCGGGCACGCCAGTCCTTCCACCCCATCACCGACGGCGCCTCGACGAGCACGATCGTCTGGGCGATCGGGTCGACGAACGCCTCGAGGAACACACGGCTCCCGAGGCGCATGGCGGCCAGCGGATCGGTCTCACCGGACTCGGCCACGCTGCGCGCGATGGCGTCGGTGATCTCGCCCTCCACCTCGTCGAAGACCGCGACGAACAGGCCCTTCTTGTCCCCGAAGTGGTGGTAGAGCGCCCCGCGTGTGACCCCTGCGGCGTCGACGATCGCCTGCGTCGCGACGTCGGCGAAGGGTGCCGCCCCGAACAGGGGGCGCGCGGCGGCCAGCAACGCGCTGCGCGTCGCGGCGTTCCGCTCGGACTGAGTACGGCGCTTCGGCCGATCGTTGACTTCCATACCGGTTGTATGTAACTTTCATACAGGCTGTTTGTATGTAACTTCCTTCGACGAGAGCGTATCCGACATGGCCGAGCATCACGCCCCCTCCACACAGTCACAGTTCGCCTCGACCATCGGGCCGATCCCCTACCGCGTCGTCGGACCCGACGACACCGATGCGCCGACCGCGGTGTTCGTCCACGGCGTCCTGGCCGACGACCGCCTCTGGTCGCGTGTGGCGGACCGTCTCGCGACGCGCGGAGTACGCAGCGTGATCCCCACGCTGCCGCTCGGCGCGCACACCGTCCCGATGGATCCGGACGCCGTCCTGTCCCCGACAACCGTCGCCGCCGCGATCGCCGGTCTGCTCGAGCACCTGGACATCTCCGAGGTGACCCTCGTCGGCAACGACACCGGCGGGGCGCTCTGCCAGTTCCTGCTGGCGGCGCACCCCGACCGCGTCGGACGGGTCGTGTTCACCAACTGCGACGCCTTCGACGTCTTCCCGCCGCGCCCCTTCCGGGAGGTGTTCGCGCTGCTGCGCCGGCCCGCGATCCTGCGCGCGATGATCCCGACGATGCGCCTCACCGCGCTGCGACACAGTCCGCTCGGCTACGGGCTGCTCGTCACCGATCGCGACGGCGCACTGACCCGGTCGTGGATCGACCCGTTGTTGACCGACGCGGCGATCCGACGGGATCTCGTCCGCTTCCTCGGGGCCATCCGTCCCGCCGACCTCGACGCGGTGACGCGGTCGCTGACGGGCTTCCGCCGACCCGTCTCCCTCGTGTGGGGTTCCGGCGACCGCTGTTTCACGACCGATCTCGGGCGGCGGCTCGCGGCGGTGTTCGACGACGCGACGTTCACCTCCGTCCCCGACGCCCGCACCTTCGTCCCGCTCGACGCCCCGGACGCGGTCGCCGACGCGGTGGTCGCGATCGCACAGCGCACCGGCGCCCGGCCCTGAGCGCTCGTCGCGAGGGTCATCCCTCCCTCGTGACGACCAGCCCCAGGACGACGACGGCGAAGGCAGCGGTGTGGAGCGCGGTCCGCACCAGGTTCCATGCCACCCACGACGACTCGAATGCCCGTCGCGCCGAGGCGGGATCGTCGAGTCCTGCCGACGCGAGCCGATCGTTGAGGGGGACGTTGAGCGCCACGGTGACGATCACACCGATCAGGTAGAGGACCGCCGCGGCGAGCGCCCACGGACCGAGGCGATCCGCGCGAAGCGTCCACCACGCGGCGAGCGCGAGCACCGACCCCCCGAAGAACAGGACCAGGAACACCGGGTTCAGGATCGCGACGTTGATGCGCTGCATCGCCACGACGAAGGTGCGGTCGTCGGCTCGGTGCAATCCCGGCATGACGGAGTAGGAGAACGCCGCGAACAACCCCGCGACGAGGCCGGAGCAGAGCACCGAGGCGACGAGCAGGAACGGTCGGGTGATGGTCATGGCACCAGCACACCGCGTCCGATCGAGACGATCCATGGCCTGAACGCTCACGACCATGTTCAATCGTCTCGTGGACGTGATCCGGTCGCTGCTCGACGGGCCACGCGCGAGCGACGCGTTCGTGTTGCGCATCGTGATGGCCTCGCCGTGGGCGCTGCGGATCGAGGACCGCGCGCCGCTGGCGTTGCTCGCCGTCGTCCGGGGGGACCTCGCGGTGACGTTCGACGACGGAGCGACCACCACGGCGACTGCCGGTGACGTGGTGCTGATCCGCGGGCCCGAACCGTACGTCGTGGCCGACCGGACCGGACGCGACATCACCGCCGTCGTCGACGCCGAGGGCGCCTGCCACACACGCAGCGGTGTCCCCCTGGACGGACACATGTCGCTCGGGGTCCGGACGTGGGGCAACGCCGACGACGTCGAATCCGGGGACGCGGTGATGCTGCTGGCGACGTACACGATGTCCGGCGAGGTGGGTGACGCCGTGACGCAGGCGCTCTCGCGCGTGACGGTGGTCGCGCAGGACGACGACCCACTGCGCCTGCTGTTCGAGACGGAGCTCGGACGTGAGGCACCCGGGCAGGGCGCGATCCTCGACCGCCTGGCCGACCTGCTGCTCGTCACCGGCCTGCGCTCGTGGTTGTCGCAGCCGGACACCGGTGTGCCGCGGTGGCTCGTCGCGCCGTCCGATCCGGTGATCGGTCACGCCGTGCGCCTGCTGCACAACAACATCGAGTGCGCGTGGACCGTCGCAGGCCTCGCTCGCGAGGTCGGCCTGTCCCGGGCCGCGTTCGCCCGCCGGTTCACCGAGGCGGTCGGCGAGCCCCCGATGCGCCACCTCACCCGACATCGCCTGTCGGTTGCCGCGGACCTGCTGGTCGGCACCGATCGCACCCTGGACTCGATCGCGACCGACGTCGGGTACAGCGGTGCGTTCGCGCTCAGCTCGGCGTTCACGCGCGAGCGGGGCATCAGTCCGGGCGCCCACCGCCGCGTGGCGAGGCGCAGCGGATGAGCCGGCTCAGTGCAGCACCGACAGGACGTTGCCCGACGGGTCGGTGAACCACGCGATGTCCGGACCCATCCCCGCCGACCGGCCGCGCATGACGCCCTTCTCGTCGCACGGCATCCCCTCGTACCGCAGCATCGTCACCCCTTTTGCGACGAGATCGTCGACGGCGGAGTCGATGTCGGTGACGGGGAGATTCAGGACGGTGAAGCCGGCGGGCTCGTGGTCGGGCTTGGGGTAGACGATGACACGGGTGCGCCGATCGAGATGCAGTGTCATGAGCCCCATCTCGGATCGCTCGGCCCGCAGACCCAGGGTCTGCGTGTAGAAGTCGGCCGCGGCGTCGACGTCACGGACGGCGAATCCGCTGAACGGGGTCATCGACGACTCCTGCGCCTCCCGTTCCATCGCGTCGGACAGGCGCATGATCTGCACGAGGTTGCCGTCGGGGTCGACGGCGGTGCCGAACCAGTTGCCGTCGCGGTTCTCGACGGCGGCGTGCCAGCCCAGCCCGAGTCGGTCGACCCGCTCGGCGGTGGCGGTCACGTCGTCCACCTCGACGTTCAGGATGACCCGGGCCGACTCCTGCGTGCGGCCCGAGACGTCGTCGCGGGAGTCGATCATGAGGTAGAAGCCGTCGAGGTCGACCACCTGGTAGCCCGAGCTGTCGCCGACGTGGTCGACGGAGGCGTCGAACACGTCGGCGTACCAGTCACGCAGACGGGTGGGGTCGTCGCTGGAGAGCAGTGCGCTGAAGATCGTTCCGGTGGCCATGTCGGTACAGACCGGTGCCGGCGTCGGAACTCATCGGTCGCCGGAGGGCTCGTCGGTCACCCGGGGATGCCGGGTGCGACGGGCACACAGGGCACCGGCACGGGGTGGGCGGGGTCGAGCGCGGACAGGACGATCGCGACGGTCCGCGGGGACGCCACCAGCGACAGGTGATCGGAGTGGTCCGCTGCGCAGGTGTCCTGCACGACGATGTTGCGCGTGCGCGGCCCCGGGACGAGTCCGTCGGTCCACGGCTCGACGATCCCGTCGTACCGCGTCAGCACGTTGGTGTAGTCGATGCCGGGTGAGTAGGGACTGCCGCCGGCGTTGATCGCCCGCATGAACGACGAGCCGTAGTCCTCCTCGTTGCACTCGGGATACGGCCAGACACTCGCCGGCAGACCGACGGCGCGGATGGCGGCGACGGCGTCGTCGCAGCCGGACGAGTCCTGCCCCTTCCAGTACGGCGCGAGCGAGACGTACTTCCCCACCACCGGCGCTCCGCCGCGGTACCGGACCCAGTACTGCGGCATCAGCGTCCCCTCGGAGTGGCCGACGATGTCGACCTTCGCGGCTCCGGTGGCCGCGCGCACGCGATCGACGAACGCGCCGAGCTGCCTCGAGCTGTCGACCATGCTCGTCAGCCCGCCGAGTCCGGAGATCGGGTAGGGCGAACCGGGCAGCGTCCCGTAGGTGAGTGCGAACACGCAGTACCCGGCGTTGGCGAGTGCCGGCGCGAGCGTCGCCCAGTTCGTCTGCCGGTTGCCCCCGGTGCCGTGGACGAGGATCACGGGGTCGGGATGGGCTGCGGACGGGCGACACCGGTAGTCGTTGGTGCCGGGCAGCGATCCGCCCGGGTTCGCCAGTTCCGCGCGGGCGCCGGCGAAGAAGTCGTAGGTGACCGGCAGCGGGGTGCGTGCCGACGCCGGCGCGGCGACACCGAGCACCGCCACGAGTGCGCATGCGAGAACGATCAGGCGACGGACCGCCACGGCGTCGACGAGGGGTGCCACCACGTCAGCGTACGGTCCCGCCTCGGACCGATTCCCGGATTCGACCGACGGAAACCGGCGCGTCGCGACGACGATGTGGTCGTGAGTGATGGACCCGGTCCCGAGGCGGTGCTGGCTGTGTACGACGAGGCCCTCCCCGCCGTCTACGGCTACGTGGTGCGCCGCTGCGGTGACCGCGTCGTGGCCGAGGACGTCACCTCCGAGACGTTCCTCGCCGCGATGGACTCGATGCGTCGGCCCGACCCGCCCACACCGACGACGGCGTGGTTGATCGGCGTCGCGCGCCACAAGCTGGCCGACCACTGGCGTCGCCAGGCGCGGACACCCGAACCGGTCGGCGACACCCCCGACGCCGGCCACGACGACTGGGACGTCGAACTCGACCGCCTGGTGGCCGAGTACACGCTCGCGCGGTGCACCCCGTTGCACCGGGCCGTGTTGACGCTGCGGTACGTCGACGACTGCACGGTCGGGCAGTGCGCGGACGCGCTGGGGCGCAGCGTCGCCGCGACGGAGTCCCTGCTCACCCGCGCCAAGCAGGAGTTCCGTTCCCGCTATCCGCACGAGAAGCAGCCCACCACCGCGCGAGGAGGTCGGCGATGAGCACCCACGATCCGCTGACCGTCCTGCGCGCCGACGACCGGCCCGTCACCCCCGACGCCACGTTCACCGAGCGCCTGCGCGAGCGGCTGCTGCGTGGTGCCGCCCTCCCCGAAGGAGTCGACATGTCCATCACCCTCGACCCCCCGACGCCGGCCACACCCACGGTCGAGCGCCCCGGTGCGCTCCCCTACCTCGCCGTCGCCGATGCGGCCGCCGCGATCGACTGGTACGTCGCGCATCTCGGCGCACGCCTGCGCGGCACACCGATCGAGATGGACGACGGCCGGATCGGCCACGCCGAGCTCGAGATGGGCGGCGGCGCGGTGTACCTCGCCGAGGCGTTCGGGGAGCTCGGGCTGGCGGCGCCCGCTCCCGGTGCCGTCTCGGTGAGCCTGATGCTCGCCGTCGACGACGCCGACGAGGCCGTCGCAGCAGCCGCCGCGGGTGGTGCCGCGGTGCAGCGGGAACCCTACGACGCGTACGGATCCCGCACGGGCGTCGTCGTCGACCCGTTCGGTCATCGGTGGATGTTGTCGGGTCCGTCGCCCTCCGACGCGGTCCGCGCCGATCGGGTCCGGCCGGGCGACATCGTTTACCTGTCGCTGTGGTGCCCCGACGCCGCACGCGCCGCCGCGTTCTACTCGTCGGTGCTGGGGTGGGAGGTCGAGGACGGGCAGGTGACGAACCTGTCGCACCGATTGGGCATCTCGGGGGCACCGGACCGTCGGACGATCTTCGCGGTCTACGCCGTCGACGACCTCGACGCGGCGCGCTCGGCCACCGTGGCCGCGGGCGGGGCGGTCCCCGACAACACCGCCGCGCGTCACGGTGCCGTCGATCTCGTCGACGCCCAGGGCGTGGAGTTCGCGGTCACCGTCCCCGACCCGTCGGAGCGGCGCGGCGAGACGCATCCGTCGGGGCACGGCGAGCTGACGTATCTCACCGTCTACACCCCCGACAGCGCGGTGTACCGCGACTTCTACGGGCAGGTGCTCGGCTGGGAGTTCTCGGCCGGTCGGATCGACGACGGGTGGGAGGTCGTCGACAGCCGCCCGCAGGTCGGGATGGCCGGCGGCGCGACGACGTCCGAGACCGTCGCGATGTGGGCCGTCGACGACATCGAGTCCGCGGTGCAGCGGGTGGTCGCCGCGGGTGGCCGGGTGACCGACCCGATCGCCCGGCAGCCGTACGCGACCACCGCGGAGTGCGTCGACGACCAGGGTCTCCGCTTCTGGCTCGCCCAGTACTGACCCCCACTCAGGCGGTGAGGATGCGGACCGCGTCGGCGAACTGGCCCGGGAGTTCCTGGGGCGGGTTGTGTCCGCAGGCCATCTCACGGACGGCGACGAGCTCGGTGAAGTGCGCGGCGTGATCCGCGCGCCCGTAGAGCGCTGCGACGGTGTCCTCGGTGGGATCGACGACGACGGTCGGCACGGTGATCGTCGGTGTCGTGGCCAATGCCGCCTCCGTCTCGTCGTAGGCCGGGTCGCCGTCGGCGAGGCCGTAGCGGTGTCGGTACGAGTGGACGGACACGTCGACGAAGTCGGGGTTGTCGAGCGCGGCGGCACTGGCCGCGAACTCCGAGTCCCCGAACCGCCATGTCGGTGACCACTCGGTCCAGAGGATCTGTGCGAACTCCTCACGGTGCGCGGCCAGTCCGCGTCGGCCGCGTTCGGAGTGGAGGTACCACTGGTACCAGTAGCGCTTCTCCAGACGAGGTGCGACAGGACCGGTCGCGGCGGCAGCGATGTCCTGGATCAGGTAACCCGACACACTGACGAGGCCGGACACCAGCTCCGGCCATCGGGCCGCGACGACGCACGCCGCCCGGCCACCCCAGTCGTATCCGGCGACGACGGGCTGCGTCAGATCCAGCGCCTCGATCAGGTCGCGCAGGTCGTGCCCGAGCGCGGCCTGCTGTCCCGATCGGGGCGTCGTGTCGTCGACGAATCGCGTCGAGCCGAATCCCCGCAGATGGGGTACGACGAC
This sequence comes from Williamsia sp. SKLECPSW1, assembly GCF_054332755.1. Lineage (NCBI taxonomy): Bacteria > Bacillati > Actinomycetota > Actinomycetes > Mycobacteriales > Nocardiaceae > Williamsia > Williamsia sp. SKLECPSW1. The sequence continues at coordinate 2,423,935 of NZ_JBTGLI010000001.1, read as the reverse complement.
GTCGTGCCCGGTGTCGGCGAGGAGTCTCGCGACGTCGTCGTATCCGCGCGGGCTGTACGGGAAGCCGTGCAGCAGAACGACAGCGGGACCTCCGCGGTCACCGGTGCGTTCCACCGTGACGTCGAGGACTCCGGCCCGGACCGTGGAGGACTCCATGGCCTCGATGATGCCCGTTCGCCGGGGGAGCAGCGCGATCGACCGCCTGGTTCTCCCTCACAGCATCCTGCGCAGCAGCGTCACCGCGCGGTCGCTGTACGGCGGATAGATGAGCGACAGATCGGGTTTCGCCGGCTTGGCCAACACCGCCTTGCGGTGACTGAGCGCCTCGAACCCCCACCTGCCGTGGTAGGCGCCCGTCCCGCTGGCCCCGACGCCACCGAACGGGAGCTGCGGGATCAGGCAGTGCATCGCGATGTGGTTGACCACCGCCCCGCCGGACGGGATGGAATCGATCATGCGCTGCGCCAACGCCTTCGACGACGTGAACACATAGCTGGCGAGCGGCTTGGGTCGGGCGTTGACGAACATGATGGCGGCGTCGGGCGAGTCGACGGTGATCACCGGGAGGATCGGCCCGAAGATCTCGTTCTCCATCAGGGCGTCAGCCGGATCGGGGTCGAGGACGATCGTCGGCTCGATCCGCACGTTCTCGCGGTCGACACCGCCGCCGAGGACCACGCGGCCGGTCGTCGTCTCGAGGTAGGACGCCAGTCGGTCGAACTGCCGCTCGTTCACGATCGGGACGGTCGGTTCGGACTTGTCGGAGCGGAACTCGGCGATGGTCGTACGGATCTTGTCGACCAGGGTCTCCACGACGGACGGGTCCGCGAGGACGTAGTCGGGGGCGATGCAGGTCTGTCCGGAGTTGAGCAGCTTCGTCCAGGCGATGCGGCGGGCGGCGACGTCCAGGTCGGCGTCGGCGGCGACGTACACCGGGCTCTTGCCTCCCAGTTCGAGCGTCACCGGCGTGAGAGTGGGTGCCGCGGCGGCCATGATCTTGCGACCCACCTCCGTGCCGCCGGTGAACACGGCGTGATCGAACCCGAGGGCGAGCAGGTCCTGCGTGGTCTGCGCGGCCCCCTCGACGACGCGGAACGCCGTCGTGTCGAGGTACTGCGGCACGATCCGCGCGAGCAACGCCGACGAGGCCGGCGCCATCTCCGACGGCTTGAGCACGGCGCAGTTGCCGGCCGCGATCGCTGCCACCAGTGGGCCGAGCGTGAGGTAGACGGGGTAATTCCACGGCCCGATGACGAGGACGACGCCGAGCGGTTCGTACTGGACCCAGCCGCGCGCGGGCAGCTGCGCGAGCGGCATCGACTGGCGCTGCCGTTTCATCCACTTCTTGAGGTTCTTGCGCGCGAAGGTCGCCTCGCCCTTGGTGGACGCGACGTCCCCCAGCCACGCGTCGAACCCGGCACGTCCCAGGTCGGCGTCGAGGGCGGCGACGATCTCGTCCTCACGCTCGTCGAGCATCCGCTCGAGGGCCGCGAGCTGCCCGGTCCGCCATGCGAGGTCTCGGGTCGCACCCGTCGCGTGATGACGCCGGAGATCGGCGAGCAGGCTCGGGTCGACGCGACCCTCCGGGCCGGGATCGACCCGGTCTCCGTCGACCGGGGTCGTGGGTGCAGCCATGGTGGTCCTTCCCTCTCCGCGATCACCGACGACGTCGGACACACGACGTCGCCCGTCGATGCCATCCTCGCGCATCGAGACCGGGAGGTCGGGCGGAATCGAGGTCTCCGCCGTGTCGAACCGTCGTCGCCGGCGGACTGTCGGGCCGGGTCATCGCAGGGTGTAGGGCATCGACCGGACGGCGTGGACGAAGTTGCCGACGAGTGGTTCGGGCTCGCCGAGCGTGAGTCCCGGAGCGCGGGTGAGCAACTGGCCGAACAACTCCCGCAGCTGCGTCCTGGCCAGGAACGCACCCATGCAGTAGTGCGGGCCGCCGCCACCGAAGCCCAGGTGCGGGTTCGGCGAGCGGGTGAGGTCGAGGCGATGCGGGTCGTCGAAGACCGTGTCGTCGCGGTTGCCGGAGGGATAGAGGAGCAGCACCCACTCCCCCGCCCGGATCTGCTGTCCGGCGAGCTCGGTGTCGACCACGGCCGTCCGTCGGAACGTCATCACCGGGGTGGCCCACCGGACGAACTCCTCGACCGCCGTGGGCATGACACGGTCGAGGTCGTCGACGAGCAGGCGGCGCTCATCGGGGTTGTCCTGCAACGCCTTCGCGACGAGGCTGACGGTGTTGCGGGTGGTGTCGTTGCCGGCGACCGACAAGAGCACGAAGAACGCCGCGATCTCGTCGTCGGTGAGCCGGGCGCCCTCGACATCCGCCTCCACCAGCGCGGTCATCAGGTCGTCCTGTGGGTGCGAACGGCGCGCGTCGGCGAGAGCGGTCGCGAGACCCAGGAGTGCGACGAGGGATTCGGCGAGAACCGCACCCGGCTCGCGACCGGCGGCGACGTCGGGGTCGTTCCACGAGACGAGGCCGTCGGCGTGGTGGGCGCCGGCCTCCCGTTGCTCGGGCGGCAGACCCATCATCTCGTAGATGGTCCACATGGGCAGGCGCCTGCTCACCGCCGCGACGAAATCGCCCTCGGGGTGGGCGAGGAGGTCGTCGACGATCGCGATCGCCTGGTGATGGATCTGGTCGGCGATCGCCGCGATCCGCCGTGGCGTGAACGCGGTGCTCACCAACCGACGCAGCGACGTGTGGCGTTTCCCGTCCATCGCGAGGAACGACATCGACGCCTCGAGGATCTCCGCGGGAACCTCTTCGATCATCACGCCCCGACCGGAGGTGAACAGGTCGGGATGCTTGCTGACATGGGCGATGTCGGAGTGGCGGGCGACGGCCCAGACACCGGGCTGCTCGGGCACCATCAGGCCGCCCTCGACGGGCGGGTGCCAGCTGACGGGCGCGTCGGCCCGCAGCCGCGCGAACGTGGCCTGGCGATCGGCGGCGCTGCCGGACCAGAACGACAGCGCCGAGATCGAGTCGGGGTGGAACATGCGGTCCGTCGACGGTGCGCTCACCCGCGCCTCCTCGTTCTGATCGGGATCAGCCTCTGCTATGAGGTGCGTCACAGTAACATAAGTCATGTTATGGCCCCCGGAGGGGAGAGCAGAAGGTCACGGTCGGCGACTCGACGGATGTACGGACCTCTAGGCTGGGGACATGCCCGCCACGACGACGCGACTCGCGTACCTCGAGACGGGCCTGTCGGTTCTCGCCGACCTGGGGTACGGCGGTCTCAAGCTGGCCGAGGTGTGTCGGCGCCTGGGCGTCACGTCGGGCTCCTTCTACCACTTCTTCCCGAACTGGAGCACCTACACCTCGGAGCTGATCGCGCACTGGCAGAGCGAGAGCAACACCGCACTCATCCGCCATGTGCGCTCCGAGACCGATCCCCGTCGCCGCATCGACATCCTGCGCGGGATCGCGATGTCGCTGCCGTATCACGCCGAGGCGGCCATCCGGACCTGGAGCAGCCTCGACGCCGAGGTCCGCGCGGTGCAGCGAGAGGTCGACGCCTCTCGATACGAGGTGCTCGTGGAGTCGGCCGAGGCGATCATGGGCGATCGGCGGGGTGCCGAGTACTTCGCGAAGTGGGCCATGTACCTGCTCGTCGGCTACGAACAGGTCACCCTCGACGACGACCCCGAGGCGTTGTCCTGGCTGCTCACCCGCGCCGAGGAGTCCCTCGACGCGGCACGTCCCGCCGACCGCTGACCCGCGGCAGAACTCAGGACGGCGCCAGGAACGCCTGCAGCGCAGCCGAATAGGTCGCGATGTCCGAGGCGCCCATGATCTCGCGAGCACTGTGCATCGCCAGCTGCGGGGCACCGACGTCGACGGTCGACAGCCCGGTCCGCGTCGCGGTGATCGGGCCGATCGTGGAACCGCAGGGCAGGTCGGCCCGGTGGACGTAACGCTGCAACGGGACTCCCGCGTCGTCGCAGGCGAGCGCGAACTCCGCCTCGCCGGTCGCGTCGCTGGCGTAGCGCAGGTTCTGGTTCACCTTGAGCACCGGACCGCCGTTCACGGCGATGGTGTGCGAGGGCTCGTGACGGTCGGGGTAATTGGGGTGCGTGGCGTGCGCCATGTCGCCCGATGCGCAGACACTGCCCGCCATCGTCGCCAGGAACGCGTCGCGGTCTCCGCCGCGGGCGAGGACGATGCGTTCGAGCACGGTGATCAGGAAGTCCGACGCCGCACCGCGATCGGAGGCGCTTCCCACCTCCTCGTGGTCGAACAGGGCGAGGACACGGATCGCGTCGCCGCCGGTCGCGCGCTCCGCCGAGTCGAGCAGTGCGCGCAATCCCGCGTAGCAGGTGCCCTGGTTGTCGAGACGGGGCGCGCTGACGAGATCCCGCCCGGCACCCACGACGGCACTCGGCGCGAGATCGTGGGTCATGAGCTCCCAGCCGAGGACGTCGCCGACGGACACACCGGCCCGATCGGCCACGGTCGCGAGGAAGCCCGGGCCCGCCGGGTCCCCCCACAGCGCGTTGACGTGCCGCTGCGGGTCCAGCGCCACCCCCTTGCGGTCCTCGGAGAGATGGATCGCCAACTGCGGCACGCGCAGTACGGGCTCGTCGATGCGGACACGGACCTGTCGTGGGCCGGCGGCACCGCGGACCGCCAGGCGACCGGAGACACCCAGGTCCCGGTCGAGCCAGGAGTTCGTCCAGGCGCCGCCGTACGGTTCGAGCGCGATCATCGCCAGTCCGGCCGAGATGTACTCGGGGTGCTGCTTCACCCGCAGGTTCGGACTGTCGGTGTGACCGCCCACGATGCGGAAGGTCGTCGACCCCGCACCCGCTGCCGTCGCGTCCCACGCGATCACCGATCCGCCGCGGACGACGAAGAACCGTCCACCGGAACCGGTTCCGGTCGCGGACCCCCAGGGGTCGGTCTCGACGAGCTCGGTCCAGCCGGCGGCACGCAGGGCGTCGGCGACGGTGGCGCAGACATGGAACGGCGACGGGGACGCGTCGACGAATCCGCACAGTCCCGCGGCGTCGGCGGTGGTGGCGATCATGGTCAGGCGGACGCGAGGACGGCGTCGAGCGCAGAGAAGAACAGGCCGAGGCCGTCGTCGCTCGGTCCGGTCAGCGGCTCGGTCGCGTGCTCGGGATGCGGCATGAGGCCGACGACCCGCTTGTCGGCGCTGGCGATGCCGGCGATCGCGTTGAGCGACCCGTTCGGGTTGTCCCCGGCATAGCGGAACACGACACGCCCCTCCCCCTCCAACTCGGCGAGGACCTCGTCGGATGCGACGTAGCGGCCCTCCCCCGACTTCAGCGGGACGAGGATCTCGGCGCCGGGCTCGAAGCGGCTGCTCCAGGCGGTGTCGGTGGAGACGACCTCGAGCCACTGGTCACGGCACACGAAGTGCAGGCCGACGTTGCGGGTGAGGGCGCCGGGCAGCAGGCCGGCCTCGCAGAGGACCTGGAACCCGTTGCAGATCCCCAGGATCGGGGTACCGCGGGTCGCCGCCTGTACGACCGCACCCATCATCGGCGCGAACCGCGCGATCGCACCGGCACGCAGGTAGTCGCCGTAGGAGAACCCGCCCGGGACGACGACGGCGTCGACCCCCTGCAGGTCGGCGTCGGCGTGCCACAGGGCGACGGGTTCGGCACCGGCGAGTCGGACGGCCCGGGCGGCGTCGACGTCGTCGAGGGTGCCCGGGAAGGTGATGACGCCGATGCGTGCGGTCACGCCTGCACCCGGCTGACGGTGAAGTCCTCGATCACGGTGTTGGCCAACAGTTCCGAGGCGATCCGTTCGAGCGTCACGTCGTCGACGTCACCGTCGAGGTCGAGCTCGAACCGCTTGCCCTGTCGGACGTCGGCGACACCGGAGAAACCGAGACGCCCCAGCGCCCCGACGATCGCCTGGCCCTGGGGGTCGAGGATCTCGGCCTTGGGCATCACGTCGACCACCACACGCGCCATGGACACACTCCCGTTCGTCTGTCGTCGTCCCGGCCCGACCGACTACCGGACGAGCCGCGTCGCGCGTCGGGACCGCCGGGGACCAGCGGTCATGCTACCGGGCGACGTCCGTGCGCTCGCGTGCCCCGCGGGGCGGTCAGGCGGCGCTGTGGCCCGCCCGGCTGGACGTCAACTCGCGGTAGGTCGCGGGGGTCATCCCGTGGTGTCGCGCGAGGTCGATGCAGTCGAGGAACGTCTGGCGCGCCGGCGCCGTCGCGAGATGCTTTCCGGCGATGGAGAGGCGGACGTCGCCACCGCGGCGTGCGGTGCGGTTCGTGGCGGCGACCACCATGCGACACCACCACGCGTCCACCCGGAAACCGTCGCCGAAGCCCAGGACCCGGGCCCGCGTCGACGTACCGGTGACGAGGTCGTCCCAGCCGGTGAAGCCGAGGTTGACGTGGAATCCTGCGCGCGGCAGCGCTGTCAGCGCGCCGGGCGACGCGGTCCACCGCGGGGCGGCGAAGATCCGCGTCCGCAGTCCGCACGTCTCCAGCACCCGGTCGGCGGCGGCCAGTCGGAGCCCGGCCTCATGCGCGTCGATCACCGCGAACTCGCCACGGCGTCGCTTCGTGGGCGCCTGGTCGTACCCGTGCAGCACGACGGCGTCCGCTCCCGATCGCCGCTCCCGCAACCAGTCGACCGTCGTCGGGTCCTCGTGCAGGCGGTATCCGTGCTTCAGTCGCGGCGACACCAGCAGCGACACCGGTACGTCGCGGGCGGCGAGCTCGTCGACGAGCAGACGCACGTCGTCGAACGTCTCGGCGCGGATGCCCGAGACCGACACATACAGCCGACCACTCATGCCACCGAGTGTGATCGGCGCAGGTGAGCCGTCGGTGGCATCGACGTGTACGGGGGCGGAACGGCAGGGGAGATCCGTCCCGTCGCGTCTCAGTGCGGCAGCACGCCCTCGATCGCCTCGATGACCTCGGGTGCGTCGGGCTCGGTGCGGGGACGGAAGCGTCGGACGACGGTCCCGTCGGCGTCGACGAGGAACTTCTCGAAGTTCCACTGCACGTCACCGGCCTCGCCGTCGGCGTCGGCGGTCTTCGTGAGCTCCGCGTAGAGCGGGTGACGGTTCTCGCCGTTGACCTCGGTCTTCTCGAGCAACGGGAAGGTGACGCCGTACGTCGTCGAGCAGAACGTCTCGATCTCCTCGGCGGTGCCGGGCTCCTGGCCCATGAACTGGTTGCAGGGGACGCCGACGACGGTGAGTCCACGGTCGCGGTAGTCCTCGGCGATCTTCTCCAGCCCCGTGTACTGCGGGGTGAGGCCGCATCTGCTCGCCACGTTGACGACGAGGACAGGTCCGCCGAACTGGCCGAGGGTGGCCTCCTCGCCGCGCAGGGTCGTCACCGGGATCTCGCTGATCGTCGTCATGCAGCCGAGCCTAGCCACGCAGCAGGCGCGCGGGAACCGTCGAGATCGACGCACGTGTGACCCCGGTCTCGACGCCCACACCCGGGTGACCGATGGCACAGTCACTTGCGGTGGCGTCGATAGTTGCGTGTGCGTTAGCTTTTTCTGGTGCGTGGGGAGACAGCGGGTGAGGTGACGACCGAGGCGGCGTTCGACGTCCTCAGCGAGTTCCTCAGTCGACTCCTCACGACCGCCGAGGTCGACGCGATCGACGGACTCGCCTCCAGCGACATCTCCTTCGCCCATTTCCGCACCCTCATGGTGCTCGCGGGTCGGGCGCGTGCCCTTTCCCTCAACGAGTTGAGCGAAGAACTGCACCTGTCCCTCGCCGCCACGGGACGCAACGTCGACAAGTTGGTCGGCATGGGTCTGGTCGACCGTCGCGAGGACCACGCCGACCGACGGGTCAAGCGGGTGTCGCTCACCGACGAGGGACACCACCGCGTCACCGAACATCTCGACCGCAAAGAAGACGAGTTCCGGAATTTCCTGGACCGTCTGCCCGCTGCACTCCGCGACGACCTCCACCAGGTCCTGCACTCGATAGTCACCGGGGACTATCTCGCCGATCCCGATCCGGTGTTCGTACACCGCACTCAGAAAGCGAACCGATGACCACCACGCAAGCCACGTCGACGCCTGCCGCCGACTCGCCACCCGGCCTCGACGCCCGCACCCTCAAGGTCGCGGCCGTCGTCGTGCTCGGCGCCATCATGTCCATCCTCGACACCACCGTCGTGGCCGTCGCGCAGAACACCTTCCAGGACGTGTTCAGCACCTCGGCCGCCAACGCTGCGTGGTCGGCGACCGGCTACACCCTCGCACTGGCCGCGGTCATCCCGCTATCGAGCTGGGCGAGTGCACGTTTCGGCACCAAGAACGTCTACCTGACCTCGCTCGTGCTGTTCGTGCTCGGCTCGGTGCTGTGCGCGTTCGCATGGAACATCGGATCCCTGGTCGCCTTCCGCATGCTGCAGGGCGCCGGCGGCGGCATGCTGATGCCCGTCGGCATGATGATCCTCACCCGCGCGGCCGGCCCGGAGCGCGTCGGCTCGATCATGGCCGTGCTGGGCATCCCGATGCTGTTGGGCCCCATCGCCGGACCGATCCTCGGTGGCGTGCTCATCGAGTTCGTGTCGTGGCACTGGATCTTCCTGATCAACGTCCCCATCGGCATCGCGGCGATCGTGTACTCGGCATGGGTTCTCGACAACGACGAGGAGAAGACGCGTCCGTCGTTCGACTTCGTCGGTCTGCTGCTGCTGTCGCCCGGCCTCGCGGTCTTCCTGTTCGGCGTCTCGTCGTCGAACGAGGCGGGCACGTTCCTGGCGGCGAAGGTGTTGATCCCCATGGCGATCGGCGCGGTGCTCATCGTGGCGTTCGTGCTCCACGCACTGCGCGGGAAGAAGCCGCTGCTCGACCTGCGGCTGTTCAAGAACAGCACGCTGAGCGTCACCATCGTGACGTTCACGTTCTTCCTGATCGCGTTCTTCGGTGCGTCCCTGCTGTTCCCGCAGTACTTCATCGGCGTGCGTGGCGAGTCGACCCTGATGGCCGGCCTGCTGGTCGCTCCGCAGGGCATCGGCGCCATGATCACCATGCCGATCGCGGGCCGCATGACCGACAAGATCGGTCCGGGCAAGTTCGTGCTCACCGGCATCGTCCTCATCGCCATCGGCCTGGGCGCGTTCATGTTCCTCGGTGCCGACACGTCCTACTGGTTGCTCGGTGCGGCGCTGTTCGTCCAGGGGCTCGGCATGGGCATGTCGATGATGCCGATGATGTCCGCGGCGCTGGCGACCCTGAAGGCCGAGAGCGTCGCCGACGGCTCGACGCTGGTCAACGTCGTCCAGCAGACCGCCGCGTCGATCGGTACCGCGGTCATCTCGGTGATCCTGGCGACCAACCTCAAGTCGCTGGTGCCGCCGACCCCGTCGGCTGCCGCCGGGGCGTTCGGTGACACGTTCGTCGTCGCCGTCGTTCTCATCGTGATCTGCCTGGTGCCGGCGTTCTTCCTGCCCCGCAAGAAGGTCGCGGTCGCCACCCCGGACGGCGAACCCGCCGCGCCGGTGATGATGCACTGACACACTCGACCGACCAACGGCCCCCGGCACCCGCCGGGGGCCGTTCGTCGATTGGGCGGTTCCAGACGTCGGTTGGGCGGTTCCAGACGTCGATTGGGCGGTTCCAGACGTCGATTGGGCAATCGCGTCACCGCGGAACCGATTCGACGCCGGCTGCGTCCGATGAACATGGGATACGCACCCGACGCGCGACCGCTCGCACCGGACCACATCGCGCTGACCGAGGACTCGTCACACCGCGCCCGACGTGATCTGCAGCGGCTTCACCGCGGTGTCTACGCGGATCCGACCGTCACGCTGACCGCCACCGATCGCATCCGCGCCGCCTACCTCAGTGCGGGTCCGGGCTCTGTCGTCGCCGGTCTCAGCGCACAGTTCCTGCACGGCGTCCACTACCCGGATGTCGACGGCGACGTCGAGCTGATCCGCGATCTCCGTGGCCAAGGTCGGCGCCGCACCGGTGTCCGCTTCCTCCGAACGGACCGGCTCGCTGCCGACGACATCGTCGAGATCGCCGGGTTGCCGGTCACCAGCGTGGTCCGCACCGCATACGACCTCGGTCGACGACGACCCGACTGGCTCGCGCTCGGTCATCTCGACGACCTCGCCCGCAGCGCAGGCCTCGACCTGGCCGACCTGTGGGCATACACCCGTGACAACCCCCGTGCCCGGGGAATCTGTCAGCTGCGTGAACTCGTCGGTCTCATCGAACCCCTGGCCGAGTCACCAGGTGAGAGCTGGACGCGCCTCGTCATGCACCGGCACGAACTCCCACCACCCGAGAGTCAGATCGAGGTGTTCGACGAGGCGGGCAGGCTGATCGCCCGCTTCGACCTCGGCTATCGCCGGTACAAGATCGGGATCGACTACGACGGCGTCGACTACCACTCGTCCGACGCACAGAAGCTCCACGATCTGCGGCGCGACGGTGCAGTCATGCGGAGGGGGTGGATACCCCTCCGCACAACCTCCGCGGCGCTGTCCGCGGACGAGAACAGCGAGATGGCGAAGATCAGAGGCGCGCTGGAACGCCGCGGCCACCGATGACGCGTCGACAGCCGCCCACTCGACGTCCGGAACCGCCCAACCGACGTCTGGAAACGCCCACTCGACGTCCGGAACCGCCCAACCGACGTCCGGAACCGCCCAACCGACGTCTGGAAACGCCCACTCGACGTCCGGTAGCGCCCACTCGACGGGGTGAGCGTCGGGTCCTGGTCAGAGGGCTTTCGTCTGGCGGAGGACCCAGGCGTGCTCGAAGGCGACTTCCTCCCACTGCTTGTACCGTCCGCTCACGCCACCGTGGCCGGCGGTCATCTCGGTCTTGAGCAGGATCGGGGCATCCGAGGTGGTGTGGTCCTGCAGCCGTGCGACCCACTTGGCGGCCTCGGTGTACATCACCCGCGTGTCGTTGAGCGATGTGATCGCCAGGATGGCGGGATACGCCTTCTCTTCGACGTTCTCGTACGGCGAATAGCTCTTCATGTACGCGTACACCTCGGGATCCTCCAGCGGGTTGCCCCACTCGTCCCACTCGATGACGGTGAGCGGCAGCGACGGGTCGAGGATCGACGTCAACGGGTCGACGAACGGCACGACGGCGAGGATCCCGCTGAACAGCTCGGGCGCCATGTTCGCGACCGCGCCGATGAGCAGCCCGCCCGCGGAACCGCCCTCCCCCACCAACTGCGCGGGGGTCGTCGCACCGGTGTCGACGAGATGCTGTGCGGCGTCGACGAAGTCGCTGAAGGTGTTCTTCTTCGTCAGCGTCTTGCCGTTCTCGTACCAGTGCCGACCCATCTCGCCACCACCGCGGATGTGGGCCACGACGAACACGACCCCACGGTCCAGCAACGACAGGCGCGCGATGGAGAACGCCGGGTCCATGCTGGCCTCGTAGGACCCGTAGCCGTAGAGCAGCGTGGGCGCGGGACGGTCGACGCCGCGGCGCGCGATCACCGACAACGGCACCTGCGTGCCGTCGCGGGCGGTCACCCACTCACGCCGCTGCTCGTAGTCGGCGGGGTCGTAGCCGCCGAGAACGGGCTGGCGGCGCAACAGGATCCGCTCCCCGGTCCGCAGGTCGAGATCGAACACCTCGGACGGTTCGATGTAGCTGGTGTACCCGATCCGCAACCGCGGTGCCGTCCACTCGGGGTTCGAGGCGAGCCCGGCCGACGAGATCTCCTGTGCGAACTCGACCTCAGCGAACTCGACCTCGTCGTCGACACCGAGACCGGTGAGGTCGGCGACAGCGATCCGCGGGGTCGCCGCGCGGCGGTAGCTGAGCACCAGCCGGTCGGCGAAGGCGTCGACACCCTCGATGCGGCGGTCGACGTCGTGTGCGACGACCACGCGCGTCGCCGTCGGGTCGTCGACGGGCGCCGAGAGCACCTCGAAGTTCTCGGCGTCCTCGTTGTGCGTGATGAGGAAGCGGTCCGCACCGCCGATGACGGCGTGCTCGACGTCGTACTCGATGCCGTCCCGACGGGGCCACACGACGCGGAACTCGCCGGTCGGATCGGATGCGTCGAGGACATGCACCTCGGAGGTGATCTTCGAGCCCAGCGCGATGATCAGGTACCGATCGCTGCGGGTGGTCCCCATGCCGACCCAGAACCGTTCGTCGGATTCGTGGAACACACGGACGTCGTCGGTCCCCGCACCGATGTCGTGACGCCACACCGTGTCCGGCCGCCAGGCGTCGTCGACGGTGAGATAGAAGACGTGGCGCCCGTCCGCCGACCACGTCGCACCGGGCGCGGTGTTCTCGACCGTGTCGGCGAGCATCTCGCTGGTGGTGAGGTCCTTGAACCGCACCGTGTACCGCTCGTCACCGACGGTGTCGACGCCATAGGCGAGCAGGGTGCCGTCGTCGGAGACGGAGAACGACCCGAGCGAGTAGAAGTCGGTCCCCTCCGCCTCGACGTTCGAGTCGAGCAGGACGGTCTCGCCGTCGAGCGGGTCGTCGCCGACCGTGGGTGGGTCCCAGTCGTCGTCGCCGCGGATCGGGCACCGGCAGCTGATCCCGTACTGCTTGCCCTCGAGGGTGCGCGAGTAGTACCAGAACCGTCCGCGCCGCACCGGGACCGACATGTCGGTCTCCTTGGTGCGCGCCTTGATCTCCCCCACGATGTCCGATCGCAGGTCGGCGAGTTCGGCGGTGTCGGCCTCGGTGAGGGCGTTCTGCGCCTCGAGGAACGCGATCACCTCGGGATCGTCCTTCTCCCGCAGCCATTCGTAGTCGTCGACCACGACGTCGCCGTGATGCTCGCGCGTCGACGGCACCTTCTTGGCCGCCGGCACCCCGCTCACAGCGCACCTGCCGGCCACTGCGCGAACGAGCGACCCGAGATCGTCTCGTACGCCTCGATGTACCGCCCCCGGGTCCGCGCGATCACATCGTCGGGAAGCGGAGGCGGTGGCAGCATCCCCGTTCTGTCCCAACCGGATTCGGGGCCGGTCAGCCAGTTCCGCACGATCTGCTTGTCGAAGCTCGGCTGCACCACCCCGGGGGTGTGGATGCCGGCATCCCAGTACCGCGAGGAATCAGGGGTGAGCACCTCGTCGGCCAGCACGAGGGATCCGTCCGGCGCGAGCCCGAACTCGAACTTGGTGTCGGCGAGGATGATCCCGCGGCTCGCCGCGAGTTCGGCGCCGCGCATGTAGATGTCGAGCGTCGCGTCCCTCGCCGCGCGGGCGGTCTGTTCACCCACACGGGCGACGACGCCGTCGAAGTCGATGTTCTCGTCGTGCTCGCCGACGTCGGCCTTGCTGGCCGGCGTGAACAGCGGCATCGGGAGGCGCGACGCCTCCAGCAATCCCTGCGGCAACGCGATCCCGCACACCGATCCCGTCGCGCGGTAGTCGAGCAGACCGGAGCCGGTGAGGTACCCGCGGGCAACGCATTCCACCGGGAGCATGGGCAGCTTGCGCACGACCATCGACCGGCCGACCTCGGCGGCGGGGATGCGGGGGTCCTCCGGTCCGCCGACGAGGTGGTTGGCGACCCCGAGCGTCTCGAACCAGAAGAACGACATCGCCGTCAGCACCCGCCCCTTGTCCGGGATCAGGCTGTCGAGCACGTGGTCGTAGGCGGAGATGCGGTCGGTGGACACCATGAGGAGCGTCTCGGCGTCGATCTCGTAGAGCTCACGGACCTTGCCCGACGCCACATGCCGATAGGACTCCAGGGAAGGACGCATGACCCCAGGCTAGTGGTGTACCGCCGGACACTCGCGCGCCTACCCTCGTCGACCATGACGACGCCCGACCCTTCGCGTCCCGCCGTGCGGATCCGCTACTGCACCCTGTGCAACTGGCTCCTGCGGGCCAACTGGATGGCCGCCGAACTGCTCTCCACCTTCGGCACCGAGCTCGGCTCGGTGACGCTGCTCCCCGACACCGGTGGCGTCTTCCGCGTCGACGTCGACGGCGTGACCGTGTGGGACCGGTCGACCGACGGCGGCTTCCCCGACGCCGCCGAACTCAAGCGCCGGGTCCGTGACGCAGCGTTCCCCGACCGCGACCTCGGACATGGCGACATGCGCACGTCCTGATCTGCGGGGATGAGCACGGGCGCCGCCGTGCGTTGTACCGACGAACACACCGACCGCGAGGAGTCACCGTGACCGACACGACCACCGCCCTGCACGACGTCCTCGTCGATGCGTTCACCCGCGCCGACGACGCAGTCACCGCGCTCACCGACGGCGCGACGGCGGAGTCGCTGACCTACCGCGTGGACGCGGAGGCGAACACCATCGCCTGGCTGATCTGGCACTCCGCACGCGTCGTCGACGACCACATCAGCGGCCTGTCCGGCGAGGAACAGCTGTGGCCGCAGTGGCGCGACCGGTTCGACCTGCCGTTCGACGACTGGGCGACGGGCTACGGGCAGAGCAGCGACGAGGTCGCAGCCGTTCCCGGCGACGGTGATGCGTTGCACGGCTACTTCCACGCCGTGCACCTCACCGTCCTCGACTACGTCGGCGACCTGACACCCGACGAGGTCGAGCGCGTCGTCGACGAGAACTGGGATCCGCCGGTGACGGCCGGGGTCCGCCTGATCAGCGTCCTCAACGACGTCACCCTGCACATCGGCCAGGCGCAGTTCATCGCCGGCGTCGCCGGCCGGGCCGGCGCCTGACCTAGAGGATCGGCGCCGGCGTGTAGCGGGCGGCGTCGGGGTACTGGTCCGCCAGTCGACCGACCGCGGCGACGACGTCGGCCACCTGTTGTTCGGCGGCGCCGATGAACGCGTGCTTGTCGGCGAGGGCGGCCTCGAGCGCCGCGCGATCGAGTGGGAGCCGGTCGTCTGCCGCGAGACGATCGAGCAGGTCCGGCTCGCGGCCCTCCTCGCGCATCGCCAGCGCGACGGCCACCGCGTTCTCCTTGATCGCCTCGTGCGCCGTCTCCCGTCCGACGCCGGCACGCACGGCGGCGATGAGCACCTTGGTGGTCGCCAGGAACGGCAGGTAGCGGTCGAGTTCGTTCTCGATCACCGCGGGGTAGGCGCCGAATTCGGCGAGCACCGTCAGGAACGTCTCCATCAGCCCGTCGACGGCGAAGAACGCATCGGGCAGGGCGACGCGTCGCACCACCGAGCAGAAGACGTCGCCCTCGTTCCACTGCGCACCCGCCAGTTCGGCGGTCATGGAGGCGTACCCGCGGAGCACGACGGCGAGACCGTTCACCCGCTCGCAGCTGCGGGTGTTCATCTTGTGCGGCATCGCCGAGCTGCCGACCTGACCGGGCTGGAAGCCCTCGGTGACGAGCTCGTGGCCGGCCATGAGGCGGATGGTGTGCGCCATCGACGACGGCCCCGCGGCCACCTGCACCAGCGCCGAGACGACATCGTGGTCGAGTGAGCGTGGGTACACCTGCCCCACCGACGTCAGCGAACGTGAGAAGCCGAGGTGCGCAGCAACTCTCGATTCCAGCGACGCCAGCCGGTCGGTGTCGCCGTCGAACAGGTCGAGCATGTCCTGCGACGTCCCCATCGGGCCCTTGATGCCGCGCAGCGGATAGCGGCCGATGAGCTCGTGCAGCCGGGTGAGCGCGATGAGCAGCTCGTCCGCGGCCGATGCGAAACGCTTGCCGAGCGTGGTCGCCTGTGCGGCGACGTTGTGGCTGCGACCGGCCATCACGACCGAGGAGTACTGCGCCGCCCGATCGGCCAGCCGGGCCGCGACCGCGATGCCGTGCGCGTGCACGTGCTCCAACGACCGCAGGATCTGCAGCTGCTCGACGTTCTCGGTGAGGTCGCGGCTCGTCATCCCCTTGTGGATGTGCTCGTGCCCGGCGAGGGCGTTGAACTCCTCGATGCGGGCCTTCACGTCGTGGCGGGTGACCCGCTCCCGCTCGGCGATCGATGCCAGGTCGACGTCGTCGACGACGCGCTCGTAGTCCTCGATCACCCCGTCGGGGACGTCGACACCGAGGTCGCGCTGCGCGGTGAGGACGGCGATCCACAGCCGACGCTCGAGCACGATCTTGTGCTCCGGGGACCACAGGGTGACCAGCTCGGCCGAGGCGTATCGCCCGGCCAGGACATCGGTGATGCGCGGCTTCTCAGACACGCGGCTCATTGTGCCCCGCCCGGTGACGGCGGCCCCAATCGCCGGGTCAGCGGCAACTGGGCGCCAGCACCTCGACGACGTGGGTCAGTGCCTCGTAGGTCGCGGCGTGCACGTCCTCGACCGAATCGGACAGCGCGCGAACCACTGCGCCCTCCTCCACCGCCATCAGTTGCACGACGGCGGTCGCATCCGGTGACCGTCCCGACTTCTCGAGCACCTCGTGGTGCAGCTCGCCGAGCAGCTTCCCGCGGTTCACCAGCATCGGGCGGAGGCGCGGAAAGCGTTGCGCCAGAACGACGACCTCGCAGCGGGTCGTGAGCATCTCGCGGTCCTCGCCGATGAAGACGTCGGCGAGCGCCTCGGCCGTCGCCTCGCATCCACGCCGGCGTCGTGTCAGGTGCGTCGCCCGGTCCCGGACCGCGTCGAGGTCGTCGTGACAGACGTGCGAGACCGCCTCCACGACGAGATCCTCGAGCGACTCGAAGTAGTAGGTCGTCGACGCCAGCGGCAGGTTCGCGCGTTCTGCGACAGCGCGATGCCGAACGGCGTCAAACCCGCCCTCCACCAGCAGATCTCCCGCAGCGGCGATGAGACGGGCACGACGCCGCAACCCCTTGGGAGTCGCTGCTGACGTCATGGGAGGACATGCTGCCAAATCCGAGCTTGCCACCGGCGCGTTTTCGCAGGTCTCGTCCACACGCCGCCGACATCGGCTGCATCAGCCCCGGGTCAGCACCGGCCCGAGGAGCTCCAGTCCGCGGTCGATGTCGGACCGGTCGCCCGCGAAGCTGAGACGGATGGTGCGCGTGCCACGCACGGTGTCGAAGTCGACGCCTGGGGCGATCGCGACACCGGTGGTGTCCAACACGTGTCGGCACCAGCCGAGGCTGTCGTCGGTCACGTGGCCGACGTCTGCGTAGAGATAGAACGCGCCGTCCGGCGGCGCGATCTCGGTGACGCCGAGCGAGGCCAGTCCCTCGATCAACGCGTCGCGGTTGTCGGTGTAACGCGCCACGTGGGTGTCGCACTCGGCGAGCGACGCGTCGTCGAACGCTGCCACCGCCGCGATCTGGGACAGCGTCGGCGGACAGATCGTGAGGTTGGCGGTGAGACGCTCCACCGCGCGCCGGTAGCGCTGCGGCACGAGCATCCATCCCAGCCGCCACCCCGTCATGCAGAAGTACTTCGACACCGACCCCATCACCACCGCCTCCCGCGAGGTCGACCATGCGCACGACGTCGCCGGCGCGCCCGGGTGTTCGATGCCGTGGTAGATCTCGTCGGAGATGAGCAGCGTCCCGCGCTCCTCACACCATCGGGCGAGGTCGGCGAGGTCGTCGGGCGGGATGATGGTGCCCGTCGGGTTGGCGGGGCTCGCGACGATGAGCCCGGCGGGCGGCTCGCCGAGCGCGTCGAGCATGTCGACGGTGAGACGGAAGTCGGACTCGGCCCCGCAGTCGAGTTCCACCACCTCGCAACCGAGCGCGCCGAGGGCGTTGCGGTAGGCCGGGTATCCCGGCCGCAGGAGCACCACTCGATCGCCCGGGGAGAACGCCGCCAGGAAGATCAGCGTGAACGCCCCCGACGACCCGGTGGTCACGACGACGTCGTCGGGGTCGACGTCGAGTCCGTACCGCCGACGGTGATGACCCGCGATCGCACCACGGATGGCGGCCGTCCCGGAGGATTCGGTGTACCCGAGCAGGTCGGTGTCGATCGCGTCGTGCACCGCCTGCCGGACCGGCGCCGGCGCGGGCGTCGACGGTTGGCCCGCCGCCAACGAGACGACCTCGAGTCCCGCGGCCCGTCGGGCCGCACCGGCCGCGAGCACGTCCATGACGTGGAACATCGCGATGTCCGAGCGGTCGGACGGTCCGCGCGCGGACGTCTCGGGACGCGAGGTGGCCATGCGTCGCCGCGGGTACGCCATAGGACGCACTGTATGCCAGAGCCGGTACCCTCTGGACTCGTCAGAGACGGTCCCGCCCATCCACTCGCGGTGGATGTCGGACCTCGGGGCGGGAGAGGGGTATGCGCGCAGTCGACCGACGCACCGTGCTGGGTGCGGGCGCCGGGATGGGTGCTCTGCTGGCCCTCGGCGCATGTGGTGCCGACGAGTCGGGGCCCCGCCGCCGGGCTCAGACGCGCAGCCAGGACGAGGTCTCGCCCGAGTCGACGCCGCCCACGAGTCCCGCGCCCGGTGACCCCGCCCTGATCACGGGCAGTTTCCGATCGGCGAAGATGCTGGGACGCGAGACCCGGTGGATCGTCGCGCGACCGCCGGGCGTCGTCGGGACACTGCCGGTGGTCGTCGTGCTGCATGCTCTCAACACGGACGAGAAGACCGCTTTCATCAGCAGCCTGCAGATGCACCGGTACCTGGCCCAGTCGGTGGCCGCGGGCACCGAACCGTTCGCGCTGGCGGCCCCCGACAGCGGCCGGAACTACTACCACCCCCGCCGCGACGGTGCCGACGCCGCGGCGATGGTGATCGACGAGTTCCTGCCGATGCTCGCCGCCGACACCTCCCTGGGACTGTCGACCGAACGCATAGGCCTCTTCGGGTGGTCGATGGGCGGCTACGGCGCGTTGCGTCTCGGTGCGCTCATGGGGCCCGATCGGGTCGCTGCGATCGCCGCCAGTTCGCCCGCCCTGTGGGGTGACCCCCGGACGTTCCCGCCCCGCGCGTTCGACGGTCCCGAGGACTACCGCGCCAACTCGCTCTTCGGCCGACAGGACGCGTTCACGCGGATCCCGCTGCTCATCGACATCGGGGCGAGCGACCAGTTCTACCTCTACACGCGGCAGTGGATGGCCGGACTCCATCCGCCGGCGGCGTTCACCACCTCACCGGGCGGTCACAACAACCGGTTCTGGCGCAGCGTCCTGCCCGATCAGCTGGCCTTCCTGGGCCGCAACCTCGCCGCCTGAGCGGTCCCTGCCGCCCAACGAACGGTTCCTGCCGCCCAACGAACGGCGGTTCCCAGACGTCGAGTGGGCGGTACCGGACGTCGAGTGGGCGGTACCGGACGTCGAGTGGGCGTCACGGGATGCTGATACGGCCTTCCAGGGCGGAGAGGCCGATGTCGGTGCGGTGATGCGACCCGGCGAGACGGATTCCCGCGATCCGCTCGTACGCCTGAGCGCGCGCACCGTCCAGATCGTCGCCGACACCGACGACCGCCAGCACGCGACCACCCGACGAGACCACGGCCCCGTCGGCGTCGAGACGGGTCCCGGCGTGCAGCACCCCGGCGCCGTCGGCGCCGGTGATCGGGTCACCGGTGCGGGGTGTGCCCGGATAGTTCTCGGCCGCGACGACGACGGTGACCGCCGCGCCCGACCGCCAGCGGAGAGCCGGCAGCTCGGCGAGTCGTCCTGTGGCCGTGGCGTTCAGCGCCTCACCGAGCGGCGACTCGAGCAGGGCGAGCACGGCCTGCGTCTCGGGATCGCCGAAGCGACAGTTGAACTCGACGACCGCGGGGCCGTCGGCGCCGATCGCCAGTCCGGCGTACAACAGACCACTGAACGGGCACCCACGTGAATCCATCTCGCGGACAACCGGGGTGACCACCTCGTCGACGATCCGCCCCACCATGTCCGCCGGCAGCCACGGCAGCGGCGTGTAGGCGCCCATGCCACCGGTGTTGGGGCCCTGGTCGTCGTCGCCGACGCGCTTGTGGTCCTGCGCCGGCAGGAGCGGGACGACGTCGGTGCCGTCGACGAGACAGAACAGCGACACCTCGGGTCCGTCCAGGAAGGACTCGAGCAGCACGGGGTGACCTGCCTCCAGCAGATCCGCGGCGTGCGCCCGCGCGACCGCGCGATCGGCGGAGACCACCACGCCTTTGCCTGCGGCGAGGCCGTCGTCCTTCACCACCCACGTCGGGCCGAACCGATCCATCGCGGCGTCGAGATGCGCCGGGTTGTCGACGATCTCGCTGTGGGCGGTCCGCACTCCGGCCGCCGCCATCACGTCCTTGGCGAACGCCTTCGACCCCTCGATCCGTGCGGCCGCAGCACTCGGGCCGAACGTCGCGAACCCCGCGTCACGCAGTGAGTCCGCGACCCCGAGCACCAGCGGCACCTCGGGGCCGATGACGACGAGGTCGGCACCGATCTCACGCGCCAGCGCGACGACCGCGTCGGAGGATGCGACGTCCACCGCATGGTTCGTCGCTACCGAGCGGGTGCCCGCGTTGCCGGGCGCGACGTGCAGGTCGTCGACTCCCGGGTCGGCCGCCAGGCCCAGGAGGAGGGCATGTTCGCGTCCACCGGATCCGATCACCAGAACTCGCACGGGGCTGGACTCTACCGTCGGACCCAGCGGACCGACGTCATCGTGCCGGTCGTCGCCCGGCGACGCACAGACCGAGCGGTCCGCGTCGGGGGGACCGTTCACCGTCTCGAACCCGCCGCGTCAGCCGCCTCGGTGACATCCGCGACGAGCCTGTCGAATCTGCCGTTCACCGCATCGAGGACGTCCTGCCTGGTGGTCGGTGCCCAGGAAGCATCCACGCACCGTCCAGGGCAGGATGCGCAGACGGTTCACGACGACGATGCGCGCCGTCGGCGCCGCAGCTCGGACCGCCGTGTACACGGCGTCCAGACGTGACCGCGGACCGTCGAATCAGACGACAGGGTCTCTCATCCCGCCCGCAGGCGCGCGAGGGCCTCGGCGCGGTGCCTGGTCCCGATCGTCTCGTCGACCGCGACGATCCCGACGGGTGCGACCGCGGCGATGACCAGTGCGTACACCACCGACAGGCCCGCCGCGGCCGCACCGACCGCGATCGCGAGGATCGCGACCCCCGCAGCGGTCAGTGCGACGTTGAGCACGTCGAACTCGACCAGGTACGAGTAGGTCATCGTGAGCATCACGAAGTAGACGGCCAGCGGCACCGCGACCGCGGCGACCACGACGGCCGCGCCCACCTCCGAGTGGTGCTCGATGTAGAGCGCCGCCACATGCAGACCGGCGCCGACCGCGGCGATCGCCATGAACACGAGGATGTGGGAGTAGCCCCACACGAAGCACTTCGAGCGATCACGCTCGAGGGCGTCGCCCGTGGGCACCACGAAGTAGATCCACCACAGCGAGAAGGTGATCGCGACGCCGGCGAGCCCGAGAACCGCCGTCTCGAGACTCCAGCCCTGCTCGGCGAGAACCGACTGCAGTGCGACAGCGGTCCCGACGATGCCCTCACCGAGCGTGATGATGGCCAACAGCCCGTACCGCTCGGCGATGTGGTGCGGATGCCACGGCGTCGGCCTGCGCCGTTCGGCGACGAACGGCCCGCCGAGTTCGACCCCGACGAGGACGACGGTCGCGACCAGCGTCGGCACCAGCGCCATCTGCGCGATGATCAGTGCGACCCAACCGATCTGCGCCACGAGGATCGCGGCGGCGTAGGTCAGACAGGTCCGCCGGTAGGTCTCGCTCTGCGCCGCGGCACGCAGCCACTGGAACATCATGGCGACCCGCATCACGACGTACCCGAGCACGAGGACCCGGTTGTCGATGTGGGAACCGGCGTCGATCGACGCGAAGACGGGTGCGATGCCCAGCGACACGATGAGCACACCACCCATCTGCACCATCGTCACCACGCGGAACACCCAGTCGTCGGTGTCGAAAGCGGAGGCGAACCAGGTGAAGTTGATCCACGCCCAGATCGTCGCGAACGACGAGAAGAGGAAGCCGGCGATCGCCGCCAGATAGTGCCCCTCGGCGAGGTACTCGGCGACCTGCACTCCGGCGACGGAGAACGCCACGACGAACGTCAGGTCGAAGAAGAGTTCGAGATCTGTGGCGGTGCGGCCGTCCTCGTGGTGGTCGCGGCCGGTCATCCGCCGGATCCGATGGGCCACGGAGGGGGCCGTGGGGGTCGCGGTCATGGGTCCTCCCGGTCGGTCGCCCGTCGCATCGTGGGCGATGTCACCGGTGACCGTATCGGGCGCGCCCGCGCGGTGCGCCTCAGCCGACGACGCGGGCGACGAACGCCGCGATGTTCTCCTCCACGCGCGCGATCTTGAGGTCCACGTCGAGATCGTCGCGGTACTGCTTGCCCAGGGCCGGAGTGCGCGTTCCCCGCGCGTAGGCCGAACACGCCAGGTCGGAGCAGATGTAGGCGCCGACGGAGTCTCCTCGTCGGCCCGCGGCACCCGCTTTCGCCGCCGTCATCAGCGAGACCCCACCGGATGGGTGCGTGGTCTGGCAGATGGTGCACATCTGCGCCCGCCTCGTCGTCCCGGACGCGTGCCGGAGGGCGACGCCGGTGACTGATTCGCCGGTCGGGACGACGATGTACGCGCGGCCGGCGTAGGTCGCGTCGGACCACCCGAGGAAGTCGAGGGCGGGCCAGTCGACGGCGTCGAGCCCTGCAGGCACCGACATCCGCTTGGCGTCACCCTTCGAGCAGTTGACGAACGACGAGCGGATGTCGCTCTCGGTCAGCGCGAGCACGGAGAACTCCTCGGAGGTGGACGTGATCGCCGGTGCCGACGACCCGGGCGGCGACGCTAGTCGCGTGTCCGTGGATGCGGCAACGCCATTTCCGACCCACGTCGTGCGCCGTGCGCTCACCGGAGGCCGAGACCTCCTGCGCCGACCGCCACCGCGACCGACGACCGCGTCGACCGCTTCCTCGAGCGCGCGACAACCATCGCCGCGCGGGCAGAAGAGCGGCTCCGATGCGTCACGCGAAGCGGTATCGGCCCACTCGGCGACGGGGTGTGGCCCGCTGGGCGAGGCCACTGTTCCGACGGTGGGACCTATTTCGGATCGGTGAGGTCGTACAGGGTCACCGAGCCGACCGTGCGCGGGGTGTAGTTCGCCTCCACCCACGCACTGATGGCGGACGCCGTCCCGCGGGCGTTCATCCCGCCGCCGAAACCCCCACCGGCGATGAACCAGTGGATCTTCCCGGCCCGGACGTCCTGTTGGAACTGCGCGAGAGTCGGCGACGGGTCGCTGCCGTTGAACCCGCCGATCGGCATCACGGGTTGCTGCGTGGCGAGCTGGTAGCCCGACGCCACGTTCGATCCGATCGCAGCGGCCATCCAGGTGTACCGATCGGCATCCCGCGCGAGCAGTGCCGTCAGCTCCGCCGACGGGCGGGACCCGTCGAGCAGACCCCCTCCGGGCCCGCCCATGCCGCCGAATCCGCCGGCACCGGAACCGGTCGCACCGGGACGTCCGACCTGACCCTGCTGACCGGGTTGACCCTGCTGCTGTCCGAACCGGCCGGGCCCGAACTGCCCAGCTCCGAACTGCCCAGCTCCGAACTGCCCGGGCGCGAACCTGCCGGGTCCTGCGTGTCCACCGGCGCGGAAGTGTCCGAAGCCACCGTGCCCGCCCGGGCCGAAGCCGCCCGCCACCCGGGGGCCTGCGCTGATGATGGATCCACTGATCGACGACGAGACCGTGTCGACGGCGTACGCGGCGGGGCCGGCCAGACCCATGATCACCGCCAGCGCAGCGCCGATCGCGGCGAGGCGGGGCACCCGGGTCAGCAGCAGGCCGATCGCTGCGACGACGGCGGCGGCGAGGACGACCCACCGCAGCCACGGCAGGAAGTCCGACGACCGCCCGAGCAGCACGAACGCCATGACACCTGTCGCCACCGCGGACGCAGCGAGGACGAGTCGCACCCAGATGCGATGCCGCTCAGCCCAACACATCCACCCCGCGGCGCCGACGACGCCGGCGATCGCCGGTGCGAGCGCGACGGTGTAGTACGCGTGGAAGATCCCGGACATGAAGCTGAACGTCAGGTAGGTGACCGCCAGCCAGAGCAGCATCACGACGAGCAAGGCCCGTCGCACGTCGGTTCGCGCCGCCCGGCCGCAGATGACCAGCGCCGCCACCCCGAGGATCACCGCGGCGGGGATGAGCCACGCGATCTGACCGCCCTGCTCCGGTTGGAACATGCGCCAGAAACCGGTCTCTCCCCACATGCCGCCACCGCGACCGCCCGCCCCACCGGGACCACCGGTGAAACCTGCGGCCCGCGCGAACTCGGCGAAGGCGGCACGGTTGCCTCCGCCGGGCATCGTGCTCCCCGTCTCGTTGCCCGTGAGGCGGCCGAATCCGTTGTAGCCGAACGTCAGCTCCAGGATCGAGTTGTGTTGCGAACCGCCGATGTAGGGCCGCGAGTCCTTCGGCCAGAGAATGACGGCGAGCACCCACCACCCCGCGGCGACGACGAGCGCCACCCCGGCGGCGAGCAGGTGGCCGACACGCCTGACCCAGGTGTGGTGGCCGAAGGCGAGATACGTCAGAGCGAGCGGCGGGATCACCAGGAACACCTGCAGTTGCTTGGTGAGGAAGCCGAACCCGACGAACACACCCGTCAGGACCATCCACCGCAGCCGGCCGTCGTCGATGCCGCGCATCGTCGCCCACACCGCGGCGAGCATGAGCAGCACCAGCAACGCGTCGGGGTTGTCGAACCGGAACATCAGCGCGGCAACGGGTGTCAGCGCCAGCGCGAGACCGGCGAGCAGGCCTGCCTGCCAGCTTGTGTACCGCTTCACGATGACGTACAGCAGAGCCACCGACGCGACGCCCATCAGGGCCTGCGGGACCAGGATCGACCACGAGTTCAGTCCGAATACCCGCACTGCGATGCCCGGGATCCACAGGGACATGGGCGGTTTGTCGACGGTGATGGAGTTGGCGGCGTCGGACGATCCGAAGAACCACGCCTTCCACGAGACCGATCCGGCCTGGATCGCCGCCGAGTAGAAGGAGTTCGCCCACCCGTTCGCCGAGAGGCCCCACAGGTAGAGGATCGCCGTACCGGTGAGGAGGAGTCCGAGCCCCCAGCGGTCAGGGTGTGCGGGGCCACGGCACGCGGCCGGTGCTGTCGGCGACGAGGCGCCGGTGGCCGGGGTGTCGACGGTGCTGGTCATCAGCTGACGTCCCGGACGAGCGCCGCGGTGTCCGTGTCGTCGTCGCCGCGAAAAACCCACCGCAGGGCGATGAACCGGGTGACGGTCGCGACGAGGTTCGCAACGATGAGCACCGCGAGTTCCACATGCTTCGACGCGCCGGGGGCACCGGCGTGCAGGATCCACAGCGACCCGGCGGTGAGTGCCCAGCCGAACAGGAACACCACGATGCCCTGCATGTGATGTCGCGCGGCGCCGTCGCGGCCCTTCACACCGAAGGTGAACGCACGGTTGGCCGCGGTGTTGAACACGGCGGTGACGAGCAGGGCCACGAAGTTCGCGGCCTGGGCGCCCACCATCGGGTGGAGCAGCAGGTACAAGACCGCGAACGCGACGGTGGAGATGACCCCGATCACGGCGAAGCGGACCAGCTGACCCACCATCCCGCGGGGTACACCGGCGACCTGCGGGTCGTCGAACTTGTTGCGGCCGAGCGTGCGTCGCAGATCGGCCACCGGCAGATCACCTTTCCCCAGGGCGCGCGCGACGCGCCAACAGCCCTGCAGGTCCTTGAGTGCAGTGTCCACGATGTCGACCTTCGAGTCCGGGTCGTCGACCCAGTCGACGGGCACCTCCGCGATCCGCAGACCCACACGCTCGGCCAACACCAGCAGTTCGGTGTCGAAGAACCATCCGGTGTCGGCGACGTACGGCAGCAGGGCCCGCGCCACGTCGACCCGCATCGCCTTGAAGCCGCACTGGGCGTCGGAGAACTTCGCGCCCATCGCGGTACGCAGGATGAGGTTGTAACTGCGGGAGATGAACTCGCGCTTGGCCCCACGCACCACCCGCGACGATCGCGACAGCCGCGACCCGATGGCGACGTCGGAGTGTCCCGAGAGCAGCGGTGCCACCAGAGGCATCAGCGCGTTGAGGTCCGTCGACAGGTCGACGTCGCAGTAGGCGACGACGGTCGCGTCACTGCTGCTCCACGTGGCGTTCAGCGCGCGGCCGCGACCTTTGCGGTCGAGGTGGACGACGCGGACACAGTCCATCGTCTGGGCCAGTTCCACGGCGATGGCGAGCGTGCCGTCGGTGCTGGCGTTGTCGGCGATGGTGATGCGCGCCGAGTAGGGCACGCGGGTGCGCAGATGCTCGGCGAGCCGCTCGACGCACGAGGCGAGGTCGGCCTCCTCGTTGTAGACCGGCACGACGACGTCGAGCGCCGGGGTCCGCGGGGTGCCGTCGAACACGACCGTCATCTCGGGGGCACCGGACGACTCGTCGGTGTGGTCGCCGCCCTGCGTCGATCCACGGCCTCCCGGCCGGCGGTCGATGGTGTCTGCTGTCATGCCGCAGACTCTGGTTGCCGCCGCTGGCGTGGCTCTGCGGGCAGACTGTCAGGTTCCTGTGAGCGCGTCCGTGCAGGTCGGACGGCCGCCGGTCAGGCGCTGCCGGTGAAGAACAGCTGCAGGGCCGGCGCCGGGTCCAGGGCGGTCCCGATGTTCGCGACGACGACGACCGCGAGGCCGGTCGCCGCGACCGCGAAGACCCCGCTCGACGCCGCCGCGAGGGACCGCAGGCCCGTGCCGCGACCGGCGTGACGCGCTCTGCGTCCGACCACCATCGTGAGCGCGGCGAGGCCGAGGACGACGAGACCGAGACAGATCGCGAGCACTGCGTGGTACCACCCGAAGTCGTGGACGAGTGCAGCGAGCGCAGGGTCCCGCGCGCCGTCGGCGATGCCGGCGCCCGCCGCAGCCCGCACACCGGACAGGTCGTCGCCCCGAGATGAGGGGAGCAGGCTCAGCGCCGATGACACCGGAGCCAGCGCGCCCTGGACGTTCGCGACCGCGAGCACCGCCGCGGCGACGACGGCCGACGAGAGCAGGCCACCCGTCACGGCCCATCGCGCGCGGCCGAGCCGCGTGGACGCCACGTCAGCAGACAGCGACAGCCGACGACCGAGCAGCGCGAGCGCACCGGTCGCGACGAGCGCGAACACGACCTTCACCCAGTGGTACTGCGCCCAGTGGTGCGTGAGGTCCCCGAACGCGCCGGTCACCTCCGCCGAATGCCGCCCGAGGAAGTCGACGACCCCGACCCGAGCCGCGTCGCCCAGAGCTCGCCCGTCCCCGATCCCCACACCGTAGGGATCACCGACGACCAGGGAGGGGGCGACGACGAACCCGACGCCGCCGACGAGCGCCACCACCGCCCACACCCAGCCCGCTCGGTGCGGCAGTCGAAGCGCCTCGCCCCTGTGCGTCGTCGCCGTCATCTCAGTCGGCGGTGTGCGCGTCCTCGCCGGCGGCGCGCAGCGCAGCGCGGATCCTCGCGGCGGCGTCGTCGAGCGCTGCGGGGTCGGGATCCTTCTCGGCGAGGGCCAGGTCGAAGGTCTCCACCGAGTGGGCCGGGAAGACGTGGATGTGCAGGTGCGGGACCTCGAGACCGGCGATGAGCAGCCCCATCCGAGGCGCGTCGAACGCGTCGCGGGTGGCCTTGCCGATGGTCTGTGCGACGGCGGTGAGGTGTGCGAACACGGCCGGGTCGACCTGCTCCCAGTGGTCGATCTCCTCGCGCGGCACCACCAGGACATGCCCCGGGGTGACAGGGTTGATGGTGAGGAAGGCGACAGCGATGTCGTCCTTCCACACGAACCGTCCGGGGATGTCCCCGTTGATGATCATGGTGAAGACCGATGCCATGCGCCGATCGTAGGCCGTGGCCGCCGGACGCCCGCTCGACGTCCGGAACCGCCCAACCGACGTCCGGAACCGCCCAACCGACGTCCGGAACCGCCCAACCGACGTCCGGAACCGCCCAACCGACGAGGTGGGGCGGGATGTCACTCGGTGCGGGGGATCCGCACCCAGAAGGTCGCGCCGCCTCCGGGGGTGTCGTCGACGCCGACGGTCCCGCCGTGCGCGTCCACGATGGCGGCGACGATCGACAGGCCCAGCCCGCTCCCACCCGCGGCCCCGCCCCGGAATCGCGACGAGTCGCCCCGGTAGAAGCGTTCGAAGACGCGGTGTCGGTCCTCCTGACTCAGCCCGAGTCCGGTGTCGACCACCTGGACGAGAGCCGACGGCCCGTCGGTCCCGACGCGCGTGACGATCGACGCCTCGTCGGGTGTGTGACGGATGGCGTTGGTGAGCAGGTTGCTGAGGACCTGCGTCAGACGCGGGGCGTCGCCGATCACCATGGGAACGCCGGGTCCGTCGATGATCTCGACGGTGATCTCCCGCTGCGGAGCGGTGGCCCGCGCGCTGTGCACGGCGTCGGACGCCAGCGACAGCAGGTCGACCTGAGCGCGTTCCAGCGGCCGCTGCGCGTCGAGGCGGGCGAGCATCAACAACTCCTCCACGAGCAGCCCCATCCGGGCCGCCTCGTGTTCGATCCGCGACATGAGCTGATCGGTGTCGGTCATCGCCCCCTGGCGGTAGAGCTCGGAGAAGCCGCGGATCGAGGTGAGCGGTGTGCGCAACTCGTGGCTGGCGTCGGCGACGAAGCGGCGCATCAGGTCCTCGGACGCCCGCGCCTGCCCCTCCGACGCAGCGGTCGCCGCGAACGCACCCTGGATCTGGTGGAGCATCGCGTTGAGCGACATCGCGAGGCTGCCCACCTCGGTGTTGGGCGCGGACTCGGGCACGCGGTGATCCAGGTCGCCGCGGGCGATCTTCTCCGCCGTCTCCTCCACCCGGCGCAGCGGGCGCAGGCTGGTGCGGATCAGGATGTAGCCCAGCCCGCCGACCACCACCATCACCGCCAGGCCGATGCCCAGCTGCAGCCAGATGAGGCGCTGCACGGTGTCGTCGACGTCGGTGAGCTTGATGGCGACCACCGACGTCCCGAAGGCGTTGACGGTCTTCACCACCCGCCATCGGGTCGACGACCCGTCGGCGGATCCCACGGTCTGCGGGGCGGTGCCGATCCGCGACAGGTCCCCCACGGCCGGCGCCCCACCGACGTCGTTGATGGTGAACGGCGGGGCGTCGGGGCGGATGACACGTACCCAGTACGGCGACGGCGGCCGACGCTCGTCCTGCGGCGGACCGAAACGGTCGGCGCCGCGCGGCCGCGCCCACGTGTCGGCGGCGCCGACGAGCCCGTTGTCGGTGCGGTCGATGAGACGGTTCTCCATCGCCGACGTCACCGAGACACCCGAGACCAGCAGGCCGACGGCGAGCACCACCACCATCAGGGCGACGAGGGAGACCCGCAACGGAACGCCGCGGCGTCGGCGGGTGGGTCCCACCTGGGCGGGGTCGACCAGTGCGGGAGCGGTCACCGCGGCTCGCGCATCACGTACCCCACACCGCGCAGCGTGTGGATCAGGCGCTTCTCCCCGGTGTCGACCTTGCGCCGGAGATAGGAGACGTAGGACTCGACGACGTTGACCTCGCCACCGAAGTCGTAGTTCCAGACGTGGTCGAGGATGCGCGGCTTCGACAGCACCGTCCCGGCGTTGATCATGAAGTAGCGCAGCAGGGTGAACTCCGTGGGGGACAATGCAACCAACTCCCCGCCCTTCCACACCTCGTGGGTGTCGTCGTCGAGTTCGATGTCGGCGAACCGGATCCGGCTCGGCTCGGGCGCCTTCTCGCCGAACCCGCTGCGCCGCAGGATCACCCGCAGACGCGCGACCACCTCCTCCAGGCTGAACGGCTTCGTGACGTAGTCGTCACCGCCGATCGTGAGCCCGGTGATCTTGTCCTCCATGGAGTCCCGCGCGGTGAGGAACAGTGCCGGGGCGTCCACACCGTCGGCGCGGAGTCGTCGCAACAGACCGAAGCCGTCCATGCCGGGCATCATCACGTCGAGGACCAGTGCGTCCGGCCGGAAGCTGCGTGCCCTGTCGATCGCCGCGGGCCCGTTCGCCGCCGTCGCGACCTCGAAGTTCTGGAACTTCAGGGACACCGACAGCAGTTCGAGGATGTTGGGTTCGTCGTCGACGACGAGGACCCGGGCACTGGAATCAGACATGGTGCCACCTTCCGTCGACGGGCTGGGCCGAGGCTGCGAGGAACCTGCACGGTTCCTGTGAACGCCCCCAGCGTGGCACGGGTCCCGCCGGGGCGCGGTCAGAACAACGTGGGTTCACCGAAGCCCGCGACACCCTCGAGCGCGAGGATCGCCCGCTTGGTGGCCACGCCGCCGGGGGCGGAGAAGCCCCCGATCTCCGTGCCTGCCCCGAGGATCCGGTGACACGGGACGAGGATCGGCAACGGGTTGCGTCCGAGCGATCGCCCCACCGCCTGCGCGGCGCCCGGCGACCCCAGTCGCGCGGCGACCGCACCGTAGGTGAGCGTCGACCCGCGGGGGATCGCGCTGGTCACCGCGTACACCCGGCGGTCGAAGTCGGGCAGGGAGTCCATCGCGAGCTCGATGTCGTCGACGCCGACGTCGTCACCGCGCAGGAGCGCGACGATGCGGTCGACGGCGACGGCCGGGCGGTGCGGTGGAAGTGCCGCGGTGGACCCGACCCGGGCGAGACGAGCGACGGTCTCCTCTGCGTCGGCAGCGGGCAACGCGACCGCGGTGATCCGTCCGGACGCGTCCCAGGCGACGCCGCACATCCCCAGCTCGGTGTCGAAGACGTGGTGGCCGACGGCACCGGACGGGACGTCGTCGCGCATCATCGGACGTCCTTCATGAAGGGCGCCGGATAGCCCGGTGTCGGCGTCACGTCGCCGAGCCACGCGCCCATCTCGTCGGCACGACGTCGCAACCGTGTGACGGCGCGCTGCGGCAGCGTCTCCAGCAGGTGCAGCCCCACGCCGCCGTCGGCGACGCGATACCAGCCACCCACGATGCGCCCGTCCCACCACACGCTCTGCCCGCCGTTGCCGTTGCGGTCGAAGAGGTGCTCGGCATGCGGTGCGAGATACCAGTCGCGCTGCTTCCACCCCATCGTCGTCGGGTCGAGTTCGGGCAGGAGGAACCCGTCGCGCTCGACGGGGTCCACCGGGTCGAGATCGTCGGGCAGGAGGTACCCGACCGCCCACTCCCCCGCCCCGATCCCGAGGTCGACCTCGACCGCCCCGACCGTCGCGAGAGCCTCGCGCACAGCGGCTTTCGTCGAGCCCAACCACCACACGATGTCGGTCTCGGTGCCCGGGCCGAAGGTCCGCAACCATCGACGCACCAGTGCGGCGTGTCCCTCCGCGACCGTCCCGTCGGGCAGTGACTCGCCCAACCACGCGGTCATCGACGACCACCGTGGCCGCGAGACGTGCCACCCGGCGGTGTTCACGCCGCGAACGATCTCGCCCGCCGCGCTCATCATGTTCAGCACCCGCGGGCCCATCGGGATGGACCCTCCCCAGCTCTTGTCACCGCCGACCGTCACCCGACCGTCGAGGGCGGGCAGGCGGGCACGCAACTCCGTCGAGGTCGCGTCGCCGCCGTCGGACAGATGGTCCCGAACGGCCGCGACAGCGGTGTCGATCCAGGCGTCGGGGTCGTCGAAGTCGGGGCTGCGACGCAGGTCGCGCAGCATGTTCGTGCGTTCGGACGCGCTCACACGCGGTGCGACGGCGTGCACGGCGTCGGCCAGGGTCGCACGGTCGAGGACGAAGGCTGTGCGCCGCATGCACAGGTGCCGGACCAGCGAGCGGTCGGTGTAGAGAGCGTGTTCGACGTCGGCGGGTGTCACCCCGTCGACGCGGGCCCACGCCGCGAGGAACACCGTCGGCGGGCACGTGGCGTGCAGCGCGACCATGTCCGATGCGAGCCGGACCATCGCGTCCGGACCCGCGGACAGGCGGGTCCCGCGGACCAGGTGGTGTCGCCGAAGCATGCGGGCGCGGCGCTGCGCCACGTCGACGCGGGGCCGCGCAGCGGACATCAGGCGACGGTCACGACGCGGGGGGCAGCGCGGCGATCGCCTCGATCTCGACGAGCTGGTCGTCGTGGGCGAGGACGGTCACGCCGAGCAGCGTCCCGGCGGGACGGTGCTCACCGAACGCAGCCGCCACCGCATCCCAGGCGACGGTGAGGTCGGCCTGGAGCTGTTCGGCGACATAGACGGTGACCTTCGCGACGTCGGACAGGGCCGCTCCCGCGTCGCGCAGCGCGACCTCGAGGTTCGCCATGCACTGGCGTGCCTGCGCCTGGACGTCGCCGGGTGCGACGGTGGCCCCGTCGGCGTCGATGGGCGCGGCGCCCGCGGTGAACACGGTCGAGCCGGGTGCGGCTGTCGCGGTGTGCGAGTACCCGCCGTCGAACAGGGACCCGGACGCGGAGACTCGGATGTGCGACATGGCGCGAATCCTACGTCCGAGGCGTCGTGCTCCCGGGCCCGACAGGTCCCAGGAGTGTCAGCCCCTGGTGCCGCCTGCCGATGCTTCCGTAGATTCATGCGGATGACGTGGCTGCCGAGATGAGCGACGACCAGACCCGGCGCGAGGTCGGGACCAACGACGGGCCCCTCGAGAACGAACTGGAACGCAGCTTCTCCACGATCGTGACCGAGGGTGCCGAACGCTTGCACCGCACCGCGCGCACGGTCCTCATCACCGGACTGTTCGGGGGCATCGAGGTCGGGATCGGCGTGATGGCGATGCTCGCCGTCCTGCACGAGACGGGGAACCACCTCCTGGCGGGGCTGGCGTTCTCGATCGGGTTGATCGCCATCCACCTCGCGCACAGCGAACTGTTCACCGAGGACTTCCTCATGCCGATCGCCGCGGTGGTCGCACGGGACGGTCGCCTGCGCGACCTCGCCAAACTCTGGATCGGCACGCTCGTCGCGAATCTCGTCGGCGGCTGGGTGATCATGATCATCGTGGTGCACGCGTTCCCCGAGTGGTCGTCGACGCTGTCGGAGT
Organism: Williamsia sp. SKLECPSW1; assembly: GCF_054332755.1. Taxonomy (NCBI): domain Bacteria; kingdom Bacillati; phylum Actinomycetota; class Actinomycetes; order Mycobacteriales; family Nocardiaceae; genus Williamsia; species Williamsia sp. SKLECPSW1. The sequence continues at coordinate 2,391,115 of NZ_JBTGLI010000001.1, read as the reverse complement.
CCGCGCACCACTTCGTCGACGCACCGATCGGCTGGCAGGCGGTCTGCCTCGCGATCCTCGGCGGCAGCACGATGACGCTGCTGACGCGGATGCAGCAGGGCACCGACAGCCCCGTCGCCCGGCTCGTCGCCTGCGTCGGCGCCGCGTTCCTGCTCGCCGGCCTGCAGCTGTTCCACTCGGTGCTGGACTCGCTGCTGATCTTCGGCGCGATCCTCTCCGGGGCGGATGTCGGCTACGGCGACTGGATCTCGTGGTTCTGGTACACCGTGCTGCTCAACATCGTCGGCGGCGTCGTGCTGGTGACGGCGCTGCGGCTGGTGCGCACGAAGGAACTGGTCGCCGAGGAGCGCCGCGACAGCCGCCACTCCGACGCATGACCGCGGTGTCGACCGCCGATCGGGATGAGGTCCGATGGCGTTCGTGACGACCTTCGGCGTCGCGTTGCTGGCGGCCGTCCTGTTGTCGAACCTGTCCGCGCGCAGCCCGCTGTCGACGTCGGGGATCTTCCTGCTCGCCGGCATCGTCGCGGGGCCGCTCGTCCTCGACGCCGAACGCCTCGGCAACGACACCGTCCGCGAGGTCGCCTCCATCACGCTGTTCGCGGTGCTGTTCGCCGACGGTCAGCGCGCGCCGGTCTCCCGGCTGCGGCGGGAGTGGTCCGAACCGACCCGGGCACTGCTGATCGGCATGCCGTTGACGTTCGGTGTGGTCACCGTCCTGGCCCACTTGCTGACCGGCCTGGACTGGACGACGTCGATGTTGATCGGCGCCATCCTCGCGCCCACCGACCCCGTGTTCGCCGCGGCACTGGTGGGTCGCGACGACGTGCCCGCGCGGCTGCGCAGCCTGCTCAACATCGAGAGCGGGCTCAACGACGGGCTCGCGCTGCCCGTCGTGCTCGTCCTGATCGGGACCCTCGGCGGTCGGGTCGACGAGAGCACCTCGCTCGGCGCGGTGCTGCTCGAGGTGCTCCTCGGACTCGTTCTGGGTGTCGCGGCGCCCCTCGCGGGCGCCCTGTTGGTACGTCTGCCGGTCCTCGGGGTCACCGCCCGCGCCCAGGCGGCCGGCCCGCTGGCCATCGCGATCCTGCTGTTCGTCCTCACCGACGCCGTCGGGGCGAACCCGTACATCGCCGCGTTCACCGCCGGGATCACGCTGGCCAGCGTGAGTCCGAGGGCGTCGCAGTCGTTCGCCCCGGTCGGCGAACTCACCAGCGAGTTGGCGAAGAACGCCGCACTGCTGGCGTTCGGTGCACTCCTCACCCCGTCGCTGCTCGGGAGTCTCGGGGTCGGTGGGTGGGTGTTCGCGGTCCTCGTCCTGGTCGTCGGACGACCGATACCGGTGCTGATCGCACTGATCGGCAGTCACGGCCTCGCCCGCAACGAGCGGCTGTCGGCGGCGTGGTTCGGACCCAAGGGCTTCGCCAGCGTCGTCTACGGACTGCTGGTGCTGACGTCGGGCATCGACTCCGCGATGATGGTGTTCGCACTGGTCGCCGGGACCGTGATGGTGTCGATCGCGGTCCACAGCGCCACCGACACCCCGGTCGCGGCGGCGCTCCACGAGGAGCCGGTCAGCGCCCCGTGATCGCCGCCCGGGCCACGTCGACCTCACCGATGACCCGACGCGCCGTGACCTGGTCGGCGACGGAGTCCCGGGCGGCCGCCTCGATGACCGCGAGGTGCCGCAGCACCGCATCGGTGACGACGGGGTCGATCGCGGCGACGCCTATACGACGGGCCAGCATGGTGGCCGCGGTCATCGCCACCGGCGCCGCGAGGGCGTAGACGCGGACCGCGTCGAAGATGTCGTCGACGAGCTCCACCATCGGCACACGGGTGACGATCAGACGGAGGGTGTCGGTGTCGTCGACACGTCCCAGCCACGGCGTCGGCCGTCCGACCATCGGGACCATGCCGGTGGCGAGCTCACTGAACGCGTTGTGCGCGGTGTAGGGGTCGTTCGTTCCCGGTGAGAGGGCGCGCACGGCCATCTCGACCAACTGCTGGACCGCGAACTGGATGTCGTGCAGAGGCGTCCGGGTGTCGCCCAGGCCGACCGCGCGGCACACACCCCCCGACACGTCCGACGCCTTGTCACCCGGCGTGACCTTCGCGAGGGGCTCGCCGACCACGAGGTGATCGCCGGGCCGGATGACGATCTCGATCACGCAGTCGTGGCGCCTGGCCGTCTCCTTCAACCCGCGCTCGTCGATGTCGATGACGAAGCCGGCGGCGTCGGCGGTGACCGTCGAGTCGTCGCGACCGGGCGCGGGGGTGGGTCGCGCGTCGGGGGGCTGCTCGGACGGGTACAGGGCGTCGACGACCTCCACCAGTTCCGACCGCACCCGGGCCGACAGGGTGGACACCTGGATGGACCCGGCGATGTGGTTGATGAAGTACACGAGCACCGCGACGTCGAGGACCGCGAGGACGACCGCCACGTTCACGGCGATGTCGGGGACGAACTGACCCTCGTCGATGGTCTGCGCACGGATCGATCGCAGGACCATGAGCGAGTAGAGGAACGTCGCGCCGAAGATGCCGAGGACGAACTGGTTGCCGCGGTCGTTCATGAAGTTGCGGACGAGGCGCGGGCCGTAGGTGGAGCTCGCGGTCGCCAGCACCGAGACGGTGATCGAGAACGAGGTGGCCGCGACACCGAGCATGGACCCGCCGATGGCGCCGAGGATGTCTCGGCTGCCGCTGGCACCGACGCGGTAGAGAAGCGTGCCCCAGACGCCGAGGTCCGCGTCGTCGAGAGCCCGGTCGAGCGATATCAGCGCCTGGGCCAGCACGAGTGAGGCCACGCCGAGCAACGCGGGCAGGAACCAGAACACGTCGGCGAGCCGCGCGGCTCGTGCCCGCAACCGGCTCACGCGCGGGACTCGCCGACGGATTCCATGGCATGACCCTAGCCACCCGGGGGCGGCCGGTCGCGCAGTGAGTCACCTCACTCCCGCGAACCCACGAGGGCCGGAACCCGCACCGGCGACACGACGTTGACGACGGTGGGTTCCCGTCCCGGGCCGACGGAACTACCGTGAGCCCGACGACGGCGGCCATCCGAGGACGACCCGGGAGAACCGGGTGATGGGAGCCCCCCGTCGGGATCGAACCGACGACCGCTCGCTTACAAGGCGAGTGCTCTACCACTGAGCTAGGGAGGCGAGTAGGCGTGCGTGAGTATATCGGCAGGCTGATGCGGCCCCTGGCCGGATCCCGCCGGGCGACCATCGACACCATCGAGCCGCTCACCTCGGCGCTCTCACCCCGGCAGCCGGTCGACCTCACCGACGACGCCGCGGTCACCGAGGTGCTCGACCTGTCCATCAAGGTGGGTTCGGTCCTGCTCGACTCCGGGACCGGTGCGATCGACACCCAGACCCAGATCCGTTTCGTGGCAGGCATGTTCGGCGTCGAGCGCTGTGAGGTCGACGTCACCTACAACACCATCGTGGTCAGCGCCCGGCGCGGCTCGGCGTTGCCGCCGGTGACGGCGATGCGCACGGTGCACTACCGCTCGCTCGACTTCACCCGCCTCGCGCAGGTCGACCGGTTGATCCGCAAGATCCGTGGTCTCGCCGTCACACCGTCGGAGGCGCACGCCGTCATCGACGACATCGTCTCCGCGCCGCACCCGTACAAGCGCTGGACCGCGACGTTCGCGTGGTCGCTGCTGGCGGCCGCGCTGGCCGTGGCGTTCGGTGGTGGTCCCTGGGTCGCGGTCGTCGCGTTCTTCACCACCGCCGTCATCGACCGGGTCAACCGCGTCCTCAACACGTACGGGACCCCCATCTTCTTCCAGCAGTTGGTGGGCGGGTTCATCGCCGTCATCCCGGCCGCGATCGTCTTCCGATACTCGGCGTCGCTCGGCGTGGCCGTGGCACCGACCCTGGTCATCGCGGCAGGGGTGACGGTGCTGCTGTCGGGGCTGTCGCTGGTGGGTTCGGTGCAGGACGCGATCACCGGCGCACCCATCACCGGCGTCGCCCGGTTCTTCGAACTGCTCATCATGACCGGCGGGATCATCGCCGGCGTCTCCATGGCGATCCGTCTGCTCGAGGCCACCGGCATCGTCCTGCCCACCATCACCAGCACCACCTCGCTCGGGTTCTCCGACGCCCCCGCGCAGATCGCCGGCGGTGGTGTCGGTGCGATGGCGTTCGCGTTGGCCAGCTACGCCGAGCAACGCGCCCTCCCGGTCGCCTTCTTCGGCGGCGTCCTGGGCACCGCGGTCACCGTGATCGGCGCGATCGTCGGGGTGGGGAGCGTGATCGCCTCCGGTGTCGCCGCCGTCGCGGTCGGTTTCCTCGGTGGTCTGCTCGCCCGTCGCGCACTGACCCCGCCGCTCGTCGTCGCGGTCGCAGGCATCACCCCGCTGCTGCCCGGTCTCTCGATCTACCGCGGGCTCTACGGCGTCCTCAACGACCAGACGCTCGACGGCTTCACCGCGCTGGCCGCCGCACTCGGCACCGGCGCCGCACTGGCCGCAGGCGTCACGTTCGGTGAGTTCATGGCCCGCACCCTGCGGCGACCACGGATCACCTCCCGCCCCACCCGTGCGCTGCTCACCGCGCGGTCGGCTCTGCGGCCGAAGCGGTTCACCCGCCTCGACCCGGAGACCCAGCAGCCCGACGAGGCCGCCCGTGTGCTCGACACCGACCACCTCATCGAGATGCACACCGGGGCGTTGAGCGGTGTGCGGGAACGTCTCGAGGCCGAGGTCGAGGATCCCTCGGCGCACCCCGGGCCGCCGCGGGCGGACAGCGCGACCGAACCGATGCCGCTGTCGCAGCGCCACCGGCGGTCCCCGGGCGTGCCGCGTGACCGCGTAAAGTGACAGTCATGCCTGCCAAGACCAGCGACAAGACCGATCTGGCCGACGAGGACCTCGGGGCCGTCGCGGACGAGACCGCGAACGCCGCGCGTCGCGTCGTCGCCACCTACGCGACCGACGCCGAGGAGTGCCGCATGCTCCTGTCGATGCTCGGCATCGCACTCGACGACAACTGATACGTGGCCGCGACAGGCGAGAACCCGTCCGACCGCAGCGCTGACGTCCCGGCGTCCATCGCCGAGACCGCCGACTTCGTCGTCGTCGCGAACCGGCTCCCCGTCGACAAGGAGACACTCCCCGACGGGACCGTCCGGTGGAAGCGGAGTCCCGGCGGTCTGGTGACCGCCCTCGAACCGATCCTGCGGTCGCGGACCGGCGCGTGGGTCGGGTGGTCGGGAGTCCCCGACTCCGCCGACAACCCCGTCGTCGACGGTCTGCAGCTGGTGTCGGTGCCGCTGTCGGCGCAGGAGATCAACGAGTACTACGAGGGTTTCTCCAACGCGACCCTGTGGCCGCTGTACCACGACGTCCTGGTCAAGCCCGAGTACCACCGGGAGTGGTGGAACGCCTACGTCGAGGTGAACCGGCGGTTCGCGGAGGCCGCGTCGGCCGTGGCGTCGCAGGGCGCCATGGTGTGGATCCAGGACTATCAGCTCCAGCTCGTGCCGAAGATGCTGCGGATGCTGCGCCCGGACCTGCGGATCGGTTTCTTCCTGCACATCCCGTTCCCCCCGGTCGAGCTCTTCATGCAGCTGCCGTGGCGCACCGAGATCGTCGAGGGTCTGCTCGGTGCGGACCTGATCGGCTTCCACCTGCCCGGTGGCGCACAGAACTTCCTCTACCTCGCCCGCCGACTCGCCGGCCAGGCGACGTCGAAGGGGACCGTCGGTGTCCGCGCCAAGTTCGGCGTCGTGCAGGTCGGGTTCCGCCATGTGCGGGTCGGGGCGTTCCCCATCTCGATCGACTCCGGTGCCCTCGACGCGAACTCGAAGTCGAAGAAGATCCGCGACCGCGCCGCCGAGCTGCGGGCCGAACTGGGCAACCCGCGCACGATCATGTTGGGCGTCGACCGTCTCGACTACACCAAGGGGATCGACGTGCGCCTGCAGGCGCTGTCGGAGCTGTTGGCCGAGGGACGGGTCGACCCGCGCACCACGGTGATGATCCAGTTGGCCACACCCAGCCGCGAACGGGTCGACAGCTACATCCAGATGCGGGCGGGGATCGAGCAGCTCGTCGGCAACATCAACGGCATGTACGGGGAGGTCGCGCACCAGGTGGTGCAGTACCTGCACCGCCCGGTCGACCGCGACGAGCTGATCGCGTTCTTCGTCGCCGCCGACGTCATGCTGGTGACGCCGCTGCGCGACGGCATGAACCTCGTCGCCAAGGAGTACGTCGCCTGCCGCAGCGATCTCGGCGGTGCGCTGGTGCTGAGCGAGTTCACCGGTGCCGCCGCCGAACTGCGGTCGGCGTATCAGGCGAACCCCTACGACCTCGACGGCGTCAAGGACGCCATCGTCAGCGCGGTCTCGCAGACACCCGACGAGGGACGTCGCCGGATGCGCGCGCTCCGTCGCCAGGTGCTCGCGCACGACGTGAGCCGGTGGGCACAGAGCTTCCTCGACACCCTGGCGGTGGACAACGAGGTCGCCTCGTCGGAGAACCGCGGTGTCGACCTCGTCGACGACTGAACCGGGGAGCGTTCGATTGGGACCGTTCCGCGTGCGGCACCTAGACTTCCTCCGGTGAGTGCCGCAGACCTAGCACCCGAGTTGCGTCGAGCGCTCAAGGACATCGCGCGGACTCCGCGACTGCTCGTCGCGTCCGACTACGACGGGTGCATGGCGCCCATCGTGTCCCGCCCGGAGGACGCCCGGCCCAACCCCGACTCGGTGCGGGCGATGCGTGCCATCGCCGACCTCGACTCCACCACCGCCGCCGTCATATCCGGCCGCGCGCTGCGGGATCTCGCGACCCTGTCCCGACTGCCCGCCGAGGTGCACCTCGTCGGCAGTCACGGCAGCGAGTTCGACATCGGCTTCGTCCACGAGATCGGTCCGCAGGCGCAGGAGCTGCTCAGCACGGTCGTCGAGGAGTTGCGGGCCATCGCGGTCGACTACGACGGGGTGACCGTCGAGACGAAGCCCGCGAGCACCGCGATGCACGTCCGCAACGCCGACGAGGTCGACTCCGAGGCCGCACTGCACCGCGTGCGCACGGGTCCCGCCACCTGGGACGGCGTGCAGGTCACCGAGGGCAAGTCGGTGATCGAGCTCGCGGTGATCCGCACCGACAAGGGGCAGGCACTCGACATCCTGCGTCACCAGGCGGGCGCGGGTGCGGCCATCTTCTTCGGCGACGACGTCACCGACGAGAAGGCGTTCCGTCGCCTGCACGGCCCCGACTTCGGGGTGAAGGTCGGCGACGGCGACACCCTCGCCACCTATCGCGTGCCCGACACCGACCACGTCGCGACCGCCCTGGCCTTCCTGTATGAGGAACGCCGCGCGTGGCTGCGCGGCGAGAACGCCGCACCGATCGAGCGACTCACCATGCTGGCGTCCCCGCGCACCGTCGCGCTGGTGACCCCGGACGCGAAGATCTGCTGGATGTGCCACCCCGAGCCCGATGCGGCCGCCCTGTTCGCGAGCCTGCTCGGCACCGTCGACGCCGGGGAGTTCGGCATCCGCCCCCATGTCGACGGCGACCGACGTACACCGCTGCCCCAGAGCCAGCGCTACGTCGACGGCACGATGACCGTCGCGACCCGCTGGGCCGGCCTCGAGGTGATCGACTACCTCCCGCATGACGTCGCGCCCGGACGCACCGACCTGATCCGCGTCGTCACCGGCTCGGCGCCGGCGCTCGTGGAGTTCGCGCCCCGACCCGAGTTCGGGCAGACCAGCGTGCAGATCGAACCCGTCGACGAGGGCCTGCGGGTGTACGGCTCCAACGACCCGATCGTGCTGCGCGCCCCCGGTGTGGTGTGGCGGATCGACACCGATCGCTTCTACCAGCGGGCGACCGCCGTCGTCGACGCCTCCGCGGGTCCCGTCGTGTTCGAATTGCGCTGCGGCACCGACTACATCGGCGAAGAAGAGCGCAGTGAGGCCCGACGGCGTGCCCTCGCCGAGGAGTACTGGAGTTCGTGGTCAGCCGACCTCACGCTGCCCGTGCGCAAGCCGGACCTGATGAAGCGGTCGGCGCTGACCCTCAAAGGCCTCGTGCACGCGGACTCCGGGTCGATCATGGCGGCGGCGACGACGTCGCTGCCCGAGGAGATCGGCGGTGTCCGCAACTGGGACTACCGCTACTGCTGGTTGCGCGACGCCGCGCTCACGGCGTCGGCGCTGGTGTCGGTCGGATCGCTGCACGAGGCCGAGGGTTATCTGACGTGGCTGTACCGCGTGCTCGGCACCATCAGCGGTCCGGAGTGGCTGCACCCGCTCTACACGCTGCACGGCGGCGGCCTGCCACCCGAGGCGATCATCGACTCGCTGCCCGGTTACGCCGGGTCACGCCCGGTGCGCGTCGGCAACGCGGCGAACCAGCAGGTCCAGCTCGACGTGTTCGGGCCGATCGTCGACCTCATCGGCCATCTCGCCGAGGCCCGCGCCGACGGCGGGTCCGCCGAGCCGCTCGGTGACGCCGACTGGGACCTCGTCGCGAACATGGTGTGGGCGGTGGAGCGTCGCTGGTTCGAGCCCGACCACGGCATCTGGGAGATCCGCGGAAACCCGCGCCACCACGTGTACTCGAAGGTCATGTGTTGGATGACCGTCGACCGGGCGATCGCGATCGGTGAGCGGTTCGGGCGCGAGATCGAACCGGGGTGGCCCGTGCTGCGCGACGTCATCGCCGCGCAGGTGCTCGATCAGGGGTGGAACCCGCAGGTGCAGTCGTTCACCGCCGCCTACGACGGCACCGACCTCGACGCCGCGACGCTGTTCATCGGCCTCGCCGGACTGATCCCGGCCGACGATCCCCGCTTCCGCCAGACGGTCGAGGCCACCGAGGCCGAACTCCGCAGCGGCGCAACCGTGTACCGCTACCACCACGACGACGGGCTGCCCGGCGGCGAGGGTGGTTTCCACCTGTGCGCGGCGTGGCTCGTCGAGGCGTATCTCCTCATCGGTCGTCGCTCCGACGCCGAGGCGCTGTTCGATCAGCTCGTGAAGGCCGCCGGCCCGACGGGCCTGTTGTCGGAGGAGTACGACCCCGTCGCCGAACGCTCACTGGGCAACCATCCGCAGGCCTACAGCCACATCGGACTCCTCCGCTGCGCCGCACTCCTCGGGGCCTGACGCTCCACATACAGGCCAGACGCACGCTCCTCGGGGGCTGACGCTCCACCTACAGGCCAGACGCTCCACTTGTTCGAGGACGCTCCGCCTGCATGCGGAGCGTCCTCGAACAAGTGGAGCGCGAAACCTGTAAGCGGAGCGCGAACCCTGCAAGCGGAGCGTCAGCCGATGGCGATCTGCTGCGTGCCGTCGTCGACGGGCAGGTCACCGGAGACGGTGGCCATCACCTGGTAGGTGTCGAGCGAGATGGTGCCCGAGTGGTTGTCGAGGAACGCGGTGTCGGCGGCATCCCGGCCGGTCGCGATCCGCAGCAGACTCTGCCGCGGCGCGAGACCGGTCGCGTCGACCACCAGCCACCGGTCGTCGACGAGCGCCTCGGCCACCGCGTGGAAGTCCATCGGATCGCACCCGGGCGCGTACACCGCGACCAGTCTCGCCGGGATGTTGAGCGCACGCAGCAACGCCACGACGAGGTGGGCGTAGTCGCGACACACGCCCGCGCCGGCGAGCAGCGTGTCCGCCGCGCCGTCGATCGGGTCGCTGGCGCCGGGGATGTAGTTCAGGCGTCGTGCGACGAACTGCGTGACCTGCGTCAGCAACTCCGCCGGGTCGGTCTCGAGGTCGAACTCACCGGTGACGTAGCCGAAGAACTTGTCCGCCTCGGCATATCGGCTGGGACGCAGGTAGGTCGAACGGTCACCGACCGCCGCGCGTACAGGCTCGGCGGGTGAGTGCACCGTCGCCGAGTAGTGGACCAGCACCCGACCGGACTCGACGGTCAACTGGTGGATACGGGTCCCGCACTCCGCGATGACCTCGCCCGGCGTCACCGGGTTGCCGTCGACGGTGATGCTCAGCGACTCGTCCATCTGCAACCCGGGCAGACGGGCGACGGCGATCTGGAACTCGAGTTCCGTCGGCGCGTCGACGCTGACGTCGAGCATCGCCGACACCTCACGCGGCGGGGTGGTCGGGTCGGACATCGGGCCTCCTGGAGCGAGCGAATCGGTTCCGGTGACTCTGCGACTCCTTCGCGGCGTCCACCCTGGGCACAACCGTAGTGGGGTGCGGACGTGCCCGTAAACTCGACAGGCGTGAGCACCGACAGCACGTCCCCCGACCGTCGCGTCGCCGTCGTCACCGGAGCCAGCTCCGGCATCGGCGCCGCCACCGCGAGAACTCTTGCCGCACAGGGCTTCCACGTCGTGATCGGGGCCCGCCGCACCGATCGTCTCGAGGAGCTGGCCGGCGAGATCGGCGCCACGGCTCGTCCGCTCGACGTCACCGACGACGCGTCGGTCGCCGCGTTCTGCGACGGCCTCGACCGCGTCGACGTCCTCGTGAACAACGCGGGCGGGGCGAAGGGGCTGGCCACCGTCGCCGAGGCCGATCTCGACGACTGGCGGTGGATGTGGGAGACCAACGTCCTCGGCACACTGCGCCTGACCCGCGCACTCCTCCCGGCTCTGGAGGCATCGGGCGACGGCCTCATCGTGACCATCACGTCGATCGCCGCGCTCGAGGCCTACGACAACGGTGCCGGCTACACCTCGGCGAAGCACGCGCAGGGAGTGCTGCACCGCACCCTGCGATTCGAGTTGCTGGGCAAGCCCATCCGCCTCACCGAGATCGCCCCCGGCATGGTCGAGACGGAGTTCTCCCTCGTCCGCTTCGACGGCGACCGGGACAAGGCCGACGCCGTCTACGACGGGTTGACCCCGCTCACCGCCGACGACGTCGCCGAGGTGATCGGGTTCGTCGCGTCACGCCCGCCGCATGTGAACCTCGACCAGATCGTGCTCAAGCCGCGCGATCAGGCCAGCGCCCGACGCAACATCCGCACGGGATAGCCCGACGGCCGAAGGGCGATCAGCCCGTCGGACCCTGCGTCGCGGGCTGCGGAGTGGTCGTCGAGATCCCCGACAGCTGCGGCGCGCCCGACGGCGTGGCCGGCGCCGACGACTCGGTGACCTCGCCCTGCAAGGCGGACATCGACTTCCAGTCGTCCCAGCTGACGGTCCAGTCGTAGATGTCGCCGTCGGCGGCCGACAACTGGATACGGGTGTTGGTGACCTCGACGGGATCGCCGTAGATCGCCGTGTTGAAGTACCGCTGCGCGTTCTCCAGCGACAGGTTGATGCAGCCGTTGGTGACGTTCGAGGACCCCTGCACACCGGTGGTCTCCGGGTTGGCGTGGATGAACTCACCGTTGTTCGAGATGCGCACGGCGAACCGCTCGTGGATGTTGAAGTACCCCGCGGCGGGGTTCGACATGTAGAAGTCCTCGTGCTTCTCGCTCACCACGTGGATACCCGAGCGGGTCACGTTCCGGTCGAGGTCACCGCTGCCGTAGCTGCACGGCAGCGTCATCAGGACGGACCCGTCGCGGACGACGTCGATCTTGAACGACGTGGCGTCGGCCTTGACGATCTGCGAACGCCCGATCGTGAAGTTCGACGTGACGTCGGCCGCTCCGTACGCGCCGTCGCCGTGGTCCAGACCGTAGAGCTTGCCGACCATCGCGACCTTGGTCCCGGGCGCGAAGTAGTCCTTCGACCGCCAGTGCGCGCGCGAGCCGTTGTCCTCGGGCAGCCACGCCCAGCTGCCCTCGGTGGCGGGGGTGGTCGTCACCGTGAGCGCCTTCTCGACGGCCTTCTTGTCGGTGACGGTGGAGTCGAACTTGAGGATCAGCGGCGCCGCGATCCCCACGTCCTGGCCGTCGGCGATGTTGATGACGACGTTGATCTGCTGCTCCGGGTTCAGCGTCGTGAACGAGCCCTGCACCGGGATGGTCTTGCGGTCGTCACCGATGGCCGTCCCTGACCAGGTGTAGGTGTTGCCGTACCCGAGGGGCTCGTCGATCGTGTAGGTCGTCCGGTCCTCGGACAACGAACCGGTGACGACGGTGCCGCGAGTGTTCGTGAGCTTGACGTCCGGGTTCAGCTGACCCTTGTCGACCTTGACCGAGAAGGTCGCCGTCGGGCTCGGGGCGTCCTTGTCGTCGAGGGCGGGGGTGAAGACGAGCTGCGCGGTCGGTTCGGCGCTCTTCGACGCGGCGGCGCCGGTCGTCGAGCCCTTGTCCCCGGTGGAGCAGGCGGCGGCGGCCACACCCGCGGCGCCGACGGCGAGTGCGGCGAGTGCGCCGCGCCTGGTCATCTGGGCACGGGATGTTGCGGTCATGTCCGCCGACGATACCGGTCGTCGACAGTGCCCCCGAGCGCCGTCGCAGGTCGCGCACGCACGAGAGACACGGTTCACACCGGTCAGAGGGCGCAGCCCACCAACACCGGTTCCGGGTGCAGACGCACCCCGAAGGCCTCCTGCACCCCGTCGCGGACCCGCCGTGCCAGCACCAGCACGTCCTCGGCGGAGGCCGACCCGCGGTTGGTCAGCGCCAGCGTGTGTTTGGTGGACAGACGGGCCGGCGCGGCGTCGTCAGGGAAGCCGCGGCCGAAGCCGGCCCGTTCGATGAGCCACCCGGCGGACAGTTTCACCCCGTCCGCGGCCGGGTAGCGCGGCATGTCGGTCGACCCGGTCCGGGACCGCACGGCCTCCTCGACGGCGGCGAGGTCGGACTCGGCGATCACGGGGTTGGTGAAGAACGATCCCGAACTCCACGTGTCGGGGTCGTCGGCGTCGAGGACCATCCCCTTGCCGCGGCGCAGCGACAGCACCGCCTCCCGCACCGCGCCGACCGCCGTCCGCTCGCCCATCTCGACCCCGAGCACACCGGCGAGTTCGCGGTAGCGGACGGGGGCGCTGACGCCGTCGTCGGTGAGCCGGAACGCGACGGTGAGCACCACGCGATCGGCGCGGTGCTTGAGCGCGCTCGTCCGGTACCCGAGGCCGAGCGCGGACGGCTCCACCCAGGAACGGTCCCCTGTCCGACGGTCGAACAGTTCGACCCCGTCGAGGACGTCGGCGATCTCGACGCCGTAGGCACCGACGTTCTGCACGGGTGTCGCTCCGACGGAACCCGGTATGCCGGAGAGACATTCCAGTCCGCCCAGGCCGCGGGCCACCGACGCGGCGACCGTGGCGTCCCAGTCGGCACCGGCACCGACCGTCATCCGCACCACACCGTCCGACAGCGGATCGACACGCATCTCGTCGTGCGCCACCCGCACCACGGTGCCCTCGAAACCGCCGTCGCCGACCAGCAGGTTCGAACCGCCGCCGATCAGCAGCACCGGTTCCGCGGCGGCGTCGAGGGACGTGATCGCGGCGACGAGGTCGTCGGCCGTGGCGGATGAGACCAGAGCGCGCGCAGGCCCGCCGACGCGCATCGTCGTGAGCTCCGACAGCCGCACACCGGTGACGGTTCCCCCGGTGTCGGGGTGCGCGGCGGGGTCGCTGGTCACAGGCCAACGGTAACGTCTGCAGATCATGGCGACGAAGCTGCAGCACCCGGTCACCTATCCCCTCGGGCTCGACCGCATCCGGGCCGCCGTCGGCGACCGCGCGTATTGGGAGGCCCTCGCGGCGAGCGTGGAGAAGTCCCCGGGCGAGGTCCGCTCGGTCGACGTGAGCGGCGATCGGGTGACCGTCGAACTCACACAGCGCATCCCGGCGGACAAGCTGCCGTCGGTGGTGACGTCGCTGGTCAGCGGTGACCTGGCGATCGAACGCACGATGAGCTGGACCTTCACGTCGCCGACCTCGGCTGACGGCGCGTTCCACGCCACGGTGCCCGGCACGCCGGCGACCACGGAGGGGGAGTTCCGTCTCCGCGAGGGCGACGGCTCGACCGTCGCCGAGTTCGACGGGTCGGTCACTGTCCGAATCCCGTTGGTCGGCGGCAAGATCGAGAAGCTGATCAGCCAGAACATGCTGACGCTGTTCGACGCCGAGCGCGACTTCACCGTTGCGTGGGACGCCGAGAGGTCCTGACCACCCCCCGGGTAGCGTGAGCGCCATGGCGCGTCGTCTCAGCTACTCGGCCCGGTACGAACACCCGGCCGAGAAGGTCTACCAGACACTGTCGTCCCGGCAGTTCTGGGACGACCAGATGGTGGAGTTCCGCAAGCTCACCCCGCAGTCCGACGTCGACAGGCTCGTCGTCGACGAGAACGGCATCGACCTGGTGCTGGTGCAGACGCTCCCCCGGTCCGACCTGCCGTCGATCGCCAGTGCCGTGATCAAGAAGGACATGGTGATCACGCGGACCGAGAAGCTCGGCCCGTTCCACCCGGAGAAGACCGAGGGCACCTACACCGCGGGCATCCCCGCCGGACCGGGCAGCCTCACCGGCGTGCAGGAGCTGTTCCCGACGGAGACCGGTTGCACCCTGCGACGCACCACCGAGGTGAAGGTGTACGTCCCGTTCGTCAACGGCAAGCTCGAACAGCTCATCCTGGTCAACCTCGTCGACCTGTTCCGCGGGGAGGCCGAGTTCACGGCCGACTGGATCGCCGCCAACGCCTGAGCGGCGTCGTGCACACCGGTGATCGACGGTCCCCCGACGGCCGGATCACCCGCGGGACCACCAACGTCGGGCGTCTGCGCCGCGTCGACCGGTGGATCGCCGCACGCCCCGAGATCGTCGACGTCCTGACCGCTGCGCGCGACCCGCTGGTCGTCGACCTCGGCTACGGCGACCGCCCGGACACCGCCGTGGACCTGCACCGGCGCCTGCAGACGGTCGCGCCGTCGATCCGGACGGTCGGTCTCGAGATCGACCCCGACCGCGTCGTCGACGACCGCGACGGGGTGCGGTTCGCCCGCGGCGGCTTCGAACTCGCCGGTCTCCGACCGCACCTGGTGCGCGCCTTCAACGTCCTCCGTCAGTACGACGAGGACCAGGTCCGTCCCGCCTGGGCGCGGATGCAGGCGGCGCTCGCCCCGGGCGGGCTGATCGTCGAGGGCACCTGCGACGAGATCGGGCGACGGTGCACCTGGCTGCTGCTCGACGCCACCGGGCCGCGGACGCTCACCCTCGCCTGGGATCCGCAGCACACCGACCGGCCGTCGGATGTCGCCGAGCGCCTGCCGAAGGCGCTCATCCACCACAACGTGCCGGGTACCGGGATCGGCGAGCTGTTGGCGGCGGCCGATCGCTGCTGGGACGCGGCGGCGGCGTGGGCGCCGTACGGTCCACGGTTCCGGTGGGCGCGCGCCCGTGAGGCGCTGGCCGCGGGCGGGGTGCCCTGTGAACGACCCCGCCGACGCGAGCACGACAACACCCTCACCGTCCCGTGGTCGGTGGTCGACCCGTCGGTGCCTGACTAGGCTCGGACCATGCGAGTGGCGATGGCGCAGGTCGCGGCGGGCACCGACCCGTCGGCGAATCTCGAGACCGTCCGCGCACGGACCCGACAGGCCGCCGACGCCGGCGCCGACCTCGTCGTGTTCCCCGAGGCGATGATGTGCCGGTTCGGTGTGCCGCTCGGACCGGTCGCCGAACCGCTCGACGGCGCCTGGGCCGACGGTGTGCGTGCCGCGGCCGCCGACGCCGGGGTCGCAGTGATCGCGGGGATGTTCACCCCGGGCGACGAGCACGCGGGGCGACGTCGCGTCGTGAACACCCTGCTGGTGGCCGACCCCGACGGCACCTCGACCCACTACGACAAGATCCATCTCTACGACGCCTTCGGGTTCCGCGAGTCCGACACCGTCGCCCCCGGCGAGAAGCCGCGGACCGTGGTGATCGCCGGGGTCACCGTCGGCCTCGCCACCTGCTACGACATCCGGTTCCCCGGGTTGTTCACCGCAGTGGCCCGCGACGGCGCGCAGATGGTCGTCGTGCCGACGTCGTGGGGCTCCGGGCCGGGCAAGGTCGACCAGTGGCAGGTCCTCACCCGGGCCCGCGCACTCGACAGTTCGACGGTCGTCGTCGGTGTCGGGCAGCCGCTGCCCACCGACCCCGCCGTCGCCGACAGCCCCGCCCCCACCGGCATCGGGCACTCGATCATCGCCGACCCCTACGGTCGGGTGGTCGTCGAGTACGACGGGTCCGACCATCTCGGCGTCCACGACGTCGACCTGGAGCCCGTGGCGCGGGCCCGTCGCGACATCGCCGTCCTCGACAACACCCGCCTCTGACCGACCGGTGGGTTCCTCATCGAACCCACACAGAAGTCTCACCCCCCAGCCCCCTGCCGACGTGCACAATCGACCCCGATGACCCATCCGCATGATCCATCGCATCCCGACGACGCGTCGGACACTCCGTCCACCGAGCGGATCCCGCAGCCGCAGCAGCCGCAGGCGTGGTCGCAGACACGTCCGTTCGACACCTCGTCGTACCCCTACCCCGACGAGCAGCCCCACGACGCGACGCACGCCGACCCCGCCGACCCCGGGGACGGCTCGCGCCCCCGACGTCCTCGCAGACGGGTCGGCATGATCGTCGGCATCAGCGCGCTGGTCGTGGTGTTGGTGCTGGTCATCGCCGGCGTCGGCAGCGAGTTGTACCTGCGCAACGCCACCAAGGACTGTCTGCAGAAGTCGTTCTCCGACCTGACGGGGTCGTCGGCATCGGTGTCGCTGAGCAAGGAGCCGATGCTGTGGCAGTTCGCCACGAGCAAGGTCCCCTACGTCCAGATCGACACGGGCGGCGACAACGGTCAGGCCATCGAGCTGCACGGACGCGCCGACGACATCACCGGCCGCTCGGACGGGTCCACTCTCGGATCGCTGAACGCGACCGGCAACGTCCCGTTCACCCGGATCGTCGCGCTGAGCAAGCAGGGTGCGCAGAACTCGCAGGACCAGTCCGGTGGCGACTCGACCTCCGGTGACTCCTCGGGACTGTCGGGTCTGTTCGGCGGGTTCACGCTCACGAACGTCACCGGCGATCAGTCCACCGGCACCATGACCATCGACGCGACCGTCACCGTGGCCATCTTCCCGATCCCGGTGAGCACCGAGATCAAGCCGGTCGTCTCCGACGGCAAACTCGAGTTCCAGGTGGTCAAGGCCAGCGCCCTGGTCTTCGGTGTGCCGTCCGGCTTCGCCCAGACCATCGTCGACGGTGTCTCCAAGTCGCTGTTCCCGCCGTTGTTCGACGAGCTGGACTTCCAGAAGCTGTCGGTGACGTCGCAGGGCATCGACTTCGCCGTCCGCGGCTCCGACGTCGCCCTCGACGCCGACTCGCTGGGCGCCACCGGGAACAACGCGTCGTCGCAGGGCACTTGCTCTGTTCTGTGAGCGCGAAGAAGACGTCGGCGGCGACGACCGCCTCGTCCGACCCCGATCCCCTCTGGCTCTTCGCCGACCAACTCGGGCCGCACATCCACTCGGCCGACGCCCACGCCGACCGGCAGGTGCTGCTGATCGAGTCGACCGCGGCGCTCGCGCGTCGTGGCGGCCACCGGCAGAAGGCGCACCTCGTCCTGTCGGGGATGCGACACCTGGCGGCCGAACTCGGTGACCGGGCCGAGTTCTGGCAGGCGGAGGGCTACCGCGATGCGCTGACCGAGTTCGGTCGGCCGGTCGTCGTGCACGAGCCGAGCTCGCGGGCGGCGTCGCGGTTCGTGCACGCCCTGCACGACGAGGGACTGGTCTCGGAGATCCTGCCGAACCCGACCTTCGCGTTGTCCCGCGAGGACTTCGCCACCTGGGCGGGCGAGGGCGAGAACTTCCGGATGGAGAACTTCTACCGCGACCAGCGACGTCGCTTCGACATCCTCATGGACGGCACGGCACCGGCGGGCGGCAGATGGAACTTCGACGCCCAGAACCGCGACAGTCCGCCCCGGCGGGACACGCTCGGTGTCGACCCGCCGTGGTGGCCCGAGGAGGACGAGATCGACGAGGAGGTCCGCGCCGACCTCGACGCCCTCGTCGACGACCGCCCCGACGTCACGTTCTCCGGCGTCGACGGCCCACGGCAGTTCGCGGTCACCGGCGACGAGGCGCAGGAGGCGTTGCGCACCTTCGTCGATCACCGTCTGGCGACGTTCGGGCGGTGGGAGGACGCCATGATGGGTGCGGACTGGACGATGTCGCACTCGCTGCTGTCGGTGCCGCTGAACCTGTCGCTGCTCGACCCGCTGGACGTCGTCCACGCGGCGGAGGCCGCCGCCCGCGACGGTTCGGTGGACATGGCCGCGGCCGAGGGGTTCATCCGGCAGATCATCGGGTGGCGCGAGTTCGTCTGGCACCTCTACTGGCATTTCGGACCGGACTACACCGCGAGCAACGAGTTGGGGGCGCACGCACGCCTGCCGGACTGGTTCCGCGACCTCGACGCCGACGCCGTCACCGCGAACTGCCTGTCGGATGTGCTGGCCGGCGTCCGCGACCGCGGGTGGGTGCACCACATCCCGCGACTGATGATCCTGGGCAGCCACGCGCTGCAGCGCGGATACGACCCCGCCGAGCTCACCGAGTGGTTCCGTGCGCACTTCGTCGACGGGTTCGACTGGGTGATGCCGGTGAACGTCATCGGGATGAGCCAACACGCCGACGGGGGCCGGATGGCGACCAAGCCGTACACCTCCGGCGGCGCCTACATCAGCACGATGTCGGACTACTGCGGGGACTGCGCGTACAACCCGAAGGTCCGTGTCGGTGACGACGCGTGCCCGTTCACAGCGGGCTACTGGGCCTTCACCCACCGTCACGAGACGATGCTCGCGGCCAACAACCGGACGGCACGGGCCGTCGCGACCATGCACCGTCTCACCGATCTCGACGCACTCCTGGAACAAGAGCGCCACCGCGAGCGTTTCTGATCCCCCGCTCAGGATCCCGCGTTACCCTCGTGTCTCACGCTCGACCGATTCGACCGGCACCGATCTGCTGAACACGAGGTGGCACACGATGAGGAACGACTTGCACAACCGCACCGCACTGGCGGTTCTGGGATACGCCGGCGTCGTCTATGCCGCGGTCGCGGTGTTCGTCGTGACCCTGTTCGGCGCCTCGGCGTTCGACGACCACGCAGGCGGCTGGACCTTCCCGATGGATCACTGGATCCTCGCCACCGGCGCGACCACGGTCGTCGTCGGGATCGTGCTGTCGGGTGTGCACACGATGCTGTACGAGACACCACTCGTCCGCTCGCACGCCTGACGACCCTTACCGCCCCCGCCCAGCGGCCGACACCCACCGCCGACCGGGCCGGAACTCCCGTCAGTCGTCGGAGAACCCGGCGAGGACCTCCCGGCTGCGTGACAGCCCCAGGCGCGTGGCGCCGGCGTCGACCAGTGCCGCCGCGGCCTCCGCGGTCCGGATCCCACCCGACGCCTTCACGCCGACCGACGCCGGCACGGCGTCCCGCATCAGCCGGACCGCCTCCACGCTCGCCCCTCCCGCCGGGTGGAACCCGGTGGAGGTCTTCACCAACGACGCCCCGGCCTGCGCCGCGCGTCGGCACGTCTCCGTGACGGCCTGCGGCCCGACCGCCGCGAGGAGCGCCGCGGACTCGATGATCACCTTGAGCACGACCTCGGCGCCCACCGCCTCCCGGACGGTGAGCACGTCGGCGAACACCTCGTCGTAGAGACCCGCCACCGCGGCGCCGACGTCGATCACCATGTCGATCTCGCGTGCGCCGGAGTCGACCGCGAGGCGCGCCTCCGATGCCTTCACCAGCGAATGATGCTTTCCCGACGGGAATCCCGCGACGACACACGGGACGACGTCACCGGTGTCGATGGGCAGCATCGACGGGGACAGGCACACGGCGTACACACCGAGGTCCTTCGCCTCGGTGACGCAGGCCTCGGCGTCCGCGCGGGTCGCCTCGGGGGCGAGCAGGGTGTGGTCGATCATCGCGGCGACCTGCCGACGGGAGAGAGTCACCCGACGAGGATGCCACGCGTGGTGGGGGCTCAGACGCGGGTGGCGCGGTCCTTGGTGCGGTCGAGGACGTCGGTGAGGAGCCGGTTGTACGGCCCCGACTCCTCGATGTTGGCCATGTGACCGGTGTGCGGCAGCACGAGGTAGTCGAGCAGGATGTCCTGTTTCTCCAACTGTGCGGAGATCGCGTCGGAGTGCTTGCGCGGTGTGAGCCGGTCGTCGGTGCCGACGACGACCGCGGTCGGCACCGTCAGGTTCAGCACGCCCTGCCACACGTCGAGGTCGAGCAGGGCCGCGCCCCACCGTGCGCGCGAGCGGGCCGGGCAGTCGCTGATCATGTGGTCACAGAACTCCACGTGGGACAGCCGTGCCTGGGTGTTCATCGCGATGTACTGCGCGACCCGCGGCGATGCGGTGGTGTGCGGCAACGGGATCGGAGCCGTGGCGATCAGCCGGCTGACGCCGCGTTCGAACGGCTTGGTGTAGCGCGGCAGTCCCTCGGGGATGACGGCGAGGTTCTGGATGATCTCCACCGCGGCGGTCGAGGTGAGCACGACCGCCCGTGCACGCGCGTTCGCCGACTCCGGGTAGGCCTTCGCCCACGCCATCACCGACATCCCGCCCATGCTGTGTCCGGCGACGAGCGCACGACGGTCGTCACCGGTCACCGCCGCGACCACCGACTCCAGATCCGCCCCCAGCAGCGACGTCGACAGACGCGTCGACCCGAGCGGCGTCCGACCGTGGCCGCGCTGGTCGTAGACGACGACGCGATGGTGTTCGGCGAACGCGTTGATCTGCGCGTACCAGTGACGTGTCGAGCAGGTCCAGCCGTGCGCGAAGACGAGTACCTCGCCGTCGGGCGGGCCGTAGGCCTCGACGTGGATCGGGTTGCCGTCTGCGATCGACCGCACCGGCAGGATCTCCGGCGCCGAGGCCGGTGTGGCCAGCAGCGGGTCGGGGCCGTCGTCGACGGGCGGCGGCGAGGTCAGGGCGGTGCGCACGAGCGCGCCCACGATGGTCCCGACCGCCGCGCCGCTCGCGAGGGCGGCGACGCCCCCGGTGATTGCCGCGCCCTCGACCGCGCGTCGTGTGGAGCGCCTCATCGTCGGCCCCGCCTTCCTGTGGCCCCCGTGCCGGAGGATGCGTGCGTGGTCAGGGTGTCGTGTCGGCCTCGAGGATCTCCGAGGCCTCCCCGATCGCCTGCGAGATCTTGCTGTCGAGCGAGCGCCGGAACGCCGACTCGACGATCTCGTGCGCCATGGGACGGACCGCACCGATGAGGTGCGCGACCTTCGCGACCTCGGTCTCCTCCATGTCGAGCAGTCGACCGTCGTCGCCGAAGTACTTGTCGGTGATGATCGCGACGAAGTTGTCGGCGATGTCGTCGATGTCGTTCTGGACCCGTTCCCACTTGCGCAGCAACGGTTCCAACTCGATGCCGGCCTTCACCAGCACCTCCGCCCCCTCCAGCAGTTCGGGGCTCTTCACCGCGTACTGGGCGCCCTCCTTCGCGAGCAACCCCAGCTTCTGGCTCATCGCGATGGTGCGTTCGTCGGCCCCCAGCGTGCGGCGCAACTCGGTGAGGGTGATCGTGGCGGCACGCTTGAAGGTGCGCCACCGACCGGCCTTCGGCTCGCCGTGCAGGACGTGTTCGACCTTCATCCCGTAGTGCGCGGCCAGGAGCAGTTCGCTGATCGTCGCGAACGTGTACCCGCGCTCGAGCAGCCGGGAGATCAGGTTGAGGCGGACGAGGTGCTCCGTCGAGTACCACCCGGTACGACCCTTGATCTTGGGCGGTGGCAGCAGCCCGCGGTCCTGATACACGCGGATGTTGCGGACGCTGACGCCCGACACCTCCGCGAGTTCGTTGATCCGGTACTCGGCCACCGGACGAGTCTATCGGTGCAGGTGCCCCGCGCCGCCGACCGTCGAAGCGGGTCGTCACATGATCGAGCCGCGGCGGAGCAACCACGCGCCGGGCCCGCCGATGAGTCCGCACTCGTCGAGGAACTCGATGGTCTTCGCGCACCCGTTGCGCCTGCGGTCGTTGTGGAAGGCGTTGGCCCGAGCGGCGCGGACGGCCGCTCGCCGGTCGAGCCCCGCAGCCTCGTAGACGGCGGGGTTCACCAGGCAGAACACCACCATGTAGACGGTGACGGCGAGGTTCACGCGTGTCACGGCTCGCCGGAACCGGCCCATGTCGGCCGCGATCCGCTTCGTCTCCTCCCGGGCGAAGCGGATGTGCCGGGCCTCCTCGAGGACGTGGATCTTGCTGACGGTCCGCGTGATCGGCTGGACACGGTCGTCCTTCATGAAGTCGCGCTGCATCATGTCGAGGATCTCCTCGGCGGCGAGGGTGCCGCCGAAGGCGAGCGATCCCGTCGCCAGCGCCTTGAACGGCCGGGCCAGCGTGCGGATCCATCGTGGCGGGCCGTAGTGCGGGACACCGAAGTGCTCGGCGGCCTTGGCGAACATCGTCGAGTGCCGGCACTCGTCGGCGATCTCGGTGAGTGCGAACTGGAAGTGCGGCGACGCGGGATCCTGGTCGTAGGCCTCCCGGATCAGCATCTGCATGAGGATGATCTCGAACCAGATGCCGGTCGCGCTGATGCTGGCGGCCTCGTGTTCGGTCAGCGTGATGCGCTGTTCGGGGGTCATCGACTCCCACATCTCGGTGCCGTAGAGGCTGCACCACTCCGGGGTCATCCCGTAGAACCGGGTGTGGTCGACCGGGGCGTCCCAATCGACCTCGACGAGCGGGTCGTAGGACTTCCGGGCGGACGAGGCGAGAAGCCGACGAGCGATGTCCTGACGATCGTTCACTCTCTGGCGGGGGCTCAGCGGCTCCACGGCGACGGTCATCTCGACCTCCTCCACTCCGGCGGCGCACCCGGTGTGACGTGCACCATCACCCTCAACGGTGCACCATGACACTGAACGTTGTCAAGGTAATCCGACAACGAACATTGTCTCAATCGTCGACGGGAGGCATGCCCGTCGACAGCCGCGTCAGACCTTCTTGAACCAGCGCTTGTTCTGGATGCTGTCGACCCGGGGACGGACGTCGACGAGGTAGATCAGCACGGCGACGATGCCGATGATGCCGAGCAGGCTCAGCAGCCCGAAGAACCAGATGAAGAGCGAGCCGACCACCAGGATCGACACCCAGATCACCTTGGACTGACGGTCCACTGCGGGGAACGCGTCGGGTCGCTGCACGGCCGCATGCACCAGCGCCAGCAGCGCCGCGGCGCCGCCGACGATCGTGAGGACCAGGACGATCAGGTTCTGCCCGTAGGCGAGGAACTGCACGAGGTTCACACCCGACAGCGTAAACGGACACCGCGCCCATACCGGGAACGAACCG
>NZ_JBTGLI010000001.1:2197901-2367709 GCF_054332755.1 Williamsia sp. SKLECPSW1 | reverse complement strand
CCCCGGCATGATGCCGGGGGCGCGGTCGTCGTGGTCGCGGAGCGACGTCGTCTGCGACGATCGTCAGTTCGCGGACTTCTTGGCCGGGGCCTTCTTGGCGGGGGTCTTCTTCGCCGGGGCCTTCTTGGCCGGCGACGCCTTCTTGGCCGTCGTCTTCTTGGCCGGGGTCTTCTTCGCCGGGGTCTTCGTGGCCGGCTCCTTCAGCTCGTCGAGCTTGGCCGCGGGCGAGTCCTTGGACCCCCGTGCCTTCGCCTCGACGGTGCCGGCAGCGCCGGACACGCGGCCCGAGGCCAGGTTCGCGAGCTTGGCGGCACGCTCACCGACGGCGCGGGTCTGCGACGAGATGGTGCCGAGCGCGTCCTCGGTGAGGTCGACCGCGTCGTTGTAGGCCTTCTCGGCGCGCGAGACGTTGTCCTGGAACTCCGGCTGCTGACGCAGACGCTCGACGGTCTCCTCGCCGCGCTCGGCGAGCGAGTTGTAGATGCCGGTCGCGACCTCGATGTAGGCCTCCGCCACCTTGCGCAGCTCCTCGCTGGTGAACCGGGTACGCAGGTCGTCGATGTTCGTACGGAGCTCCTCGATGTTGGAGGGGAACTCCTCGGGCAGCGCGGCGATGCGCTCCCGGGTCCCCTCGATGCGGCCGCGGGTCTCCTCGACCCGGGCCTGGGCGGTACCGGTGGCCGACTCGGCATGCTCCCGCAGCTGGGCCAGCACCTCACCGACCTGCTGCAGAGCCAGATCACCGGCACCGACAGCGGCGTAGATCGGGGTGGCCAGGCCACGCTCGTTCTTGCTCATGGTTCTCCTCGCTTGATCTCGTGATGACCGACCTCGTCGGTCGGTGGACGTCATGCTGTGGTCGCGACGGACCCGTTCTCCTTGCGGAACGACTCGTAGATCTCGAGCAGCATCTGCTTCTGCCGTTCGGTGATCTGCGAGTCCGCCAACAGCGCGTCACGCACGGGACTGGCGGCTCGTTCCTCGAGGATGCCGGCCCGCACGTACAGCACTTCGGCCGACACACGCAGACCTTTCGCGATCTGCGCCAGCACATCGGCGGAGGGCTTGCGCAGCCCTCGTTCGATCTGACTGAGGTACGGATTGCTCACCCCGGCCCGTTCCGCCAACTGGCGCAACGAGACCTCGGCGGCGACCCGCTGGGATCGGATGAAGGAACCGATGTCCTGGGCGGCGTTCACGACACCCTCGACGGCGCGGCTGGCAAGTTCCTCGGCATCGACATCGTCAGACGTCGTGTCGGGATCGTGCGATTCCGAACCCATCGGTTCCTCCTCTCGACTCCGGCACCCACGGTAGCAGCAGTGCTAGCAAATGCAAGCACTTGTGCTAACGCATGGCCCACGTCACACGTCGTCCACCCTCACGAGGGGCTCAGGAGTACGCGCCGGCGGCGATGTCGGCGAGGAGCCCCCGCTCGCGGGGCTCCCATCCGAGTGCCGCCCGGGTCCGTGCGCTCGAGGCAGGCAGGTCGCCGGTCGCGAAGAAGCCGCCGACGAACGGGCCGATCTGCTCGGCGAGCACGTCGGGCTCCATCGAGGTCGCCGGCACGCCCTGCGCCGCACCGATCGCCTCCGCGATCTCCCGCGTCGGGATCCCCTCCTCGTCGACGGCGTGCAGGATCGCCCCCGCCTGTCCACCCGCGACCGCGAGCGCCACCAACCGCGCGGCGTCCTCACGATGCACAGCGGCCCAGCGGTTCTCACCGTCCGCCCCGTAGCCCGAGACACCGGCCCGCCGGGCCGCCTGGGTGACGACCGAGATGAAGCCGTGGTCGCCGACACCGTGCACGGTGGGCGCGAAGCGGACGACGATCGACGCGACGTCGCGGGCGACGAACTCCAGGGCCAGGTTCTCCGCACCGCCGCGGGCCGAGTCGGGACCGTGGAACGGCGACGGGTCGTCCTCGGTCGCGGGACGACCCTGGGCGAGCGCCGCCAGGCCTCCGGCGAGGATCAGCCGACGACCGCTGCCGGCGAGCACCTCCCCGAGACGCTGCACGGCGGCCCGCTCGGCGGCGAACGACGCCGCCACGTTCTGCCAGTCGTGCTTCATCGCCAGGTGGACCACCGCGTCGGCCGATCGCGCGCCCGCCGCCAGCGAGTCGAGGTCGTCGAGGTCACCGCGCAGCGGCGTGGCGCCGTTCGCGGCCACCGCCGAGACCGATCCCTCCGACCGCGCCAGCCCGGTCACCTCGTGACCTTCGCCGACCAGCGTGCGCACCACTGCCGACCCGATCCACCCCGACGCCCCCGTGACGAACACCTTCATGACGAACCCCTTTGTGATGTCTGTTTCTGACATCATCGAGCGTACGCCGACATGTCAGCTTCTGTCATCAGAGTCGCGGGCGACCTAGACTCGGGCGCATGGCACGGTGGCAGCCCGGCGCGGCGGAACGGATGCGGTCGGCCGCGCTCGACCTGTTCGCCCGACGCGGCTACGACGCGACCACCGCCGCCGACATAGCCGAGGCCGCGGGACTGACCGAGCGCACGTTCTACCGTCACTTCGCCGACAAGCGGGAGGTCCTCTTCTGGGGGTCCGACGAGTTCGAGGCGTCCTTCCTCGACGCCGTCGCCGCCCTTCCCCACGACGCGTCACCGATGACCGTGGTCGCGGCCGCGGTGGGCGGCGGCGCCACCCGCTTCACCCCCGAACGCCGGGAGTTCGCCGCACTGCGCCACCGGATCGTCGACTCGACGCCGCAGCTCCGCGAGCGCGAGCGCGACAAGATGGCGCGTCTGGCGACGCAGATCGCCGACCGGCTCACCGCCCGCGGGGTCGCCACGACCGACGCCGAACTGGCCGCACAGAGCGGCGTGACGGTGTTCACCACGGCGTTCGCGAGGTGGGTCGGCGGCGACGAACGCTCGCCGGATGTGTTGTGCCGCGACCTCTTCGACGATCTCGCCCGGCTCGCGGGTCAGCTGAAGAGCAACACCGAGACGGTGTAGATCACGAGGCCGGCCAGTGAACCCACGACCGTGCCGTTGATGCGGATGAACTGCAGGTCCCGACCGACCTGCAGTTCGATCTTGCGGCTGGTGTCGTCGGCGTCCCATCCGCGCACGGTCTCGGTGATGACGGAGATGATCTCCCGCGAGTAGTTCTGCGACACGTGGCGGGCGACGCGCACCGTCCACATGTTCATCTTGTCCTGCAGCACGTCGTCGGCGCTGATGCGTGTCGCCACGCGGATGACGCCGTCGGCCAACGCGGTGCGCAGTCGGCTGTCGGGATCGTCGAGGGCCTGCTCGAGTACCGCCTTGGCGGCCTTCCACGCCGTCGACGCGGCACCGGCGACCTCGTCGCGGCCGATGAACTCGTCCTTGATCTCCTCGACCTTCGCCATCGTCGCCGGATCGTGCTGCAGATCGTGGGCGAACGTCACCGCCAGCTCGCGCATCGCCCGACGGATGTCGTGGTCGGGATCGGCGGCGATCTTCGCGGTGTACTCCACCAGCTCGCGATGGATGCGCTCACCGACGAGGAGGTTGACGAACTTGGGCGCCCACGCGGGGCCGTCCTTGTCGATGATGCGGTCGATGAGCGGCTGACTGTCCTCGGCCCAGGCGCGGGCGCGCTCGCACAGCATCTGGATGAGCGGCTCGAGGCGATCCTCGTCGATGAGCTGCTCGAGGACCCGACCCGCCGGCGGGCCCCACTGCGGCTCGGCCATCCACCGCATACCCGCGACGATGAACGCCTCGACGTCCTCGTCGGCCAGCATCTCGCCGGCCAGGCCGATCGCCCGGGACGCCTCGTCGCTGATGCGGGGGGCGTTCGCGGGGTCGGCGAGCCACCGGGAGACGCGGTGCGGCAGTTGCAGTTTCTCGACCTGTCCCTCGATCACCGAGGGGGTCATGAAGTTCTCCTCGATGAAGTCACCGAGTTGGTCGCCGATCTGGTCCTTCTTGCGGCGGATGAGCGCCGTGTGCGGGATCGGCAGCCCGAGCGGTTGCTTGAACAGGGCCGTCACCGCGAACCAGTCGGCCAGGGCGCCGACCATGCCCGCCTCGGCCGCAGCCCGCACATAGCCGACCCACGCGGCCACGTCGGCACCGTCGCGGGACTCGATGTACCGGGTGAACAGGTACACCAGGGCGGCGGCCGCGAGGAAACCGGTCGCGACGACCTTCATCTTCCTCAGGTCCCGCCTGCGCTGCGCATCGCCGGCGGCGTCGCTCAGCCCGGCGAACCCCGGTCCGGCAGGCGCTGCCCGCCGGTCCTGCACTGACGTCTCTTCCACCCGCACAGTCTTACCCGAATCGGGCGCGAGGGCCCCTCGGCGTGCGACGGCCCGCGGTCGCGGAGGGTGGCACCGCGTGCCGGACGGATAGGCTGAACCGATGCCCAGTCGCCAGACCACCGCCGCGGCCGCGCGCGCCGCGATCACCGCGGCGGCCGCGGCGACGAAGGGGCTCGAGGCGGCGCTGCGCGCCACCGCCGACCCCGCCGAGGGCGACCTCGTCGACGGGCGCAAGCAGCGGTGGCAGCGGCACAAGGAGAAGCGGCGCACCGAACTGGTCGACGGCACGATGGCCGCGGTGCGCGAGCACGGCGCCGACGTCGGCATGGACGAGATCGCGGCCCACATCGGCGTCTCGAAGACCGTGCTCTACCGCTACTTCACCGACAAGAACGACCTGAACACCGCGGCGATGGTCCGCTTCATCGAGACGGTGCTCCTCCCGCGGCTCACCGAGGTCCTCATCGACGACGTCGACGAGTACACGCTGACGCGGACGGTCATCTCGGTGTACGTCGAGACGATCTCCGACGAGCCCGAGATCTACCAGTTCGTCACCAGTTCGAAGTCGGCGAGCCCGAGCGTCCTGGCCGACTCGGAGAAGCTCATCGCCGAGGTCGTCGCCTTCGCCATGCACGCCCGCCTCGGCGACCGCGGACTGGAGACCGACGGCTTCCAGACGTGGTCGTACGCCCTCGTCGGCGGCGTCCAGCTGGCGACCCACTGGTGGATGCAGGAGCGCAGCCTGCCGCAGTCCGACCTCGTCGACCAGCTGACGATGCTGGTGTGGACGTCGTTCGTCGGCATCGTGGAGGTCAGGGGGTCGGCAGCCGAGTTCGCCCGACGCGACCACCCGCTCCCGCAGTTCCCGATCGGCCCGGACGCGACCGCGACCCCGGGATCCTGACCGGCCCGCTCGCCTACAGTGCAGCGCATGAGCACGGTGCACGGATGAGCGGCGACGGCCGACGGGTCGCGCTGGTGACCGGCGGCGCCGGCGGGGTGGGGCGCGGGGTCGTCACCGCGCTCGCCGCGGCCGGGTGGACGGTGTGGTTCACCGGCCGGGGAGGCATCACACCCGACGACCGGCTCGGTCGGCTCGCCGCGCGGCCCGTCGCCGCCGGTGGTGACGTGCGCCCGGTCACCTGCGATCACACCGACGACGCGGCCGTCGCCGCACTCTTCGATCGGATCGCTTCCGAGAGCGGCCATCTCGACCTCCTGGTGAACGCGGTGTGGGCGGCGCCCGACGGGTTCGGCGGGTTCGCGGAGCCGTTCTGGGAGCGTCCTGTGTCCGACTGGCGGCCACTCGTCGACGTCGGACTCCGGGCGCACTACGTCGCGTCCGTCCACGCCGCTCGCCTGATGGTCGATGCGGGGTCCGGCCTCGTCGTGCACGTCTCGTCCTTCGGGTCCCGGGGGCATCTGCACTCGGTGCTGTACGGCGTCGCCAAGACCGGCCTGGACAAGATGGCCGCGGACATGGCCGTCGAGCTCCGCGGCACCGGTGTGACCGCGATCAGCCTGTGGCTCGGCCTCATCCGCACACGGATGCTGCTGAGCTCCGGACTGACGGAGTTCGCCGGGTTCTCGCTCGACCGCGCCGAGGACCCCGCGTTCGTCGGACGGGTGATCGATGCGCTCGCACGGGACCCCGAGATCGGCGCGTGCAGCGGGGCGACACTGATCAGCGCCGAGGAGGGTCGCGCCCGCGGGATCGTCAACGACGATGGGACGCAGCCCGACTCACACCGAGCCGCGTTCGGCGGTGGTGGCCTGTTCGGTCCCGGCGGGTCGGCCACCGCAGTAGGGTGATCCGATGGACCCCACCGACGACGCGCCCCTGTCCGTCGACATCCTGCGCGCGTCCGTGATCGGTCCCGTCGCCGACGTCGACCCCCGGGACACACCGGGTTTCGACGGGGGCAAGTCCGCGGGCAAGGAGATCCGGAAGGCTCGCGGGGAGATCCTGGCCGATCTGCAGGAGCGGCTCTACGCGCACGGACGCAGCGGCGATCCCCGCTCGGTGTTGCTGGTGCTGCAGGGTATGGACACCTCCGGCAAGGGTGGGATCGTGCGCCATGTGATGGGGATGGTCGACCCCCAGGGCGTCAGTCACGCGTCGTTCGGCAAGCCCACCGACGAGGAGCTCGCCCATCACTTCCTGTGGCGTGTCAGGAAGAAGCTGCCCGCGGCCGGTCAGATCGGGGTCTTCGACCGCTCCCACTACGAGGACGTCCTCGTCGTGCGTGTGCACGATCTGGTCCCGGCCGACGTGTGGGGGTCGCGGTACGACACGATCACCGACTTCGAGCGGGAGGTGGTCGGCACCGAGACCACCGTCGTGAAGGTGTTCCTGCACATCTCGCACGACGAACAGCGCGATCGTCTCGCGCGTCGGCTCGACCGACCCGACAAGTACTGGAAGTACAACCCGGGTGACGTCGACGAGCGCCGGTACTGGTCGGCCTACCAGGAGGCGTATCAGGCCGTCCTGGACCGCACCGACATCGACGAGGCCCCCTGGTACGTGGTCCCCGCCGACCGCAAGTGGTTCGCGCGGCTGGCCGTCACCGAGATCCTCATCGACGCACTGTCGGACCTCGACCTACGGTGGCCCGCACCTGATTTCGACGTCGAGGTCGAGAAGAAGCGTCTCGCCGAGAGCTGAGCGGTCGGCACCACCAGGGGTCCGACGACGAGTCCCGTCACCAGCGCGGTGAGGTGCCCCAGGTTCGTCACGCCGGGATCGACGACGAGGGCGAGGCCCGCGACCGTGACGGCGATGCCGGCGAACAGGCGACGGTGGTCCGGTGTGACGAAGTGCGCTGCGCCGCCGACGAAGGCCATCAGGGCGTAACTGACGCCGATGTCGCGCATCGTCATCTGTGACGACGACGTGGCCCCGAGTGCGATCGCGACCCACAGCGCACCCTGGCTCACCGCCGTGCCGACGACGTGGCCCGCGAGACCGAGCACGACCCAGAGTCGGACCCCCAGTCGTCGTTCCATCGGGATCACGACGATCGCGAACATGACCACGTAGGGCAGCCAGTACGCGCCGTCGAGCCATCCGAGACTCGTCACCAACACGGTGATCGGGTCCGACCCGAGATGACGGAGGTCGGTCGACGAGTCCCCCAGCCACGTCGTCACCTGCGCGGCGGTGCCGACGTGCTGGAGGACCGTGGTCACGAACAACAGGGCCAGCCACGCACACGACGCGGGCGCCGACCGCACCCACTCGACCATCCGCCGGATCACCATGGGGCCAGTCTCCCGAGAGGTCCGGCGGGTGAGCTGGACGCTCGCTGGGAGTTCGCTGCGTACCAGGGAATCGGGAGTGATTGTTCCCGCCGAGCGGGAACAATCACCACGGATCAGCCGTCCGACGCGGCCAGGAGTCGACGACGCTGCCGGCGTGCGGCCGCGACCATGTTTCTCAGCGACGGCTCGAGTTGCCAGTAGTGCCGGGTCTTGAGCCCGCCGTCGGGGTTGACCCAGAGCCGTTCGGGGTCGATCGCGAGGACCGCGCGCTGGATGCGTGCGTCGATCTCGTCGATGTCCGGGATGGCCGCGCTGCGGCTCTCGTAGACACCCGGGCCCACACCGCGCTGGATGGGTGTGCCCGAGTTGACGAGCTGGTCGAGCACCCAGTCGATGGAGCGCGTCGCGACGATCGAGGTGACGTCGGCATCGAGGGCGTCGAACGCCTCGACCACCTGGCCGATGCTGGAATAGCCGAGGTGCGTGTGGATCTGGGTCTCCGGCTTGGCACCGCCGACAGCAAGCTTGAACGCCGAGACCGCCCAGTCGAGATAACCCTCACGCCCCCGCTCACGCAGCGGCAGGAGTTCGCGGATCGACGGTTCGTCGACCTGGATGATCTTGATGCCGGCGCGCTCGAGGTCGGAGACCTCGTCGCGGATGGCCAGTGCCAGCTGCTCGGCCGACTCGTACAGCGGCTGATCCTGCCGCACGAACGAGCGCGCGAGCATGGTGACCGGCCCGGTGAGTATCCCCTTGACGGGCTTGTCGGTCAGGGACTGCGCGTAGGTGATCCACTCGACCGTCATCGGGCCCTTGCGCTTGATGTCGCCGTACATGATCGGCGGTCGCACACACCGGGACCCGTAGACCTGCACCCACCCCATCTGGGTGGCCACGTAGCCGTCCATCAACTCCGCGAAGTACTGGATCATGTCGTTGCGCTCGGGCTCGCCGTGGACGAGGACGTCGAGACCGATGTCCTCCTGCAGCGCGATGACGCGGGCGATCTCGTCCTTGATCTCGCCGGCGTAGTCGTCCCAGGACAGACGCTCCTGGCCGTAGTCGTAGCGGGCCTTGCGCATCTCCGCCGTCTGCGGGAACGACCCGAGGGTGCAGGTGGGCACCGGGGGCAGACCGAGGACCGCGTCCTGCGCCGCCTTGCGCTCCGCGTACGGGGCGCGCTCGCGCTGATCCGGACGGATCGCCGCGACACGCTGCCGCACATCGTGTTTCAGCTTGAAGTGGACCGAGGTGGGTCGGGTGTACCAGTGCTCCGGCGCACCGTTGGTGACGGCCTTCGCCAACGCGACGACCTCACCCACCTTCTGCTTCGCGAAGGACAGGCGGTCGGCGACGTCCCCGGGGATGTCGGGCTCGATGAGTTTGTCGACGGGCACGTGCATCAGCGAGCACGAGGTGGACACGACGATGTCGGGGATCTCCTTCTTGATCTCCAACAGGTAGTCGAGCTTGCCGCCCTTGGCGGCTTTCCACACGTTGCGACCGTCGATGACGCCGGCGTAGAGACGCTTGCGCTTGAGACCCGGGATCGCCGCCAGCGCAGCGGCACTCATCGGGGCGCTGATGAGGTCGAGCGCGATCGCCTCGACCTTGGTCGCCGCGAGCGCGGGCAGCGCGGGCCCGAGATCCCCGTACTGGCCGGTGACGAGCAGTCGGGGTCGTGACGCGACACCGGACAGGCGGTCGTAGACCCGTGCGAGGATCTCGAGCTCCTGCACGGTGCGGTCGGTCGCGAACGCCGGCTCGTCCAACTGCACGCACTTCGCGCCCTGCTTGTACAGCGCGTCGAGCAACTCGAGATAGACGTCGACGAGGTCGTCGATGCGGTCCAGCGGTGCGAAGCCCTCGGGCGCGTCCGGTCCCGACTTCGACAGCAGCAGCAGACTCACCGGCCCGTGCACCACCGGTCGCAACTCGATGCCGTCGGCCTTGGCCCGCGCGTGCTCGGCCAGCAGGCCCGCGGCGTTCAGTGTGAACGCCGTCCGCGGGCTGATCTCCGGCTGCCGGTAGTGGTAGTTCGTGCCGAAGTACTTGATGAGCTCCAACGGCGGGAAGTCCGGCTTGCCGCGCGCCATCGCGAAGTAGAACTCCAGCGGCTCCAGCTGTTCCTGCAGCGGGCGGAAACGTTCGGGGACGGCCCCGAACAGCAGCGCGTCGTCGAGGACGTGGTCGTAGAACGAGAAGATGTTGCCGGGCACCTGCTCGAGCCCCATCGCCGCGAGCTCACGCCACATCTCGTCCTGGAGCTCCCGACCGGCCGCCTCGAGCTCGTCGAGCGAGGATCCGCGGTGCCAGTGGTCCTCGAGCGCCCGCTTCAGCTCACGACGCGCACCGATCCGGGGATAGCCCAGGATCGACGACCCGTACTCGACCGCATCCGACGCGCTGGTCATGAGGCACCTTCCTCGCGAACTGTTCTCGACCTGTGGACTCCGATCGGCCCACCGACGTCGGCGGGGTCACCCCCGCCGACGTGCGTCAGCGTGCCGGGGCGGCGGCGTCGGCGTACGGGTAGAACCCGTGGCCCGCCTTCTTGCCCAGACGGCCGGCCTCCACCATGCGCAGCAGCAGCGGCGGCGGGGAGTACAGCGGCTCCTTGAACTCCTCGTACATCTTGTCCGCGATCGCCTTGACGGTGTCGAGGCCGACGAGGTCGGTCAGCTTCAGCGGCCCCATCGGGTGGGCGCAGCCGAGCACCATCGCCTTGTCGATGTCCTCGACGGTCGCGAAACCGCTCTCGACCATGCGGATGGCCGACAACAGGTACGGCACCAGCAGGGCGTTGACCACGAAGCCGGAGCGGTCGGTGGAGCGGACGACCTGCTTGCCGAGGACGTCGGCGGCGAACTGCTCGGCGCGGGCGGTCACCTCGGGCGAGGTCATCAGCGTGGTGATGAGCTCGACGAGCGGCAGGACCGGCACCGGGTTGAAGAAGTGCATGCCGACGACCCGGTGGGCGTTGGCCGTCGCCATGCCGAGCTTCATGATCGGGATGGAGGAGGTGTTGGACGCGAGCACCGCGTCCGGGTCGGTGACGACCTTGTCGAGTTCGGTGAAGATCGCGGTCTTGACGGCCTCGTCCTCGACGACGGCCTCGCACACCATCTGACGGTCGGCGAAGTCGCCGAGGTCGGAGGTGAACCGCAGACGCCAGGACGCCTGCTCGCGCTCGCGTTCGGTCAGCTTGCCGCTGCTGACACCGCGGTCGAGGGACCGCAGGATGCGGGACCGACCGGCGGCGGCCAGTTCGCGGGTGGACTCGTAGACCAGCACGTCGGTGTGGGCTCGGGCGCAGACCTCGGCGATCCCGGCGCCCATCTGACCGGCCCCGATGACGCCGACCCGCGAAATCTTATCGCTTGCCATGAATGGCTCCTCGACCTCGAAAACTCAATGTGTTGCAGGGGTTTCCCGTGCCGCCTGAACTCGCGACACAAGACTGTCATATCGAACGGTGAAACGGATCGGGGTGGGCACGACGAGTGTCGCACCCACCCCGTGTCCGTCTCAGGTCACGACCGGATCAGTGGAACTGACCTTCCTCGGTGGAGCCCTTCAGTGCGGTGGTCGAGCTGGTCGGGTCGACCGTGGTGGCGATCGAGTCGAAGTAGCCCGCGCCGACCTCGCGCTGGTGCTTGACCGCGGTGAAGCCCCGCTCCTCGGCGGCCTTGAACTCGCGGTTCTGCAGGTCGACGAAGGCCGTCATCTGCTCGCGGGCGTAGCCGTAGGCCAGGTCGAACATCCCGTAGTTGAGCGAGTGGAAGCCCGCCAGGGTGATGAACTGGAAGGTGAAGCCCATCGCGCCGAGCTCGTTCTGGAACTTCGCGATCGTCGAGTCGTCGAGGTGCTTGCTCCAGTTGAACGACGGGCTGCAGTTGTAGGACAGCAGCTGGTCGGGGAACTCCGCCTTGACGGACTCGGCGAACTTGCGCGCGAGCTCGAGGTCCGGGGTGCCGGTCTCCATCCAGATGAGGTCGGCGTACGGCGCGTAGGACTTCGCACGCTCGATGCACGGCTCGATGCCGTTCTTCACGTGGTAGTAGCCCTCTGCGGTGCGCTCGCCGGTGACGAACTGCTTGTCGCGGTCGTCGACGTCGGAGGTGATCAGCGTGGCGGCCTCGGCGTCGGTGCGCGCGATGACGACGGTGGGGACACCGGCGACGTCGGCGGCCAGACGGGCCGAGTTCAGGGTGCGGACGTGCTGCTGGGTCGGGATCAGCACCTTGCCACCGAGGTGGCCGCACTTCTTCTCCGAGGCGAGCTGGTCCTCCCAGTGGGTGCCGGCGGCACCCGCGGCGATCATGGCCTTCTGGAGCTCGTAGACGTTGAGCGCGCCGCCGAAGCCGGCCTCGCCGTCGGCGACGATCGGCACGAGCCAGTTGTCGATGGAGTCGTCACCCTCGACGCGCGAGATCTCGTCGGCGCGCAGCAGCGCGTTGTTGATGCGACGGACCACGTTCGGCACCGAGTTGGCCGGGTAGAGCGACTGGTCGGGGTAGGTGTGCCCCGACAGGTTCGCGTCGCCGGCGACCTGCCAGCCGGAGAGGTAGACGGCCTTGAGGCCGGCCCGCACCTGCTGCACGGCCTGGTTTCCGGTGAGGGCACCGAGGGCGTTGATGTAGCTGCCGTCACCCTGGGTGACGCCCTCCCACAGGATTTCCGCGCCGCGGCGGGCGAGGGTGTGCTCCTCGACGACCGAGCCCTGCAGCTCGGCGACCTGCTCGGCGGTGTAATCGCGCTTGACGTTCTTCCAGCGCGGGTTGGTGTCCCAGTCCTGCTGGATCTCCGCAGCGGTCCTCGGCTTGCCGACGTTGCTCATCTGCACTCCACTTTCTCGTTGCCGACGTGTTGTCGACGGCTTGTTCACAGGCGCGGCCACGGCTCGTCGTGCCGACCGAGAGGTCGAGACCGGTGGGTGGACCGGCGGACGGATCCGGGGTTTTCGCAACCGTCCGACGTCGTTGCCGCGGCGCCTGCACAAAGAGTGCCACACCACAAACGTGCTGGTCCACCACCTTGCGAGTGCCAAATACGGCCACATTGCAAGGCACTTTTGCAAACATTGCGAAGATGCCGATGCGAAACATGGGCAGTGCCGCAGCCAAAAAGTACGCGCGTACTGCGAGTATGCCGCCGTCGCACCGGGCCGACGGCGTGCACTCCTCGACCCACCGTCGGCGCCCGGGACCGGTCGGCGACGCCGCCCGAGTGGCCACAGTCACACCGGTGCCGGTGCGTGCAGATCACACCCCGACCGACGGGTCACGGTCGCGACGTAGCCTGGCGTCCGTGGGCAGGACCTATGTCGGATCGCGTGTGCGTCAGCTGCGGTCGGACCGCGGACTCTCCCAGGTGGCCCTCGCGCAGACGCTCGGCATCTCCCCGTCGTATCTCAACCAGATCGAACACGACGCCCGCCCGCTCACCGACCCCGTCCTGGTCAAGATCAGCGACGCCTTCGGCGTCGACGCGGAGTTCTTCGACTCCCAGGACGATGTCCGGCTGGTGGCCGAGGTCCGTGAGGTGCTCATGGACCCCGACGTCGAGGCGAGCGCGGAGACCGCCTCCGTCGCCGCCGAGGTGGTCCGGACCCATCCCGACGTCGCGCGGGCGATGGTCACGCTGCACCGCCGCTACCGCACCACGACCGACCAGCTCGTGGCAGCCACCGACGACCGCGGGGACGGGTCGATGCGCGGCTCGATCACCGCGCCCCACGAGGAGGTCCGCGACTTCTTCTACCGCCGCCACAACTACCTGCACGAGCTGGACACGGCGGCCGAGGACATGACCACCCGCATGCGCATGCACACCGGTGACGTCCGCCGCGAGATCTTCGACCGGCTCGAGACCGTGCACGGCATCACCATCGTCCGCCGCGTCGACATGGGCGACACGCTGCTGCACCGCTATGACCCGGAGACACGGCGACTCGAGATCTCGCGACATCTGTCCGCCGGCCAACGCACCTTCAAGCTCGCCACCGAACTGGCCTTCCTGGAGTTCGGCGGCCTCATGGACCGACTCGCCGACGAGGGCAACTTCACCAGCGACGAGGCCCGCAGCCTCGCCCGCCTCGGCCTGGCGAACTACGCGGCCGCGGCGATGGTGTTGCCCTATGCCCAGTTCCACGGGGCCGCGGAGGACTTCCGCTACGACATCGAGCGACTGTCGGCGTTCTACCAGGTGTCCTACGAGACCATCTGCCACCGACTGTCGACGTTGCAGCGGCCCGATCTACGCGGTGTGCCGTTCTCCTTCGTCCGCGTCGACCGCGCGGGCAACATGTCCAAGCGGCAGTCGGCGACCGGCTTCCACTTCTCGTCATCCGGCGGCACATGCCCGCTGTGGAACGTCTACGAGACCTTCGCATCCCCCGGCAAGATCCTCACCCAGATCGCCCAGATGCCCGACGGTCGCGACTACCTCTGGGTCGCGCGCACCGTCGAGCGCCGGGCGGCGCGCTACGGGCAGCCGGGCAAGACGTTCGCGATCGGACTCGGCTGCGAACTGCGGCACGCGGGTCGGCTCGTCTACGCCGACGGACTCGAGATCGGGCCGCAGGCGCACGTCACCCCGATCGGCGCGGGGTGTCGGGTGTGCGAACGTGTGAACTGTGCGCAGCGCGCGTTCCCGGCACTCGGGGCGACGCTGCACATCTCCGAGCACCGCAGCACCATCTCGCCGTACCTGATCGACTGATCCCCGCTCACCGGCGGAGGAAGGCTCGCGATGACACCCCGCATCCCACCCGGAGACCTCCGTGAGCTCGGCCCCGTCAACTGGGCGTTCTGCCGCATCGCCTCCCGTGTCGTCGGCGTCCCCGACATGCACATCTTCTCGACACTGGGGCGGACCGGCGGCCTGTTCCGCGGGTGGCTGCACCACTCGGCCCGACTCATGCCGTTCGGGCCGCTGAGCCGCCGCGACACCGAGATGGTCATCATCCGGACCGCCCACCTGCGTGACTGCGCCTACGAGCTCGACCACCACCTGCGGATCGGCCGACGCGTCGGCCTCGACGACGAGACCGTGGCCCGTGTCCGGTCGGGTCCCGAGGCCGGTCATGCCGAGCGGGAACGGGCGATCCTCACCGCCGTCGACGAGCTCGTCGCCGAGCGGGACATCTCCGACCCGACGTGGGCCGCACTGAGCCGCCACCTCACCGAGCGCGAACGGATCGGTCTGCTGCTGCTGGTGGGCAACTACGACTCGCTGGCCACCACCATCTCGACGCTGCGGATCGACCGCGACCGATGACCGACTCCGCGGTCGTGACAGCCGTGCGCGACCTGCTCACCGTTCCCGTCCGCGACGATTCGGCCGGGTACCTCGACCTGCTCGAACCCGAACGGTCGGGCCGGTCGCCCAGCCAGCGCCTGATGGAGAATCCCCTGTTCGCCGCGGTGTACGAACGTGCCTGGCGCCCGGTCTTCACACGACTGTTCTCCCTCGGCGGCAGCGCGACACTCGTCGCCGGCAGGCAGCTCACCGAGCGGCTCGCCCGCCCGGGCGATCGGCGCGTCCTCGACGTGGCGTGTGGTCCCGGCACCTACACGGCCGGTTTCGCCCGCGACCTCACCGGCGACGGGTTCTGCGTGGGCCTGGACTTCTCGGCACCGATGCTCGCGCGTGCCGTCGCCGACAACGCCGCGTCCCGCGTGGTGTACGTCCGGGGCGATGCCCACCGCATCCCGTTCCCCGACGACACCTTCGACAGCGTCAGCTGCCTCGCCGCGCTCTACCTCATCTCCGATCCGCTGCGTGTCGTCGACGAGATGGTCCGCGTCGTCGCACCGGGTGGTGAGGTCGCGGTGTTCACCTCCGTGCAGACGACCCTGTCGTCGCTGCCCGGCACACGACCCGCCCTGGGGATGAGCGGTTTCCGGGTCTTCGGTCGCGACGAGATCACCGGACGACTGCACGCCGCGGGCATGACGGACATCCGCCAGACCGTCACCGGGCAGGGGCAGTACGTCGTCGCGACGGCTCCCGAGACCGCCTGAGACGCGCCCGAGAATCTCGCTCTCGTTTCGCTGGCTCAACAGCTGTCATGTGAGCTACCGTGAGCGAACACGCCGGGGAGGGTGTGTTCGGTTGGGGGTTCACGATGCATCTCGAGAAGGCTTCAGGGTCCGTCCCGGGCGCCATGCCCGAGTTCACCTCGCTCGTCCGCGCCTGTCGGGACCGCGGCGACTGGGACGAGGTGCTCGGCGGGATCGTGCGGTCCGTCGCGGCCGCCGCGGTGGCGGGCGGACCACCGCGGTCGGGTGACACCGCGCTCGCACTGTCCCGCCAGGCGCACGTGACCCTCGGCGCCGCGGTGCGCCGCACACTCGACGACGTCTCGCTCCGTCGCCCCCATCTGGTCGACACCACGTCCTGTCGGCGCATCCGCGCCGCGGTCGCCGACTGGTCACGCGCGGGCGTGCCGCTCGCCGCCACGATCCAGGTGATCGGCACCGCGGTCGACGCCGCCGCCGACCTGACCGCCCGCAGCGTCGACGACGTCGCCACCGTGATGCAGACCATGGCGGCACTGGTGTCGATCCGACGCGCCCTCCTCGCCGATGCGTCGGCGATCTTCGCGGAGTCGTCGACGATCGAGCAGTCGCATCCCGACCCGTCCCCGCGGGAGCAGTTCATCGGCGCCGCGATCCGCGGCGACATGGACATCCGCCGCGCGGTCGAGTTCGGCGTCCCGGCCTCCGAACAGTGGCAGGTCCTCTCGGTCGCGGTCCTCGACGCCGGCAGCGGCG
The DNA here is from genome assembly GCF_054332755.1 of Williamsia sp. SKLECPSW1. Taxonomy (NCBI): domain Bacteria; kingdom Bacillati; phylum Actinomycetota; class Actinomycetes; order Mycobacteriales; family Nocardiaceae; genus Williamsia; species Williamsia sp. SKLECPSW1. Next base: position 2,351,389 of record NZ_JBTGLI010000001.1, on the reverse strand, counting down.
CCGGCCCCGTGACCGCGACGGTGGCGCGGGCGGTGGGCGACGTCCTCGGGTCCTCGGCCCTGTCACTGCTCAGCGACGCGGGCGGCACCGTCGTCATGCCGCTCACCGGCGACCGCGACCGCCTCGACGGCGACGTCGTGAAGCGCCTCACGCGGGCCGTGGGCTCACAACTGCTGTGCGCGTTGGCCATCGGCGAGGCCGGGGAGCTCCCCGAACTGGTCGCCCGCGCCGACGAACTGCTCGACCTCGCGCGCTCCATCGATCGCGGTCCGGGGCTCTACACGATCGAAGACCTCGTCGTCGAGTACCAGATCACCCGCCCGGGTCCCGCCCGGGACGCCTTGGCCGCACTCATCACCCCCCTCACAGCCCAGGCCGATCTGCTGGAGACCCTGCGGGTGCACATGTCCTGCGGGATGAACCGGCGCGAGACCGCACGACGGCTCGAGGTGCACCCGAACACCGTCGACAACCGGATGTCGCGCGTCGCCGCGACGATCGGACTCGACCTCAGCCAGCCGCGCGCGATCACCCAGGCGCGCTCGGCGATCCTCGCCTGGGATGCCGTGACGGCGGGGACGTAGGCCCCCCGCCCCGCTCCGACCACGGGATTCGGTCTCTACTGTGAGGCCGTGGCGATCTCGGTGATCATCCCGGCGTTCAACGAGGAGGCCGGCATCGAGGAGTGTCTGCGCCGCGTGGCGCAGCAGGGTGACGACGTCCTGGAGATCATCGTCGTCGACAACGCGAGCACCGACGACACCGCCGATCGCGTCCGCGCCGTCGCCGCGCTCGATCCACGGATCCGCCTGCTGCACGAGGCCACACCCGGTGTCGCGCATGCGCGCTACCGCGGGTTCGCCGAGTCGCGGGGGGAGATCATCGCGAGCATCGACGGCGACACCCTCGTCGACCCGGGCTGGGCAGCCTCGGTGACCGCGGCCTTCTCCGCCCATCCCACGATCATGGCGGGCACGGCCCCGATGCAGATGTGGGACCTGCCGTTCCAGAGCCGCCACCGACGGATGCAGCGATTCCTCGACGCCCTCGCCCGCGCCGGCCTCGACCGCGGGTCCCCGGTCCGGGCACCGGGACTCAGCGGCGCCAACTCGGTGATCCGCCGGCCGGCCTGGGACGACATCGCCGACGAGGTCAGTGTGCGACCCGACGTCTTCGAGGACCTGGACCGGTGGCTGCTGCTGCGCGAGCACGGTCACGAGACGGTGCTGATCCCGGGGATGTCGGCCATGGTGTCGGGTCGACGACTGCTGTCCGGCCCGCGGACCACCGTGCGCTACGCCGTGTGCGGTCTGCGGACGTTCGCGATCCATCGCAGGTGGGGGATGTTCGCCGTCGCGTGCATCGTCAACACGGTCTCGGTCGTCACGACGATCGCGACGCTCCCGGTGAACCGCGCCTGGGATCCGCGGACGCATCGGTTCTCCGTGCACCGCGCACTGGGTCGCGGCGTCGCCACCCGTGACTCCCCGATCGGCTGATCAGATCCCGCGGTGATCGCGCATCGACATCCGCGGGCCGTGCCGCTCCGGACGGACACCGTAGAGCTCGATCAGACGCACCACCCGGTACCGCTGACCGCGGTAGGGCTCGAGCAGTTCGAGCATCCCCGCGTCGTCGACGGGGCGCCCGATCAGCGTCTGCCCGACGGTCTTGCACACGTGGTAGTCACCGACCGGCACCACGTCGGGGTCGCCGAGCGCACGGCACCGCACCTCGGACTCGGTCCACCGGCCGACGCCGTGCAGGGTGCGCAGATGCTCGTGGTGTCGCTCCACATCGAATCCGACGGCCCGCCGGACGGTCCGCATCCGGACCGGTTCGGCACCAGCCAGATGCCACTCCCACGACGGGATCGTCGCCCAGTCGCGTTGCGGCGGGCAGACACGCATGTCGGACGCGCCGGGGGCCGGCTCACCGAATCGACGCAGCAGGTGTCGCCATGCGCGCCACGCCTCCTTGCCGACCACCTTCTGTTCCAGGACGGCCGGGACGAACGCCTCCCACACGCGATCGGTCCGGCCCAGCCGGATCCCGGAGTCCGCCGCCCGACGCATCAACGCGGCGACGACGGGATCGCGCGCCACGAGCGCCGACGGGTCGTCCTCGGCACCGAGAAGTGACGGCAGATGGTCCAGGAGCCACTCGGCGCCGGGCCCCCACCCGTGACCGGTGATCACCCCTGACCGCCGCGTCATCGCCAGCGTCCCCGGGCCGTCGGGGGTGTGACTGGTCCGCCACACCGAGCCGTCGGGCCGGACGCGGTACGCCGGATCCGATCCACCCCGCTTGTGGAGCCCCAGCGTCCGCCGGATGTCCACCGGGAACGACGGGGTCCAGTCGCGGACGCGGTCGGCTCCGTCGATCACGTTCGCGCCGTCCGCCGGTCGGTCGTCAGAGGTTGATCATGTGGCCGATCGCACCGTGGAAGGTCTCCTGCATGGCCTCCGACATGGTGGGGTGCGTGTGCACGTTCCGCGCGAGTTCCTTCGCGGTGAGATCCCACTTCTGGGCAAGGGTCAGCTCCGGCAGCATCTCGGAGACGTTGTCGCCCACCAGATGTGCACCGAGCAGCTCGTCGTTCGTCGTGTCGGTGACGAGCTTGACGAAGCCACCGGGCTCACCGAGCCCCTGCGCCTTGCCGTTGGCGGTGAACGGGAACGTCGTCGCCTTGACGTCGTGTCCCTCGTCCTTCGCCTGCTGCTCGGTGAGACCGAACGAGGCGACCTGCGGCTGACAGAAGGTGGCGCGCGGCATCATCCGGTAGTCGCCGAGCGGCATGGTCTCGACGCCCGCGATCGTCTCGGCCGCGACGACGCCCTGCGCCTCGGCGACGTGGGCGAGCATCAGCTTGGCCGTCACGTCACCGATCGCGTAGATGCCGTCGACGTTGGTGCGCATGAACTCGTCGATCGCGATGGCGCCGCGGTCGGTCAGCTCGACGCCGGTCTTGTCCAGACCGAAGCCCTCGACACGCGGGGCGAACCCGACGCTCATCAGGACCTTGTCGACGGTGATCGAGTCGTCGTTGCCCTTGGCGTCGGTGTAGGACACGACGACCTTCGACCCCTGGTCGTCGACTTTCCCGACCTTCGTCGACGTGAGGACCTTGACGCCGAGCTTCTTGTACTGCTTGGCCAGTTCCTTCGACGAGTCGGCGTCCTCGTTGGGCAGCACGCGGTCGAGGAACTCGATGATCGTCACGTCGACGCCGTAGTTGGCCATCACGTAGCCGAACTCCATGCCGATGGCGCCCGCGCCGACGATCACGATCGACTCCGGCAGCTCGCGCGTGAGGATCTGCGACTCGTAGGTGACGACGTTGTCCGACAGCTCGACACCCGGCAGCAGCTTCACGTACGAGCCGGTGTCGATGATGACGTTGTCGAACGTGACCGTCCTGTCACCGACCTCGATGGTCGTGGCGTCGGTGAACACGCCGTAGCCGTCGATCTCGGTGATCTTGTTCTTCTTCATCAGGAAGTGGACACCCTTGACGATGCCCTCGGAGACCTTGCGGCTGCGGTCGAACGCCGCACCGAAGTCGAAGGAGACGTCGCCGGAGATGCCGAACGTCTTCGCCTGGGAGTGGAAGATGTGCGCCAGCTCGGCGTTCCGCAGGAGCGCCTTCGACGGGATGCACCCGACGTTCAGGCACACACCGCCCCAGTACTTCTCCTCGATGACGGCGACCTTCTGGCCGAGTTGGGCGCACCGGATCGCGGCGACGTACCCACCCGGACCTGCGCCGAGGACAACTGTGTCGAAGTGTTCAGCCACGCCGCTCAGCCTACGTTGCGACACCGGGCGGACGCAGGGGGGATCGCGCACGGCGAACGGGGTCCGGAGCCCGGATTCTAGAACATGTTCTCGTTTCTGGGCTACCGTCGGGAGATGGCCGTCTCCCCCTTCAGTCCCGCACGGCTCGGCCCCCTGACGGTGCGCAACAGGCTCATCAAGTGCGCGACATTCGAGGGCCGCACGCCGGACGCTCTGGTCACCGACGATCTGGTCGACTTCCACCGCGAGATCGCCGCGGGCGGGGTGGCGGTGTCGACGGTCGCCTACCTCGCCATCAGCCCTGAGGGCCGCACCGACCGCCATCAGATCTGGTTGCGTCCCGACGCGGCCGACGGGCTCCGTCGGCTGACCGACGCGATCCACGCCGAAGGTGCTCTCGCCGCCGCGCAGATCGGTCACGCGGGTCCGGTCGCGAACCCGCTGTCGAACCGGGCCCGCGCGCTCGCCCCGTCACGGATCCCGGCGCCGATGGGTGTCGCGCCGTCGTCGATGGCCGTGTGTCGACGCCCGTCGACCGAGGAGATCCGCGATCTGATGCAGACCGCCCGCCGCGGTGCACGCATCGCCGTCGACAGCGGCTTCGACGCGCTCGAGATCCACCTCGGCCACAACTACCTCGCCAGCAGCTTCCTCAGCCCTCTGCTCAACCGGCGTCACGACGCCTACGGCGGGTCCGTCGTGGCCCGCGCCCGGTTCGCGCGCGAGATGGCCGAGGCGGTCCGCGACGAGGTCGGCGACTCGGTCGCGGTGTGGGCGAAACTGAACATGTACGACGGGGTACCGGGCGGCTTCATGCCCGACGACGCCTGCACCGTCGCGCGACTGCTCGAGAGCGACGGGCACCTCGACGCCATCGAGCCGACCGCCGGCAGCTCCCTGCTGAACCCGATGTACCTCTTCCACGGCGACGCCCCGCGGCGCGAGTTCGCGGCCACCTTCCACGGGGTGCTGCGCTGGGGTCTCACGGCCGCCGGTCCGGTGTTCCTGCGGCGCTATCCCTACCGTCCGACGTATCTGCTGCCGCTGGCGCAGCAGCTGCGGGAGGCGGTGTCGATGCCGTTGATCCTCCTCGGCGGCGTCACCGACAGGGCGTCGATGGACGTCGCGCTGGCACAGGGGTTCGACTTCGTCGCGATGGGACGCGCACTGCTGCGCGAGCCCGACCTGCCGCTGCGGATCGAGGCCGATCCCTCGACGACGTCGCAGTGCACCCACTGCAACCGGTGCATGCCGACCATCTACACCCGGACCCGCTGCCCGCTGCGCCCCGAGGTCGACCCACTCGTCGACCGGAACGCGACAATCACCGCGTAAGCCCCGCGTCGCTGGCGACGTCGGCGCGCCCGGGCGCAGACTCGGGTCCGTGCCCCGTCCTCTGACCGTCGAGACCGCGCTCACCACAGGTCATCTCGACATCGTCACCACGGTCGTGTCCGTCGTGGTCCTCGCCGCGTACTGGTGGTGCTGGCGTCGGTCGAGCGTCTCCCTCGGCCGCGGACTCGTCTTCACCCTGCTCGGCGTCGGCGTGTGGCTGGTCGCGACGGCGAGTTCGGTCGGCGCCTACGCCGACACACTGTTCTGGGTCCGCGCGCTGCAGGTCGTGCTCCTGCTGCTCGTCGCGCCGTTCGGGCTCGCGCTGGGCATGCCGCTGACCGTCGTGCGGGACGCCTGCTCGCCGGCCGGCCGCGCCCGGTTCGAGCGTGTGCTGGCGTCGCGTGCCGCGCGCGCCCTGACCCACCCCGCCGTCACCTCCGGGACGGTGCTGGTGACGCCGTGGCTGTTCTATCTCACGCCCTGGTACACCGCGGTCCTGCGGGGCGACGCGCTCGACGTGGCGACCCGGCTGCTGTTCCTCGTCATCGGTCTCGGATACTTCGTCACCCGCCTCCAACTCGACCCCGTGCCGCGCCGGCGTCCGCAGTCGCTGTCGCTGGTGATCACGCTCGTGGAGACGATCGGCGACGGCCTGCTCGGCGTGGTGATCTGGCAGGGCCCCGACATCGCCCACGCCTACTACGCCGCACTGGATCGCAGCTGGGGACCCTCGCTGCGCACCGACCAGATCATCGGCGCCGGGATCCTGTGGGTGCTCGGCGACGTCGTCGGACTGCCGTTCCTGCTCGCCCTGTTCAGCCGCTTCCGCGCCGAGCAGGAGATCGTGGCGGGAGAGATCGACGCCGCACTCGACGAGGCCGACGACGTCTCGACCGCCTCCACCGACGCCGACGCCGAGCCCGCCCCCGCCGGTCTGTGGTGGGAGGCCGACCCGGAACTGCGGCGGCGGTTCGGACGCTGAGTGGTGGGCGCTGGAAGAATCGGCCGGGTGACCGACGCGACGACCACCTCCCCCGCCCGCCCCGCACCCGACGGCGGTGACGATCCGTACCTCTGGCTCGAGGACGTGACGGGGGACGAGGCGCTCGACTGGGTGCGTCGGCACAACCGACCGACCGTCGACGCACTCACCGGGACCGCGCGCTTCGCCGACCTCGAGGCGGGCGCCCTCGAGGTCCTCGACACCGACGACCGCATCCCCTACGTGCGGCGCCGCGGCGAGTTCCTCTACAACTTCTGGCGCGACGCCACCAACGTCCGGGGCCTGTGGCGACGGACGACGATGGACTCCTACCGGAGCGACACGCCCGAGTGGGACGTCCTCGTCGACCTCGACGAGCTGGCCCGAACCGAGGACGAGAACTGGGTCTGGCAGAGCGCCGCCGTCCTGCCGCACACGTGGGACCGCGCGCTGATCTCGCTGTCGCGGGGTGGGGCCGACGCCGCCGTCGTCCGCGAGTTCGACCTCGTCACCCGCACCTGGGTCGACCCCGCGGGACCGTCGTCCGGTTTCGCACTGCCCGAGGCGAAGTCGGACGTCGGATGGATCGCCCGGGACACCGTCTTCGTGGGCACCGACTTCGGTGTCCACGACGACGGTGCGTCCTCACTCACCGACTCGGGGTACCCGCGGGTGGTGAAGCGGTGGCGGCGCGGCACCCCGCTCGCCGACGCGGAGGCCGTCCTCGTCGGCGAGACGTCCGACGTCGCAGTCCAGGTCAGCCACGATCACACACCCGGCCACGAACGGGATTTCGCCGTCCGCGCCGTCGACTTCTTCCACCAGGAGACGGTGGAACTGCGGGCGTCGGGTCCCGTCGTCGTGCCGGTTCCCGACGACAGTCACACCCTGATCCGCAAGGACTGGTTGCTGGTCCTGACGCGGTCTGCGTGGGACCGCGACGACGTCCGGTACGCGGCGGGGACGTTGGTCGCCTTCGACTACGACTCGTTCCTCGACGGCACGGCGACCGGGACCGTGTTGTTCGCGCCCGACTCACACACCAGCCTGCAGGACGTGCGGTGCACGGCAACCCATCTGGTCCTCGTCACGCTGCACGACGTGCAGACGCGGGTGCACACGCTGGTCATCGGTACGTGGGACCGCGGGGAGATCGGGGGGCTGCCGGAGCTCGCGACGATCTCGGTGATCGACACCGATCCCGACCAGAGCGACGAGATCTTCCTCTCGGCGAGCAGCTACACGACGCCGCCGAGCCTGCTGCACGGGACGAGCCACGGGCCGGTCTCGGTGCTCAAGCAGACGCCGGCGTTCTTCGATCCCGACGGGATCTCCGCCTCGCAGTACTTCGCCACCTCGGACGACGGCACCGCGATCCCCTACTTCGTGGTCCGCCGCGACGACGTCACCGACGGCCCGACACTGCTCTACGGCTACGGCGGCTTCGAGATCTCCCAGACCCCGGGCTACGCGGCGATCGCCGCGCGGAGCTGGATCACCCGCGGCGGTGTGTACGTGATCGCGAACATCCGCGGCGGCGGCGAGTACGGCCCCGAATGGCACACGCAGGCACTGAAAGCCGGTCGACACCTCGCGTTCGAGGACTTCGCCGCCGTCGCACGTGACCTCGTCGCACGCGGGTTCACCACCCACGACCGGCTCGCCGCCCAGGGCGGGTCCAACGGCGGCCTGCTCATGGGCGTCATGACGACGAGCTACCCGGACCTGTTCGGTGCCATCGTCTGTCAGGTGCCCCTGCTCGACATGCGTCGCTTCCACCTGCTGTTGGCCGGCGCGTCGTGGGTGGCCGAGTACGGCGACCCCGACGACCCCGACGAGTGGGCGTTCATCCGCGAGTACTCCCCGTACCAGCGGCTCCGCGCCGACGCGACGTACCCGGCGCTGCTGGTGACGACGTCCACCCGGGACGACCGGGTCCACCCGGGCCATGCGCGCAAGTTCACCGCCCGGCTCGAGGAACTGGGCCACCCCGTGCGCTATCACGAGAACATCGAGGGCGGACACGGCGGCGCGGCCGACAACCGCCAGGCGGCGTTCAAGTCCGCGCTGGCCTACGAGTTCCTCTGGCAGACCATCGGTTCGGTCCGCAGCGGATCAGCGGCGGCGACCGAGGACCAGTGATCCGAGGATGCCGACGGCGAACACCGCGACACCGACACCCCCGGTGATGAGCGCGGTGTGCTGGAGGTCGTCGCCTGCGCGGTCGAGGATGATCCGCGCGACCTGACGGGGCGCCGAGTCGGCACCGGAGAACTCGTCGAGCGCGCGATCCCGCAGGATGCCCGTCGCACCCCAGCTGATCGCGGCGGAGACGACGGCGCCGAGCCCGAGCAGCGCGAGGACGGTGGACCGGCGGCGCGCGATCACCAGCGCCAGCAGACCCGCGACCACCGCGACAGCGAGCGCGAGCCACCCCGCGCGGGTGATCTGGTCACCGGACCGCACGTACCGGCCGGCCTCGAGCCCGTCGCGCTGGGACTCGCCGAGCGGGATGCGGATGGGACCGTCGAGGCGGATCGACGACGGGAGGCCGAACCGCGCCACCACCCGGTTGACCATCTCGGTGAGGTCGAGTTCCAGCACACCCGACCGTTCGGCGTCGGTCGTCGGCTCGGTGAACAGGAAGTCGTGCTGTTGGCCGAGGACGTCGGCGAAGTCGGGCGGGAACAGGTCGCTGCGGGTGTACCGGCGGGCGGCCGGCTCCACCAGGAACTCCGGCGCGTCGGTCTGGTCGGTGATCTGCCTGGTCAACTCGTCGGCGATGAGATCCTGGATCTGCCGGTCGTGCGCCATCGGTTCGACGAACGCGACGAACCCGCTCCGGTCGACGATCCGCTCGTGGGTCCACAGGGCGGGCAACGCGACCACCATGGCGACGATCGCGACGAGGGTTGCCAGTCCGGCTACGAGCGTGCGCACCGGCACCACGCTAGGCGAGCGTTCCGCGGAACGCTCGGGCGGCTACTCCCCCAGCAGATCGCGGGCCCGGCCGACGACGAGGGGGTCGGGGGCGCCGACGATGTCGTCGTCCTTGCCGTCGTAGTCGAAGAGGCTCAGGACGTGGCGCATCGCGTTGACCCGTGCGCGCTTCTTGTCGTTGCTCTTCACGACGGTCCACGGTGCGACATCGGTGTCCGTGGCGGCGAACATCTCCTCCTTCGCCGCGGTGTAGCGGTCCCACTTGTCCAGCGAGGCGAGGTCCATCGGGGAGAGCTTCCACTGCCGCACCGGGTCGACCTGACGGATCGCGAAGCGGGTCCGCTGCTCCAGGGCGGTGACCGAGAACCAGAACTTGACGAGATGGATGCCGTCGTCGATGAGCATCTGCTCGAACAGCGGCACCTGACGGATGAAGCGTTCGTGCGCGCTGTCGCTGCAGAAGCCCATCACCCGCTCCACACCGGCACGGTTGTACCAACTGCGGTCGAACAGGACCAGCTCACCGGAGGCGGGGAGGTGGGACACGTAGCGCTGGAAGTACCACTGCGTCGACTCACGCTCCGACGGCTTCTCCAGGGCGACCACCCGCGCCCCACGCGGGTTCAGGTGCTCCATGAACCGTTTGATGGTGCCGCCCTTGCCCGCGGCGTCGCGGCCCTCGAAGAGGATGACGTGGCGGGCGCCGGTCTCCTTCGACCACTTCTGCAGCTTCAGCAGCTCGATCTGCAGCAGTCGCTTCTCGCGCTCGTAGTCCTGGCGGGTCATCCGCTCGTCGTAGGGGTAACCCTCGCGCCAGGTGTCGACGACGGCGTGGTCGCGGCTGACGACCAGGCGGGGGTCGTCGTCGTCGGAGTCGTCGACGACGAACCCGGAGGTGTCGGCGAGGTCGACGACGCGCGCCAACTCCTCGCGTCCGACGGTGCGGCTGAGGTCGACGAGGTCCCGGCGCGGGGAATCGATCAGTTCGCTCACGCGCGTGAATGTAGGACGCGCGGGCGACGCGGACGTTGCCGTCGGGTGAACGCCGTGGAGCCGGTCACCCGCGGACGGCTCAGCGGATGCTGTTGTTCAGGTAGTTGCGGCCGGTCCCGATGCAGTACTTGCCGGTGACGCTGTCGTAGGCGGCGGCGAAGCCACCGGAGCAGCGCACACCGTCGGGTCCGGCGTAGGTGGCCCCACCGATCCCGGCCACGGCGACGGTGAGTCCGCCGTTGCGTGCCTGCGACAGCGCGAACCCACCGGGCCCGAACGTCAGCGCGTATGCGGTCGAGTTGTTGCTGGCGCCGGCCAGGGCCGCGCCACCGGGAACGGTGTTGTAGGCGTTGGCGTGTCCGCGGTTCGCGGCCGCACCGATCGCACTGCCGGCTCCCGACTGGTCCTCCCCGTGCGCGGTGGAGGTGGCGTCGGACTTGGCGCCGCAGGAGCCGTCACCGACGACGCGGTTGACCTGATGGTCGCCGACGGTGTCGCAGACGAGGGGGGCCGCACCGGCACCGCCGGCACCGATCGCGCCGAGCACGCCCATCGCGCCCGCACCGATGACACCGACGACAGCCGCGCGCACCGCGACCCGACGACGAGCGAACTGACCGGAATGCCCGAACATGAACTACCTCAATCACTCTCGATGCGATCCGCGCGACCCGCGGTCGGGAACATCTGAACAGTACCCGCGTGCGCGCGTCGATCTCGCCCGGACACGCATCGATCCGGTCACGACGAGCGCCCGCTCAGGACGATCGGCGCTTCGCCTCCGCTGTCAACCCCTTCTTGGCGGTGTCGAGGGCCTTCTTCTGCCCCTGCTTCACCACCAGACCGGGGAGCTTGATCTTGAGATCGACCTCGAGCTCGAAGTCGACATGGCAAGTGTCGGCGGACTTCTCGGTCACCGTGTAGGTGCCCTTCTGCGACTTGAGCTGATCGCTCTCCACCAGCTGCCACGAGCAGCTGGTGTCGGTCCAGGAGTACTCGAGCACCTCGTTGTCGGTGACACCCGACATGCTCACCTGGAGCTTGACCTTCTTCGGTCGACCCTCGTCGTCGGTCTCCAGGATCTCGGCGCTCTTGTGGGGACCCGACCAGTCCGGCAGGGACTCCACGTCGAGGAGGATCTCCATGATCGTCGAGGCCGGCGCGTCGATGTCGAAGTCGGTGGTTCCGTGGACAGCCATGGCGCAAAGTTACCCCGACCGACGGGTACGCCCGCACCGAATGGCCCGGCCCGCGGTCGGCGTCTACTCGCGGTCCTCCAGACGCAGCGGCCAGGCCTCGTCGGGGATGTCGTGGATGGTGCACGGTTGGTCGGACGCGGTGAACCATCCCCGGAAGTGCATGATCTCGCCGAGGGTCACGTTGCGGACCGTCGCGTCGAGGTGGAAGCGCTGTTCCTCCTCGTCCCACTCCTCCACGTACCGCATCGACGTGGAGAACAGGCCGCGCATCCCCAGCTTCATCCCGCGGCTGAGCATCTGCATCGGGTCGCTCTCGAGGACGAGTGAGCCGCCCGGACCGACGCGGGGGGTGAGCGGGATGAGCATGTCGGGGCCGTCCCCGAAGTAGTCGACGAGACCGTTCGACCCGTTGACGAGCAACGAGTGCAGCCGCTGCTCACCGTTGGAGTAGGCGAAACGGCGGATCACCGCGAGGTTCTCGCGCCCCCGCTCGTCGCGGTAGCAGTAGTTGTCCATGAAGAACGGGACCAGCCGGCTCGTCGTCGTCGGCATGACGTTGCGCCTGCGGAACATGCGCAGCACCGGCGGCGTCAGCTTCGAGGTGCAGTAGACCGACTCGACGATCCCGCTGGTCACCTGGGCGACACCGGACGTCGAGTCCACGCCGTAGCGCCATTGGATGTTCGGGTGGAGGTCGGCGAAGTCGCTCCCGAGGGCAGCGCGGTACACCGGGGTCATGCGTACTCCCCATCCCGGCCCGGCATGGTTGTGCAATCTACTACCGCCCCCGATGTCCCGGTAGCCACTCGCGCACCACCGACATCGCACCCGTGCGTGGCGTCGCGGAATTCTCCCGCGCCGCCCGCGCGTTCGGAGCAGACATGAGCGCAACCGTCGTCGCCACCGCCTTCGGCGGCCCCGAGGTCCTCGAGATCCGCGACATCGACGTCCCCGACCCCGGGCCGGGTGAGGTCGTCGTCGACTTCCACGCCGTCGGGGTGAACCCCGTCGAGTACAAGACGTACAGCGGCGCCATGGGTGCCGACGAGTCGACACTGCCCCGGCGGATCGGGAACGAGGGGTCGGGCGTGATCGTCGCGATCGGCCAGGACACCACCGGACCGGCGGGTCCGCTCGCGGTCGGCGACGAGGTCGTCGTGTTCCGCGGCGTGGGGACGTACGCGTCCCGCAGCGTGCAGCCCGCGTCGGCCGTCGTCCCGAAACCGGCCGGCCTGTCCTGGGAGGTCGCCGCCGGACTCCTTCTCACCGGCACCACCGCACACGACGGACTCGAGGTCGTCGGGATCACGCCCGACGACACCCTCCTCGTCCACGGGGCGAGCGGGGCGGTCGGCCTGCTCGTGGTCCAGTTGGCACGGATCGCCGGTGCGCGGGTCATCGGCACCGCCCGCCCGGAGAACCACGACTTCCTCCGCGACCTGGGAGCCGAACCGGTCGCCTACGGCGACGGCCTGCTCGACCGGGTCCGCGGTCTCGCTCCGGACAGGATCACCGCCGCCTACGACGCCGTCGGTACCGACGAGGCCGTCGACGTGTCATTGGCCCTGGTCGACGACCGGGAGCGGATCGTCACCATCGCGGCCTTCGCACGCGCACAGTCCGACGGCTTCCCCTCGATCGGCGGCGGGGACCCGGACAGCGCACGCCGCCGCGACGCAGCCCGATCCGACCTTCTCGAGCTCGCGGCCGACGGGCGGATCCGGAACCCGATCGCGCGGACCTTCCCGCTCACCGACGTCACAACCGCGCACTTGGAACTGCAGCGGTCGCACCCGATCGGCAAGTTCGTCCTCCTGCCCTGACCGCCCGACAGGTACGTTCGGCGGACGTGTCCCCGCCCATCCACCGGGAGATCCATGCCGCTCACCGAGCCGCTCCAACCCATGCCCGACCACGGGTACGTGTTCACCACACAGTGGCCGGTCCGTACCAGCGACATGAACGAGAGCGAGGTGCTCGGCACCGATGCCGTCGCCCGGTACCTGCAGGAGGCCGGCGCACTGCATCTCGCCGACGGTGAGGCCCTCGCCGACCATCAGTTCTGGATCGCGCGTCGCACCGTCATCGACATGATCGAACCGGTGTCGTGGCCGAACACCGTCACCGTGTCCCGGTGGTGCTCGGCGCTGTCCAACCGCTGGTGCGACATGCGGGTGCGCATCGAGGGTGAGAACGGCGGGCTCGTCGAGACGGTCGGCTTCTGGATCAACATCAACATCGAGACACGCGGCATCGGCCGGATGAGCGATCACGTCGTCGAACGGCTCTCGACCACCGCCGACGACACCCGTCTGCGCTGGAAACCGTCGATCCGGGAGCCGATGCCGCCCGAGTCCGACCGCACGTTCCAGATCCGACGCACCGACACCGATCGCTTCGGGCACGTCACCAACGCCATCTACTGGCAGATGGTGGCCGAGGTCTATCCGGAGGTCGACGAACTCGTCGCCGGACCGCACCGCCTCGTGGTCGAGTTCGACACCCCGATCATGGTCGGCGAGGAGGTCCACATCACCACCGCGCCGATCGAGTCGGGGGTGCTGATCTGGATCTCGGTGGACGGCGAGTCCCGATCCCACGCGTCGATCACGCACTTGCCAGACTGAGCGGCGATGCCTCTCACCGATCGTCTCGTCGACCTGCCCTCCGAGGGCTACGTCTTCCACACCTCCTGGCCGCTGTCCAGCGCCGACATCGACCAGTACGAACGCCTCAGCGTCGACGGGGTGGCCCGCTACCTGCAGGAGGCGGGCGCCCAGCACCTCGTCGACGCCGGTGCGTTCGAGGCGCACAAGTTCTGGATCGTCCGACGGACCGTGATCGACGTGATCCGGCCCATCGCCTGGCCGGACACCGTGCAGCTGTCGCGCTGGTGTGCCGGCATCTCGCCGCGGTGGTGCTCGATGCGGGTGCGCATCACCGGCGACGGCGTCGACGGGGCGCCGGGCGGTCTGATCGAGACCGAGGGCTTCTGGATCAACATGAACATGGAGACGAAGTCGCCGGGTCGGATGGAGGACCGCTTCTTCGAGATGCTCGCGACCACCACCGACGAACGTCGCCTGCGGTGGAAGCCGTGGCTGACGACGCTCCCGGAGTCCGACGACGGACCAGTGTTCGCCCTGCGTCACGCCGACACCGATCGCCTCGACCACGTCAACAACTCGATCTACCTGCAGGCGCTGCGCGAGGTCTTCCCGCAGGCCGGGTCACTGGTGGAGAACCCGTATCGCCTGGTCATCGAGTACGACAAGCCGATCACCTACGGCGAGACCGTGCACATCGTCAGCGAGGAGTTCGACCACGAGACCGGCGCAGGGCTGCTCGTCTGGCTGACCGTCGACGGGGACGTGCGCGCCCGCGCCTCCATCACGCCGATCGCTGTGTGACCCTTGTGAGCGCCTCACAGTACGCGCATACTGTTTACTAGCAGTACGCGCGTACTGTTCAGATGCGCCCCGAGGAGACACCGATGTGGGACCCCGCCCAGTACCTCACCTTCGCCGATCACCGCGGCCGCCCCTACGGCGAGCTGATCACCCGGATCGGCGCCACGGCACCGCGCGTCGTGGCCGATCTCGGGTGCGGTCCGGGGAACCTCACCGTCGGCCTTCGCGACCGCTGGCCGGACACCCGGATCGTCGCGGTGGACTCCTCACCGGAGATGGTCGCCGCGGCCCGCGACCGCGGACTCGACGCCCACGTGGTCGACGTCGCCGAGTGGACCCCCGGGCCGGATGTCGACGTGATCGTCTCGAACGCGACACTGCAGTGGATCCCCGAGCACCGGGACCTGCTGCGGCGCTGGGTCGCCGCGCTGGAGCCGGGGTCGTGGCTGGCGTTCCAGGTGCCCGGCAACTTCGAGGCACCGTCGCACCGGGCGATCCGCGAGCTCGCCGCGTCGGCGGCATGGCGGGGCCGTCTCGACGGGCTCGAACTGCGCGGCGGCGAGACGGTGGAGGACCCCGTCGGCTACGCGGACATCCTCCGACAGGCCGGCGCACGCGTCGACGCGTGGGAGACGACGTACCTCCAGGAACTCGAGGGGCCCGACGCCGTGCTCGAGTGGGTCACGGGTACCGCGCTCACGCCGGTGCGCGACGTCCTCGACGACGCGGGCTGGGACGCGTTCCGCGCGGACCTCGCGCCGATCCTGCGGACGGCGTACCCGGAACACGCCCCGGGCAGGACGTGGTTCCCGTTCCGTCGGGTGTTCGTCGTCGCGGAGATCGGCTGACGCTCAATCGATCCGCGCACCCGCGTCGGCCATCTCACGCAAGGCCGCGGCGCTGGTGTCCGCTGACACCCCGGCGACGAGATCGCGTCGCACACGGACGGTGACCCCCGCGCCGATCGCGTCGAGTGCCGAGGCCCGCACGCAGTGATCGGTGGCGAGTCCGACCACCTCGACGCTCCCGATGCCGTTGTCGCGGAGGATGTCCGCGAGGGCCACGCCGTCGGCGGTCGCGCCCTCGAACGCCGAGTAGGCGGGTTCGCCGCGCCCCTTGTAGATCTCGACGTCGACCGAGGACGTGTCGAACGCCGGGTGGTACTCGGCGCCCGGCGTTCCGGCGACACAGTGGATCGGCCACGTCGTGGTGTAGTTCGGCTCGCCGTCGAGCGCAAAGTGCCCGCCGTTGTCGGAGTCGGCGTCGTGCCAGTCGCGGGATGCCACGACGAGCGCGTAGTCGTCACGATGCGACGTCAGAAGGTCGGTGACGCCCTCGGCGACCGCCGACCCACCGACCACGCCCAGTGCGCCGCCCTCGGTGAAGTCGTTCTGCACGTCGACGATCAGCAGTGCTGTGGTCATGTCTCGAATCTAGTCGCGCCGGGACCTTGTCTGTTGACCGACCAGTCATTAATAATGCCCACATGGTCAACAGCAACGTCACCTCGTCGGCGCATCTCTGGCTTCGGCGGGTGGTCCTCGCGTATTCGACGATCGCGGTCGGGACGGTCGTGGCCCTGGCGATCGTGCAGTCCACCGCACCGCGGCACGCCACGCCCGACGCCTGGGTGCACGCCGCGGTCGTCGCGGTGTTCGCCCTCGTTCTCCCGCTGCGACTCCCGGGCATCCGGGCGGGGAACCGACGGGCGTTGCGGGCGGTCGGGATCATCTCGGGCGTGCTCGTCGCGGTGAACGCCGTCGAGGCGTCGATCCCCGGCTTCGTCCCCGCCTGGATGCGGGTCGAGATGGTGGTGATCGCGCTCGTGATGCTCGCCTCGGTGGGCCTCGTCGTGACCATCGCGCTCGCGGAGAACAATGGCGGGCATGAGCCCATCCGGTCGGCCGCGGGAGATGGCGTCGCGTCCTGACGTCGACGCACCGGTCCGCGTTCGCGTGCGTCTGAGCGCAGACGAGCGTCGTGAGCAGATCATGGCGGCGGCCGTCACCGTGATCGCCGATCGCGGGTACACGGCCGCCTCCGCCACCGCGATCGCCGCTACGGCGGACGTCGCGAAGGGCCTCGTCTGGCGCTATTTCGACGACCGTGACGACCTGATGTACCGCACCGCGATCCACGTCGCGACCCGGCTACGGGACGAGGTGGTGCAGCGGCTCGACCTGCAGCAGCCCGCGCCCGACGTCATCCGACAGGCGGTGCGCCACATGGCCTCGCTGACCCGCACACACGCCGCCGAGTTGCGCGCGCTCGACCAGATCGCGAACAACCTGCACACCGTCGACGGCGATCTGCGGCTGTCGGTGGACGACTACGAGGACGGTTACCGCCTGCAGGAGTCGCTGTTCGCACGCGGGATCGCCGAGGGATCGCTGGCGAAGGCGGACACCCGGGTCATGGCGGTGACGTACCAGGGCGCGATCGACGCCATGCTCGGCTACCTCCGCCACCACCCCGAGGTCGACCCCGAGCGGTACGCGGCGGCGATGGCCGAGGTCCTCGTCCGCGGTTACGCGACCAGATGATCGAGTCGTGACGGCCGGGGGGACCGCCTGCTCGATGTCGGCGACCACCGCGGCGGTGGATGTTCCGTGCGCGAGCGCGGCCTCGAGCCGACGCGTGCCGAGATGGCACCAGGGACAGGCGATGTCGGATCACACGGCGACGGCGATGGGTTCCGTCGTCACCGCAACGAGGTGGTGATCGGGGCCTGTGGCGCTCGGGTGACGTCGGTGCGACCGGTGCGGAGGTACTCCACGATGGCGTCGTCGACGACGGGGTTGGCGCGACCGAACTGGGCGTGATCGCCGCCCCCGACGGTGATCAGGTGGGCACCCATCCGCGCCCGGAGTTCCAGGCCCGGTCGGTACGGCGTCTGCGGATCGCCGAGCGCCTGTATCTGCAACGGGCGCACGCGCAGTCGCGCACCCGAGACGGCAACCGGACGCGCGGAGGGCGTGACCCCCGAACAGTAGAGACCCGACTCGAACAGCAGGCCCGGGCCGGCCACCGGGTCCGAGACGAGAAGCTGGTCCGCCAACGACGCCGGGACGAGGCCCAGGTCGGCAGGAACGGCGTTCTCGTTGCAGAACAGCGTGTTCTGCATCGCCACGGAGTTCAGTGCGACGCGCCGGTCCTCGGGCGACGGCGTCCGCGGCGCCTGGGGCGCGGCGACGATCCGCTGGGCGATGAGCGGCCAGGAGTTGCGGTCGGGCGCGCCGATCCTGGTGAGCGACAACAGGGTTGACGCCGACTGCCGCTTTCCGGTGACGAGGCTCGCGAGCAGGTTCTCGAACCGCGCCCGCGCGGGACCGGTGAGGTCCTGACCGGTGATGTAGGCCTGCGCCTGCGCGCGCAGCCCCGGCGGTACGTCGCCGACACGGGCCGGCGGCGGGCTCAGCGACGGCGGGACACCCGCCTCTGCCGTCACCTTCGCGCTCCAGGTGCGGTAGACGGCCAGCGGTGTCGCTCCGAGTCGGTAGATCGAGTCGTGCGCCGCGATCCAGGTGAACAGGTCGGTGATACGGGCCCGGTACCCCGGCGTCTGCGCCGTGAGCAGGGTGTTCCACTCGAGTCGGGGATCGACCGCCGAGTCGAGGATCAGGCGGTCGGTGTGCTGCGGGAAGAGCGTCGCATACGTCGACATCAGCGTCGTGCCGTAGGAGATCCCGAGCAGGTTCACACGGTTGCCGAGCCCGAGTTGTGCACGCGCGGAGTCGATGTCGCGGGCAGTGTTCGCGGTGGTGATCGAGCGGATGTAGGCCGGGGACGACTTCTTCTCGCACGAGGCCCGCAGCGCGCCCGCCGCGAACAGATACGACGCCGGGTCCGACGGGGACGGCGGTGCGCAGTCGAGCGCTCCGGCGCCGATCAACCCGCGCGGCTGCACGGCGACCAGGTCATAGGAGTCACGGACGGCGGCGGGGGCCTGCAGCAGGGTGAACATCCCGATCGCGTCGCCGCCGGGCCCACCGGGGTTGCCCAGCAGCACTCCCCGCCGCTCACCACGCGCGGGCAGCTTGGACACGAGCACGTCGACACTGCCCGCGGACGGTCGGGCGTAGTCGACGGGGACACGGATCGTGGTGCACACCGTGTCCTTCGACGCGCCGTGCACGGCAGGGCACGGCCCCCACGTCGGCGAGGCCTGTGCGGCGCCGGCCGGGACGAGCATCGCCGCGACGGCGGCGAGAAGCGGGGCGAGGACGGCGGCACGTGTTCGGCGCGAGGTCACGGCGCTCACCGTATCGGGGGCAGCCGGTCGACGGCGCATCGAATCGGGCGTACGGTCGGGTGATGACCGAATCGAACTCACGTTCGACCCCGGAGACCGGCGAGGTCCTCGGTGCCGACGCAGGGAACACCACGGAGAAGGACCCCCAGGAGTGGGTCACCGGCGACGAGCCGATGACCGGCGCGCAGAAGAGCTACTTGGACACCCTCGCCCGCGACGCGGGCGAGACGCTCTCGGCCGACCTCACCAAGGCCGAGGCCTCCGCCGAGATCGACCGCCTCCAGGGCAAGACCGACCGCGGCTGAGGGCGGGCCTCAGTCCCACTGGACCAGTTCGGTCTGCACGTCCCCCAGCACGACGGTCGCGTTGCGGCCTGTCGGTACGTCGGCAGGCGGCGCGACGACCGCGGCGGTGTACGGAGCCAACTCGGTGAGCGCGCCGTCGAGGTTGTCGACGAGCCACGTCGTCTGTGTGGCGGCGATCGCGGCGAGCGCTGAGTCGTCGCCGGCGACGATCACCGCGTCGTCGGTGACGACCACCTCCAGTCCGCGGGCGGGGATCGCGAATCGCCGTGCCCGAGAGTCGTCGAGTCCCGCACTGTGCCGAACCGCCAGTGCGACATCGAGATCGGTGGTGTGAATCCGGCCGAACGTACGCAGCACCTGCATCGCTCCACGGTAGCGACAGGGCCCGGCCACTGTTCACGCGATCGGTTCCGCCTCCCGCGACCGGCGCAACGGTCGCGGATGACAGGAACGGTCGCCGGAAGGCAGAAACGCCGGAGGCCGGCCACCGCGAACGGTGACCGGCCTCCGGTTGTCTGGTGAGTCAGACGGAGGGGCTCAGAAGCCCATCCCGCCCATCTCGTCGCCGCCCGGCATGGCCGGGGCCGGGTTCTTCTCCGGCTTGTCGGCGACGACGGCCTCGGTGGTGAGGAACAGGGCCGCGATCGAGGCTGCGTTCTGCAGCGCCGAGCGGGTGACCTTCACCGGGTCGTTGATGCCGGCGGCCAGCAGGTCCTCGTACTCGCCGGTGCCGGCGTTGAGGCCGGTGCCCAGCGGGCTGTTGCGGACCTTGTCGGCGACGACGCCGGGCTCGAGGCCGGCGTTGAACGCGATCTGCTTGGCCGGGGCCTCGAGCGCGACGCGCACGATGTTGGCACCGGTGGCCTCGTCACCCGTGAGCGACAGGCCGTCGATGGCAGCCTCGGACTGCAGCAGGGCGACGCCACCGCCGGCGACGATGCCCTCCTCGACCGCAGCCTTGGCGTTGCGGACGGCGTCCTCGATGCGGTGCTTGCGCTCCTTGAGCTCGACCTCGGTCGCGGCGCCGGCCTTGATGACGGCGACGCCACCGGCCAGCTTGGCCAGGCGCTCCTGCAGCTTCTCGCGGTCGTAGTCGGAGTCGCTGTTCTCGATCTCGCCACGGATCTGGGCCACACGACCGGCGATCGCGTCGGAGTCACCGGCGCCCTCGACGATGGTGGTCTCGTCCTTGGTGACGACGACCTTGCGCGCGGTGCCGAGCAGCTCGATGCCGGCGCCCTCGAGCGAGAGGCCGACCTCTTCGCTGATGACCTCGCCACCGGTGAGGATGGCGATGTCGGCCAGCATGGCCTTGCGGCGGTCACCGAAGCCCGGGGCCTTGACGGCGACGGACTTGAAGGTGCCACGGATCTTGTTCACGACCAGGGTCGACAGGGCCTCGCCCTCGACGTCCTCGGCGATGATGAGCAGCGGCTTGCCGGCCTGGATGACCTTCTCCAGCAGCGGGAGCAGGTCCTTGACCGTCGAGACCTTGCCCGAGACGAGCAGGATGTAGGGGTCCTCGAGGACCGCTTCCTGACGATCGGCGTCGGTCACGAAGTAGCCCGAGATGTAGCCCTTGTCGAAGCGCATGCCCTCGGTGAGCTCGAGCTGCAGGCCGAAGGTCTGAGCCTCCTCGACCGTGATCACGCCTTCCTTGCCGACCTTGTCCATGGCCTCGGCGATGAGCTCGCCGATGGACGGGTCGCCCGCGGAGATGCCCGCGGTCTGCGCGATCTGCTCCTTGGTCTCGACCTCACGGGCGCTCTTCAGCAGCGACTCGGTGACGGCCTCGACGGCCTTCTCGATGCCGCGCTTCAGGCCGAGGGGGTTGGCGCCGGCCGCGACGTTGCGCAGACCCTCACGCACGAGCGCCTGGGCGAGAACGGTGGCGGTGGTGGTGCCGTCGCCTGCGACGTCGTCGGTCTTCTTGGCGACCTCCTTGACGAGCTCGGCACCGATCTTCTCGTAGGGATCCTCGAGCTCGATCTCCTTGGCGATGGACACACCGTCGTTGGTGATGGTGGGGGCGCCCCACTTCTTCTCCAGGACGACGTTGCGACCCTTGGGTCCCAACGTCACCTTGACGGCGTCGGCGAGGCTGTTGAGGCCCCGCTCGAGGCCGCGACGGGCCTCTTCGTCGAACGCGATTTGCTTGGCCATGCGAAGTGATCCTCCGATAGGGGGTGACACTGAAGTTCGTTGGCCGGACTCGGTGCCCGCGACGGACGACCGGGTATCAGCAGGACCCGCTCTCACCGTCCCGACCTGGCACTCACGGTCCGCGAGTGCCAACCGCATTTCTAGCACTCGACCCTGGTGAGTGCAAGGTCACGGGGGTCGGACCGAGGTTGTCCACAGGCCGGACTCGGCACTCTGGTGTGGGACCGGTTCCTCGACGACCATCGGCGGGTGCACGACGCGATCGCCCTCGCCCGACAGAACGGCGGCGTGCTGTCGCGATCGCAGCTCGCGGGCACCGGATTCACCGACGCCGACGTCGCCCGGGCCGTCAGGGCGGGAACACTCGAACGGCTCCGACGCGGCTGGTTCGCGACCACGATCGCCGATCCCCTGATCCGACAAGCCGTCACCGCGGGCGGGGTCCTGACCTGCCTTCCCGCTCTGCGCCGACACGGGGTCTGGGTACCCGAGCACCAGCGCAAGGTGCATGTGCGAGCCGAGAACCGCGGGAGGTCGGTACGCGGAGGATGCCGACTGCACGGTCCTGCACCCCGCCCGGACAGCGCTGTCGACGACCTGCTGACCGCCCTGCGCTACTCGGTCCGCTGCCTGGACGCCGAGGGCCTGATCGTCGTGGTCGACTCCGTGCTGAACGGGAGGCTCGCCACCGTCGACGAGGTGGAGACGGCACTCGTCCACGCCCCGCGACGAGTGCGGGAACTCCTCGCGCGATGCGACGCGCAGGCGCAGTCGGGCACGGAGACGATGGTGCGACTACGCCTGCGTTCGATGAACATCGCGGTGACGACACAGCATCCGGTGCCCGGCGTGGGGTCCGTCGACCTCCTCGTCGGCGACAGGCTCGTCATCGAGGTCGACAGCCACGCGCACCACACGGGTGTCGAACGGTACGAGGCCGACCGGGCCCGTGACCGGCGCCTCGTGCAGCTCGGGTACGTCGTCCTGCGGCTCAGCTATCACCAGGTCGTCCACGACTGGCCCGCGTGCGAGGCGGCGATCCTCGACCTCATCCGTCGGCGGGCACATCGCGGACGGCCCGCGGGCGCGGCGTGACGGTGACGAAACTCTGCGCGCAGGCGCACACCATCGACCATGCGTCCATCGCGCACCGCTCAGTGCAGAGTTTCGACGCTCAGCCGGCGTGCTCGCGGAGAAATGCGCGATCGTCGCGGGTCGGCTTGTCGACGATGTCGGCGTAGTCCTGGTGCTTGTCGACGAATGCCGCGAACAGCGGGCACACCGGGACGACCCGTATAGCCGCGGCACGCATCGCGTCCAGCGACTCACGGACCAGGATGGTGCCGAGTCCGCGACCGCCGTACGCCTCGTCGACCTCGGTGTGGAAGAAGATGCGCCGACCCGCGTGGTCGCGGTAGTGGGCGGACCCGACGACGGTGCCCTCGATCGCGATCTCGAACCGCTGCCGGTCGGGGGCGTCGGCGACGACGACCTCGACGCCGGTCTTGTCGACCGTCATCAGATCTCTCCTCGCGGTCGGGCGCGCGGGTCGGGGTTGCGACGCGGGCGCAACGTGGTGGTCGGGAGCGTCGGGGCCGGGATACGTGGTCGCGGGCCGACGTAGCCCTCGACCGAGCCGAAGCGATCGGCCCCGGCCTCCCATTCCGCGCGGTACGCGGCGATCTCGTCGTGGGTCCGGCCGACGAAGTTCCACCACATGACGATCTCCTCCCCGAACGGCTCGCCGCCGAGGACGAGGACGCGGCCGGCGTCGTCGCCGGTGTTGGCGATGGAGATCCGATCGGCACCCACACCGACGTAGCCGAGTTCCGCCCGCTCGAGCGGCTCACCGTCGACGGCGATCGCGCCCGCGTCGACCAGCACGCCGTGTTCGAAGGTTGGGTCGACGTCGAGGACCACGGTCGCCCCGGGGTCGACGACGAGTTCTGCACCGAGCAGCGGCGTCGCCGTCGGGACGGGCGACGTGGAACCGGCCGCTGAGCCGAGGAACACCCGCACCGACCCGCCATCGACGTCGACGGCCTCGGGCGCGTGGTGGTGGAACTGCCGCGCGGCGTGGCGGTCGGATTCCGGCAGGGCCAGCCACAGCTGCGCGCCGTGCAGGACGGTCGTGTCGGGTGTCGACACCTCGGAGTGGCTGATCCCCGCGCCCGCCGACATGAGGTTGATCTCGCCGGGACGGACCATCGCGTGGACGCCGTCGGAGTCGCGGTGCTCGATCTCGCCGGAGAACAACCAGCTGACCGTCGCGAGACCGGTGTGCGGATGCGGCGCGACGTCCATGCCGCCGGTGGCGGAGACGTCGTCGGGTCCGTAGTGGTCGATGAAGCACCACGCGCCGATCAGCGACCGTCGACGCTGGGGCAGGGTGCGTCGCACCGCCATCGCCCGCGGACCGCCGAGCGGGACCTCGCGTGCGGTGATCACCTCGACCGCGACCGGCGGGCCGGGTACGCAGTCCTCCACGACGGGGTCGATCTCCAGATTGCTCATGACCTCTGCCCTCTAGGGTGCGTTCGTGCACCGAGTTTACGGTCGCGAGGTGAGAGAGGACCCCTGTGTCGGAGCCCCACGTCTACATCGACAAGCAGTCGCCGGCGGTCTACCGCGCGTTCGGTGAGGCGGCCGCCGCGGTGTCCGACGCGAGCCGCGACGCCGCCATCCCCCGTGTCCTCGTCGAACTGATCAACGTGCGGGTGTCGCAGATCAACGGTTGTGCGTTCTGCCTCGATCTGCACACCCGGCGCGCGATCGCCGCGGGCGAGACGTCGAACCGTCTCGCGACGCTCCCCGCCTGGCGGGACACCGAGCTCTTCGACGACGTCGAGCGGGCTGCGTTGCGTCTCGCCGAGGTGGTCACGACGCTGCCCGATCACGACACCCAGGAACGCGAGTACGGGCACGCGCGCGCCGTACTGAACGACGATCAGGTGTCGGCCGTGGTGTGGGTGGCCATCGCCATCAACGCCTTCAACCGCGTGTCGATCCTGAGCAGGCACCCGGTCCGCCAGTGACGGCTCAGCGAGATGCGGGCACCCGAGCGCTCATGGCCAGGACGTCGTCGACGAGGTGGTGCGCGTAGTCGTCGTCGACGGGCAGCCCGAACACGACGTGGTGGTAGAGCGGGGCGATGACGTGCTCGAGGACCTGCGCGACCGTCGGGACGGACTCGCCACGGTCGGCCGCACGGGTCAGCATCTCGTCCGCCTGCTGCATCCGGACGTTCCAGCAGGGGCAGTTGCCCGGCGTGCCGACTCGCGCGCCGACCATCGCGCGGAGGTAGACGATGCGCTGCGGGCGGGTGATGTCGGCGGCGATGATCGACGCCCACTCGCGGAGGTCACCGACGACGCTGCCGGTGTCCGGGAGGGGCTCGTCGTCGGTGAGTGCGGCGACCGCCACCTCTGAGAGCAGTGCCTCGATCGATCCCCACCGGCGGTAGACGCTCGTCGGGTTGACGCCTGCGCGCTCGGCGACCTGCGGGACGGTCACCGAGTCGCGGTGGCCCTCGCTGACGAGTTCGCCGACAGCGGCGTAGACCGCGGCCTGCACGCGCGCGCTACGCCCGCCGGGGCGGCGCACGGTTCGACGGTTCGACGTGGACATGCGACCATTATTGCAAACGACTTGGCGTTAAGCCCACATCTCGGCTACCGTCAGCGAAAAGCAAACGACATTGCTTTAGCGAGACCCGGAGGTCGAGATGCCCCGTCTGCCCCAGCCCGTCGCGTTCTGGCTGGTCGCCGTCACCACGGCGACAGTCCTGCTGTCGTCGGCGGCACCCTCACCGCTCTACCCCGTCTACCAGCAGGTCTTCGGGTTCTCCGCGTTCACGCTGACCGTGGTGTTCGCCGTGTACGTCATCGCGTTGGTGGGCACGCTCCTCACCGTCGGATCCGTCTCCGACCACATCGGTCGACGGCCGGTGCTCGCCGCGTCGATCGTCCTTCTGGTCGTGGCGATGGTCGTGTTCGTCGAGGCCGACGGCACCGGCATGCTGCTGACCGCCCGCGTCCTGCAGGGCCTGGCGACCGGCGCCCTCACCGGTACCGCGAGCGCAGCCCTCGTCGACCTCGCACCCACACCGCATGTCGGGTCGATGGTCAGCACCGCGACCCCGCCGCTGGGACTGGCGATCGGTTCGGTGCTCGCGGGCGTCCTGGTCCAGTACGCACCCTTCCCGCGCGAACTCGTCTACGTGGTCGTCGGGACGGCGCTGACGCTGCTGTTGATCGCGGTGGCGTTCCTCCCCGAGACGTCCCCGATGCACGGCTTCGAATCGCGTCGGCACATCGCGACGACGCTCGCCCCGTCGATGTCGGTGCCGGGTGAGGTCCGCGGCGCCTTCCTCGCCGCGGCCCCCGCGATGGCGGCGACGTGGGCCCTCGGCGGGCTCTACCTGTCGCTGGGATCGTCGATCGCGGCGAAGGTCCTGGGCGTCACCAATCACGCGGCGGCCGGTGCGGTCCTGTTCTCCTTCTTCGGCAGCGCCGCCACCGCTGCGGCGCTCGGGACCCGACTGCCGTCGCGGCTGGCTCTGACCGTCGGTTACGGCGCACTGGGTGGTGGCGTGCTGGTGACGATGGCGGCCACGCTGCTCGCCTCCGCGCCGCTGTACATCGTCGGGTCGGTCGTCGCGGGGATCGGGTTCGGAACCACGCTGCTGGGGGTCATCACGACGATGGCCACGACGGCGGCGGCCGGTGACCGCGGCCGGGTGTTCGCCGCGGTGTTCGCCCTGAGCTACACCGCGTTCAGCGTCCCGGCCGTCGTCGCCGGGCTGATCACCACCCACGTCGGACTGACCCCGACCGCGGTCGGGTACGCGCTGTTCATCGTCGCGCTGGTCGCGATCGCCGCGGGTGCAGCCGTGGTGGTCGGCCGACGTCCCGGGCCCGACGAGTCCGTCGAACAGCTCGAGGCCGAGATGCGCGAGTGCGCCGCGTGACCCCTGCTCAGTCGGTGATCTGACCGAGGAAGTCCAGGAGCGCCTCGCGTGCGGCGCGCTGACCGAGCGCCTGACCCACGCGGTCACCGCCGAACGCGATCCCGCCGGTCCACGGCGCGGCCGTCGGGATCTCCGCGGGGCGGACGAGATGACCGGCACCGGGGAGCACGACGAGTCGGTCGACGTCCTCGCGGACCATCGAGTACGCCATCCGCGCCGACGGCCACAGTGCGTCGTCCGCCCCGACGATGCACAGCATCGGCACCGGCACCTCGACGCCGAGCCGGGGACCGTCGGGAGACGCCGACGTCGGCGCGGCGTCCAGACCGGCCGCGTACGCAGGCCACAGCCGCAGCAGGCTGGGTCGCCCGTGCGCGATGTCGCGGCCGACGCTCGCCGCCTCGCGGACGAGCTGCGGCATCAGGCGCCCGGTGGGGACCGCCGCCCAGGGCACGGGGGCACCCGACCACGTCCACGACGGCGTGTCCGGGACCTCCCCGTCGGGTCCCACCGCCTGCCAGCTGACCGACGACGGGCTGATGAGCACGAGACCGCTCAGGACCGTCTCACGCAACGCCTCCCCCGCGAGACCCACGGCTGCGAGCAGACCCTCGGCCCCACGGGAGGTGCCGACCGCGACGACGTGGAGCGGGTCCGCGTCCTCGAGGGCGCAGGCCTCGGTGAGCGCCCGGGTGAACCGTTCGAGCGGGATGCCGGTGATGGTGGCCTCGGTCGGTGACGTCGGCTCGTCGACCCAGGAGACGGCGACCGCGAGATGTCCGTGCGACGCGAGCATCGCGACGGTCGACCGCTGCGAGTCGACGCCGCCTTCGGATCCGCCGAAACACACCACGGTCGGCCATCCGCCGGTCGGCCGCGCACCGCCGGGGCGGGCGACGACAGCCGCTCGACCACCGAGGGTCACCTCGCTCAGGGAGACGTCGCTGTCGCCGTGTCGGCGGGCGACGCTGCGGCGGGCGAGGTCCCGATCGTCGCTGCGGACGGTGACGGTGACGGTCCAGTCGTCGGCGGGCGGGACGAACATCTCCCCGGGGTCGTCGACGGCGCCGGCCAGCGGGGTCGGGAGCATCGACCAGATCGGTGCCGCGGGATCGGCTCGATCCCAGTCGCCCTCGTCCGGGACGTCGCGCGAGGTGTCGACGCGACCGTCGTCGGCGACCGTGAACCGGGCGCGGGACGTCCACCGTCGACCGACGATGTCCTCTCCGGCGCAGAGGAGCTCGAGTCGACCGCCGGGGTCCGCGCCGTCGATCTCGACGACGAACGGCTCGTCGTGGCGGCCGGCGACGGGCAGCCGGAGGACCACCGTGGCGTCGTCGAGGTCGGGTGGGGGCGCAGGCCTGTCACCGAGCGGTACGGCCGGCACCGACCGCGCCGTGACACGAGTGGACTGCTTCTCGAACCACGGCGGGAACGCACCGGACACCGCGCCGGCGACGCCGAGCACGACGAACGGCACCACCCAGTAGCAGACGACGGACAGGGGCCGGTCGGCGTCGCGGATCGTCGCCGCACCGTCGACGATCGGCGGGACGAACGACACCGCGGTCATCACCGCGAACGCGGCGACCCACATCCAGGTCATCGCGAGGGTGATGGTGCGGAACCCGTCGGTGCGTGCGGTCACCGGGTCGACGGAGTCGGATGCGTACTCGCGTACGAACGGGCGCCCGACGAGGACCCCCACGAGCGCGACGAGGAACAACCCGAGGTTGCCCAGCGGCTGCAGCCAGCGCTCGAGCACCGCGTCGTCGACGCTCAGCGCGACGACCAGGAGGACGACGAACACCACCGCCGTACCCACGTCGAGGGAGCGCCACCGTCCGTCCCGCCGGCGGGAGACGGCGAGCGCGAGGACGGCGACACCCGTCGCGCAGACGACGGCCACCACGAAACCGGTGTTGCCCACCAGGACCCAGAACAGGATCCAGGGGGCGAACCCGAGGATGAAGGACACCGCGAGATCTCTCCTCCCACCCCCCTGCAGGACATCTCAGCGCATCCGGTCGCCCCGCACCCCGTGTTCGGGCACGTCGTCGTTGCCGACCTGCGACCTCGGCACCGCGCACCGAGACGGGGTCGTGCTTCCCGGGCACGCCGCCCGGGAGTATCAAGGAGGTATGCACCTGCAGCTCACGCCCGACGAGGCGGCTTTCCGCGACGAGATGCGGACGTTCTTCACCACGAAGATCCCCAAGGAGATCCGGGAGCGCTCGGCGAAGGGCGCCCTGAACTTCCCCGACGACATCATCACCAGCCAACGAATCCTCAACGAGGAGGGCATCGCTGTCCCGAACTGGCCCGTCGAGGCCGGTGGCAAGGACTGGACGCCGGTGCAGCGGCACATCTGGCAGGACCAGCTGAACCTGGCCGCCGTACCCGAGCCGCTGGCGTTCAACGCGGCGATGGTCGGGCCGGTCATCGCGCAGTTCGGGTCGCAGGAGATCAAGGACCGCTTCCTGCCCGCGACGGCCAACCTCGACATCTGGTGGTGCCAGGGGTTCTCCGAGCCCGAGGCCGGCTCCGACCTCGCGTCGCTGAAGACCAAGGCCGTCCGCGACGGCGACCACTACGTCGTCAACGGCCAGAAGACGTGGACCACGCTGGCGCAGTACGCGGACTGGATCTTCTGCCTCGTGCGCACCGACCCCGACGCCCCGAAGAAGCAGGCGGGCATCAGCTTCCTGCTCATCGACATGAACTCCGAGGGCATCGAGCGTCGCCCCATCCAGCTCATCGACGGCGGCCACGAGGTCAACGAGGTGTGGTTCACCGACGTCCGGGTCCCAGTCGAGAACCTCGTCGGCGAGGAGAACCAGGGCTGGAGCTACGCCAAGTTCCTCCTCTCGAACGAGCGTGGCGGCATCGCCCGGGTCTCGTACAACAAGATCCGCCTCGCGCGGGCCAAGGAACTCGCCGCGTCGATCACCACGCCGACCGGGACCCTTCTCGACGACCCGCACATGCGCGCGCGCTTCGTCGAACTCGAGAACGCGCTGCTGGCACTGGAACTCACCCAGCTGCGTGTGGTCGCGTCGGACACGGGCGGCAAGCCGAACCCGGCGTCGTCGGTGCTGAAGCTGCGCGGCAGCGAGATCACGCAGGAGGTCACCGAGTTGATGACCGACCTCGCGGGCAACGACGCGTTGACCGTCTTCGACCCCGCGGTCGACGACTCCGAATGGGCTCACCTCGCCATGCCGACCTATCTGAACACCCGCAAGGTGTCGATCTACGGCGGGTCGTCGGAGGTCCAGCGGCAGATCATCTCCTCCGGCATCCTCGGTCTCTGACCGACCCACCCACCTGTCATTTCCGACCGAACCCACGAGAGGGTCGTTCCCCCATGGATTTCGAACTGACCGAGGAGCAGACGCTCCTGCGTGACACCGCCCGCGAGGTGCTCGGCCGCGCCTACGACGTCGAGAAGTTGCGCGATGTCGCCGCCACCGACCGCGGCTGGAGCGAGAGCGTGTGGAACTCGCTCGCCGAGATCGGCATCCTCGGACTGCCGTTCTCCGAGGACGACGGCGGCGCCGGTGCCGGTTTCGCCGAGACAGCCGTCGTCGCCGGTGAATTCGGCCGCTCACTCGCGCCGGAGCCGTTCATCACCGGTATGGCCACCCCCGGTGTCGCCGTCGCCGCGACCACCGACGACGCGTTGCGGGCGGAGCTCGTCGGGGCGCTCGCCGCGGGCGAACTCGTCCTCGCCTACGCGCACGACGAGCCCGGCGACCGGTGGCCGGCCTCGGCGCTCGCGACGACGGCGACCGCGTCGGGCGACGGGCACACGATCACGGGCACCAAGACGCCCGTCCTAGCCGGCGATGTCGCCGGGAAGTTCGTCGTCACCGCGACACTCGACGGCGCTCCGGCGCTGTTCGTCGTCGACGCCGACGCATCCGGCGTCACCCGGACCGCGCTGCGGACCCACGACCGGCGTCGCGCCGCCCGGATCACCTTCGACGGCGCCGCGGCCACCGCGCTCCCCGTCGCCGACGCCGCAGCCGTGATCACCGAGACCGAGGTCGTCACGCAGACGCTGCTGTGCGCCGAGGCCGTCGGCGCCATGGAGCAGGCTCTCGACCAGACGACGGAGTACCTGAAGTCGCGCAAGCAGTTCGGTGTGCCGCTGAAGACGTTCCAGGCGCTCACCCACCGCGCGGCGAACATGTACGTCGAGCTCGAGCTCGCCCGCAGCATCAGCACCTACGCGACGATGCGGCTCGCCGACGGTGACGTCGACCCCGCGACGGCCTCGCGCGCGAAGCTGCAGATCTGCACGTCGGCCCGACTGATCGGCCAGGAGGCCATCCAGCTCCACGGTGGCATCGGCCTCACCGCCGAGTACCCGGTGGGGCACGTCGTCAGCCGTCTGACGGCGATCGCCCGCACCCTCGGGACCGCCGACGACCACCTGCGCGTGCTGTCGGACTCCGTCGCCGACCACGACATGTTGACGCTCATCTAGGGCGCGGTACCCGGGACGGTCCCGGATACCGGGTACCGCCGGTTACACTCACTTCGCCCCCGCGACGAAGGAGTCACCATGGCCGCCCCGCTGCTCGAGCACTCGACCGAGATCGCCGCCACCCCGGAGAAGGTGTGGTCCATCGTGTCCGACCTGCGGCGCATGGGCGAGTGGAGTCCGCAGTGCCGCAAGGTGATCGTGCGCGGTGGGTCGGTCCGGTTGGGCACCAAGACGATCAACGTCAACAGGCGGGGTCTGCTGGCGTGGCCGACCACCGCCACCGTGGTGCGCTTCGAACCGAACAAGCAGATCGCCTACCGGATCACCGAGAACCGGACGGTCTGGGGGTTCGAGATCACCCCGATCGACGGCGGTGTGCGGCTCACCGAGCGCCGCGAGGCGAAGGACGGCCGGACCACGAAGGTCTCGTCGACACTGATCGGCCTGGCGATGGGCGGGACCGAGTCGTTCGACGCCGAACTGGAAGAGGGCATGCGCGAGACGCTCACCAAGATCAAGGCCGCGGCCGAACGCGGCTGAGCCCTCAGGCGTCGAGGGACTCGATCAGGTCCGGCAGATCCGCGACCGAGTCGATGACATGGTCGGGCACAGGCCCGAACTCGTCGGCGAGGACACGATCGAGTTCCTCGGCGCGGTACTTGCCCGTCCGCACCAGGACACCCCGCAGCGCCGACGCCTGCGCGCCGAGCACGTCGTTGTGCAGGTCGTCGCCGACCATGACCACCGACGTCGGTTCCATCCCGAGCATGTCGACAGCGGCGCGGAAGCCGATGGGCGACGGCTTCCCGATCGCCCGGATCGACTGTCCTGCAGCCTTCTCCAGACCCTCGAGGTAGACACCGGTGTCGATCTTGACACCGTCGTCGGTCGACCACGTCATCGAGCGGTGCATCGCGACGACGGGCGTGCCGTCGAGCATCATCTGCAGCACCCGCGACATCGCCTCGTGGGTGAATCCCGGTCCCGCCCCACCGAGTACGACCACCTCGGGATCAGCGTCGGGTCCGTCGACGATCTCGACACCGGACATGTCCTCGGCGATCGGCCCCTTGTTCATCACCCACACGCGACGGCCCGGGTACTCGGAGCCGAGGAACTCCGCGGTGAGTCGCGCGGCGGAGAGGATCTCGTCGGCGGCGACCCGCAGACCGCAGGACGTGAGAGCGTCGGCGATCTGCTGCCGCGACTTCGACGTGGTGTTGGTCAGGAACATCCGCGGCAGACCACGACGTTCGAGGGCCTCGAGCGCATCCACCGCGCCGGGCAGCGGATGCCACGAGGTGACGAGCACCCCGTCGATGTCCAGCAGCAACCCGGTCATGACGCGAATCTAGTCGCCCCCTGTACCGGTCGCACCACGCCTGCCACTGGCATGCTGGCTGACATGTCCTCGACGCCGGACCCGGCCACCACCTCATCCGCCCCGTCAGAACTGGCCCCGGTCGTCGCCGACCTGATGGATCGCGCCCGCACCGATCTCGCCGAGCTGGTCGCGTTCCCGTCGGTCCACGGCGCCGACGGCCACGAGCAGGCGTGCAGCGACGCGGCGCAGTGGGTCGTCGACGCGTTCACCGAGGCCGGGGTGCCGTGTTCGACGCTGTGCACCGTCGACGGGAGCCACGCCGTCATCGGCCACCACCCCGGACCCGACGGCTCCCCGACCGTCCTGCTGTACGCCCACCACGACGTCCAGCCCGTCGACGAGGCCGACTGGTCGTCGCCGCCGTTCACGCTCACCGACCGCGACGGCCGGTGGTATGGCCGCGGCGCCGCCGACTGCAAGGGCAACGTCATCGCCCATCTGACCGCGCTGCGGGCACTCGGCGCGGTCGGCGACTCCGGCCTCCCGGTCGGCGTCCGCGTCATCGTCGAGGGATCGGAAGAGGCCGGCGGCGAGGGACTCGACCGGCTGGCGCGGGATCAGCCGGACCTGTTCGACGCCGACGTGATCCTCGTCTGCGACACGGGCAACGTCGCCATCGGCACACCGACCCTGACCACCAGCCTCCGCGGCGTCGTCAACGTGAAGGTCACCGTCGAGACACTCGGGTCGCGTGTGCACTCCGGGCAGTTCGGCGGGGCCGCCCCCGATGCTCTCGCCGCGCTCGTCGCCGGTCTCGCCAGCCTGCGCGACGCCGCCGGGAACACCACCATCGACGGACTCGACGCCACCGGGGAGTTCGACGGCGTCCCGTACGACCCGGACACCTTCCGGTCCGACGCGACCGTTCTCGACGGTGTCGATCTCGTCGGGTCCGCGCCGCCGGCCGACATGGTGTGGGCGCGGCCCGCGGTCACGGTGATCGGCATCGACGCACCGTCGACCACGAACGCCGCGTCCGCGATCGCGCCGCACGCCGCCGCGATGCTCAACCTGCGGGTGCCGCCCGGCATCGACCCCACCACCGCCCGCGAGGCGCTGGAAGCCCATCTGCGTGAACACATCCCGTGGAACGCCCGGGTGACGGTCGAGCCCGAGGCGGCGGGTGCGCCGTTCTCCGCCGACACCACGGGCCCCGGGTACCGGGCGCTGACGGCGGCGATGGAGGAGGCATACGGACGGACGGTCGTCCACTCCGGACAGGGCGGGTCGATCCCGCTGTGCACCGTGTTGTCGGAGATCCGACCGGACGCGGAGATCGCCCTGCTCGGCGTCGAGGAGCCGCGCTGCCGCATCCACGCCAGCGACGAGAGCGTGGATCCCGACGAGATCGCGCGCACCGCACTGTCGGAGGCCCTGTTCCTGCGTCGGCTCGCCGCGACGGGCACCTCGGCGTGAGCGGTCACGACCACCCGCTGCGCCCCGGCGAGACCCTCCGTCCGGTCGAGGAGCACGCGCGGGTCGTCGCCGAGCTCCTCGCCGTCCCCCCTGCCGTGCGCATCCCGATCGGCGAGGCGTCGGGGCGTGTCACCGTCGCCGACATCCGCGCCCCGATCGCGTTGCCCGGGTTCGACAACTCCGCGATGGACGGGTACGCGGTACGGGCCGGCGACGTCGCCGGCGCCTGCGACGACGCACCGGTACGCCTGCCCGTCGCCGAGGACATCCCGGCCGGCCGGACCGACGAGCTGACACTGGCCCCCGGCACGGCGCACCGCATCATGACGGGCGCCCCCATGCCCGATGGGGCCGACGCCGTCGTGCAGGTGGAGTACACCGACGGCGGCACCGACACCGTCTCCGTCCGACGCGCGGTCGGCCCCGGCACATCCGTGCGTCGGGCCGGGTCCGACATCACCGCCGACGACCTCGCCCTCGAGAGCGGGACCGTCCTGCGCGCCCCGCAGATCGGCCTGCTCGCCGCACTGGGGATCGCCGAGGTCGAGGTCCCCGCCCGTCCGCACGTGGTGGTGCTCTCGACCGGCAGCGAACTGGTGGCGGCCGGGCAACCCCTGCGGCACGGACAGATCCACGAGTCGAACGGCGCCATGCTGTGCGCCGCGCTGACGGCGGCCGGGTCGCGGGCGACCGCACTGCACTTCGTCCCCGACGACGTCGAGGAGTTCCGCGCCCATCTGGACGCCATCGTCGATTCCGACGACCCGCCGGACCTGGTCCTCACCTCGGGCGGGGTGAGCGCCGGTGCCTACGAGGTGGTCAAGGACGCCCTGGAGCGCGACGACGTCGACTTCGTGAAGGTCGCGATGCAGCCCGGCATGCCGCAGGGCTGCGGTCACTACACCGCCGCATCGGGCCGGGCCGTCCCGATCGTCACCCTCCCGGGCAACCCGGTGAGCGCGCAGGTGTCCTTCGAGGTCTTCGTGCGGCCGCCCCTGCGCGACGCGATCCGCCTCCCCCGCGAGCGGCCCCGGGCACGCGCGGTCCTCACCGACGACCTCCGCTCCCCGCAGGGCAAGCGTCAGTTCCGGCGCGGGGTCGTCGAGACCGACGGCGACGGGTCGCTGCGCGTGCACCCGATCGGACCGCCCTCGTCGCACCACCTGCGCTACCTCGCCTCGGCGAACGCACTCATCGACATCCCTGCCGGCACCGCCGACGTCTCCGCGGGGCACAGCGTCGACGTCCTGCTGCTCGACGACTGAGGTGGGCGGATCCCACCCGACGATTCCGCGGTGGCGGGCGGGAGCCGTTAGGCTGGCGACCCGGAAGATCCGTTTCGCGGACATGCGCCGACGAGGAAGGGATGGTCGAGGCACGTGGCACGACGCCCGAAGCCCGCCACCTCCGCCGTCCCGGGCGCCGCCGTCGGGGAACGCGGCCGACTCACCCGTCACACGCAGGGCCTGTCCCACGTCGTCGAACTCGTGAGCCACACCCTGCCCCCGATCCACCGCGCCGGGCTGCCGTTCATCGCCGCGCCCGCGGCGGTGGCGATCGCGGGCCGCCGCACCCGATGGATCCGTACGCCCGCGATCACCGCATCGCTCGCCTGCGCCGCGTTCTTCCGCCACCCCGACCGCGTCCCGCCCACGGCGGCCGGTTCCGTCGTCGCACCGGCCGACGGGGAGATCACGCTCGTCGACAGCGCGGTGCCCCCGCCCGAGCTGGGTCTCGGCGTCGAGCCCCTGCCGCGGGTGTCGACCTTCCTGAGCATCCTCGACGTGCACGTCCAGCGCAGTCCCGTCGCTGGTCAGGTGGTCTCGGTGACCCACACGCCGGGTCGGTTCCTGTCCGCGGACCTGCCGGCGGCCAGCGCCGAGAACGAGCGCACCTGTATGCACATCCACACCGACGGCGGCGCCGACGTGGGGGTCGTGCAGATCGCCGGGCTCATCGCCCGACGCATCGTCACCGACAGACGCGCAGGCGACCGCGTCGAACTCGGTGAGACCTACGGCCTCATCCGGTTCGGTTCCCGGGTCGACGTCTACCTGCCGGTCGGGACCGAACCCGTCGTGCTGCCCGGCCAGCGGGCCGTCGGTGCCGAGACCGTCCTGGCCAGGCTCTAGTGGTCCAGCAGCGGGCGGCCCGGCCCGGCTCCGGGACACGCCGCCGCCGCGCTCTGCGTCGCCCGGGTGCACCCGAGGCCCGCAGGCGCACACCCGGTCGTGTCGGCGCCGACCGCCGTGTCCCCGACCTCGCCGCCGGACGACTCCTCGTGCCGTCCGCCATCACGGTCCTCGCGATCTGCGCGGGCCTCTCCGCGGCGCGCTTCGCCCTCGACGACCGCGTCGACCTCGCGGTCGGGATGATCGCCGCCGCGGCCCTCCTCGACGGTGTCGACGGGCGGATCGCGCGACTCCTCGACGCCACCACCCGGATCGGCGCGGAACTCGACTCGCTGGCCGACGCCATCAACTTCGGTGTGGTCCCCGCGCTCACGGTGTACCTGCTGTTGCTGCGCGGACAGGACGCCGGATGGGTGATCGTCCTGATCTACGTGTGCGCCATCGTGTTACGTCTCGCGCGGTTCAACATCCTCGACGACGACATGGACGCGCCCACCTACACCCGCGACTACTTCGTGGGCGTCCCGGCGCCCGCGGCGGCCATCATCGCACTGCTCCCGGTGGCGTGCGAGCAGCAGTTCGGGCTGGGGTGGTGGACGTCGACGACGGCCGTCGGTGCGTGGCTGCTCGTCTCCGCGGGCCTGGCGGTCAGCCGGATCCCGACGATCTCGGTGAAGTCGGTGTCGGTGCCCCCGCATCAGCTCGCGGGCATCCTCATCGTCGTCGCGATCGGTGCCGCGCTGCTCGTGACGTTCCCCTACCTGCTGATGCTGCTGCTCATCGCCGGGTATCTCGTGCACATCCCGTTCGCGTGGCGCGCGAGCCGGTGGGCCGCCGAGCGGCCGCACATGTGGGACAAGGCGCCGTCGGAACGACGCGCCGAGCGGCGGGCCGCCCGCGGCGACCGGACCCGCCCGACCCGATCACAGACCCGGCTGGGCCTGCGGCGGCCGGGCCGGCCCTGACGGTCCGATCAGCCGCGCGACACCTGGTAGAACACCGAGTTCCCGCCTCCGGCCGAGCCGGCGACGCTGCCCACCTCGACGGTGTAGCGCGTGCCCGACTTCGTCGCCGTCAGGACCACCACCTTGTTGCCGCCGTCGGTGGTCCGCTGCTGCACGGTGTACCCCGCACGGGTCAGGTCGCCCACGGCGTCGTCGAGACCCGTGGTCGCGTTCGCCGGGCCCTGCACGGTGAGGTTCCAGCCCTCGTCGGCCGTTCCCCCGGCGGACAGCAGGGTGCCGTCGAGGACGGGCACGTCCGAGCGCGGGAAGTCGTTCGGCAGCGACAGCGCCGACGGCCCGGTCGACGTCGCCGGCTTGTCCGACCCGGACCCGCAGGCGCCGACGAGTCCGCACAGCGCGAGCACGGCGACGACCGACAGCACCACCTGACGACTCCGACGATGGCCGGCGCCGCGGGGTGCGGCAGCGGTCGAGATGGTTCGCATGATGTCCTCCGTTCGCCAGGGGGCAACCTACCGGCACCTGCGCGGGTGCGCCGGGCCGACACCGCCACAAACGGACACGCCCGGTAGACTCGTCACCGCGGATCAGCAGCAGCATCAGGCAGCGCGGCCCGTGACACCCCGCCCACGCCGGACGAGACGGAGTGCCCTGTGATCGCCATCCTGCTCGCGCTGGCCGCCACGGCCGGCGCGGCACCCGCGATCCTCTCCTGGCTCGGACGCCGCGGCTTCTACGTCCTCGCGCTCGTCCCGGCCGCGGCCACGGTCGTCGTGCTCACGCGCTGGCCCACCGACCGCGATCCCTGGGTGGAGCGGGTCTCCTGGGTGCCGGCGCTGCGGATGGACATCGACCTCCGGATGGACACCCTCGGGGCCGTCATGTCGGTCCTCGTCCTGGGCGTCGGGGCACTCGTCCTCTGCTACTGCGCCGAGTACTTCGACAACGACGACGAGACGACCGCGCGGCACCGGGTGCGGCGTCGCGTCGCGGGGTTCGGGGCCGAGATGGTCGCGTTCGCCGCCGCCATGTTCGGCCTCGTCGTCAGCGACAACATGATCGTCCTCTACATCTTCTGGGAGGCGACCACCGTCCTGTCGTTCCTGCTGGTCGGCTTCTACGCCCAGCGCGCGACTTCGCGTCGTGCCGCCACCCAGGCGCTGCTGGTCACCACGGCGGGCGGGTTGGCGATGCTGGCCGGGATCATCATCCTCGGCGAGCGGGCGGGCAGTTACCTGCTCTCCGCGGTGATCGCGTCCCCGCCGTCGGGGACCGCGGTCACCGTGGCGATCGTGCTGATCGTCGTCGGCGCGCTCAGCAAGTCGGCGATCGTGCCGTTCCACTTCTGGCTCCCCGGTGCGATGGCCGCCCCCACACCGGTCAGCTCGTACCTGCACGCCGCCGCGATGGTGAAGGCGGGCATCTTCCTCATCGCCCGCCTCGCGCCGGGGTACTCGGACCTGCTCGCCTGGCAGATCCTGTGCGTCGGGCTGGGCGGCCTGACCATGGTCCTCGGCGCCTGGCGGTCGTTGCGCGAGTTCGACCTGAAACTCATCCTCGCCTTCGGGACGGTCTCCCAACTGGGTTTCCTCATGGTCCTGGTGGGCGTCGGGGACGCGAACGTCGCGCTGGCCGGCGTCGCCATGCTGATCGCCCACGCCCTGTTCAAGGCGTGCCTGTTCATGGTCGTCGGCATCATCGACCACCAGACCGGCACCCGCGACATCCGCAAACTGGCGCGGTTGGGCTCGGCGGCACCGGCACTCGCGATCATCGCCACCCTGGCGTCGGCGAGCATGGCCGGTCTCCCCATCACGATGGGCTTCATCGGAAAGGAGGCGGCACTCGCCGCCCTGCTCGGGTACTCCGGCGTGGGCGGCTGGGAGGGCGGCGTCCTCACCGCGGTCGTCGTCGTCGGATCGGTCCTCACGATGGCGTACACGGTCCGCTTCCTGTGGGGCGGCTTCGGTCGCAAGGTGCAGACCACACCGAGCGCGGCCGTCGCACGGATGCACCAGCCGTCACCGCTGTTCGTGGTCCCCGCCGCACTGCTCGCCGTCGCCGGTGTGGTCGCCGGGTTCCTCGCCTCGCCGATCGGCGACGTCCTCGAGCGGTACGCGACGACACTGCCCGCACACGGTCACGAGATCGAGCACCTCGCGATCTGGCACGGGTTCACCCCCGCCCTCGGCCTCACCGCGATCGTCGTCGTCGGCGGTGTCACCACCTTCGTGGTCCTGCGCGCCCGGCGTCGCCGCCTCGGGTTCACCACGCCGCCCCTGGGCAACGCCGACCGCATCTACGACGCGGTGCTGCGCGGAGCCGACGTCGCATCGCTGGCGCTCACCCGGGTCACCCAGACCGGTTCGCTCCCCGTCACCCAGGGTGTCGTGATGGTGACACTCGTCGTCACCCCGCTCGTGGCACTGTTCCTCGGCAACCGGAACCGGTTGTCGGTGGCCGGTTTCGACTCGCCGATCCAGATCATCATCGGCGTCATCATGGTGGCGGCGGCCATCGCCGCGACCATCCTGCGCAACCGTCTCGCCGCGACGCTCATCGTCGGGATCACCGGTTACAGCTGCGGCATGATCTTCGCGTTCTACGGTGCCCCCGACCTCGCACTCACCCAGTTCCTCGTCGAGACCCTCAGCCTGGTCATCTTCGTCCTGGTGCTGCGCAAGCTCCCCGCCGAGACCGAGAAGCGGCACCTCACCGGCTTCCGCCCGCTGCGGGCGCTGATCGCGCTGTCCTTCGGTGTCCTGCTGGTGGTCGTCGGCCTGTTCGCGGCGGCGGCCCGCACCGGTCCGGGCGTCGCCTCCGAGCTCCCGCGTGCGGCCTACGAGTTCGGCGACGGCGCGAACGCGGTCAACGTCCTGCTGGTCGACATCCGCGCGTGGGACACCCTCGGCGAGGTGTGCGTGTTGCTCGTCGCGGCGACCGGGGTGGCGTCGATGGTGTTCCGGCACCGTCGCTTCGGCGCCGCCCCGCGTGTCGCCGACGCGGCGCGCCACCAGGGTGCCGACCCGGAGACCGTCGACGAGGACACGTCGAGCACGCCGCCCGAACCGCCGATGCCACTCGCCCGCACCACGTGGTTGCGCGGCAGCGAACTCCGTGACCCGCGGCACCGGTCGATGGTGCTGGAGGCGACCACTCGCCTCATCTTCCCGACGATGGTGGTGCTCTCCCTGTACTTCTTCTTCGCCGGTCACAACTCACCCGGCGGCGGTTTCGCCGGGGGTCTGACGATGGGCATGGCACTGGTGTTGCGGTACCTCGCCGGCGGTCGCTACGAACTCGGCGAGACCATCCCGTTCGACGCCGGTCGCATCCTCGGCGTCGGCCTCGCCTTCGCCGCCGGTACCGCCATCGTGTCGGTCCTCCTGGGCGCACCGGCGCTGTCGTCGGCGACCGTGGAGGTCACCCTGCCCGTCCTCGGCGACATCAAGTTCGTCACCGCCCTGTTCTTCGACCTCGGTGTGTACCTCATCGTCGTCGGACTCGTGCTCGACGTGCTCCGCAGCCTCGGTGCCCGCCTCGACATCGAGGAGACGGCGACCACGTCGCCGACGGGCCACGCGGGCGAGGTGGTGACCACCCCATGACCGTCGACCCCACACCCGTGAACCTCGGACTGCTCGTCGTCGTCGGGCTCGTCGCCGCCTGCGGTGTGTACATGCTGCTCGAACGCAGCCTGATCCGGATGCTGTTGGGCCTGTTGCTCGTCGGCAACGCGATCAACCTCATGATCATCGTGCTCTCCGGCAGCATGGGGAACCCGCCCATCTACGGTCGCCGATCCGACAACCGGGGCGCCGACGCCGACCCTCTCGCCCAGGGCATGGTGCTCACCGCGATCGTCATCACCATGGGTGTGGCGGCATTCGTGCTGTCGCTCGCCTACCGCTCGTTCACCATCAACACCGACGACGACGTGCCCGACGATCCCGAGGACAAGAAGGTCTCGGCGCAGTCGTTGTCGGACGCACCGGACCGCGACCGCAGCGACGACCCGCTCACCGGCGTCGACACCTCCGCGGGCGACATGTTCGACGACGAGGGCAACCCGTTGTCGCAGGAGCAGATCCGCGAACGCAAGCGCAGCCACATCGAGGCCGACCTCATGCCGTCGGACGACGACTCCGACACCGACGACCTCATCGACGACGAGTCGCTGCTCGACGAGGAGCGGAAACGATGAGCGTCGACCGGTCGTGGTTCGCGACCCTCATCGTGCTGCCCACGCTGCTGCCCATGCTGGGTGCGGCCCTCACGCTGGTGATGGGTCGCAGCCCCCGCGTGCAGCGGGCGGTGACCATCGGCGCCATCGGCGGCGCGTTCGTCGCGTCGTGCCTGCTGCTGTACCTGACCGACAGGCACGGCACCTACGCCCTGCACATCGGTGGATGGGATTCCAAGGGGACGGACAACGGTCCGCTCGGCGTCACCCTCGTGGTCGATCAACTCTCGGCGCTCATGTTGGTCGTCTCGACGATCGTCCTGCTCTGCGTCGTCCTCTACGCCGTCGGACAGGGCATCCGCGACGGCACGACCGAGCAGCCGATCTCGATCTTCCTGCCGACCTACCTCGCGCTGACCGCGGGCGTCTGCAACGCGTTCCTCGCCGGCGACCTGTTCAACCTGTTCGTCTCGTTCGAGGTGCTGCTCGCCGCGAGCTTCGTGCTGCTGACGCTCGGCGCCAGCCCCGACCGCGTGCGGGCGGGCGTGTCCTACGTGATGGTCTCGATGGTCTCGTCGCTGATCTTCCTCGCGGGCATCGGATTCGCCTACGCGGCGACCGGCACCCTCAACCTCGCCGAGATGGCGGTGCGTCTGCA
This sequence comes from Williamsia sp. SKLECPSW1, assembly GCF_054332755.1. NCBI lineage: Bacteria > Bacillati > Actinomycetota > Actinomycetes > Mycobacteriales > Nocardiaceae > Williamsia > Williamsia sp. SKLECPSW1. The sequence goes on along the minus strand of NZ_JBTGLI010000001.1, from coordinate 2,309,813 downwards.
GGACGTCCCCGAGGGCACCCGCACCGCGCTGTACGCCGTGCTGCTGGTGGCGTTCGGCATCAAGGCCGCGGTGTTCCCGCTGTCGACCTGGCTGCCCGACTCCTACCCCACCGCCCCGGCGCCGGTCACCGCCGTGTTCGCGGGCCTGCTGACGAAGGTCGGTGTGTACGCGATCATCCGTGCGCACACGCTGCTGTTCCCCGGCGGCTCGATGGACTCGGTGTTGCTGATCGCGGGCCTGTTGACGATGCTCGTCGGCATCCTCGGCGCGATCGCACAGGCCGACATCAAACGACTGCTGTCGTTCACCCTGGTCAGCCACATCGGCTACATGATCTTCGGTGTGGCGCTGTCGTCGCGGTTCGGACTGTCGGGCGCGATCTACTACGTGGCGCACCACATCCTCGTGCAGACGACGCTCTTCCTGGTCGTCGGTCTCATCGAACGGCAGGCCGGTTCGGCCTCGCTGCGCCGACTCGGCGGACTCGCCGCGAGCCCCCTCCTCGCGGGCCTGTTCCTGATCCCGGCCCTCAACCTCGGTGGCATCCCACCGTTCTCCGGGTTCATCGGCAAGGTCGCGCTCATCGAGGCCGGCACCCAGGACGGCAGCGTGCTGGCCTGGATCCTCATCGCCGGCTCCGTCGTCACCAGCCTGCTCACGCTGTACGTGATGGCGCGTGTGTGGACCAAGGCGTTCTGGCGGCCCCGCGCCGACGCCCCCGAGGGCGATCTCGCCGACAGCCGGCCGTCGGCCCTCGTCGACGAGGAGGGCGACGTCTCGTTCGGCGACCGCGCCGACGTCGGACGCATGCCCATCGGCATGGTCGTCCCGACGATGATGATGGTCGTCGCCGGTCTCGCCCTGACGTTCTGGGCCGGCCCGATCTTCGACTTCGCGTCGAGCGCCGCGGTCGACCTGAGCGATCGCGGCGTCTACCTCACCGCCGTGTTGGGAGGCCCTCGATGAGCCGACCGATGGGCCCGACACCGACGAAGGGCCGGATCCGGGGATCACTGCACCATCTGTGGCGGGTCGGGTTCATGTTCTTCGCCTGGCACGCCACACGCGGTGGGGTGTGGGTGAAGAACCACGCGCACCTCGTGCGGTGGTTCGGCGCGGACGGGCGTGAGGTCGCCGTCCGGTTGTGGACGATCGCGTGGCTGACCTTCGTGTGGGTGCTGCTGTGGGGCACCATCTCGTGGGCCAACATCCTCGCCGGCATCGCGGTCGCCGTTCTCATCCTCGTGCTGCTGCCGCTCCCCCGCGTGCCCGTCGAGGGCCGCATCCACCCCGCGACCGTCCTGCTGCTGGTCGCGCTCCTCGTCCGCGACTTCTTCGTCTCCAGCGCCGAGGTGGCGTGGCTCGCCGTCCGACCGGGACGCGCACCGCTCAGTGCTGTGCTGCGTGCCCGCGTGGCGATCAAGTCCGACATGGTCCTGACGCTGGCGGTCGACTACATCAACCTCGTGCCCGGGACGATGGTCGTCGAGATCGACCACCGCCGTCGCCTCCTCTACGTCCACCTCATCGACGTGTCGTCGGAGAAGAAGGTCCGCGACTTCCACGCCCAGATGGCGCGTGTGGAGCGACTGTTCATCCGGGCCTTCGAGCGGGACAGCGAATGGCACCCCAGCCCGTACCACGGTCTGGACGAGGAGTTCCACCGCCCGTTGCCGACGCCGCTCGTCACCCGACCGTCGACCGAGGCCCCGTCGACCGGGGCCCCTTCGACCGGGACCACCGCCCGAGGAGGTGAGGGCCGATGATCGTCGTGTGGATCGCCGCCGCCGCCATGTTGTCGGCCGCGGCCGCGATCACGATGCTGCGGGTGCTCGCCGGACCGGGCACCCTCGACCGCCTGGTCGCTCTGGACACCCTCATCGCCCTGTCGATGTGCAGCCTCGCCGCCTGGGCGGCCTACAGTCTCGACTCGACCGTCGTCCCGGCGGTCGTGGCGCTCGCCCTGCTCAGCTTCGTCGGCACCGCGGCGATCGCCCGCTTCCGTGTCCGCGACGACGTCGTCCGCGTCCTCCCGCCGCGGGACGAGACCGCGTACGCCTCCGACGAGGACGTCCCGGAGACCGTCGTCGGCACCGATGTCGACGCCGACATCACGTCCGCGAGTCGCGCGGACAGCGCACTGGACGCGGCCGACGGCGTCCCCGAGGAGAAGGGCGGTGACCGCGGATGATCTCCGACATCGTCGTCGCCGTCCTCGTCCTGACGGGATCACTGCTGGCACTGACGGCCGCGATCGGTGTGCTGCGGTTCCCCGACACCCTCACCCGCATGCACGCGACGACCAAGCCGCAGACCTTCGGTCTCCTGCTCGTGCTGATCGCCGCGATGATCCGGCTCTCGGGCAGTGTCGATTTCGGCATGCTGGTCCTCTCGGGCCTGTTCGCACTCGCCACCGCGCCGGTGGTCGCCCACCGGATCGGCCGACTGGCCTACCAGGAGCAGCGTGTCGCCGACTCCGAGGGATCTGCGACGCGCCCGCGCGACACCCGCGACCGCCATGAGTGAGGCGTCGATGCGAGATGTGTGCGGTTGGTCCCTTTGCCCGCCCGCCCGGATCCGTTATGGTTCACGTCACAGTAACGTCGTCTCACGCTGTGGGGGATGAGCGGCGAACGACCGGGGAGGGTCACACCATCATGACGTCGAACAGCGGCGCCCAGGACACACGATCGTCAGGGCTCACCATCACCGTCGCGGGCAGGCCGGCATCGCGGCCCCTCGCCGACATCAACGCGCTGGCCGCGCAACTCGTCGGTCACTTCGCCGACAACGTGGCGCCGTGCCACACGTTGCCCGGGGAACAACTCCACGGTGACGTCACCGCGGTGACGCAGACGTGCCTGCGGATGGCCGTCGACGTGCTCGACCAGGGCACCATGCCCGACGAGGCCCAGCTCGCGCAGCTGCGCGAGCTGGGCCTCGTCGGGCATGGTGCCCTGGTCGAGCACGTCGACGACCATCCGCAGCCACGTCTACGTCACCGCGGTGACGCAGACGTGCCTGCGGATGGCCGTCGACGTGCTCGACCAGGGCACCATGCCCGACGAGGCCCAGCTCGCGCAGCTGCGCGAGGCCTCCGCCCAGTGGGCCCGTGAGGGCGTCCCGCTCGACACCATCATCCACACGTACCACGAGGGCATCAAAGTCGGTTTCGACCTCATCGCCGCCCAGGCGTCGGAAGCGGACCTCCGCAGCCTGATCTCGGGGTTCCGGCTGGTCATGGCCCTGCTCGACACCTTCACCGTCGCCGTGTCGACGGCGTATGTGGAGGAGCACCACCTCGTCGCCGGCCAGCACCACTCGGCCACCCAGACCCTGATGTCGGCGCTCCTGGCCGGCCACACCGCGTCGGCCGTCGCACGCCAGACCGGTCTGCCGGTCGCCCAGCACTACCAGGTGGTGTCGATGGCGATCGCGCCCCACCCCGACGAGCTCGACCCCCGGGTCAACACCAAGATCGCGGCCCGCCGCAAGCTGCGTCGTGTCCAGTCGGCGATCGCGTCGCTCTTCCACGGCCGTGCGCTGTCGCTGCTGTCGAACAAGGGCGGCACCGTGCTCATCCCCGCCGACGGCGACATGCCGCGCCTGACGAGCGCGCTGCTCGAGGAGATCAGTGCCACCGCCGAGGCGCCCATCATCGCCACCCAGTCGACCGGCCCGACGGACACCATCCCGAGCCTGTCGGAGGAGACGCACGAACTGATGGACCTCGTGCGTGCGATCCGTCGGCCGCCGGGGCTGTACGAGATGCAGGATCTGCTCATCGAGTACCAGATCACCCGTCCGGGGCCCGCCCGCGATCACCTCGCCGCGACGCTCTCCCCGCTGGAGAACCATCCCGAACTGCTCGAGACGCTGCGCGTCCACCTCGACACGGGCCTCAACCGCAAGGGCACCGGACGTCGGATGCACATCCACCCGAACACCGTCGACTACCGGCTCCGTCGGATCACCCAGACCACGGGCATCGATCTGTCGCTGCCGGAGGGCATCTCGCGAGCGCACATCGCGCTGCTGGCCCTCGACCTCGAGCAGCAGGCGACCCGGCCCTCGTCCTGACGGTCGGTGCCGGCGTCAGCCGCGGTCGAGTTCGGCGACGACCGCGGCGACGACGTCGGCCATCCTGCCGGTCCGTTCGAGGACCGCGCGCTGCCGCTGATAGGACCCCTTGCCGGTGATGATCGAGGTGACAGAGGCGAGTTCGGTTGCGCAGCCGAGCCGTTCGGCGACAGGGCTCAACCGCTCGACGATGTCGGCGAGGTCGTCGGTGACGAGGCGTTCGGAGCAGTCGGCGTCGGTGATGATCACCGCGTCGAGTCCGTAACGCGCCGCCCGCCACTTGTTCTCCTGCACCAGCCACGGCGCCATCTCCCGGGGGAGGGTCCCGGCCATGAAGTGATCGTCCAGATCGACGACGAGACAGTGGATCAGGGCGACGATCGCGCCCAGCTCGGCCGGCGAGGAGACCCCGTCGCAGACACGCACCTCGACGGTGCCCAGGCGTGGGGACGGGCGGATGTCCCAGCGGACCTCGTTGATGTCGTCGATGATGCCGGTCGTCTTCTGGTCGGCGACGAACGCCTCGAACTGATCCCACGTCGAGAACTGGAACGGCAGGCCGGCCGTCGGGAGCTGCTGGAACATCATGGCGCGGTTGCTGGCGTAGCCGGTGTCGGTGCCCGACCACATCGGAGACGACGCCGACAGTGCCAGCAGGTGCGGGTAGTACGCGAGCAGTGCGTCGACGATCGGCAGCACCTTCTCCTGCCGGTCGATCCCGACGTGTACGTGGACACCCCAGATGAGCATCTGGCGTCCCCACCACTGGGTGCGTTCGATGAGTTCGGCGTAGCGCGGTGAGTCCGTGAGCTGCTGGGTGGACCACTCGCCGTAGGGGTGGGTCCCCGCTCCGAAGAGGTCGACGCCGATCTCGTCGGCCATGCCGGAGACGACGCGCAGGGTCGCACGCAGATCGTCGATCGCCTCGGCCGTCGTGGTGCAGACACCCGTCACCAGTTCGACGGTGTTGCGCAACAGCTCTCGGTGGACCCGTTGTCGCAGCGCGGGGTCGTCGTGCGCGACGACCTTCTCGAACAACGCGGCCGCCGAGTTCGACAGCTCACCGGTCACCTTGTCGACCAGCGCGAACTCCCACTCCACCCCGATGGTCGGCGCCGGTGACCCGCAGAACGCGATCGGTTCTGGTGTGACGCCCCCGCCGGGTGGGGTGATCACCCCTGTCCGATGACCCCGCAGGCGACGCGCGACCCTGCATCACCCGTGGCGAGGGTCTCGCTGTCGGGGGCGGGCGCATAGCGGGTCGGGATGTTGGCGAAGTTGTCCGGGCCCGAGTGGATGATGATCGACTTGCCCTGGATGTCGGCGAGGGTGACGGCGTCGGTGGTGGTCACCGTCTCGCCGCGACCGTTGCCGTCGACCATGATCGACACCAGGTCGCCGCTGGCCGGATGGCCGGTACGACCGTCGACCTGCAGGTGGCCGCCCGCGGAGAGGAACGCGCCGGGTGCGCCGCCGGTGGGTGCGACGCTGTTGTTCTCGCACTTGCCCACCGAGTGGATGTGCATGCCGTGGAAGCCGGGGGTGACCCCGCTGGTGACGGTGACGTCGACGCGGACGGCGTCCGAGCCGGCGCTGGTGAACGTCGCGGTCCCGACCTGGCTGCCCGAGGGCGAGATGAGCGACGCGGTGAGCCCCGAGCTCGACTCGGACTGGCCGGTGCCGGACCCCGACGGCCCGTTGCCGGGCTCGTCCACACCGAGACCGCCGGGCGCCTGGTCACCGGTGATGACGGCGGGGGTGGTGCCCGGCGTCGAGGTGGGCTCCTCACCCGAGTTGCACGCCGAGAGGACGGCGCCGAGGGCGGCGGCCGTGGCCAGAGCTGCGGTGACGCGGCGGGCGGTACGGCGGTGGGTCGACTGGAACGTCATCGCTGGTGGATCTCCCTCGCGTGCAGGCGCCGGGCCTGGCCGGATGTGTCCCGGCGATCATATCGGTGGCACGCGGCCGGTCGGCCACCCACCTTCGGGCGGCGCCGAGGGTGGCGGGGTGGCCTCGGACTCAGCGGGTGAGGACGACGACGGCGATGCCGCCACGGCACTCGGTGAACGCCGACGGACGGGCGTCGACACTCGCGTCGTTGCCGAGGTCGGACGCGACCTGCTGGGCCTGCGTGCGCTGCGACGGTGTGTAGAACACCGTGTTCTCGGTGATGCTCGAGGTGGAGAGGTTGCCGGGGGCGCTGGTGCGATATCCCTTGGCCTTGAGTTCGTCGGTCACCTCGACGGCGAGACCGGTCACGGTGCCGGCGTTGAAGACGCAGACCAGGGGGCCCGACGACGAGGCGCTGCTCTCCCCTGCCGCACCCGGAACAGCCGACGACGAGGTGCTGCCCGTGCTCGTCGAGGGCGCGGAGGTGGTGGCAGACGTCGTCTCCGACGCGGCTGCCGCACGCAGGTCGGCTTCCGGGCTGCTGTCCGAACTGGCCGCCGAATGCCACCCGAGACCGACGAAGACGACGGCGACCGCCAGCAACAGCATCGCGCCCGCGCGCAAGGGCAGGCGGTTGGAGTCGCGGTCCGGCGTCATCACGGGCGCCACTCTACAAACAGAGTCAGGTGATCTCGAAGCCGAGACGGCGGGCGGCACGCGCCTTCTGCCTGCTCGCACGCAGACGACGGAGACGCTTGACGAGCATCGGGTCGACGGCGAGCGCCTCCGGGCGGTCCACGAGAGCGTTGAGCACCTGGTAGTACCGCGTCGCCGAGAGGCCGAAGAGTTCCTTGATGGCCTCCTCCTTGGCCCCGGCGTACTTCCACCACTGGCGCTCGAAGGCGAGGATGTCGTGGTCGCGGCGGGTCAGCCCGTCCGGTCCGACGGCGTTCGCGTCGACCTGACCTTCGGGTCCCTGGGGTGTGGTCGTGTCGGCGGGAGACGGCTGATCGGCCGTCCCCTTCGGGCTACGCGCGGTTGCGCCGTCCATCTCGCTCCCTCGAGGTACACACTGCGGACACATCGGGTGCACGACACGTCTGTCGTGGACGAGTTACACCGATGTGTTTCACGGAGTATCTAATCACGGTCGCGGCCGGAATCCCGGGTGCGCCGCGGGCGAGCCGACCCGTGAGATGTCCCGAGTAATCTCTCGCGCATGGCGATTCTCCCCATCTGCATCGTCGGTGAGCCGGTGCTCCACGAGCCCACGTCGCCGGTGGAGCTCGACGCCGACGGCCGGCCGCCCGCCGACGTGGTCGCTCTGATCGACGACATGTACGAGACCATGGACGCCGCACACGGTGTCGGTCTCGCGGCCAACCAGGTCGGTGTGGGTCGACGGTTCTTCGTCTACGACTGCCCGTCCGGCGAGACACGTGCGTCCTCGCGCACCCGCGGCGAGGTGATCAACCCTGTGCTCGAGACGTCCGAGATCCCGGAGACCATGCCGGATCCCGAGGACGACGAGGAGGGCTGCCTGTCGGTCCCGGGCGAGCAGTTCCCGACCGGCCGGGCCGACTGGGCGCGCGTGACCGGGGTCGACCGGACCGGGGCAGAGGTCGTCGTGGAGGGGACCGGCTTCTTCGCGCGCATGCTGCAGCACGAGACCGGTCACCTCGACGGCCTGCTCTACGTCGATGTCCTGATCGGCCGCAACGCCCGCGCGGCGAAGAAGGCGATCAAGCGCAACGGCTGGGGCACACCGGGTCTGACATGGACCCCCGGCGACGACCCCGACCCGTTCGGCCACGACGACCCCGACGAATGACCCCTCGTCCCGACGGGGCACCGGGCGACCGGGTCGTCGTGCGGTTCGCGAAAGGTGAGGGCGCCCCGGGTGACTGGCGCCGGGACCCGTCGGCGACCCGCACCGATGTGACCGGAGTCCTCGTATCCGTCGACGACGAGAACATCGTCGTCGAGCGCGACGGGGAGGACGTGGCGATCCCCGGCGGTCTCGTCCTCTCGATGCGCGTCCTGCCGGACCACGCGATACGCACCAGCGACATCCGTGAACTGGAGACCGCCGCCGCACGCGGGTGGCCGGGGATCGAGCAGACGGAGATCGAGGGCTGGCTGCTGCGCGCGGGGGGCGGCTACTCGCGTCGGGCCAATTCCGCTCTGCCGCTGCGGTTCGGGTCCCGAGCCGATGCCGCGACGATCGACGCGATCCGCCGCTGGTACACCGATCGCGACCTCCCGGCGAGGATCGCCGACGTGGACCGACTCCTCGCACCGGGCACCGTCCCCGACGGCACACCCGAGATCCGTGCGGTCGTGATGACGCGTGGGACGGGGCCGATCGGAGCGGGTTCGGCGATCGACGTCGTCGTCGCGGACGCTCCCTCCGACGACTGGCTGGCGGCCGTGATCGGCCACCGCACCGGACAGTTCGACGCGTCCGCCGCCGCCGACGTTCTGCGCGCAGTTCGCGACGGGGTCGCCATGTTCGCGTCCGTGCACGTCGACGGGACGCTTGTCGCCACGGGACGGGGCGCGATCACCGCCTCGTCTGCCGACGCCCCCGCGTGGCTCGGCGTGGCCTGCCTGTGGACGGATCCCGACCACCGCAACAGGTCCATCGGTGGGGCCGTGATCGACGCGTTGCTGCGTGGTGCCCGCGAGGCGGGATGCGGCCGGGCCTACCTCCAGGTCGAGCACGACAACCTGGGCGCTATACGGCTGTATCGACGCCTCGGTTTCGCTCGCCACCATGCCTACCGATATCTGACGATCTGACGTCGGAGACTCAGACCCAGATCACACCTGCTTCTCGGGCGGCTCACAGTCGACGGCCAGGTTCGCCGCGCACCGTGGTGTCACCACAACGAGAGCACAGGAGCCCGCCATGATCGCCACCGCACAACTCACCGGTCTCGGAACCGACATCGCGGTGTCGGTCACCGAACCCGCATCGCTCGATTCCGCGGCGCGCGAGGTGGCACGTCATGCGCACAACGTCGCGCTCACCGTCGACCGCTCCGACGCCGGGGCCGAGATCCACGCCGTCGACGCCGCCACGGGGACCCCGGTTCTGATCAGCGCCGTGCTCGAGCAGATCGTCACCCGCGCCTTGTACTTCGCGGACATCACCGACGGCGCCACCCAGGCGGTGCGCCGAAGCAGCATCCCCGACGACCGGTTCCTCACCCGCATGCGGTTCACGACCGACACGGCCGCCCCCGTCGTCATCACGACCGACGACGCGGTGCCCGTCTGGCATCGGCCGCGGCTGGGGTCGGGGATCCTCGAGGTCCCGATCGACGTCCGACTGGAGCTGATGGCGACCGGTCGCGCGTTCTTCGCCGACCACGCGGCCCATCGCGTCGCCGACCGCCTCCAGTGCGGCGTGATGGTGACGGTGGGTTCGCTCGCCGCCACCGCCGGCCACCCGCCGCTCGGTGGATGGCGCGTCGACGACCGGACACCGGAGATCCCCGACGGCTGGGCGCGTGCGGTCGTCTCCGCCGACGAACTCGCACATCTGCCGCGGGGCCCGTTCGAGTCGCGACCGCATTCGGATCTCGCCTCTGTGTGCGTCGTCGCCCGGGACGCGGCGACCGCGCAGGCCGCTGCCATCCTGACCCATGTCGATCCAGACCGCGCGCGGGCGTGGGCCGAGGCGGAGGACATGGTGGTGACCACCGCGCCGGTCCACGCCGCTCACGCCGCCTGACCCGAGTCGCGGTCGGCGGGAACACTGTCGTCGACCGGCGGTGCGCCGGGAGCCCGCGACAGGTGTTCGTGGCCGGTGGGTGTGCGGACGAGGGCTTCGTGTCGGCCGTGGTCGTCGAGGCCGGTGGTGACCTGCCAGCCGGGGTTCTCTTTCTGCCGGTTGTGAGTCCGACATTCACCGAGGCCGTTGAGGGCGTCCGTGGCGCCGCCGGTGTGATGGGGATGGGCGTGGTCTATCTCGGCGATCGGGGCGTCGCAATAAGGAATCCGACACGACACATCGCGGCGGGTCAGGAATTGGCGTAGGCCTGTCGGGAACAGCCGCGCCGTCGACTCCATCGCGACCAGCGCCCCAGTCTCCGGTACGGCGAACAACCTGCGCAGCGCGACGTGTGCGTCGTGGTCGAGTGCGTCGGCGATGAGATCGCGTGCGGTGGCGGCGGGGATCGGGCCGTAGCCGGGAACATCCGCCGCGGCGTCACTTGCACCGGTGAGAACGTCGGCGGGTATGACGACATCGACCGCGAGGGCGACTTTCGCCGGCACGGCCACACCGGTGAGGCGCCGCAGCAGGGTGTCGGCCATGACCTGGGCGTGGGTGCGGTCGTCGGACTGACAGATCAGGTCAGCTTGCTTCTTCAGGGCGGCGTAGGCGGCGATGCCCGCGGTCATCGGTAGCAGGGCGGACAGTTGCACCATTGCATCGGGTTTCGGGCGCAGGCTCACCCGCCGATCCTTCGGTGCCGAGGCGTTGCGATCGACCACGGCGTGCGGGTCACGGGAGTAGGCGATCCGCTTCGCGAGCGCCTCCACCGCACGATCACCCACACCGTCGAGCGTCTTGGGATCCGCGCACAGCGCGTTGTCGATCGCCCGACGGTCCTCCACCTGCAGATACGCGGTCTCGCGGACCAGGATGGTGGCCCGCCACTCCGACAGGGATCCGTCTCGGAGACGTGCGAAGGTGTTGGGCATCTCGCCCATCGCCCGCGCGAACCCCAGATACCGGCCACCGGCGTTACCCGACACCCGCCGCGCCAACGCCACCTCCGCCGACAACCCGCGACAGCGTCGCTCGACCGGTACACCCCGCTCGGCCTCCGCCGCGGACCGCAACTCCTGCAACCGCAGGGTCTGCTCGGCCTGTGTCGCCGCACACGCAGCTTTGACCGACTCCATCAGCGAGATGCGGTCGATCGCCTCGGCCTCATCATTCGCCGCCCCCAGCTCACCGAGCGCAGCGATCATCGCGCGCAGCGTCTCCCGCGCGTCGAGGGTGCCGGTGTGCTCCATACGCACATGTGTACACGAGGGGTCCGACAATCCTCGAGGCCCAAAAATGCTTGTGCACAAACACATTCACGACCCCGCACCCCCGTTTGTTGGGCGGCAGGAACCGTCGAGTGGGCGCTTCCCGACGTCGATTGGGCAGTTCCAGACGTCGACTGGGCGGTACCCGACATCGCCGAGCACCCAACCGCCCAACGAACGGTCCCAACCGCCCAACGAACGGGTCGCCCCCACTGGGCCCGACACCGGACGCGACGTTCACGGAAGAGTGCCCCGCCACCCGTCGTAACCTGACGGCGATGACGCTGCAGATGCCCACGCCACCCGACGAGGAGCGGCGACGTCGGACCCGCATCCTGATCGCGGTGGCGGCGCTGCTCGCGCTGATCGTCGTCGTGCTGTCGATCGGGGTGTCGTGTCGCGGCGGCGACGATCCCGTTCCCGCCGGCACCACGACGGTCACGAGCATCGTCCCGACGACCCCGGACGAGACGACGACGACCACCAGCGCGACGCCCACGACGACCGAGGACGCGCCTGCTCCGACCGTCGAGCAGCAACCGGCGCCGCCCGCCCCGAAGCAGCCACCGGGCCAGCAGAAGAAGCAGGACAAGCCGGGCGGACCGCGCGGCGGGCCTGCAGGCGACGAAAAGGGTGCGCCCGGTCCGCCGAGGTGAGATCGTGTCGCTCGTGGTGTCGATCATTCATCGCGCGGGCCGTCGATCCGCCCGCGCAGCGGTGGCGGCGCTGGCCGCAACCGCGTTCCTCGGGGTGGCGGCAGGCGTCGTCCCGGACTCCGTCGCGCCGACCGCCGGCGTCGCCGCCGCTGCTCCCGCGCCGCGAACGTTCGGGGCATCGGTCACCTACAACACCGGCATGCCCGGCCAGTGCACATGGGGTGCGATGGAGAAGTTCCATGCGTACACCGGCCGCTACGCAGCACTGGCCGGCAACGCCAAGGACTGGTATCGCAACGCCCGCGCGACCGGCTGGTCGACATCACCGGTCCCGCAGCCGAACTCGATGGTCGTATTCCAACCCGGCGTGCAGGGCGCGAGCCCCTACGGGCACGTCGGCTGGGTCGACCGCGTCGTACCGACCAGTCGCGGCGTGGCCGTGCACATCTGGGACATGAACGGTCCCGGTGGACCTTTCACCACCCGGTGGTGGTGGACGATCACCACCCCGGGGATGAGTTACATCCTCGCCCCGCACCGCTGATCTAGAAGCTGGAGTGCGGCGCTCCGATCCCGGGGTCGATGGTGACCGGCCCGGACGCACTCGGTGTGACCGGGAAGTCGAAGATCGCAGTCGGCAGGTACACGGTCGCGCAGGCGTTCGGGATGTCGACGACGCCGGACAACCGACCCTCGATCGGTGCTGCCCCCAACAGCAGATACGCCTGCTCGGGTGAGTAGCCGAACTTGGTCAGGTAGTCGATCGCGTGCAGACACGCCCGCTGGTACGCCAGATGCGAGTCGAGGTAACGCTGTTCGCCGTCGAGCGTCACCGACGTCCCCGAGAACGCCAGCCACTCCGAGAACTGCGGATCGGTGGTGCCGGGCATGAAGATCGCGTTCTCGCTGACGCCGTAGGTGCTCATGCCGTCCGGGATGATCTCGACGCGCAGGTCGATGAAACCGCCCATCTCGATGGCGCCGCAGAAGGTGATCTCGCCGTCGCCCTGAGAGAAATGCAGGTCGCCGACGGAGAGCTTCGCGCCGTCCACGAAGACCGGGTAGAAGATCCGGCTGCCCTTGGTGAGGTTCTTGATGTCCTGGTTACCACCGTTCTCGCGCGGCGGAGCGGTCCGAGCCGCCTCGGCCGCGGCAGCCTCGAACGCGTCGCCGGTGAGCGATCCGAGGATCGCGTCCTTCGGCAGCGGCGGAAGTGCCAGCGGCGGCACGCGCTCGGGGTCGGTCGCGATCAACGCGGCCTCACGGGTGTTCCACGTCGACAGCAGGTCCTTCGACGGCGCCGTCCCCATCAGCCCGGGATGGACGATCCCGGTGAACTCGACGTGCGGCACGTGGCGAGACGTGCAGCGCTGCCCGCTGAAGTCCCAGATCGCCTTGTACGCGTCGGGGAACTGCTCGGTGAGGAAGCCGCCGCCGTTGCGGGTCGGGAAGATGCCGGTGTAGCCCCAGCCCTGACCGGCGAGCGGTCCCGAGTCCTCCTGAGGGATCGGGCCGAGGTCGAGGATGTCGACGATCAGCAGGTCACCCGGCTTGGCGCCCTCCACGGCGATCGGCCCCGACAGCACGTGCACACCGTCGAGCGGCGCGTCGCGGATGTCGTCGGCGGAGTCGTCGTTGACGATCGCGCCGTCGAACCACTCGCGGCAGTGCACCCGGAACTCGTCGCCCGGCTTGACGGTCACCGCGGCGGGGATGTCGGGATGCCAGCGGTTGTGGCCGATCTTCTCCTGATCGGTGAACGACCGCGTGGAGTCCAGCGGGAAGATCAACTCGGGCACGGGTACTCCTCGGTCGGTGGGGTGGGTCGGGGATCTCGGGCGCGGGAGATGTCAGGGCCGGGGTAGTCGGCGGTGTCGCGGGTCGGTGGAGACGCGCCGCGGCGCGGCGCGGCGTCCGGGGACGTTCCCGACGACCGCCGGGCGCTCCGCGGTCGCGGCGGTCGCATCGAGGAGGCGAGTGGCCGTCGGATCCGATCCGACGCCGACCCCGGTGACGACACGCCGCGCGGGCGACGAGCAGGTGGCGCAGTCGATCTCGGCGGGAACCCGGGACATGGAGAACGAACGTTCGACGTCGGGGCACGTCGCACATCGGAAGACGTACAGCGGCATGGGGCTCCTGGGCGTGGTGGGTTCCTCGACGCTACGACCGACGGCCGGGGCTGTCCACACGAACGGGCCTCGTCGTCGGAACTCTCAGGGAGGTCGCGACGAATCTCACGGATCGTCAGGACGTCGATGCGCGGAGGGTCAGAGGGGATCGGCCTCGTACGTGATCCAGCCAGTGCGGGTTGCGACCCGTTCGTAGAGGCGTCGAGCCGGAACGTTCTCCGAAGCCGCGATCCAACGGACCACGCTCGCCTGCTGGTCACGTGCGATCTCGACAATCGCGCCTATCAGCTTCTGCGCGTGACCTCGTCCGCGTGCGGACTCCTCGCCGAACACATCGTCGAGATACACACCGAACGTTGCGCTGGCCGGTCGCGGAAACCACCGATAGACGGCGAAACCCACGAGTACCGACTCTTCGTCGACCACCAGACCCGAGAAGTCGACAGCGGGATCGACGAGCCAGCGCCACACGGTCTCTACGACGTCAGGGTCTGGTGGAAGTCTGTCGACATCCCGATACGCCGCGGAGAGTGACCGCCACTGCTCCGCGTCCTGGGTGTCACAGGCCTGATCGTTGCCACGCTTCGTCCCTTCCATCGATCACGGCACAGCCGTTCTTGTAGGCGAGCGGTGCCGGATGAGGTTGGGACGCTTCGCGCGCGCGGCGATTCCGAACGCCGTGATCGCAGCGACAACCGCGACGGCGAACGCAGCTCGATAGCCGAGTGTCGCCGCCACCACCCCACCGACCGGCCCGGCGAACATGATCCCGAGATCCCACAGCGAGGTCATCGACCCCATCGCAGTCCCGGCCTGAGCGTCCTCTGCTCGCGCGAGTGTCATCGCACTCGTCGCGGGATAGATGCTCCCCACACCGATGCCGGTCACGACGACGCCCATGAGGATCATCGCCGTCGTCGACTCGACTGCGACAATCGTCAGTCCGGCCCCCTGAATCAGGACTGTGGCCGCCGCCATCCTCCGCCCGCCCCATCGGTCCACCATGGGGCTTCCGATGGTTCGAGCCCCGAGAAACGCTGCTGCATACAGTGACAGCGCCCACCCCGCGCCGCCGAGGCGATGCGTTGTCAGGTACAGGATGAGGAGGGCGGTCACGGTCCCGTACCCGTAGGCGGACAGCCCGAGGCAGAGTGCGGGTCGCGCCCCACCCTGCGGGAGCAGCACGCGCGGATGGACACCGAGAATTCCCCTCCACGGGGTCTTGGCGCGAGAGCTCCTGGTGCTGACCAACAACAGCAATGACACCAGAGGCAGGGCGGCCACTGTCGCCCAGACCGCACGATCACCGCCCAGATTCTCAGTCAGTCCCGCGATCAGCGGACCGACACTGAGTCCGGACCACATCGACAGTCCGAACCACCCCGCGACACTGCCTCGCCTCCCCTCAGGTGTCGAACCGAGCACCCACGGCAGTGTTGCGGAGAACAGCAGCGCTTCCCCCACACCCATCGCCAGGCGCGCGAGTATCAGTACGGCGATCGTCGGCGCGAAGGGGTGCGCAACAGCGGCGAGCGCGACGATCACAGCGCCCGACGTCGCGACTCCTCGGCTTGCTCCGAGGTCGCCCGAGCGACCGGCGTACGGGCGTGCGATCGCCGTCGCGAGGAAGGCAGCCGAGATCACCGTGCCGACCACCACAGGTCCGGCGTCGAATCGCTGGACGAGATATGCGGGGAGGTGCTGCAGCGTGGCGCCGAGCGCGAGGTATCCGCACAGGATCGCGATCCACAGTCGTCGGATCGGCACGACAGGCGGAGATGACACCTGCGCGACAGTACAGATCGGTATCGTTTAAGTACAGAGTGTTACTGTCTGACGCAGACCCACGGCAGATGAGGAAGCATGGCACCGTCGACGACCACCGCGACACGAGCGCGAATTCTCGCGGTGGCATCCGAGTTGTTCTACGACAAAGGCGTTCATGCAGTAGGGGTCAACGAGATCGCCGCGACAGCTCGTGCATCCAAACTGAGCATCTACCGGTACTTCCCCTCCAAGGAGAATCTGGTCGAGTCGATGCTCCGCGATCACAGCGACAGGATCCACGAGTGGCTGGCTCGGGAGACAGCATCTGCACCGCCAGGTTCCGAGCGTGTTCTGGCCCTGTTCGACCTGCTTCTACGGTGGTTCGCGGAGCCGGGTTACAGCGGCTGCGCAGTCGTCAACACGGTCACGGACACCCGAGCTGATCCCGCTGTCGCCGCGATCGCCCGCCGCCACCTCGCTCGGTACCGAGAACTCCTGACAGGCATGCTCGTCGAGGCAGGGGCCGCGTATCCCGACCGGACAGCCCGACAGCTTCTCCTCCTCGTCGAGGGTGCGAGTGTCGTGGCAACGATCGACGCCGACACCCAGTCCGGTCGCGATGCGCGTGAGGCGGCAGCGCTTCTCATCGGCCTCGGTCCCGCCGGCCAGGACGCCATCTAGGGTCGACGCCATGCGCATCGCGACGTGGAACGTGAACTCGATCCGGGCCCGCGCCGAACGCGTCGTCGACTGGCTCGAACGGTCCGACGTCGACGTGCTCGCGATGCAGGAGACGAAGTGCTCCGACGAGCAGTTCCCGATGATGAGCTTCCTCGCCGCCGGATACGACGTCGCGACCGTCGGGGTCAGCCAGTGGAACGGGGTGGCGATCGCGTCCCGCGTCGGTCTCGACGACGTCGCGACGAGCTTCCCGGGTCAACCCGGGTGGGCGCGCGACGATGCGGCGACGCCGACCGTCGAGGCACGGGCGATCGGCGCGACATGCGCCGGCGTGCGCGTGTGGAGCCTGTACGTCCCGAACGGCCGCGCTCTCGACGACCCGCACTACACCTACAAACTCGAGTGGCTGTCCGCACTGCACGACGCGGGACGGTCCTGGCTCGCCGACGATCCCACGGCACCGATCGCGCTCACCGGGGACTGGAACATCGCCCCCACCGACGAGGATGTCTGGGACACCGCCTATTTCGCCGACAAGACGCACACATCGGTGCCCGAACGCGCGGCGTTCCACGCCGTCGTCGACGCCGGTTACGCCGACGTCGTACGTCCCCACACCCCCGGCGAGTTCACCTACTGGGACTACACCCAGCTGCGGTTCGCCCGCAAGGAGGGGATGCGCATCGACTTCGCGTTGTGCTCACCGGCGCTCGCGGCGCGGGTCGGCCACGCGGCGATCGACCGCCAGGAGCGGAAGGGCAAGGGCGCCAGCGATCACGCGCCCGTCGTCGTGGACGTCGACTGACGCCCGGTCATGCCTTCGCAGCCGCCGCGAGCGCGGGACCCATCCGGTCGAGCACATAGGGGATGGCGTTCGGCGACGGTTCGTTGAGACCTGCGATCTGGTTCTGGCTCAACACCGCGACGGCACCCGCCCGCACCGCGGGCAGGTCCTGATAGCCCGGGAGCGACTGCAGTCGCTGCTGCAGATCGGCGTTCGACGCGGCGACCACGACCAGGTTCGCGTCGAGGACGGGGATGTTCTCCAGACTCAACCCGAAGCGTGGCTGTCCGGTCCGTGCCGACTCGGCCGCCGACCGCGGCGCGATCCGCAGGCCGATCGACGTGAACAGCCTCCCGGCACCGTCGTTCGAGTCACCGAACGCCGAGATCTGATCCGGCCCGTACATGTAGGCGAACGAGTACGTCTTGCCCTCGATCCCGGGGTACTTCGCCTTCACACCCGCGATGGACTCGTCGACCCCGGCGATGATCTCCCGCGCCTTGTCCTGCTGTCGCAGAACGGTTCCCATCACGGTCACCATGTCCTGCCACGGGTCGATCTGCTGGCCGCTGATCTTGTCGATGGTGGGCGCCAGCTTGGACAGCGCGTCGAAACCCTCCTGGCCGGTGGCGAACCCCGGAGCGAGGATGAGGTCGGGCTTCAGCTTCGCCACGGCACCGACGACGTCGGCGTCGGAGGGGTTCACGACCGCGACCTTCGCCAACTTGTCGCCGTACCACGGCGGGAGCGACCCGGTCTGCTGCGCGGTCGCGTCGTAGTAGCCGACCGGCGTGACGCCGAACGACAGCGCCACGTCCGTCCACTGCCCACCGATGGTCACGATGCGGTCCGGCACATCGGGAACGGTGACCGATCGACCGTCGGGCAGGTTCACGATCACCGGGGCGGCATCGCCGGACTTCTCGTCCGGTGCCGAACAACCGACCGCGACGACCGCCATCACCACCCCCAGCAGCAGGACACCGACCCGACGGGTCCGCCCGATCCGCGGCGCGCGCATCACAGCGAGCACGGGATCAGCGCGAGCCCTGCGACATCACAGGTGCTGCGGTTGGACAGTTTCCACTTGTCCCCGGCCCACACCCAGGTCAGTGCGCGGGTGCGGGAACCCTGGCCCACCAGGGACATCTGCAGGGTGGCGGTCATCGAGTTCCCGGACACGGTGACCGGCGCGATCATCTGGTAGGTGAACCCGGCACCGCTGACGCGCAACACGTTCGCGACGGCGTCGACGGGACCGAGGGCCCGGGCGCCGGCCTCGAGTTCGTCGGCGCGTGCCGCACGCGAGGCACCCGTGTTCATGATGAGACGGATCTTGGTGTTCAACTGACCGGGCGACAGCGCCTGGGGGGCCGCCGCCTGCGTCGCCGGCGCCGGTGCGACGGTCGGCTCTGCGGGTGCCGCCGTGCCTCCGGCCGCCGGTGCGGTGGCGATCGGTGCGGTGGCGATCGGGGCGGTGCCGCTGCCGGCGCCCCCGTCGCTCGCAGGGACGTCCTCCGCGACCGGTGTCGCTGCCGCGGTAGCCGCACTCGACGAGGGGACCGCGGCGGCAGGGGCCGCGGCACCGTTCTGAGGCAGGGCACTCTGCGCAGCACCGAGATTGACGACGGTCGGGATCGGGGCAGACGCACTGGACCGGTCGTCGAATCCCCCGGATGAGGCGATCCCCACGACACCGATCGTCACGACGATCGCCGACACGACCGCGGCGACACCGGCCGAGGCGAGCACCGTCGGCATGTCGACCGCCGACCTCCGCGACGTCTGTGGTGCGTCCGCGCCGTCGTCACCCCGCTCGTCGTATGGGGTCTCTGCCTGGTTCATGGGTGTTCTCCTCGCTGCCGCGGACGACCGTCCGCGCACATGATGGTCACGAATATAGGTGAGGCTATCCTCACTGACAAACAGGGGTCATCCGATGGCCCCGGCGAACCGTCGATACCCGTCGACGTCGGGGCGCATCCCCGCGGCGACCAGTTCCCACAGGACCTCGTCTGTCCCCCCGCCGACGCGGGCGAGTTTCATGTCACGCCACCACCGCGCGAGCGGGGTCTCGTCGAGCAGGTAGCCCGCGCCGCCGAAGATGTGCATGCACTCCCCCATCACCTCCTCACCGAGGCGCGCGGCCGTCACCTTCGCCGCCGATGCGGTCCGCACGTCGAGGCGACCCGTGGCTGCGATCCCGGCCACAGCGTGCCGCAGCATCCCGACACGGGCATGCAGGTCGGCGACGCGCAGACGGAGCGCCTGGTGGTCGAAGAGCGTCTGCCCGAACTGGGTCCGCTCCCGCATGCGGGCCACGGTGACGCCGAGAACGAGTTCGCAGGCCGACGCCACCTGCGCCGCGATCGACAGCCGCTCGTGGGCGAGACCCCAACTCACCACGGCCAGTCCCGTACCCGGGCGGGCGATCAGGTGGTCGGCCGGAACCCACGTGTCGATGCGGACCGCCGCGGTGTCGAGCGGACCTGCACCGGCCTTGGCGTACGGCTCCTCGATCTCCACCTGGCTCGTCGGGACGAGCACGAGCGCGACGTTGCCGTGCGCTGCGTCTCCGTCGCCACTCGGGGTGCGCGCGACGACGAGGATGTGGTCGGCGATCGGTGAGAGCGACACGAACTTCTTGCGGCCGCGGACCCGGAAACCATCTCCGTCAGCGATGATCTCGGTCTCGACGATCTGCAGATCGGATCCGCCCGAGGACTCCGACGCGGCCAGACACAGCACGACGTCGCCCGCGATGGCCTGGTCGGCAACGTGCGTCAGCACCGGCGATCGGGCACCGAAGCGACGGAGCACGGCGATCGCCGAGTCGTGCAGGCTGACACCCACACCGATCCCCGCCGACCCCAGCCGCCCGAGTGCGAGACCGAGATCGACGACGGCGGCCAGATCCGGAGTCGACGAGGCACCCCACTTGCGGGTGAAGACCCCCTCCCGGCCGAGCCGTTCGATCAGTTCGCGCGGGAAATGTCCTGTCTCCTCTGCACTCTCGACCAGACCACGGACCTCGTCGTCGACGACACGATCGAGCAACTCCGGGAAGCTCTCCGCCGTCACGACCATTCGCCCGCCTCGAGGAGGTCGCGCGCGGCAAGCCGTCGCAGCTTGCCCGACGTGGTCCGCGGTACCGCCCCGACGGGCGCGAGCACCACATCGGCCGGCACCACACCGCAGTCGGAGGCGACGGCCGCGGTGATGGCCGATCGGACCGTGGCGGGATCGTCGACCTCACGGGTCTCGGCGATCACGACGAGACCGGGCCGACGTCCGCGGCGCGCGACCGCGACGACGCCGCCACGACGCACGCCGGCGACCTGCGCTGCGGCCCTCTCGATCTCGGCCGGGAAGATGTTCTTCCCGGCGACGATGACGACCTCCTTGGCCCGACCGCAGACGACCAGCCGGCCGTCGACGAGGTAGCCGAGATCGCCGGTGGGAAACCAGTCGTCGGGCGCGATTGGGTCGTGGCCGCGGTAGCCGCACATCATCGAGGTACCGCGCACCTCGATCGCGCCGACCCGACGCCCCGGTATGTCCGGCGCCGTCTCGACCGGTGCGACGACGCGGATCTGCATGCCGTCGACGGGTCGACCGAGGATCGCGTGGCGACGCGTCGTCGACTCCCCGTCCGGCCCCGGCATCGCGACGGTGTCGTAGTCGGCGCCCTCACCGGGTGCGGGCATCGTGACCGCACAGGTCGATTCGGCCATGCCGTAGGCGGGAGCGGCCGCGCCCGGATCGAACCCCACCGCCGCGGCCGCGGTCAGGAAGCGATCGAAGGCGTCGGGGTCGATGGGCTCGCCACCGCTGATCGCCACCCGGATCGACGACAGATCGGAGCCTGCGAGCAGCCGCCCGTAGCGACCGACGATGTCGTAGGCGAAGTTCGGCGCCGCGGTGACCGTCGCCCGCGACTCGGTCAACCACTGCGGCCACCGGAACGGTGACGCGGCGAACGCGCTGTTCGGGGCGATCCACAGGTCGATTCCCGTGTGCAGCCCCGCGAGCAGGAACGTCAGTCCCATGTCGTGGTAGAGCGGCAGCCAACTCAGACCGACGTCGGTGGCCTCGTCGAGACGCAACCGGCCCGCCAGAGCAGCCGCGTTCGCGGCGACCGCATCGGCGCTCACCACGGCGGTCTTCGGGTCGCCCGTCGATCCTGCTGTGCCCTGGAGGATCGCGATCGCACCGTCGGGGACGGCGTCCGGGTCGACCTGGGCACCGACATGGTCGAGGCCGATCTCGTCGACGCGCTCGACGGTCGGTCTCCTCTCGTCGTCGGACTCGGCGGCCGCGCGGGCGAGCAACTCGAGGTCTGTGCCACCACCGAGCACGACATCCGCGCCGAGATCGGTGAACCGCGTCAGCGTCGTCTCCGCCCATCGGTGGGGATCGGCCCCACGGACGGGCCCCGGCAGGATCGACACCGGGGACCCGATCAGCCACGCCCCCAGCAGTGCCGCGACCAGGTCCGGGGTGGGGTCACCGATGAGTCCCACGGCCGCAGCCGTGTCCGCGCCGTCGGGTCTCCGATCGCGGATGCAGGCGGCGATCGCATGCGCCCGCGCACGCACCCCACGCCAGGGGACGTGTTCCCACCGGTCGTCGTCGGCGACGTACACCGACAGGTCCGACGCACTCGCAGCCAGCACGGCGTCGACGTGTGCAGCGAGTCCGAGATCGGTACGCGGCGGGGTCTGCGCGAGTGTCATGGAACCCTCTCGTGACGGCGGGATCTGCCTGCCGCGTCGAAACCGTCAGCGGCACAGAACCATCGAGGCGGCCTCGGCGATGTGACCCGCCGCCGGCTCGACCCTCTGGGATGTGTACGTTAGCGTAACCTAACCTAAGTCGACCAGGGTGTGCAGAGGGGTGACGCAATGCTGATCGGTGATCCGCCGGCGACGACAGGCCGCGAGACCGGCCATGCCATGACCGCGTCGGCGGTCCGACGGATCGTCGCCGAGGCGCTGGATGTCGATCCGGACACCCTCGATCCCGACACCGATCTGATCGGCCAGGGACTCGACTCGCTGCGGATGATGCGGCTCGCCGGTCGATGGCGTCGCGAGGGCTTCGACATCGACTTCGCCCGATTGGCGGAGGCCCCGACCATCGCGGCGTGGTCGGAGCTGCTCGGCGCACCGGCGGACGCCCCGACGGCACCTGACACACCACCCGACGCGGCACCGGTCGCGGACGACGAGACGGATGCGTTCCCGCTCGCACCGATGCAGCACGCCTACTGGGTCGGCCGCTCCGACAGCCACGACCTCGGCGGCGTCGCCGCCCACCTGTACGTCGAGTTCGACGGTGGGGCAGTCGATCCGGACCGGTTCCGGGCTGCCGTCGCCGCACTCGTGGAGCGTCATCCGATGACGCGCGTGACCGTCCGTCCGGACGGGACACAGGAGGTCGGACCCGCCCACCCCGACATCACCACGGTCACCGACCTCCGTCGCGCGTCGGCGCCGGCCGTCGAGGACTTCCTCACCCGGACCCGCGCTGCGAAGACCCACGCGATGCTCCCCGTCGAGGAGGGACAGGTCCTCTCGATCGACCTCACCCTCCTGCCGCGCGGGCGCAGCCGCGTCCATCTCGACGTCGACATGATCGCCGCCGACGCGATGAGCTTCCGGGTCCTCGTCGACGACCTCGCCCGGCTGCACCGGGGTGAATCGCTGCCGCCGATCGGCATCGACTTCCGGACGCTGACCGCGCGCCGCCAGGGCAGAGCGACCCGCGCGGCCGACGTCGAGTGGTGGCGGTCGCGCATCCCCGAACTCCCCGGACCCCCGGAACTGCCTCGCAGCATGCAGGATCCGCACGGCTCCGGTGCGACCACCGTCCGACTGCACCACGCGATCGACGCCGCCGACCGCGAGCGCCTCGAACGCGCCGCCCACCGCCACGGCGTGACACCCGCCGCCGCGGTGGCCGCGGCGTTCGCCGAGGCTGTCGGCTCGCATGCGACGCGCCCTCGGTTCCTGCTCACCGTCCCGCTGTTCGACCGCGACGACACCGATCCCGACGTCGATCGTGTGGTCGGGGACTTCACGTCGTCGATCGTGGTCGCCGTCGACCTGTCGACACCCGCGACGATCTCCGACCGCGCTCAAGCACTGCGTGAATCGATGCACGAGGCCGCGGTACACGGCAGCGTGAGCGGTCTCGACGTGCTGCGGGACCTCAGCCGTCTCCGCGGGGAGCCGGTCCTCTCACCGGTCGTCTTCACCAGCGCGTTGGGACTCGGCGAGCTGTTCTCCCCCGCGGTCACCGACGCGTTCGGAGATCCGGGCTGGATCGTCTCCCAGGGACCGCAGGTACTCCTCGACGCGCAGGTGACCGAGGTCGACGGTGGCCTCCTGCTGAACTGGGATGTCCGTGTGTCCGACCTCGACGAGTCGGTCGCCCGGTCCATGTTCGACCACTACGTCCGCGTCCTCGGGATGCTCGTCGACGACGACTGGGACCGCCCGGCGCCGTCCGCCGTACCCACCGAGGTGCTCGCGGAGCGCCGATCGTGCGAACATCGCCTCCCCGACGTCGAGGTGTTCGACGGAACGCTGCACGGGGAGTTCCTGCGGCGGGCCCCATCTCGCGCGGACGCCCCCGCGATCGCCGACTCCACACGCACCTGGACGCATGCCGAGGTCGCCGACCGCGCACTCCGCGTCGCGGGCGCGCTCCGAGCCCACGGCGTCGCCCCCGGCGACACCGTCGTCCTACACCTGCCGAAGTCCGCCGAGCAGGTGGTCGCCGCGATCGGCATCCTCGCCGCCGGCGCCGCATACGTCCCGATCGCACCGTCTCAGCCGACGACACGTCGGGAGCGGATCGTCGACGTCGCGACGCCCGCAGCGGTTCTCACCGACATCCCGTCGGACTGGCAGGGAGTGGACGCCGCGGTCGTCGACATCGCGTGCACGGTCTCCGCGGATCCCGTCGACGCCGTGTCCGCCGACCCGGACGCTCTCGCCTACGTGCTGTTCACCTCCGGCTCCACCGGTCTCCCGAAAGGCGTCGAGGTGCCGCATTCCGCGGCCGTCGCCACGCTCACCGATCTGGTGACCCGGTTCTCGCTCGACGACTCCGACCGCAGCCTGATGGTGTCGTCCCTGGAGTTCGACCTCTCGGTGTTCGACGTCTTCGCCCTGCTGGCCGTGGGTGGTTCGGTGACCGTCGCCGACGACGACCCGACCACGCGTGTCGACTCCTGGGTGGGCCACCTGGCCGGTGACGGCGTCACCGTGCTCAACTGCGTCCCCACCGTGCTGGGGATGCTCACCGATCTCACGTCCATGCCGTCGTCGCTCCGAGTGGTGCTCACCGGTGGTGACCGGGTCGAGGTGGCGCACCTCCGACGCATCGCCGACCAGGTGCCCGGGGTCCGCGTCGCAGGACTCGGCGGCACTACGGAGACCGCCATCCACTCGACCGTGTGCGAGCTCGCCGACGTCCCCGACGGCGCGGTGTTCGTGCCGTACGGCGTCCCGCTCGACGGGGTGCGGTGCCGCGTGGTCGATCCCGTCGGCCACGACCGCCCCGACTTCGTCGCGGGTGAGCTGTGGATCGGCGGCGCCGGTGTCGCTCGGGGGTATCGCGCCGACCCCGCGCGCACCGCAGACCGGTTCGTCGAGGTCGACGGCACCCGCTGGTACCGGACCGGCGACATCGCCCGCTACCTCCCCGGTGCGTTCCTGGACTTCCTCGGCCGTGACGACCACATGGTCAAGGTCCGCGGCCACCGTGTGGAACTCGGCGAGGTGGAAGCCGGACTGCTCGACGTCGACGGCGTCCGATCGGCGGTCGCATGGTCCGACGGACGGGACCTCCGCGCCGCCGTCGTCCTCGTCGACGGGACGGCACCGACAGACGGCGACGCCCTCCTCGATGGTCTCCGCACGGTCCTGCCGGCGACGATGCTCCCCCGCTCGGTCACCGTCGTCGACGCACTGCCCCTCACGTCGAACGGCAAGATCGATCGATCGCGGGTCGCTGCGGAACTCGACACCCACGACATCCCGGCCACGGTCGCACCGAGGGGTCCGGTCGAGTCGGCACTCGTGGCGCTGGCCGAGACGGTGCTCGACACACGACCGATCGGCGTCACCGACGAGTTCGTCGCCCTCGGTGGCGATTCCGTCCTCGCCACCCGCTTCGTCGCCGAGATCCGTCGCTGGCTCGCGATGCCCGGCGGCCAGGCGTCGGCGACGGTCGCCGACGTGTTCACCCACCGCACCGTCGCCGCCCTCGCCGAGGTGCTCGTCGCCCGCCACGGTGACGCGATCACCGAGGTGGCGTCGGTGATGCTCGAGGTGCTCGGACTCAGTGCCGACGAGGTGGAGACGCAACTCGCCGAGCAGGGGCCCGACGACGCCGCGGATCTCACCGGCCTGGCAGCGCGGATCACCCATCGACGCTTCGACCTCGACGCCGATCTCCCGACGGTCCACGGTTGGCTCACCCACGAGAAGGCGGCGTTCTGGGACATGCTGACCGCGGACGAGTCCGCCGTCGCCGAGATGATCCGCCACGGCGACGCCACCGGCCCCGGGTATCGCGTCGGCCTGCTCGACGGCCGGCCACAGTTCCTCTTCGAGCTCTACGACCCCCGCATCAGCGAACTGGCCGAGCCGGGAACGGGATACACCCCCGCCGAGGGCGATCTCGGTATGCACATCCTCGTCGCCCCCACCGACCGACCGGTACCGGGGTTCACCGAGGCGGCGATGCGGCACGTGATGCGGACGGCGTTCGACGTGCACGACGCCACGCGCGTCGTCGTCGAACCCGACGTCCGCAACACCGCCATCCACCGCCTCAACGCACTGGTCGGCTTCCGGGTGCTCGGCGACCACCGTGTCGGCGCGAAGACCGCGCGCGTCAGCATCTGCCGCCGTGCGGATCTCACGGCGGCGACCGAGGACACACCGTGACGGGATCTGCACCGACACTCCGACCTCACGTCTCCGCTGTCGACCACCACAGCACCTACGGGCGTCGTCTCGCCCGCAAGATGCTCGCCGAGTTCTGCCACGAACGGCTCGTCCACCCGATCCGCGTGTCCGGGGAGAGTGCGGGCGCGACGTATCTGGTGCTGTCCGACGACCGTCGCGTCGAGTACCTCTTCCGCGCGGAGGTCCTGCCGCTCGAGCACTGGGTGATCGACGAACGGTCGATGCAGCGTGTCGTCGACGGCACACGCCGGCACGTCGATCCGGTGCAGCTGATCCTCGACGTCCACGAGACCATCGGGCTGCCGGGAGACGCGGTCCCGCCCTACCTCGAGGAACTCGTCAGCACCCTCGGCGTCGGCGCGGACCGTCCCGAGCGTCGGTGGCTCACCGCAGCCGAGCTCGCCGTCGCCGACTTCCAGACCGTCGAGTCGGCGATGACCGAGGGGCACCCCTGCATCGTCGCCAACGCCGGACGCATCGGCTTCAGCACCGACGACCTCGCCCGGTACGCGCCGGACCGTGGGCCGACCTGCCATCTGACGTGGGTCGCCGCGCGACGCGATCGCTGTGAGGTCGCGACGCTCCCCGAGGTCGACCTCGATCGCCTCGTGGCCGGGGAACTCGGCGAGGAGACGGTCGGGCGCTTCACCGACATCCTGCTGCGGGCCGGTCTCGACCCGTCCGACTACCTCTTCCTCCCGGTGCACCCGTGGCAGTGGACCGAGAAGATCTCCCGTGTCCTCGCCCCCGATCTCGCCGACGCCGGACTCGTCCTCCTCGGTGAGGCGCCCGACCGCCATCGCCCGCAGCAGTCGATCCGCACGATGTTCAACGCGACACGGCCGCACCGCCCCTACGTGAAGCTCGCGCTGTCCATCACCAACATGGGTTTCACGCGGGGGATGTCCGCCGACTACATGCGCACCACTCCGCTCATCAACGAATGGGTGCGGGGCCGCGTCGACGACGATCCCTATCTGCGTTCCATCGGTTTCCGACTGCTGTACGAGGTGGCCGCGGCCGGATACCGCAGCCCCGTCTTCGACGGCATCACCGAGGTCGGCTCGGAGTACCGCAAACTGCTGGCCGCACTATGGCGCGACAGCCCGACGGCACTGATCGGCGACGGCGAGCAGCTCGCCACGATGGCAGCGCTGCTGCATGTCGACCACCGCGGGACGCCGCTGGTCGCCGCGTACGTCGACCGCTCGGGGCTGTCGGCCGACGAGTGGGTTCGGCGCTACCTGCGGGTCTATCTCCACCCCATCACCTATCTCCTCCACCGGCACGACCTGAAGTTCTCGCCGCACGGTGAGAACCTGATCCTCGTCCTGGACCGGGGTGTACCCGTGCGCGCGATCCTCAAGGACATCGGCGAGGAGGTCACCGTCGTCGGGGACGCCGCCGGCCTACCGGACTCGTGTGCCCGCGCCGCCGTCCCCACCACCGACGAGATCGCCGCCCTCGGGGTGCTGTCCGACGTCATGGACGACTTCCTGCGCCCGCTCTCCGGCGTCCTGCACGAATCGGGACTCGTGGAGGGTGAACGATTCTGGGACCTCGTCGCGGAGAGTGTGCGTGAGTTCGCCTCGGAGCACGCCGAACTGGCGGAGCCACTGCGGCGGCGCGATCTGTTCGTCCCCGAGTTCGGGGCCATCCACCTCAACCGTCTGCAGATGGGCAACGCGCGGCGCATGGTCGATCTCGGCGACTCCTATGCCGCCCTGCTGGACGGCGACCACCGTCTCGCCAACCCACTCGCCGACCCGCGGAGGGCGTCGTGACGCCCGCGCGCATCGTCCGAGACCGATGGCACATCCCGCACGTCGTCGCGGATTCCGCGGCGGGCGCGCTGTGGGGGCAGGGTCGGGCCTGCGCGCTCGACCGGGCCTGGCAGATCGAGTTCCTGCGCCTGCGGGCCGAGGGGCGGACCGCCGAGGTGTTCGGTGCGGGCAGCGTCGGCTGGGACGAGTTCGCCCGTCGCGCCGGTATCGACCGTGCCGCGCGACGGATCCACGACCGGTCGTCACCGCGGTCGCGTGCACTGCTCGCCGCCTACACCGACGGCGTGAACAGCGCGCTCGACGAGGTGCGGGCCGTGGAGTTCACCGAACTCCGCCACCGTCCGCGCCCGTGGAGCCCGTGGACACCGATCGCGGTGTTCATCACGCACAACATCCTGTTCGGCCGATTCCTGACGAAACTCTGGCGTGTACACGCCTGCTCCCGACTCGGACACGATGCCCTGCGGCTGTTCGACTGCGAGGGAGTCGATCCCGGCGTCGACCCCACCGTCCCCCCACTTCCGGATCCGGCCACGATCGACGCGATCCTGGCCGAGTTCGAGGGTGCGTTCGCCGCCGTCGACTCCGGCACGGACGACCCACCGCGCGGTCCGACGCCGATCACCGACGCCGTCACCGGCAGCGGGATCGGTGGCAGCAACGCCTGGGGGATCGCGGGATCCCGCACCGCCTCGGGTGCTGCACACATCGCCGGCGATCCGCACCGGTTCCTCGAGCTACCCGGCATCTATGTCCAGTGCCATCTCGTCAGCGACGAGTTCGACGTCGTCGGATTCGCGTTCGCCGGCGTCCCCGGCGTCCCGCATTTCGCGCACACCGGCGACGTCGCCTGGGGCATCACGAACGCGATGGCCGACGTGCAGGACGTCTACATCGAGCGGTTGTCACGCGGCGACCGGTCCGTCGTCGCACAGTCGCCCGACGGGGACCTCGTCGCCGACAGCTGGATCGAGCAGATCGACGTCCGCGACGGCGGGGCCGTCGACTGCGAGGTGATCGTCACCGGGAACGGGTCGGTGATCGTCGGGGGTCCCGACGACCCGATCGCGGTCGCGCTACGCAGCCCGCTGCTCGACGACGACTCGACCACATTCGACGCCGTGCTCGATCTGCTCTTCGCCCAGTCGATCCCGGATGTCGAGCAGGCCCTGCGTGCGTGGGTCGAACCGGTGAACCGCGTCGTCGTCGGGGACACCGCAGGGCGTGTGACACACCATCTCGCGGGCGTGCTCCCCGAGCGCGACACCGACAACTACTGGCTTCCCGTCCCCGGTTGGAGTGCCGCACACCGGTGGACCGGTCGTCGACCGACGACCCTGGACGGGACACCTCCCGCCGACGTCGCAGACTTCTCGGTCATCTCCAATCAGCGGACCACCGACGACAGCGACCTCCAGCCGCCGGCCACCGAATGTGTCCCACCGCACCGCGCGGACCGGATCGCGACACTGCTGTCGTGGCGGACCGGCCTGGTCCCCGGCGACTCGGCCCGGATCCACCGCGATCACCTGCTCGACGATCGAGAGACGGTGCTGCGGATGCTGTCCCGGGTCGACGGGCTGAGCGCGTCCGGCCACGCGCTCGTCGACCGGCTGCTCGCATGGGACCGTGTGATGGACGCCGACAGCGCGGATGCCTACCTGTACGCCGAGATCCGCGCCCACCTGGTCCGCGGTCTCGCGCGATCGCCCGGATTGTCGCCCCTGGCCCGTCGCCACCCGTTTCCCGCGGTGTTCGACCCGTGGTTCGTCGCGCTGCCCCGTGTGGCGGCGGCAACCGCGGCCGTCGTCGAGAGGATCGGCGCCCGCGGCACCGACGTCGACGTCGTGCTCCGGCAGGCTGTCGAGGACGTCGCGACACTCGTCGAGCATCTCGATGTCGTCCCGACGTGGGGCAGCGTCCACGTCCTGGCCCCCATCCACGGCTTCGACCTCGTCGGGGTCACGCCGGAGCACCGGGAGTTGTCGCGACTGCTGCGGCCGTTACCCCATCCGCTCGGCGGGGACGTCGAGACGGTGTCGGCGAGTGCGAGTGCCGTCGGCCTCACCCACGCCTGCAGCCTCGGATCGGCCGCACGCTACGTCTGGGATCTCGCCGACCGCGACGCGAGCATGTGGGTGGTGCCGCTGGGCGCGAGTGGCGACCCGCGGTCCCCGGCGTTCGAAGACCAGGCGCCCCTGTGGGCGCGGGGCGAGCTGATCCGCGTCGTCACCGATGTCGCCGACCTGGCCGCCACCTCCGATCCCTGCACACCACCAGCCCACGAACTCATCCCGGAGGACGCATGACCGTGTTGGACGACGCCCGCCTCGAACTCATGCGTCGGCGTCTGGCCGGCGGCGCCTCCGCGAGCGCTCCGGTGGGCCCCGGTCCGGCGCACCAGGAGACCGGGTCCGGTGCGCTGGGCGCCGCGGAGCGACGCATGTGGCGTATCCACGACCTCGATCCCGACTCCTGCGGCCACAACATCGGACTCGTTCTCACTCTGCACGATCCGCTCACCGACGTCGTCGACGCCGTGCACACGCTCGTCTCGCAGACCCCGGTCCTGGCGTCGGTCATCACCGCCGACGGCGGCGAGCCGCACAGGGTGCCGCACGAGGGCGAGGGACGATGGGCCGTCCCGAACCGCGAGTGGGAATGGAACGCGGACATCGTGTCCCCGGGGTCTGATGTCCACGACGCGGCGCGCACGCTGACCCGCACACCGTTCCGACTGACCGCGGAGCCGCCTGTCCGCGCTCGGGTCGTCGCCGTGGAGGACACGGTGGTCGTCGTCCTGGTCATCCACCACATCGCCGTCGACGGGATGTCGTGGCCTGCGCTGCTCGCGCCGTTGACCGGCGAAGCGACCCACTCGCCCGCCGTGGTCGACGCGCCGAGCCGGGTCATCGACGTCGACGCCGCGGTTCGCCATGCGCTGGCCACGTGGGCCGCCGACGACATCCGCCACCCGATGACCGGCGAGCTGCCCTCGCAGACGCCTGCAGAGAGCTGGCTCGCACCGCTCGGTGAGGCGCCGATCGTCCACGACCGCGCAGCGATCGATCCCGCCGACGGCGCAGCCCTCGGCGACGTCGCCCGCGAGGTGGGAGCGACACCCAACGCGGTGATCATCGGCGTGTGCGCACTCGCCGCACACGCGGCGACCGGAGCCGACGACCTGGTCGTGGCGGTCCCGGTCGAGAACCGTGGCGTAGGAGAGGATCCGCGGAGTGTCG
The DNA here is from genome assembly GCF_054332755.1 of Williamsia sp. SKLECPSW1. Taxonomy (NCBI): domain Bacteria; kingdom Bacillati; phylum Actinomycetota; class Actinomycetes; order Mycobacteriales; family Nocardiaceae; genus Williamsia; species Williamsia sp. SKLECPSW1. Next base: position 2,278,763 of record NZ_JBTGLI010000001.1, on the reverse strand, counting down.
GCTACTGCGGGAACATCGTGCCGGTGCGCTTCACCCTGATCCCGGCGGCAGATGTGCGCGAGAACCTCCGGCGTCTGATGACGGCGGTCTACGAGGCGACCGAGCACGCCGCGGTCGACTTCGGCACGCTGCTGACCGCGATCCGCTCCGCCGGCGGGCGTTTCCCCGTCGTCGACGTGATGGCCTCCGTTCGCGACGCCCCGCTGCGTCATGTCGCCGACGAGTCGGTCGGCTACGAGTCGGTGTCGACCGGGATCGGCGGGTACCCGCTGACCTACGCCGTCGAGATCGGGTCCGGCGACCGGATCCACCTCGAGATCGACCACCAGGTCGACGTCCCGGAGGCGATCGGCACCTCGGCGATGCCGCTGGCGCTGCAACTCATCCGGGAGCTGCCCGACGGGCTCGACACACCGCTGGCGGACCTCGTCGACACGGTACGGGCCGGCTGTGCCATCGATGCGCTGCCGATGCGGATGTCGCGGTTCGCCACGCCAGGTGCCGGATGGTCCAGGGTGGGTGAGGGTCTCGCGCGACTGGCCGACTCCGTGGGACACGATGCCCACCACGGTGCCCCGCTCCCGCCGGGGCCGCCCGCCGATGTTCTCGCCGCCGTCGCGCAACTGCTCGGCCCGACGACCCTGCCCAGTACGGGGATCGGCGAGTCCGCGGCCCTCGCGCGGCTCGGCGACATGATCGCCCGCCACGGGCTGGACCTGACCCATCCACGCGCCGCTGCGCACCTGCAGCCCCCGGCACTGTCGGTGGCGGTGGTCGCGGACGCGTTGGCCTCGGCCACCAACGCGTCCTTGGACACCTACGACTCCGGGCCGGCGACACTCGCGCTGGAACGGTGGGTGGTCGCGGCTCTCGCCGATCTCGCGGGGTTCGGCGAGAGCGCCGGCGGTGTGTTCGGTCCCGGAGGGTCGTACTCGAACCTGTTGGCGTTGCTGGTGGCACGCGACCGTGCAGCGGCACGGCGGGGCGTCGACTCGCGTGCAGACGGTGTCGCCGCGCTACGCCGGCCGGTCGTCTTCTGCTCCGAGGTGGCGCATTTCTCCCTGCACCGCGCCTGTGCCGCTCTGGGTATGGGCGAATCGGCGGTGGTGCCGATCCCGGTGGACGACGACCACCGCATGGTCCCCGCCGATCTCGAGGCCGCGATCGTCGCCGCCGGTGACCGGGTACCGGTCGCGATCGTCGCGACGGCGGGCACCACCGACTTCGGCACCGTCGACCCTCTTCGGGAGATCGCCGCGGTTGCGCGCAGACACGACATCTGGCTGCACGTCGACGCCGCCTACGGCTTCGGGACCCTCTTCTCCGATCGCCTCGCGCGGCTCGTCGACGGGATCGGCAGGGCGGACTCGATCACGCTCGACCTGCACAAGATCGGTTGGCAGCCGGCGGCGGCGAGCGTTCTCCTCCTCGCCGATGCGCACGGGTTCGACTCCGTCGACCGGTCGGTGGCGTACCTCAACCCGACGGACGACATCGAGGCCGGATACGGCGGTCTGCTCGGTCAGACGTTGCAGACCACGCGTCGACCGGACGTGCTCAAGGTGGCGGCCACGTTCCTCGCCTATGGGCGGAGGGGTCTCGGCGCGATGCTCGACACCTGTCACGACCTGGCCCGCCACGCAGAGCAGCGGATCGCGACCGAGCCGCAGCTCGAGCTCGTCGCGCCGGTGACGATGACGACGGTGGTGTTCCGGTACCGCTGTACCGATTCCGACGTCGTCAACGCCGAGCTGCGACGACGCCTGATCCGCGAGGGTGCGGCGCTGATCGGGCGGACGCGGGTTCGTGTCGCCGACGGTCGGACACGGATCTGCCTCAAGCTCACCCTGCTGAATCCCGATGCACATCAATCCGACATCGACGGGTTGTTCGACGACATCCTGCGGCTGGCGCTCGAGGTGGAATCCGAATGTGCGACATCGACGGAGGTGCCCGCGCGATGACCACCACTTCGACCGTCGATGTACTCGCCGTCGGCTGCGGGCCGTTCAACCTGGGTCTCGCCGCCCTGTCGAGCACGGTCGACGACATCGACCTGCTCGTCGTCGACTCCCGCCCCGAGTTCCGGTGGCACCCCGGGCTGATGTTCGACGACGCGACCCTCCAGGTCAGCTTCCTGTCGGATCTCGTGTCGCTGGTGGACCCGACGCACCCCATGTCGTTCCTGGCGTACATGGCCGACGTCGACCGGCTCTACCCGTTCCTGGTGCGGGAGAACTTCTTCCCGACACGGCGGGAGTACGAGGCGTACCTGCTGTGGGCGCTCGACCGCATTTGTGCCCGCCGGCCGTCGTCGGTGCGGTTCTCGACGCAGGTCGAGGAGGTGCACTGGGACGAAGAGGACGAGATGTTCTCGGTGGTGGTCTCGTCGGACGGTGTGCGGTCGACGATCCGTGCCGGACACGTGGTGGTCGGGGTCGGTACGGAACCCTCTGTCCCACGATCGCTGACGCTCGACGCAGGCGCCGATCGCGTCCTCCACAGCGGCGAGTACCTGCACCATCGGGATCGCGTTCTCGGGTCGGATGCGGTGACCGTGGTCGGTTCGGGTCAGTCGGGTGCCGAGATCGTGATCGATCTCGTGGAGGCCAATCTCGCGGGCGGACCGGAGGTCCGGTGGTGGACGCGCACCGGCTGGTTCGCTCCCCTGGACTTCACGAAGTTGTCGCTGGAGATGACGACACCGGCGTACATGGACTACTTCCACGGTCTGCCCGAGAACACCAGGGACGAGGTGCGGGCGGGGCATTGGCAGTTCCACAAGGGTATCTCGGCGGAAACCCTGGAGCGGCTGCACGATCTGCTCTATCGACGGCAGTTGGCTTCCCCGCTCCCACCCGTGCAGTTGCGGGCCGGGGTCACTGTGACCGGCCTGGACGACAGAGACGACGGACGGTTGTGTGTCCACGCGCGACACGACGACACGGGCGCACACATCGCGCACACCACCGCCGTGGTGATCGCCGCGACCGGTTACCGGCCACGATCGACGAGTTTCCTGGATCCGTTGCGAGAGAACATCGTGACCGATGAGCGTGGCCGGCCGGTGATCGACGTCGATCACTCGGTGGTCGGTCGCGGCGGGTTCCGTCGTCGACTGTTCGTGGCGAGCGCCGACGAGCACAGCCACGGTGTGTCCGCCCCGAACCTGGACATCGGCGCGGTCCGTAACGCGCGGATCCTGAACGCCGTCGCCGGTCGGGAGGTGTACCGACTTCCCGGCCGCACCGCGTTCACGACGTTCGGTCCCGAGGACGATCTGATCGATCTGTGATCGGGGTGCGGTAGTCGATCACCCGGATGATCACCGGCTCCTGTGATCTCGAGTGGTGTTCGGCCAGGATCAGTTCGAGGCGGTGTTCGATGTCGGACCAGTCCGGGTCGGGTGGTGCGTGATCGTCGAGGATCCGATCCGGTCGGTGGAGGTGATTGGTTCTGGGTGGGTCGGTGGTGCCGTTGGCGACCCACCCGAACCGGCCACGATCGGGACCGGTGGTGATCTTTTCTGTCTGCCAGCCACCGGGCCGGTCGTGCACGGCCCGGTTGTGCGGCCCGCACGCCGGCGCGAGATCAGTGGAATCGGTGTTCCCGCCTTGGGCCCAGTCCTGGTGCGCGTGGTGCATCTCGGTGTGGGTGAACGGTGCCGGACATGCCGGCATGGCGCAGCCGCCGTACTGGGCGAACGACACGAACCGTTGCACCTCTGAAGCCAACCGGCGGGTGCGGCCGTAGAACAGTGGTTCCCCGGTCACGTCGTCGAAGACGGCCAGATGCATCTGCGCCTGCGCCGCCAAACGCAGGATGTCTGTCATGGGGAGGTCGGTGCCGGTGGCGGTGTGCCCGACACCCGCCCGCTCCCGCAACTGGGATTCGGTGATGGAGATGATGATGTGCGGCGGCAACCCCCGATGCGACACCCCATACAGGCCACCATCAGCCGCCGCCCGCAGCAACGCCTGTAGGGCGTCGTGATTGCGCTGGGCTTGGCTACGGCTATCGCGTTCGGCCGCCGCGGTGAGCGCATCGGTGTCGACACCGATGTCGTCGCAGCCGCCGCGGGGTGAGTGGTCGTCGTCGGGATTGTTCATCCCCGGCTTCGCCCACTTCGACAACATCACCTCGAACAAGGCTCGGGTCGTGGGGTCGAGTTTCCCACCCAGCCGGGACATCAAGTCACTGCCCTGCACACCGAGGGACAGGGATCGTTGGCGGGCCCGGTCACGGTCGGATGGTTCGGCACCATCGGGATCCAGATGCGACAACAGGCGGGCACCGGCGCGGTGGATCTCTTTCGGGCTGAAGTTGCGGGCGATGTCGGCGATCTGTTCCTCGGCCTTCTCCCGCACCTCCGGCGACGTCGCGGCCGGGACCTTGTCCATCACCGCGAGCACCGCATCCACATGCTCATGCGACAGCTCACCCTCGGCCATCGCCGCCGCCGTCTCCGGACACCGCGCCGGCAACCTCTCCCCGGTCATCGCATGCATCTGCGACAACGCGAGCACCTGCTTCAACCTGCGCTTCGGGTTCGGCACCCGCAACCGGTCACCCACGAACTGCGTCACCGCCGCGCACTGCACCGCACCGAACGCACCCCGATCCGACACATCCAGGATCCGACGCAACCCGATCGAACCCATCCTGCGCACCGCACGTTCATGGGTGATCGCGAGCTCGGCGACCTCGGCTTCAGAACACGCATCCGAGGTCGCATCAGCGATCTCATCCAGAAAAACATGCAACGCTGCATATTTCGCGACCAGTGATGTCTCGACAGTGTCGTCCACAATGCACCTCCCCCGGGATGTAGCGACCACCCCAGGATAGAACACCTGTACGACATTCGCAAGTGTGTTCGATAGTGGGTCACGCCGCAGGCAGCGCCGGTCTCCTCGACGGGACAACGACTCCGACGGCCGCGCGGGCGGTTGCGGTGAGCATCGTCAAGAAGTCGAAGTAGTCACGCCACAGGGTGATTCGTCCGTCCTCGACCTCGAAGACGCCGCACACCCAGAACGTGAGGACGAACGGTCCGACTGCGATCAGGTCGGTGCGCTCGTTGAGGACCGTTCCGTCGGCGTTCCCGGTGGATCTGTGGGTGACGACGTCGAATCGGGCGACCCGCACGAAGCGTCGGAACAGTCCGATGGTGGTCCGCGCCGTGCGGATGCTCGGCAGGCCGACGTTCTGGTAGAGCAGGTCGTCGTCGAGAAGTCCGGCGGCGGTGTCGAGGTCGCTGTCCGCGAGGGCGCGGAGGAACCTCTCGACCACCTCGATCTGGCGGGTACCCGTGCTGACATCTGTGGAATCGGCCATCCGCCACCCTACGTCCGACCGGCCTCGGCCAGAACCCCCTCGAACGCCTCGACGAACCGCGACGCGTACCCGGGCAGCGCCGCCGCGTCGGCGACGATGCCGAAAGAGACGCGATCGCCCAGGATCAGCGACGTCACGGAGAACGAGTAGCCGCCGAGCGGTGACAGCGGCGTCAGTGACGTGATCCGCCGGCCCAGCACCGATCGGACCCGGGAGAACCCGGGGTTGATGCCGATGTGGATGTCGGGGTGCATCCGCGACATCGACGCGCCGACGATCGCGCGCATCACCGGCCACGGCGGTGTGGGTCCGGCGGCGGCGAGAGCCAGATACGGTCGGCGCTGGTCGAACAGTGCGAGTTCCGATCGGCACCTGTCGATCTGCCGATCGAGGTCCGTCTCACGCCCGTCGAGGTTCAGCAGCGACACCGATACGGCGTTCCCGGTGTGGCGGAACGACGGGTCGAGTGTCGCGGGCAGGGTCACCCGGATCGTGTCCGGGTGCGTGTCGCCCGGCGGGTTCGCGCTGAGGGTGCGGCCGATCGCCGCGAGGAGGAACTCGTGCACGGAGGCGTCGTGGGCACGCGCGGCGCGTCGCACATCTCGGGTGGATGCGCTGTGCAGAGCCACCTCCCGTCGACCCGACGAGGTCAGTGCGGGCCAGGCCGAGGGCCCTCGCCCCTCCTGCCCCCGGGTCCACTGCTCGTGGTGTGCCTTCTTGGCGTCGGCGAGGTCAGCAGAGTCGAGGGAGCCGACACGGAACCGAGGACTCGTCGCGAACCGGTCGAACTCGGCCAGGTCGGAATCGGATCCGTCGGCGAGCAACGCGGCGAACGCAGCACCCGCGATCCCGTCGGAGAGACTGTGGTGGACGCGCAGGACGATCGTCTGCGCGCCGGTGTCGACGCGGGTCACCACCTCGATGTGCCAGAACGGATCCGGCCGGGGCAGGTGGGTCTCACACAGGTCGGCGACATGCCGCAGCAACTGATCACCGTCACGCACCTCGCTCGCGGTGACATGCCGGTCGACGTCGACGATGTCGGCGACGACGATCTGCGGACGCCGCCACCGGCCGTTGCGGACTCCGGTGCGGAACACCTCGTACCGGCCGACACGCTCCCGGACACGGTCGCGGACGGACTCGAGAGTGACCGGCACGTCGCCGCTCTCGATCCCGAGCACCATCGCCCAGTGCATCGGTCGCCTGGGGGTGTCCATGTGCAGGTAGGTGAAGTCGGGCGGGCCGAAGTCGGTCGGCGCGGGACCCACCGCCGACGTCGTGGACTCGGTGACGGCACTCACCGGGCAACCGTGTCGAGTCGGGACCGGATGAGCGACTCGAGGTCGTCGACCGACGAGGTCTCGAGGATCTCCCGTTCGGTCAGCACGACGCCGAGCCTCTCCTCGATGGCCACCACACCGATCGCGACGGCGACGGAGTCGAGTCCGAGATCGTCGACGAGGCGCGCATCACCGCTCAGGTGCTCGGCGGACAGGTCCAGATCCTTCTCGAGGATGTCGCGCAGCTCGTCATGGACGCGATCGCTCATCGGTGTGACTCCTTCTGTACGGGGCGGTGTTTCGTCGAACGGTGTCAGGTGGCGCGTCGTGCGGCGCGTCGCCATCCTCGAGCGGCCAGGGGTCCGACCACGATGATCGATCCGGCGGTCCACGCGAGCGTGGTGAGGAGCGGTGCGGCCACCGGTCCGCCGGCGGTCAGGCCGGCGACGGCATCGACGGCGGGGCTCATCGGCTGGTTCTCGACGACCGGCCGGATCCAGTCGGGGTACTGGTCGGCGGGTGCGAAGCCGGTGGTGAAGAAGAGCAGGAACAGGAAGGCTCCCGACATCACCTGGACCACTTCGCGGCCGCTCGCGACCGTGGCCAGCGCGACGATCGGGACAGCGACACCGACAGCGAAGATCATCGGGACGGCGACCGCACCGAGAGCCGCCAGTGGGCCCTGTTCGAAGCGGAACCCCATCGTCATGGCGACCGCGAACAGGACGACCGTGGAGATGCCGGTGCGTACCGCCTCCGCGACGAGCCGGCCGAGGAGGAACCCGCTGCGTGCGACGGGAAGTGTCCACTGGCGCGCCAGGATTCCCGAGTCCCGGTCGGCGATCACCGTCACCGCGGCGGCGACGGTCCCGTACAGCGCGCCGACCAGCGCCACGAGCCCGGTGTTGGCGACGATGCTCTCGCCGCCACCCATCGCGGTCACCGTCGTGCCCAGCACCAGTTGGAACATCGCGAGGAGGAAGGCGGGGAAGGCGACGGCCTGGACGATCACGCCGGGGTCCCGCGACCAGGCGCGCAGGAGCGCTCCGGCGTGGACCGCGGCCTGAGGAGCCAGGCCCACCGAGGCCCGGACCGGGTCGCCGGCGTGGTCGATCGTCGTCATCGCGACGTACCCGCTCGCGCGGCCGCCGCCACGGCGGCGCTGCCGACCACCAGCAGCACGGCCGTCCACATGACGGCGCCGGTGAGATCGACATCGGTGCCGGCGGCGAGCCCCCGGATCGCGTCGGTCACGACCGACACGGGCTGGTTCCGCACGACGGGCTGCGCCCAGCCCGGGAATCCATCGGCGGGAACGAGTCCCGTCGAGGCCATCACCAGCACCAACTGCGGGATCATGAGCACCCCGGCCACCGAGCCCCGCACGACCGTGCCGATGGCGTCGGTCATGAGCGACACCGCGACCGCCACCACGACGAGGACCACCACGACGCCGACGGTGTCGGCCGCGCTCCCCCGCAGGCGGAATCCGAACGCAGCTGCCACAGCCATCCCCGACGCCGTCGAGATCAGCATCCGCAGAACCACCCACGACATCCGCCCGACCACCGGCGCGACGCGCGACATGGGCAGCGACAGCATGCGTTCGCGCGCCCCGGAACGGGCATCGCCCGCAGCGACCTCACTCGCCGCGATCGCGGTGAACAGGCAGGCCTGCACCAGGATCACCGGCGTGAGGTACTGGGCGTAGTCGATGCCGGCGGCCTCGAAGCGGCGCTGCAGTGGTGTGTGGAAGCAGACGAAGAACACGACCGGACTCAGCAGGGCCAGCACGACGTCGCCGGATCGCAGCGCGGACCGGATCGATCGGCGCGCCAGGACGGCCGACGACGCCACCACCCCGACGGAACGGCGACGCGGCGTGAGACCGCTGTCCGCCGCGACCACGGTGAGTGTCACGCGCCGGAGCCCGTCAGTTGCAGGAACACCTCGTCGAGCGACGGTCTGCGGAGACCGATGTCGACGATCTCCACCGACGGCGTCGCCGCGGTCAGGCGTGCGATGATCTCGCCGACGGTGGCCGCGCCCGCCGGTGCACGGACGACCAGCCGGGCCTCGCCGGCGGTGGCCGCCGCCGCGGCCGGCTCCACCATGCCGAGGTCCTCGAGCATGTCGGCCGCGCGATTCATGCTCGCGGCGTCGCCGACGGTGATCTCGCAGACCGGCTGTCCCGCTTGCAGCTTCAGCTCAGCGGGTGTGCCCGAGGCCACGACCGTTCCACGGTCCAGGACGACGACGCGATCGGCCAGACGGTCCGCCTCCTCGAGGTACTGGGTGGTGAGCAGCACGGCGATACCCGCCTCACGGAGTGCGGCGATCGTCTCCCACACCGCGGCCCGGCTCCGGGGGTCGAGCCCGGTGGTCGGTTCGTCGAGGAACAGGACCTCGGGTCGCGTCACCAGCGCGGCGGCGATGTCGACTCGACGCCGCATACCACCCGAGAGCGCAGCGACACGGCGTCTCCGTACGTCGCCGAGGTCGAAGCGTTCGACCAGGTCGTCGACGCGCGCGGACAACCGCCGTCCCGACAGACCGGTGAGTCGCCCGAAGACCGAGAGGTTCTCCGCAGTCGTCAGGTCCGGGTCCACCGATGCGTACTGACCCGTCAGAGAGATCAGTTCCCGCACCCGCGGAGCCTCGTCGACGACGTCGTGGCCGGCGATGCGAGCCACACCGGACGTGGGGCGCTGCAACGTGGACAGCAGGGAGACGGTCGTCGTCTTCCCACTCCCGTTGGGGCCGAGCAGACCCACGACCTCTCCCGGCTCGACGGCGAAGGAGATGCCGTCGAGGGCGCGGACGCCGCCGTAGGTCTTGACGACGTCGATCACCTCGACGGCGGGCACCGTGCTGATCGGGGGGTTCACCGGTTCTGAGGGACGACGAACGGTGCGACGCTGCCGAGCTTCTCGCACGTCTCCTCGAATTCACGGTCCGGCGTCGAGCGGTCGACGATGCCGGCTCCGGCACGCAGCCAGGCGCGCCCGCTCTGGGAGAAGACCGTCCGCAGTGCGAGCGTCGCCTCCAGGTCCCCGTCCGACGACGCCACGAGGACCGCGCCGGAATAGAGCCCGCGGGGAGTCGGCTCGAGCCGATAGATCGCCTCGACCGCATCCGTCTTCGGGATGCCGGAGGCGGTGATCGACGGGAACAGCACTCCGAGGGCGTCGAATGCGCCGACGGACTCCCCGAGCCGACCGCTCACCGTCGATGCGAGGTGTTGGACGCTGCCGCGACGACGCACGGCCATGAACTCGTCGACGACGGTGGAACCGTCACGACTGACCGATGCGATCTCCTCGACGCAGGCTCGCACCGACATCGCGTGCTCGGCGATCTCCTTGCTGTCCGACAACAGATCTGCGCGGGCGAGGGAGTCGACCTCCTCCGACCGGCCGAGGGCGCGCGTCCCGGCGAGCGGTTCGGTGACGACACGCCCGCCCTCCACGGCGACGACGAGTTCCGGGCTGAAGCCCGCCGCGTCGAGACCGCCCAGCGACAGGAGGAAGGATCTGGCCGGGGTGTTGTGGGCCCGACCGTGCGCGTAGGTCGCGGCGACGTCGATCGGGAACGGGATCGGCACCTCGCGGGACAGGACGACCTTGTCGTACCGGCCGGCCGCGATCTCGCCGACCGCGGTGGCCACCCTGCCCCGGTAGTCGTCGGCGTCGACGGTCACGTCGACGGGGGACGGGTCCGCGACGAGCTCGGCGCCGGAGGCGATCTCGTGCAATCGGAGCGCGGTGTCGGGGTCCGCGTCACCGGTCTCGACACCGAACTCGTCGATCGTCGCCTCGAACGCCGGGACGATCAGATGCGCGAGCACGGCGTCGTCGGCGACACGCTCGAACTGCTCGTGGCGGCCTGCACAGAAGTCGAAACCGACCCAGCCGTACACCCGCCAGGACGGGAGGGTCAGCGACGACACCGCCGACTCCAGTGCCGCCGCGGGGTCGCCGGACCACGTCGACGTCCGCAGGTCATCGCCCTCGTCGACCCGGATCTCTCTGTGTGTCAGCACCACCCGAGCGCGAACACCGGCGGCGAACACCCATCGGCGGTCTCGTTCGTAGACGACGTGGTCACCGAACTCCCCGGATGCCGCCCACGCAGAGACGACCGCTGCGGCGCGCACATGGGCGTCGGGACGGGTGGCTGCGGGGTCGTGCTCCACGATCCCGGGAGATCGGATCGCGGTCGGAGTCACCGGGCTGTCGACGATCACGGCCATGGTTGTCGAACCCCTCTGTCTGGCGCGGTCCGCGTCGGACCCGCTCGGGTATGGAAAGGCTACCCTAACAGGGTCTGATTGAATGACCCCGTGCCCACCTCACCCGATCCGACCACCGATCTCGTCGCAGGCCACACACCGCATCCTGCCGAGGCGCTCGACCGCTATCGCGCTGTCGGTGCCACCCAGGACGAACCGCTGTGGAGTGCCTTCGAGCGCAGCGTCGCCCGCACACCGGATGCCATCGCGATCTCCGACGACACCCGGTCGTGGACGTATCGCGCACTGCGCGGGGCGGTCCACGCGCGCGCCGCCGGCTTCCTCTCCGCGGGGCTGGCCCCCGGCGACCGGGTCGTGCTGCAGTACCGCAACTCCGGCGCGTTCGCGATCACCGCACTGGGACTCGTCCGCGCGGGACTCGTCCCCGTGATGTCGTTGCCCGCCCACCGCATCACCGAGATCGCCCATCTGGCAGCGACATCCGGCGCCGCCTGCTACGTCGGCGACGACATCGAGGTCGCCGCGGCACTCGCCGAGCGGGTACCCGCTCTCCGCGCCATCTACGTCGACCGCGACGGGCACCGTCGTCCACCGGACGGCGACCCCCATGACACTGGACTCCCGTCGCGTGTCGACCCCGAACTGCCTGCGGTCCTGCTGGTGTCCGGCGGGACGACGGGTCTGCCGAAACTCATCGCGCGAACGCATTCCGACTACGCCTACAACGCCCGTCGCTCCGCGGAGGTCACCGCCCTCCGGGCCGACGACGTCTGTCTGGCCGCTCTCCCCGCGGCGCACAACTTCCCGCTGAGCTGCCCCGGCCTGCTGGGCGCGCTGTCGGTGGGCGCGCACACGGTGTTCACCGCCGACCCCAGTCCCGACAACACCTTCGCGCTCATCGAGCGGCACCGCGTGACGGTGACGGCGCTGGTACCGGCCCTCGCCCAGGTCTGGTGCGCGGCGACGGAGTGGGAGCCGGCCGACACGTCGTCGTTGCGCCTGATCCAGGTCGGCGGGGCCAAACTCGCCCGACCGGACGCCGTCGCCCTCGACGCCGCCTTCGGCCCGGTGGTGCAACAGGTCTTCGGGATGGCCGAGGGACTCATCTGCATGACCACCCTCGACGATCCGCGGGACCTGGTGCACCGGGCACAGGGCGTCCCGATCTCGGAACTCGACGAGGTCCGCGTCGTCGACGCGGACGGGAATGACGTCCCCGACGGGACGGAGGGCGAACTGCTCACCCGCGGGCCGTACACGATCCGCGGGTACTTCGCGGCCCCCGAGCACACCGCCCGATCGTTCACACCCGACGGCTTCTACCGCTCCGGTGACCTCGTCCGACGCCTGCCCTCCGGGCACCTCGTGGTCACCGGCCGGATGAAGGACACCATCGTGCGCGCCGGCGAGAACGTGGCCGCCGACGACATCGAGGAGCATCTGCTCGCCCATCCCGACATCGCCGCGGCCGCGGTGGTCGGCGTGCCGGACGAGGCACTCGGAGAACGGATCTGCGCCGCGGTGGTCACGGCGTCCGGCGCGCGCGCCGACAGCCTCGACCTGCCGCGTCTGCGTTCCCACCTGGCCGATCGGGGGCTCGCCACCTTCAAGCTCCCCGACGCCGTCCACCGGGTGACGTCGTTGCCGGTGACAGCGGTCGGCAAGGTCGACAAGGTGGCGCTGCGGTCGGCTCTGCTGTCCCGCTGAGCCCACCGCCCACGCGGATGTCAGCCGGCGGACTTGCCGACGGTCCAGTATGCAAGGGACGTGACGCCCTTGCGTCCGAGCCCGTAGTCGTTCTTGAGGATCCCGGTGATCGCGCGGGTGCTCACCGCCTCGAGGGCGACCCATCCCGCCCACCCCTCGCAGGGGCCCGCTGCCGCGCGGACGGCGTCGACGACGCCGGTCCCGTCCTCCCCGCGGGGGATCCAGTGGACCGTGTCGCGCTCGCGGGCCCGCAGGGGCAGGTCTTTGTCACTCTCGTGCTGGTACTCGAACCAGAGGGTGACCGGTGCGTCGGGCGCGTCGGAGGCAGAGACCGCGTCGAACAGCGAGTTGACCGCGGCGAGCGAGGCGGGGTCGCCCGCCACGAGCCAGCCCTTCGGCGCCGGGACGGGGTAGGTGAACTTCGACCCCATCACCGTCGCCGCGATCGTGTCACCGGCCGACGCGGACCGCGCCCAGCGCACGGCGGTCCCGTCGTGCACCGCGAACTCGATCGCGAACGAGTCGGTCGCGGGGTCCGGGTCGACGAGTGTGTACCCGCGCTGGTGCAGCTTGCCCTCGGCCTCGAACCACAACCGCACCCACATCGTCGGATGCACAGGGGTCGCGGTGAGCAGCCCGCCGCCGGTGAAGTGCACGCGCAGGTAGTGCTCGGTGACGACCTCACTCCCGGTGACCGTCAGCGTGAAGTCGTCCGCGCCGAACAGCTTGAGGACTGCGCCCTGCCACCCGCGCTTCGGCGCCACCGTCGTCTCACCCATGAACACACCTCTCCTCGGTCAAGTGAGGAAAGGGTAACCTAACCCGAAGTGAGCGCGGGTGGCCCTGTCAGACCGCGACCGCGGCGTATCCGGGATGCGTCGTGAGGAAATGGCGGGTGAAGGTGCAGACCGGACGCACCTTCGCGCCGGTGTCGATGACGTACTGCAGCGCACCGGTGGTGAGGCGGGAGGCGAGACCGTGGCCGGCGAACTCGTCGTAGAGGACCGTGTGCAGCACCGTGACGACCTGCTGACCACCGACATCCTCGACGGAGTACCCCAGGACGCCGACGAGGTCCCCGGCGACGTACAGCTCGAACCGATCGCGCTCGGCGTTGTGCCTGACCTCGGACAACTGGTACAGGATGGACTGCGCCGATTGCTCGGGCCTCTTCTTCCTCCTGACGTGCATCGCCACCTCCTTCGGGATCGCCGCACTCGATGTGACAGTGGTCACAGTAGCGCCTGCTACGCCTACGTAGGCGTAGTTACGGAACTGTTCGGTCATTCGTGACCACTTCGAGTCGTCTGTTCTGGGGTCGTTCACAGCACGCCGTCGGCGTGCCACAACCATTCGACGCACGTGGCGCCCGTCCGGTTCCCGGCCTGGCGCGTAGGCTCGTCCGCGGGTCCCTCCGGGGTCCCGACAACTGCACACCTTCCACGGGGGCTCTCACGGACCGAGGGCTGAGATGGCGGCAGGCGGCCGCCGACCGACTGAACCTGACCGGGTAATGCCGGCGTAGGGAGCACTCGATGTCGACCGATTCCGTCACGTCCATCACCACCGGCCCCATCCGCGGGAGCCACAAGCACCACGAGCCCGTCGACGGCATGTCGGTGCCGTTCCGCAGGGTCGAACTCTCGACCGGTGACCATCTCGATCTGTACGACACGTCCGGGCCGTACACCGCCGACAACCCCCACACCGATCTCGAGGCCGGACTCCCCAGGACCCGCGACGGGTGGGAGCGCCCGGACCCGGTCGACGGCGCGTCCACCCAATTGGCATGGGCCCGTGCCGGACTCGTCACCCCCGAGATGCGGTACATCGCCGCACGGGAGGGTGTCGACGTCGAGCTGGTCCGGTCGGAGGTCGCCGCCGGCCGCGCCGTGATCCCCGCCAACCACAATCACCCCGAGTCCGAGCCCATGATCATCGGCAAGGCGTTCGCGGTGAAGGTCAACGCGAACATCGGCAACTCGGCGGTCACGTCGTCGGTGGCCGAGGAGGTCGAGAAGATGGTGTGGGCGACCCGCTGGGGCGCCGACACCATCATGGACCTCTCCACCGGCGACGACATCCACCTCACGCGCGAGTGGATCATGCGCAACTCGCCGGTGCCGGTCGGGACCGTGCCGATCTACCAGGCGCTGGAGAAGTGCAAGGGCGATCCGACGGCGCTGACGTGGGAGATGTACCGCGACACGGTGATCGAGCAGGCCGAACAGGGTGTCGACTACATGACCGTGCACGCCGGGGTGCTGCTGCGGTACGTCCCGCTGGCAGCACACCGCGTCACCGGGATCGTCTCGCGCGGCGGCTCGATCATGGCCGCGTGGTGCCTCGCCCATCACCGGGAGTCGTTCCTCTACACCCACTTCGACGAGCTCTGCGAGATCTTCCGGCGCTACGACATCACCTTCTCCCTCGGCGACGGACTCCGCCCCGGGTCGATCGCCGACGCGAACGACGAGGCGCAGTTCGCCGAGCTCCGCACCCTCGGTGAGCTCACGACGATCGCGAAATCACACGGCGTGCAGGTGATGATCGAGGGACCCGGCCACGTCCCCATGCACAAGATCGCCGAGAACGTGCGGCTCGAGGAGGAGCTGTGCGAGGAGGCACCCTTCTACACACTCGGGCCCCTCGCCACCGACATCGCACCCGCCTACGACCACATCACCTCCGCGATCGGCGCGGCGATGATCGCCCAGGCGGGCACGGCGATGCTCTGCTACGTCACGCCGAAGGAGCACCTCGGCCTGCCGAATCGTGACGACGTGAAGGTCGGGGTGATCACCTACAAGATCGCCGCGCACGCAGCCGATCTCGCGAAGGGACATCCCCGCGCCCAGGACCGTGACGACGCACTGAGCAGGGCCCGGTTCGAGTTCCGCTGGAACGACCAGTTCAACCTCGCACTCGATCCGGACACGGCCGTCGAGTACCACGACGAGACCCTCCCGGCCGAGCCGGCGAAGACGGCGCACTTCTGCTCCATGTGCGGCCCGAAGTTCTGCTCCATGCGGATCTCCGCCGATGTCCGGGCGTTCGCCGAGGAACACGACCTGCGCACCCAGGACGACATCGACGCGATGCTGGCGCGCGAGATGGACCGCAAGTCCGAGGAGTTCGTCGCGAACGGCAAGAACGTCTACCTGCCGATAGAGCCGGTCGGCTGATCGCCGAGCGAGCCCGTCGGCTGACCTACCGGTCTCCGGCGGGCCCGTCCAGCGCGACCCGCCAGAGGGGGTTCACCGGTCCGTGGCCGGCACCGAGGGGATACGACCAGCGGATCGACTCGCTGACCCACCCCTTGGCGAACGATGCCGCCTCGGGCACCGACTTCCCGTGCGCGAGAGCGCACACCATCGCCGACGCGAGCGTGTCACCGGCGCCGTGGTCATGCGGTGTGTCGATCCGCTCGTAGTCGAGGCGGATGAACTCGGTGCCGTCGTAGAGCAGGTCGGAACTGCGAGGACTCGACCGCAGGTGGCCGCCCTTGACGATGGCCCACTGTGCGCCCATCTCGTGCAGGGCGACCGCGGCGGCCCGCTGCGTCTCGTCGTCGACGACCTCGATGCCCGTGATGAGGACGACCTCGTCGAGGTTCGGGGTGACCACGGTCGCGATCGGGATGAGGCGTTCACGCAGGGCCGTCATGGCCTCCACCGCGAGCAGCCGGTCGCCGTGCATGGAGGCGCAGACGGGATCGACGACGAGCGGGATCCGACGATCGCGTCCGATCCCCACCTCGGCGGCCACGTCCACGATCGCGTCGATGATCGCCCCGGTGGCCAGCATCCCCGTCTTCACCGCACCCAGACCGATGTCCTCTGCGACGACACGGATCTGGGCGGCGACCGTCTCCGGCGGGATGGTCTGCACACCGGTCACACCGAGCGTGTTCTGGACGGTCACCGCGGTCACGGCGACGCATCCGTGCACCCCGGCGAGCGCCATGGTGCGCAGGTCCGCCGCGACCCCGGCGCCGCCGCCGGAGTCGGTGCCGGCGATGGTCATCGCGCGGACGGGAGTCTGACCGAGAGGGGCGGTCGGCAGCAGTTCCACAGGGGAGAATCTACGCCGCCGCCCCGCGGGTCAGGCGTCGCGACGCTGTGTGGAGACCACACCGCCGACGAAGATGACGATCGCCCACAGCGCGAAGTAGAGCAGCGATCCGTATGGGCCCCACGGGTAGTCGATGCCACCGTCCGTCGTGTCCCCGGACAGGAAGTGGGCACCGTTGTTGAAAGGCAGGTACGGCCCGATCGCACTGACCTTCGGGATGGCGCTGAGGATGCCCTCGAGGGCCAGGGACCAGATGAGCAGGATCACGATGGCCCCGGCGCTCTGCCGGACGAGAGCGCCCACGCCGAGTCCGATGAGGACACACAGCAGCGTGTAGACCGGGATGCCCCAGTACTGCCGGATCGCCACGGATCCGCCGAGGTCGATCGACGAACCCGCGTCACCGGCGAGGGCCGTGCCCAGGACGATCGTGACGATGCCGAGCACCAGGGTCACGACCGCAGACAGGCCGCCGTAGACGATGGCCTTGGCGCCCATCACGACCTCGCGGCGAGGGATCGCCTGGAACGTCGTGCGGATGGTGCCGAAACGGAACTCGCTCGTGACGGCCAGCACCGCCATGATCATCAGGACGATCACACCTATCTGGGACACACCGATCGCGAAGAACGACGGGTCGCGCAGATCCGACGAGGACTCGCTGGTGCTGCCCGACAACACACCGATGAGTATCGAGATGAGGATGCCGAGCACGACGACGATGCCGACGCACCAGTAGGGCGAGCGGGTGCTGAGCAGCTTGATGCGTTCGGCATCGATGGCATGGCTGATCATCGTGCGCCTCCCTGGGGGCCGGTGGTGCCGGAGTACTGGACCTCGCCCGCGGTCAGGGACATGAAGACCTCTTCCAGCGAGGCGACACTGCCCGAGAGCTCGTGCAGGACGATGTTGTTCGCGGCGGCGAGCTCGCCGACCCGGTCGGTGGTCACGTCGGGGACGGTCATCACGGGCGACCCGTCGGACTTCGGCGCAGGGTGCAGCCCCTCCGCCTCGAGGATCTGATGCAGTTGCGGCAGTTGCGGACTGCGCACGGTGACCGTCCGCTGAGCCTGGCTGGTGAACTCGGCCACCGAGCAGTCGGCCATCAGACGTCCCTTGCCGATGACGATGAGATGGTCTGCCGTGAGTGACATCTCGGTGAGGAGATGGCTGGACACGAGCACCGTGCGCCCCTGGGCGGCCAGCGCCTTCATGAACTTGCGGATCCAGACGATGCCCTCGGGGTCGAGGCCGTTGACCGGCTCGTCGAAGAGCAGGACACCGGGATCGCCGAGCAGCGCGCCCGCGAGACCGAGCCGCTGCGACATGCCGAGCGAGAAGCCGCCCGCGCGCTTGCCGGCCACCGCGCTCAGACCGACGTCGGCGAGGACCTGGTCGACGCGCTGGGTACCGATCCCGCTGGCCGCGGCCATCCACCGCAGGTGCGATCGGGCAGAGCGGTTGGGGTGCACCCATTTCGCGTCGAGCAGCGCTCCGACCTGTCGCAACGGGTCGGAGAGCTCGCGGTAGGGGACCCCGTTGATGGTGGCCGTCCCCGAGGTCGGGTTGTCCAGTCCGAGGATCATCCGCATCGTCGTCGACTTGCCCGCGCCGTTCGGTCCGAGGAAGCCGGTGACCATGCCCGGCTTCACCTCGAACGTGAGGTCGTCGACGGCGCGGGTGCCCCCATACGTCTTCGTCAGTCCTTGCACCTTGATCACCCCGGCGACTATGCCAGCCGGTCCGGTGCGCCGACATCGGACGAAAGGATGGACCCGGAGCGGCCTGGATCAGCCGGGGGTCGGAGTCCAGTCGAGGTCGGGTGAGGACGCGTGCGCCCAGAACCGACGGGGGATGCGGCCGGCGTGGCGGGCCAGGTGACCGGCCTCCACCGCGCGAGCCATCGCCGTGGCCATCGCGACGGGGTCGTCGGCGCGGTTCACCGCCGACGCCAGCAGCACGGCGTCGCAGCCGAGCTCCATCGCCAGCGCCGCGTCGCTCGCCGTGCCGATGCCCGCGTCGAGCACGATCGGCACCCGCGACGCCGCGACGATCATCTCGATGTTGTGCGGGTTGGCGATGCCGAGCCCGGTGCCGATGGGTGATCCGAGCGGCATGACCGCGGCCACCCCGGCGTCCTGCAGACGTGCGGCCAGGATCGGGTCGTCGTTGGTGTAGGCGAGCACGGTGAACCCGTCGGCGACGAGGTCGTCGGCCGCGTCGAGCAGTTCGACGGGGTCGGGCAGCAGGGTGCGGTCGTCGCCCGCGATCTCGAGCTTGACCAGGTCGGTCTCGAGCGCCTCACGCGCCAGTCGGGCGGTGAGGACCGCCTCCGCGGCCGTCCGCACCCCCGCGGTGTTGGGGAGCACCTCGATGTCGAGTGAGCGCAACAGGTCGACGACGCCGCCGGCGCCGCCCTCGCCGGCGCGCCTCATGGCGACGGTCGTCAGCTGCGTCCCCGACGCGACCAGGGCCCGTCGCAACAGGTCGTGGTTGGCGGCGCCACCGGTGCCCATGATCAGCCGCGACGTGAGCTCGCGACCACCGATGACCAGCGGCGTCGCCTCCTCAACCACCCTGCACCGCCGTCAGGACGTCGATCCGGGCTCCGGCGTCGACGCCGTCGGCCCAGGTGGAGCGCGGACGGACGGACCCGTCGACGGCCACCGCGACCCCCTGCTCGGGCAGGTCGAGCAGCGACAGCAGCGCGGCGACCGAGGTGTCGTCGGCGACGTCGTGCTCGACGCCGTTGACGGTGACGGTGATCATGCGAACCTCCCGGGGTCCAGGGTGTGAGCCCACCGGCCCGGCGGCCGGTCGGTCAGGGTGTCGAGGACGATGTCGGCGGTGAGCGGGGCCAGCAGGATCCCCCCGCGGCCGTGTCCCGCTGCGACGACGGTGCGGTCGTCGAGACGTCCGACGAGCGGCAGCCCGTCGGGGGTGAGCGGGCGGAAACCGGCACCGATCTCGTCGAGGCGGTACTCCGAGAGTCCCGGCATGAGGTCGGTGGCGTCGCGCAGCAGATCGGCCACACCGCCCACACGCGGCCCGGTGTCGTCGCGGTCGGACATCTCGTACTGCGTGGCCCCGACCACCACGCCGTCGCGACGGGGGACGAGGTAGACCGCGCGCCCGTGCCACCGCCCGCGCACAACGACCGACGGCGGGGACGGCGCCGTCGACGGGCGGGACAGGCGGAGCACCTCACCCTTCTCGATGCGCACGGGCGCGGACGGGATCAACTGGGGAAGCCACGCACCGGTCGCGATCACCACCCGGTCGGAATCGACGTCCGACAGGGCCTCGAGACGGCGGTCGCAGCGACGCACACCCGCGGCGTCGGCGGCGCGCCCCAGCGCACCCAGCAGCGCGCGGTTGTCGACAGCACCCTCACCCCGGGCCAGCAGGCCACGCCGGATCCCCGCGAGACCCGGAGCGCACGAACGGATCTCGGGCGAGGCAACCGTGTCGAGGGGCTCCGATCGCGCAGCACACCACTGCCCCACCGCGGTCAGCTCGGCCAGGTCCGACCGGTCGGCCCCCACGAACAGGGTGTCCCGTGCGACGAGGACGTCGGGGGCGGCGAGGTCCTCGAGGAAACCGTGCCATCGCGACGCGGCGTCGAGGGTGAGGGCGAACGCGTCCTCGTCGCCGATGCGGGCCTCGCCCACCACGCCCAACATCCCCGCGGCGACCGGTGAGCCGGAGGCGGATCGGAAATCGTCGAGGAGGGTGGTGTCCCACCCGGCGACCGCGGCCCGCCAGGCGACGGTGCTGCCCACGACGCCGGCACCGACGACGGTGAGCGTCGGGGGTCGCGTACGAGAACTCATGGGGCGGGGGCCTTCCTTCGCCGGCATTACCCGGATCAGGTGTGACGGTCGGCGACGGATGGTGTCGCGATCTCAGCCCGGCCTACCCCGGGCACCCGTGTGTGTCCGACGGCCAGCCTACTCGGCGGCGGACCGCGGCTACGGTGCACGACGTGGACATCCGCGCACGCCTCGACGACGCCCGGCTCTACCTGTGCACCGACGCCCGCCGCGAGCGCGGCGACCTCGTCGACTTCCTCGACGCGGCCCTCTCCGGCGGTGTGGACATCGTGCAGTTGCGGGACAAGGGTTCCGAGGGTGAACGCCGCCTCGGCGCGCTCGAGGCCCGCGAGGAACTCGACGTGCTGGCCCGCATGCGCGAGGTCGTCGACCGGCACGGTGCGCTGCTCGCCGTGAACGATCGCGCCGACATCGCCGCAGCGGCCGGCGCCGACGTCCTGCATCTCGGTCAGGACGACCTCCCGCCCGCCGCAGCGCGGACGATCGTCGGGCCCGACGTCGTCGTCGGCCGCTCCACCCACGACACCGCACAGGCCGACGCCGCCGACGCCGACCCCTGCGTCGACTACTTCTGCGTGGGTCCGTGCTGGGCGACCCCGACGAAGCCGGGCCGCCCGGCCGCGGGGCTCGACCTCGTCGACCACGCGGCCGATCGGGACCGTCGACTGCCGTGGTTCGCCATCGGCGGGATCGACGCCGCGCGGCTGCCCGCGGTCCGCGAGCGCGGCGCACGGCGCATCGTCGTGGTCCGGGCGATCACCGCGGCCGACGACCCCGCCGCCGCAGCAGCGGGACTCCGTCGGGATCTGCTTGCCGACGACCGCGGCACGGGTCTAGCCTGAGCGACACCATGACACGCGCACTCGTAGTAACCCGCCGCAGCGGGGTCTGACACGACCGACCCCCCGTCTGCGGGTCGTCAGCGCGCTCTCTCCCCCTCGGTCACCCTCTCCCCGCGCCCGCGTGCGCGATGACAGAAGACCACCGTCATGACCACTCTGTTCGACCACCGCCCCACCTCCGGCCCCTGTGCCGCCGCCCGCTTCGCCACGCCGCTGCCCCGCGGCGTCCGGGCCGACGCGGGCGTCCTGAGCTGGGACGATTTCGTCCAGGCCTACGCGCCGACCTCGGTCACCCGACTCGGCAGTTGGCACTCCACCCCCGCTCGCAACGACCTCACCGACTACCACGCCACCATCGCGTCGGGTGATCGGATCTGGTCGATGCGGGAGTCCGCCACCGGCCCGCTCGCCGCGGCGACGGCCATGCTGCACGCGATCGGCGTCTGTGTGGAGATCACCGGCCTGCACCAGCAGCGCCTCGGCACACAGACCGCGATGCTCGTCGAGGTCGACCGTGACGGGCACCGCGCGTGGGGCCTCGGGATCGACGACGCCGCCGATCGGGCCGGGGTGGTCGCGCTGCTGCACGCGATCGATCGCACCGCCTGAGATCTCCTCCCGGCGCCGGACGGCGCTACAGGGACCGCAGGTGCTCGCGCAGGATCGGCCAGGCGAGGGCGAACGCGGGGTGCAGGGGCAGGCCGTCGACCTCGTCCTCCCCGACCCACCGCAGCTCGGTGGACTCGACGTTCGCGACGGTCGACAGCGGGGCGGGCACCTCGGCGATCACCGTCGTGTAGGTCCAGCCGCTGGTCGCGGTGTGCGTCACCACCTCGTCGCGGACCGTCAGCACCGTCGGGATGATCCCGGCCTCCTCACCCGCCTCGCGGACGGCGGTGTCGACCGCGGACTCGTGGGAGTCGCGCGCCCCTCCCGGCAGAGCCCAGGTCCCGCCCTGGTGGGACCAGAGCGCGCGGTGCTGGAGCAGGACCGCACGCCTGTCGTCGTCGACGGGTGCGCGCAGCAACAGCCCGGCGGCACCGTGTCGACCCCAGTACCGGGCCCCGTCCGGGTCGAACACCCAGCCGTCACCATCTCCGCGCACGCTCGTCGGCCTTCCTCGCCCGGGGCCGCCGGCGGGGTGCCGCGGCCCTGCGAACCCACGGTAATGACCTCGCACGGGTTTAGAGTCGACCACAACCGCTCGCGATCCGGCGGTGGGTGTGTGAGGCGACGAAAGAGGTACCGGTAGTGACCGGCGATGCGGCGTTCCTGCGCTCCCGGCTCAGACCTGGCGGCGACCGCGACCGGCTCACGTCGCGCCGGGGCGACCGGGCGCCCCGACTGACCCGTGACGAGCGTCGCGAACTGCTGACCCTCGCCCGCGAGCAGGCCCGGTCACCACTGGCCGGAGCACGACGTCTCGCACGCACCACGCCCGGTCGCCTGCTCCTCATCACCGCACTGCTGGTGCTGGTCACGGTCGGGAGCGGCTGGTACGCGTCGGTGTCACTGGACTCCCGGACGGCCGCCCTGCGGGAGACGATCACCGACACCGAACCGATCGCGGAGTCGTCGCAGATCCTCTACAGCAACCTCTCGATCGCCGACGCCGCCGCGAACGCCGCCTTCATCGCGGGAGGCCTGGAGCCGGCGCCGCTGCGTGCGCGCTACCTGAACGCCGTCGCGACGGCGTCCCGCGCACTGATCGAGGCGGCGGGCGGCACCGCCGCCGAGAACGACTCCGTCCGCACCGACCTGGGGACGCTCGCCGAGGAGATCCCCGTCTACACCGGTCTGATCGAGTCCGCCCGGACGAACAACCGGTTGGCCAACCCGGTCGGGTCGGCGTATCTGGGTGAGGCGTCGAACCTCATGCAGACCACCATCCTGCCCGCCGCCGAACGGCTCTACGCGGCCCGGACGGAGGCTCTGGCGGACCCGCAGAACCGGTTCACCGATCCGCCGTGGGTGGTCTACGTGACGCTCGCGGTGGTACTCATCGCCCTGCTGACCACGCATCGATATCTGTCGCGCCGCACGCGTCGCCGGTTCAACCTCGGACTGGTCGCCGCGATCGTGGTCACCGTCGTCGCGGTCGTCTGGGTGCTCGTCGGCTCGCTGCTGTCGGTGTCGTCGGTCGACACCGCGGAACGACGCGGTGCGATGCCCCTGCGCGAACTCACCTCGGCGCGCATCCTCGCCCAGCAGGCGCGATCGCTGGAGACGCTCGCCCTCGCCCGCCGAGGCGATCAGGACATCCTCCAGAAGCGGGTCGGCGGTGCGTTCGCGAAGATCGACACCGCGCTCGAGGACTACCGGTCGAGCGCCGGCGACGAGGCGGACAGGACCATCGTCGACCGCGCCCAGAGCGCGCTCGGCGCGTGGCGCGACGCGCACCAGGCCGCGACCGACATGTCGGCCGTCGGCGACATCTCCGGCGCCACCGCGATGGCGGTCGGGTCGTCCCCGAACGGCGCGTCCGCGGCCTACACGGCTCTCGACGACTCCCTCGTCGACGGCATCCGCTCCACCCGCACCACGTTCCGTGACGACATCAACACCGCCCGCGTCGTCATCGGCTACGCGGGCACCGGGGCGCTCGTGCTCGCGGTGATCGCGGCGGTCATGACGATCCTCGGGATGATCCCCCGCATCCGGGAGTACCGGTGACCCGCGCCCGGGCGCTCTGGGCGCTGATCCTGCTGCTGACGGCGGTGACCACCACCGCCTGCATCAGCGTTCCCGCGCCTCCCGAACAACCGCCCACCGCACAGGCGACGACCCCCACACCGCCCGGGTTCGTCACCAGCGCCCCCCGCGAGTCGGTGACCCCGGCGTCGTGCGACATCGGCAGTCTCCGCCCGACCCCGCTGCCGCGACCTGGACAGATGCCGCGCGGATCGACGATGGAGCAGATCTTCGCCCGGGGACGGTTGATCGTCGGACTCGACATCGGCTCCAATCTGTTCAGCTTCCGCGACCCGGTGACCGGCGACATCGAGGGGTTCGACGTCGACATCGCGCGGGAGGTCGCGCGGGCGATCTTCGGCGACCCGAATCGCATCGAGTACCGGATCCTGACCTCCGACGACCGCATCACGGCCCTGCAGCAACGCGACGTCGACATCGTGGTGAAGACGTTGAGCATCACGTGCGACCGCCTGCAGGACATCGCGTTCTCGACCGTCTACTACGAGGCGAGCCAACGCATCCTGGCGCTGCGCAACTCCTCCATCACCTCGGCGGGAGACCTCTCGGACAAGCGCGTGTGCGCCGCACGGGGCACCACGTCGATCGCGCGACTGCAGGCGAGGGTTCCGTCGGTGCGGATGTCGACGGCCTCGACGTGGGCGGACTGCCTGGTGGTGCTGCAGCAGGGTGAGGTCGACGCCATCAGCACCGACGACGCGATCCTCGCCGGACTCGCCGAACAGGACCCGTACCTCCACGTGGTCGGCGCGAGCCTCGGCGACGAGCCCTATGGCATTGGCATGAACAAGGATTCGCCGGATCTCGTACGGTTCGTGAACGCCGTCCTCGACCGCATCCGCGCCGACGGGACGTGGTATGCGATCTACAATCGGTGGCTCTCCATCCTGGGGCCCGTCTACTACCCGCCCCAGCCGACGTACCGGGACTGACAGGGAGGTGGCACAGCGCGTGCAGCACGATCACGATCATTCGGACGTCGCGACGCAGGCTGCCGTGCCGGACATCTCGACGCAGGCCGCGGTGCCCGACATCGCGACGCAGGCCGCGGTCCCCGACGTGGGGACCGTCGCCGCCGATCTCCCCTCGGCGCCCGACCAGACCACCGACAACGCGGGGACGCGGGTGCCGCCGTCGGCGCAGGCGCTGACGAGTCGCGTGACCCGCAAGCGCCGCCGGCTGGGAACCGGTCTCGTCGACGTCACCTGGGTGCGCGACATCGAACCCGAGGACGCGGTGATGGAGCACCCCGTCATCCCCGAGTCGAAACGAAAGTGCTGGCAGTGCGGCACGTCGCTCGACGACTCCGACCTCCCGCTCACCGGGTCGTGCCCGAACTGCGGCGTCCGGTACTCGTTCGTGCCCGGCCTGACACCGGGGACCATGGTCGCCGACCAGTACGAGATCCGCGGAGCCATCGCGCACGGCGGGCTGGGGTGGATCTATCTCGCGGTCGACCGCAACGTCGCCGATCGTGCCGTCGTGCTCAAGGGCCTGCTGAACTCCAAGGACAGGGAGGCGCAGGCGGTCGCGTTCGCCGAGCGGCAGTTCCTCGCCGCCGTGTCCCACCCGAACATCGTCAAGATCTTCAACTTCGTCGAACACACCGACGACCGCGGCAACACCTTCGGCTACATCGTCATGGAGTACGTCGGCGGCGCGACGTTGAAGAGTCTCACCACCCCGGCCGGCGAGTCGTCGACCCAGCGGACGCAGATGCCTCCCGAGGAGGCCATCGCCTACGTCCTCGAGATCATGCCGGCGGTGTCCTACCTGCACACGGTCGGACTGGTGTTCAACGACATCAAGCCGGAGAACATCATGATCGGCGGCCAGGAGGTCAAGCTGATCGACCTCGGGGCGGTCTCGGCGATCAACGGGTACGGGCACCTGTACGGCACACCTGGGTTCCAGGCTCCCGAGATCGTCTCGACCGGACCGCAGGTGGCCACCGACGTCTACAGCATCGGCAGGACGCTGGCGGTGCTGACGGTCGACATGCCGATGGAGAACGGCCGCTACCTCGACGGGCTCCCGTCCCCGGAGGATTCGCCGGTGTTGGCCGAGAACGAGTCGTTCCGGCGGTTGCTGCAGCGCGCGACCGACCCCGACCCGGACGAGCGCTTCGCCTCGGCCGACGAGATGACCGGGCAGATGGTCACCGTGTTGCGCGAGATCGTGGCGCGTCACACCGGCGTGCCCCGACCGGCCCTCTCGACGGTGTTCACCCCGCAGCGCACGACGTTCGGCACCGACCTGATGCTCGGACCCGTCGACGGGTTCTTCGACCCGGTCAACTCGGAGACGTTCCTCGATCCCGACGACATCGCCTCCGCGCTGCCCGTCCCGCTGGTCGATCAATCCGATCCCGCTGCGGGGCTGCTCACCTCGGCGGCACTGTCGGAGCCGAACCAGACCCTCGACACCATCCGGTCCGCGAAGCAGGACGGGTTGTCGTCGCTGATCGGCACCGACCCGTCGGACGATCACCCCTCGCTGGAGGTGGATCTGGCCGAGGCCCGCGCCTACATCGAACTGCGCGACGTCGACACGGCCCTGGGACTGCTGGACATCACGGCCCGTCACCACCAGCACTCCTGGCGGATCGAGTGGTATCTGGGTCTCTGTGCCCTCATCAACGGTGAGGCCGAGCTCGCCCACGAGCGTTTCTGCGCCGTGCTCGCGGCGATGCCCGGAGAGGTCGCCCCGAAGCTGGCCGTCGCGGCGACCGCCGAGTTGATGGGGCGGTGGGCGCGTGCAGAACCCGGATCCGACGGTGCTGCCGAGCGCGACGCGGTCGTCACACACTGGTTCCGGATCGCGCGCGACGAGTACTGGACGCTGTGGCAGACCGACCGCGGGATCGTCACCGCCGCATTCGGGTTGGCGCGCATGCGTTTCGCGGTCGGCGACGTCGAGGGCACTGTGGGGGCGCTCGACGAGGTGCCCGCGACCAGCCGCCACTACAACACCGCGGCCTGCACCGCGGTCCTCGCCCTCGTGCACGGCCGACCCCCGGAAGCCGTCACCGACGAGCAGCTCCGCCAGGCGGCGCGACGCCTCGCGGCGATGCCCGAGACCGAGCCACGCAAACCCCGGTTGTCGATCATGGTGCTGGGAACCGCCCTGGGCTGGTTGGCCGTTCACCCCGACCGAGCGTCGGACGGCATGAGCCTGTTGGGGTTCTCGTTCACCGAACACGGACTCCGCGAGGGCCTCGAGAAGTCGCTACGCCGCCTGGCCCGGTCCACCGTCGACCGCAAACAACGCTTCCGACTCGTCGACCTCGCCAACGTGATCCGCCCGCAGACGCTGTTCTGAGGCAGTCGGGCTCTTCTGACGAGACACCTCCCGCCGGTGGAGTCGACCCGCCTCGACCTAGGCGCGATCATCCAGCGGCAGTACGTGATTCAGTCGACGCGTGCGCTTCGCACGGCGACACGCCCTGTCACGCCCACCGGAGCGACTCGCACACGAATCGCCGGACGCTGCCCGGGACCTGTGCCCGGCACATCGTCATCACCGAGTCCTCGGACAGGTAGGCGCGGACGGTCACGATGAGGCGCCGACCGTCACCGGCGTCGAGGATCACCCGCGTGTAGCCGTCATCGGTGTGCATCCCCAGCGGCCGCCACGCGTCGATGCGATCGTCGCCGGCGTTCTGACGTGCGAAATGCTGTGCAGCCTGCACCTCGTGGGACAGGCACGTCCGCCCGCGGAGATGTCCACCGACGATCCGGCCCTCACGGTGGTGTCGGATGATCTCCAGCGGATCCGTCGAGTCGACCCGTCCGTACGACAGCCCCTCGGGCAGCACGAGCATGGTCGCCGCGAAGCGGTCGCCTCCGAGATGGGAGCACTCCCAGGTCTCGTCGGGATGGGCGGCACCCAGTGCCGCCGCGACTCCACGCCCCCGCACGGCGCAGCAGAGATCGTGTTTGCCGTGTGCGCACACCGCGATCAGCGGGGAGTCCACCGGAGTGCCGGTCGACCCGTCGAGTGGGATGTCGAGATATCCGGTCGGGTCCTCGCATTCCCCGCCTACCAGGGTGGACCCGTCGAGGCCCGACCTCGCGACGAACCACCGCCACCGTCGCGCATCCGGCCGACGACCGGGTCGGCGGATCGCGACGATGCGCATCGACGCCGCCTCGGCCCGCCGCACGACGGACAGTCCGAGAGCGGGGTCGATGAGTGTCGGGGATTCCAGGAACGCCGACGGCCCCCATGGGCCACACATCTCCAGCATCAGCCACGCTGTGCCTGCGGACGCCGTCGCGAACATCGGCTCGTCGATCAGCAGGGACCGATCACTGCAGGGCGGGACCAACCTCGCGGTGTCCGCCATCAGTCGACCGGCACGACGACGGCTTCGCGCAGGAGTCGCCGGAGCAGGACCGTCGAGTCGGCGGCGTCGAGGCCCGGGAGCGACGAGACATCGGCGTCACGTCCGTCGACGAGGTGGCCGATCGCGTCGGCGCAGACGACGGGGAACGAGATGGTGCGTCCACCGAGGTGCAGGTGGACGCGGTCGGGATCCTGCGAGACGGTCGCGATCAGTCCGTGCCGCCACCGGACGCGCACCGACTCCACATCGGTCATCGCGTCCAGTGTGGCAAGCGGACGGACCGCGGCAGGTCTTGTGCGGGAGGCGATCTCGCGGGTCAGGTCCGATGCGACGCCGGATCCCCACTCGTGCGCACGGTCGCGGAGTTCGTCGGCGAAGGCCAGGAGGGCCTTGGTCGCCTCCGCTTCGAGGGTCGCGTGGTCGGTCGGGTCGACACCGAGCGGCAACGACGTCCGCAGCTCGGTCACCGACTCCGCCACGCGGGACACGGCAGCGGTGATCACGTCGACGCGGGTGAGCGCGGGCACCCCGATGGTGAGGTGGATGGACGTCTCGTCGGTGGTCCGCGCGGAGTGCAGCCACCCGCGCGGGAGGTACAGCGCGTCACCGGGAGCAAGGGTGGTGTCGATGTGGGGGTCCTGCGCGACGCGATCGCGGATGGCGTCGCGGTGATCGGTCCACGGCTGCGTCGCCAGCGGACTCTGCACCACCGGCTCGTGGATCGTCCAGTGCTTGTGCCCGGCGATCTGCAGCACGAACACGTCGTGCACGTCGTGGTGGGAGTCGAAACCCTGACTTCCCGGCGGAGTGACGTAGGCGTTCGCCTGCACCGGGTGTCCGAGGTCGTCGACGAGACCCCGGACGAAGTCGATGATCGGAGGCCACAGTCTGTGCAGACCCTGCACCACGATGGAGGCGCCGCCGGCGAACGCGGCCAGGGCCTTGGCCGAGTCGACCTGATCGCCGATCTCGGCGCCCACCCCGGCGGGCGACAGGAACTCGTCCCGCGCCAGCAGCGACCCGTTCTTGGCCATCCGGATGAACGGCGCGCGCACGCCGCGTTCGGCGAGCAGTTCGTCGACCGCGGAGGGCGACAGCAGGTCCGCGAAATCCTGCGGCAGATCGGCCGCACGGCTGAGGAGAGGCCGGACACCCCAGTGCTGCGTCGCGAACGCCGACGTGTCGACGGCGACGCACCGGTTCAGGGTGTCCGACCTCTGCATCGATTCAGCTCTCGCGGTGACCCGACAGATCAGGCGGTGCCGTCGGCGCCGCCGTCGTGCCCGTTCGGGTTCGAACCGCCGTCGGCCGGGCCCTCGCCCGCATCGGCGGTGCCGTCGGCGCCGCCGTCGTGCCCGTTCGGGTTCGAACCGCCGTCGGCCGGGCCCTCGCCCGCGCCGGCGGTGCCGTCGGCGCCGCCGTCGTGCCCGCTCGGATTCGAACCGCCGTCGGCCGGACCCTCGCCGCCCGCGCTCGAGGTGGTGATGTCGTTGTCGTCGAGTGCCATGGTGTGCCTTTCCTCGCGCTTCCGGTGCGGGCAGGCGTGCCGCCTCGCCCACGTCTTCTCTACCACCGCCGACGTCGACCGCAGTCGATTCCGCGAATCGACGCAGGTGCTCACGGAGTACCCCGCGGCGCGGTGTCCGAATCAACCATCGGGCGGACGAATGCTATTCCCGTGCGGTCGCCGACGCCGATCCGCGCGGTGCGGTCAGTCGTTCCGGACGAGCGTCGCGGCCTTGCGGGCGATCGCGAACTCCTCGTCGGTCGGGACGACGAGCACGGCGACCTGCGAGTCCTCGGGTGAGATTCGCCGCGCGTCGTGCGAGCGGACGGCGTTCGCCGCCGGGTCGACGGTGACGCCGTAACCGTCGAGCCCGGCGAGTGCGTCGGCGCGCACGCCTGCAGCGTTCTCCCCCACACCCGCGGTGAACACGATCGCGTCCACTCGACCCAGGTCGATCATGTAGGCCCCGATGTAGCGGCGCAGACGGTGGATGTAGACGTCGTAGGCGAGGCGGGCGCGCTCGTCGCCGTCGTCGATGCGGGCGGTGATGGTGCGGAAGTCGTTGTCCCCGCACAGTCCCGTCAACCCGGAACCGCTGTTGAGCATCCGGTCGACGGCGTCGATGTCCATGTCGGCGACGCGACCGAGGTAGGCGACGATGGCCGGGTCGAGATCGCCGCTGCGCGTGCCCATCACGAGTCCCTCGAGCGGGGTGAGTCCCATCGAGGTGTCGATCGCACGTCCACCGCGCACTGCCGACGCCGATGCACCGTTGCCGAGGTGGAGCACGACGAGGTTCACCTCCGACGCGGGCCGCCCGAGGAACTCGGCGGCCGCCCCGCTCACATACTCATGCGACGTCCCGTGGAACCCGTAGCGACGGATGTCGTGTCGGCGGGCGATCTCGTCGTCGATGGCATATGTCGCCGCATGTGCCGGGAGGTCGTGGAAGAAGGCGGTGTCGAACACGGCGACCTGCGGGACGTCGGGCAGGATCTCCCGCATCGCGCGGACGCCCGCGAGGTTGACCGGGTTGTGCAGCGGCGCCAGGCTGCTGAGGGCATCGATGGCGGCGACTGCCGCGTCGTCGAGGACGACGGGTTCGCTGAACCGCCTGCCACCGTGGACGACACGATGACCGACCGCGAGAAGATCCGCCGAGCGCAGGTCCGTTCCGGCCTTCGCGAACAGGTCGAGCGCGGTGTGCAATGCGTCGCGGTGATCGCCGATGTCGCCGTGGGCCTCGTGGGTCGAGCCACCCTGCTCGTGGTCGGCCGACGCGTCGGCGGAACCGATCCGCTCGACGATCCCCGTCGCGATCCGCTCACCCGACCCCGGATGCACCAGTTGATATTTCAGCGAGGACGACCCGGCGTTGAGGACCAGGACGGTGTCGGCGGCGGTCACCGCGACGCCGCCTGCGCCTGCGCCTGGATGGCGGTGATCGCGACGGTGTTGACGATGTCGGAGACCAGCGCGCCGCGGGACAGGTCGTTGATCGGTGCGGCGAGCCCCTGTAGTACCGGCCCGATCGCGACAGCGCCGGCGCTGCGCTGCACCGCCTTGTAGGTGTTGTTGCCGGTGTTCAGGTCGGGGAACACGAGGACGGTGGCCCGCCCGGCGACGTCGGAGTCGGGCATCTTGCTGCGTGCGACGCTCGGCTCGACAGCTGCGTCGTACTGGATGGGTCCCTCCACCAACAGATCCGGGTCTCGCTCCCGGACCAGCGCGGTGGCCGCGCGGACCTTGTCCACGTCGGCGCCGGCGCCGGATTCCCCCGTCGAGTAGGACAGCAGCGCCACGCGCGGCTCGATGCCGAACTGGGATGCTGTCGCCGCGGACGAGATCGCGATGTCGGCCAACTGCTCGGCGGTCGGATCGGGCACGATCGCGCAGTCGCCGTACGCGAGAACACGATCGGCGAGACACATGAAGAACACACTCGACACCGTCGACACACCGTCGGTCGTCTTGACGATCTCGAACGCCGGGCGGATGGTGTGGGCCGTCGTGTGCGCGGCGCCCGAGACCATCCCGTCGACCATTCCCGCGTACACCATCATCGTCCCGAAGTAGGAGACGTCGGTGATCACCTGGTGGGCGCGATCCAGGTTGACCCCCTTGTGCGCACGGAGATCGGCGTAGGTCTGCGCGAACTGCTCGCGATGCTCGGAGGTCTGCGGATCGATCACGTGTGCCTCGGACAGGTCGATGCCGAGTTCCTGTGCGCGCGAGTGCACATCGTCGACGTCACCCAGGAGGGTGAGGTCGGCGACGCCCCGACGCAGCAGACGACCCGCCGCACGCAGGATGCGGTCGTCGGTGCCCTCCGGCAGGACGATGCGTTTGCGGTCCGACTTGGCCTGGGCGACCAGCTGGTACTCGAACATCTGCGGTGTGACGACCGTCGGCGCCGAGAGTCGCAGCTTGTCGAGGAGCGTGTCGGAGTCGACGTGGTTCTCCATCAGGGTGAGGGCTGCGTCGATCTTGCGCACCGACTCGACGCCGACACGCCCCCGTGCGTGTGCCGCCGTGCGTGCGGTCTCGTACGTCCCCTGTTCGCAGGTGATGATCGGCAGCGACGACCTCAGTCCCTCCACCAGGGATTCGATCATCGGGTGCGGGGTCATCCCGCCGTTGAGGATGATGCCCGACAGCTTCGGGAAGCCTTGCGCCGCATTGGCGGTCACGAGCGCGAGGA
This sequence comes from Williamsia sp. SKLECPSW1, assembly GCF_054332755.1. NCBI lineage: Bacteria > Bacillati > Actinomycetota > Actinomycetes > Mycobacteriales > Nocardiaceae > Williamsia > Williamsia sp. SKLECPSW1. The sequence continues at coordinate 2,246,167 of NZ_JBTGLI010000001.1, read as the reverse complement.
GCACGTCGGACCGGTCTGCCGGAGCGATCACCGCGACCCCGTCGGTGAGGCGTTCGAGGATGTGCTCGGCGGTCATCCCGCCCACCATCACGCTCAGCGCCTCGCGGTCGAGCAGTTCGGGGTCGCCGCTGTACAGCTCACCCCCGAGTGCCGTCTTCAGCTCCGACATCGTCGGGGCCACCAGGACGGGGTCCTCGGGCAGCGCCCACGCGGGCAGACCGGACGCCTCGAGCCGTTCGCGGATCGCGTCGAGGTGGGCAGGGTCGCAGCGATTCGCGACCAGGGCGACGGCCTGGGCGTGTTCCCCGCGGACCTCGGCGATGCAGACCTCGGCGAGCGAGGCCACCTCGTCGGGTGTGCGGTCGGCCGCCTTGAGGGCCAGGAGCATGGGAGTGCCGAGGTTCGCAGCGATCCGAGCGTTGAAGCTCAGCTCCGAAGGGCTCGCCACATCGGTGAAATCGGACCCGATGACGAGCACCGAGTCGCATTGCTCTTCGACGGAGTGGAACCGGTCGACGATCTCGGCGAGAGTCGCCTCCGGATCGGCGTGGACCTCTTCGTAGGTCACGCCGATGCAATCGTCGTACGACAGGTCGACCGAATCGTGCTCCATGAGGAGTTCGAGGATGTAGTCGCGCTCACCCGACGCCGCGCGGGAGATGGGGCGGAAGACCCCGACGCGTCCGCCCGTGGCCGCGAGCAGGTGCAACGTGCCCAACGCGATCGTCGACTTCCCCGTGTCACCTTCGGCGGAGGCGATGTAGATGCTGCTCGACGTGCCGGGGGGTCCCTCGGGACTGTCTGCGCCCATGACCGACAGCCTAGGGCGTGACCGGATCGGTACGCGCCCTCCACCGAATCGATCGTTCGTACTCTCGACCGAGAACGACCGAACGCGTTTCACTGATGTGATGCGACGGTTTGCTACGTCAATGTCGACGGTGCTCGCGGCTGCGGCCTGCCTCCTCGGTGCCTCCGCAGCGCCCGCGGCGGCGTCCCCGGCCGACCGGGTGATGTCCGTGTTCCCCACGGCGTCGGCGCCGACCCTGCCCACGGTGACAGACGTCCGCAGGTACGCCATCGACCACCCCGACGCGCGCCCTCCCGGCAGCAACGACCTGTCGTGCCGCCCGGCGTCCCGGCACCCGCGACCGGTGATCCTGTTGCACGGCACGGACTCGAGTGCCTTCGCCGACTTCTCCGACATCGCCCCACTGCTCGCGCGACAGGGGTTCTGTGTGTTCGCCGTCAACTACGGCGGCGCACCCGGGGCGACCACCTTCGGTACCGAGGACATCCGCGCGGGCGCACCTGCGGTTCGGGCCTTCGTCGACCGGGTGCGGGCCGCGACACATGCGGACCGGGTGGACATCGTCGGGTACTCGCAGGGCGCGAACGTCGGCCGCTACGTCGTGGACAAGCTGGGGGCGGCCCCGTTCGTCGACCGCTGGATCGGCCTCGCACCGCCGAGCCACGGCAGCACGTTCTACGGGCTCGGGATGCTCACCCGGATACCCGGCGTGGATCGGTTGGTGTCACCGAAGCCGGTGAACGAGTCGATGCTGCAGCAGGTCGCCGGCTCGGAGTTCCTCCGCGAGCTGAACTCGCCGGCCGAGACGGTGGGAACCGTGCGATACGTGACCATCCGCACCGCTGTCGACGAGGTGATCCAGCCATCCACCAGCGGGGTGCTCCACGGCCCACGTGCGCGCGATGTGGTGATCCAGGACCGCTGTCCTGCCGACCTCACCGGCCACTTCCGCATGCCGTACGACGCGGTGGCGCAGAACCTTCTCGTCGAGGCGCTCGGCGGGACGCCCGTCGCCGGTGCCTGCCGACCTGTCGCACTCGGGACCGGGATCGCCGACATCATCCTCAACGCCCGGCGCTGAGGATCGACCCCGTCCCACGATCAGGCCGGTGACGGTCGGCCGAGACGCCTCAGCCATCCCCCACACGGGCCAATCTGTAGTGCAGGCGCAGGGCTGTGAGAGGTCCGACCGCGAGCCGGTGGTCGGTGCGCACGGTGTACTCACCGTCCGGGTAGACGACGAACTCCTCCCGGAGTGGAGCCCGCGCGGCGAACCATCGGCCGCGGTGGACGACCGAGATGTACGCGCCGTCGCCGCCGAAGGTCTGCGAACGAGACACGAGTCTCAACCCCCCGCCCGCGGTCACCGACGGCCGCAGGAACACCTGGACCGCCCCCATCTCGAGCGGGAACGCGACCCGGACGTGCGGCTGTCCGTCGTCGGCACCGGGTGGGATCTGCAGGCCGTAGAACCCGCTGTAGACGGGACTGCCGTCGCTGACGAGGGTGCGCAGCCACGCCGCGCCGAGTCGACCGCCGTCACCGTCTCGGACCACGCGGACGTCGCTGGTCATGCCGCGGCTCACCGACAGGGGCGACGTCGGCAGAGCGAGCTGCCGGACTCGACGCCCGAAGTACCGGGTGATGAACGCGCCGCCCGGCGCGAACAGCGGGTTCCACTGGGACCACACGTCCATCGACCACGCCGACGTCTGCTCGTAGAAGTCCCGGACCAGACCGTCGAGGCCGTCGGCACGGAATCCCGGCCCGTCCAGCGCGGACATGTCGTCGAACAACCCCGCTCGCGCGGGAGCGTCGACCACCCCCTGCGACGCGAACTCGTCGAGCCAGGCGTCGCCATGGTTTCCGGACGGGTTGTGGGGGGCCGCCAGCCACGCGTCCTGCGTCGACGTCGGGTCGATCGGCCTGCCGAGAGCACGCCAGAACAGCCTGGTGGACAGGTCGATCCGCGCACCGATCCCGCGTGTCGTCATGCCGTCGAAGGGTAGAGGCGTCGGGTGCCACCTGGCATCCTCGGTCGGTGACCATCTGCCTCACCACGGACGCATCGGAGGTGGCCGCCCTGCGGTGGGCGTGGGCGTGCGAGCAGGACGGTTCGCTCCCGCCCCACCCGGATGCCGGGTTCGTCGACGCCGTGGACGAGTGGATGTGCCGGCCCACACGCACCGTCTGGACCGTGCACGACGCCGACGACGAGGCGGTCGGGATGGTCTGCCTCACCGAGTACACCCGGATGCCGTCGCCGTCGGATGCCGCGGGTGGACGGTGGGGGTACCTCGGCCATCTCTTCGTGCGACCCGCCGCCCGCGGTGCGGGACTCGGCGAGACCCTCGTCCGTCATGTGCTCGCCGCCGCCACCGACCGCGGGTACGCGAAGGTCGTGCTGGCCCCGAGCACTGCGTCGATCCCCGTCTACGAGCGATGCGGGTTCTCCGCTGACACGGGTCTGATGCTGTGGCGGCCCCGCTGACACGACAGTTCCGGTGCCGCCACGTGTCACCAGGCGACACGCACGTGCACCGGAACCGTCGAGGGCGGATAGGGCCGAGCGGGATCAGGTCAACGCGTAGACCGTCTGGCCGCCGACCGTCGTCGCGGTGTAGTTCGCCGCGACCCACCGAGAGATCTCCTGAGCACTCGAGCTGCCCCCGCCGGGGCCGCCTCCCGATCCGCTGCCGATGTAGTAGCCGATCTTGCCGTCCTTCACGTACTGGATGAACTGGGCGAGGGTCGGGGTGGGGTCACCACTCCAGCCACCGATGGCCATCACCGACGTGCCACTGGCGATCTCCAGTCCCGCCGCCGACTGCGACCCGTTCACGGCCGCCGCCCACCTGGTCGTCGTCGACGTCAGCAACGCGGTGAGCTCCGACGACGTCGAACCGCCCGTGCCCATCCCGCCGCCACCGCGACCCGACTGCTGCGTCGGCGCCGAGCCCTGCTCGGCCGAGTTCTGCTCGGCCGAGTTCTGCTGACCACCGGCGCCCGACGGCGGCGTGGCGCGCTGGGCTGAGCCGCCCGAACCACCCGGGCCACCACCCATCCCGCCGCCGGGACCACCACCCATGCCCGACGCCTGCGACGTCGAGACCGCCGTCGGGATCGATCCCGTGTGCTCGGTCGCGGCGGTCGCGATGCCGAAGGCCGCTGTGGCGCTGAACCCGACCAAGGCACCCACGACGGCCGTGGTCGCGACGAGCTTCTTCCACCGCATCTGCCCACCGACGACGACACCGATCGCGCAGACCGCCGCGATCACGCCGATCGCCCACCGAGTCCACGTCGGGCCGAAGTCGTTGCGTGACAGCAGGACGACAGACCATCCGGCCGCGAGCACGATCATCGCGGCGAGCGCGAGACGACCGTCGAGGCGGTCACGTAGTCGCCACGCGAACGCGGCACCGAGGCCGACGAGCGCTCCGATCGCCGGCGCCAGAGCCACCGTGTAGTACGGGTGGATCGTGCCACTCATGTAGCTGAAGATCAGGCCGGTCACGACGAGCCAGCCGCCCCACATCAGCAGACCGGCCTTCTCCCCGCGGTCGAGGCGGGCGGTCTCCCGAACCCGGATGAACTGCCGCACCACGAGATACAGGCCGAAGACCAGCACGAAGAGCGCGACGGGCAGCAGCCAGGAGATCTCGTTGCCCATCTCCGAGCCGAACAGTCGGTCGAGGCCGGTCGAGCCGCCGAAGCTGGAACCGGCCGCGCCGTTGCCGCCCATACCCCCTCCGCCACCGTTGCCACTGCCGCCGAGGATGCGGCCGAGGCCGTTGTAGCCCAGCACCAGATCCATCACCGTGTTGTTCGTCGAGCCGCCGATGTACGGCCGCGACCCGGCGGGCCACAGCGCGACGACGAGCACCCACCAGCCGGCCGCGACGACGAGTGACACCGCCGCCAGCGCGAGATGCGTCAGCCGACGCAGCCAACCGGTGTCGGCCAACAGCAGGTAGGCGATTCCGAACGCCGGCAGCACCAGCAGGCCCTGCAGCATCTTCGTCAGGAACGCGAAACCCAGTGCGACGCCGACGAGTGCGAGCCACCGCCCGGACCCGGCCGTGACACCTCGGACGAGGGCATAGCCCGCGGCCACCATGAGCAGCACGAGCAGCGCGTCGGGGTTGTCGAAGCGGAACATCAACGCGGCGGCCGGGGTGAACGCCAGCACCGCCCCTGCGACGGTCGCGGCGATCGTGCCGAGCCGCCGGTCGGCGATCGTGCGACGGATCGTCGCGTACAGCAGCGCCACCGCGGCGACGCCCATCAGCGCCTGCGGCGCCAGGACCGCCCAGCTGTTCATCCCGAAGATCCGCACCGACAGGCCCGTCACCCACAGCGATGCCGGGGGTTTGTCGACGGTGATGAAGTTCTGCGCGTCGAGCGAGCCGAAGAACCATGCCTTCCAACTGGTCCCGCCGGCCTGCGCGGCGGCCGCGTAGAAGCTGTTGGCGTACCCGTTCATCGACAGGTTCCAGAGATAGAGCACCGCGGTGACGACCAGCAGGATCGGCAGCGGTGCGCGCGTCAGCACGCGGGAGCGGACAGGTCGGGACGACTCGATGGCAGCCCGATGGCGACCACCATCGGGCTCCGATCCGGCGGGCGGGCGGGCCCGGTCGACGAGGGTGGTCATGAAGCCTCCGTAGGACGGCGACCGGCACGTGCCGGTCGGTGAGGTCTTCACGATGTCCGTTCTGCCTCGATCGTCGCTGCGGGGAGACTGGGAGATGGCTGGGAGCGTTCGCTGGTGGGAGCGGGGATGATCGGCGACCGGTGGGGGGGGGTCGACAACCTCGGGAGGCGGTCGCCCCGAACCCTGGTCGGACTCCACCGGCAAGCAGCTCGATCTCGCCGACGGCCCCCTGTACCTGAAGCGCCTCGCCGAGGCGTGACCGCTCAGCTGCCGGCGATGGCCGCCTGGTCACCGACACCGGACACCGTCGCCCGCAGTGCGGCGACGGTGGAGGCGTAGCGCGAGGCCTTGATCTCGCCGAGGGTGCGCCCCCGCGTGTTCTGGTGGGTCCGCCCGTAGGTGACGGCCGCCGGCAACACCTCGTCGACGGCGACGGCGGCGTCGGCGATCCCGAGATCGCGGGCGACCTCCCCGCCGTACCGGCGCCCGGTCATCAACATCTCGTGCGCGGGCCGCACCGGGAGTCGGTCGGCGACGAGCATGACGCTGCCGGGGGCGTAACTGGCGCCGATCGTGACGCCGGGCATGCAGATGTACCCGCGGTCGACGCGCATGACCAGGTGGTCGTGAGCGATGGCCACCAGGGCGCCACCGCCGAACGCATGCCCCTGCACGGCGGCCGCGGTGGGCATCGGGAACGTCAGGAGTCGTGCGAGGAGCTCCTGCACGCTCTGGGTGTAGGCGTCGACCTGGTCGACGTGTTCGAGCACCCACGCGGTGTCGAGGCCTGTGCAGAAGAACTTGCCGGCACCGGTCGTGACCAGCGCCGCGGGCCCCTCGGACGCGAGCACCTCGTCGAGCAGCTCGTTGACCTGGGCGACCTGCGGCGGGCCGAGGACGTTCTCGGTGTCGGTCGCATCCTCGTCGTTCAGATGGAGCACGAACACGGTGTCGTCACGCGTCAGGTGGGGCACACCAGCGACCCTAGTCGGCGGCGCGCACCACCGGCGCGGTCTCGAGCACAGCGGCGTCCACGACACGCGATCTGCGTCGGCTGATCGCGACGCCGGTCAGGCACAGCGCCCCGCCGACGAACCCGAACACCGTCGGCACCTCTCCCAGCGTCAGCCACGACAGGCCGATGGCGAGCGCAGGGACCACCAGCGACGTCGCCGCCAGCCTGCCCGCGTCCGTCCGGGACAGCGCGTACGCCCACGTGGTGAAGGCGATCGCGGTGGGACCGATGCCCAGGTAGATCACACCCACCACGGCCGATGTCGGAGCGTGGGCGATCTCATGGATGCTCGACGACGCGAACGGGACGGTCGCGAGCATCCCGGCCGCACACCCCACCCAGGTGGCCGTCACCGAATCCACGCTTCGCAGTGCGGCTTTCTGTGTCAGCACGCCCGTCGCGTACAGCACCGCGGTCAGCAGACCGAGGCCGATGCCCAGCATGTCGCTGCTCCCGCCGCTCCCCCCGACGGCGATGATCACGACGCCGGTGAAGGCGATCGCCATCCCGATCACGAGGGGCGTGGGGAAGCCCTCGCCGAAGAACAGTCCCGCGGTGACGGCGACGAGGATCGGCGCGAAGTTCACCAGCAGCGAGGCGGTCCCGGCGTCGAGATGTCGTTCGGCCCAGTTCAGCAGGACGGTGTACGCACCGAACCACAGGACCCCATACGCGAGGACGAGTGCCAGCGACCGCCCGCGGGGGAACGGCCGGCGATGGCGAAGGGCGAGTCCCACCAGCACGGCGGTACCGACGGCCAGCCGCAGGAACGCCATCCCGCCGGGTGAGAAGTGTTCCCCCGCCGACCGGATCACCACGAACGACGACGCCCACAGCACCATGGTCACGGCGGCCGCCACCAGCGCGACGCTCGCAGGATCGGTTCGACGGGTCATGGGGAGAGCGTGACCGACGGGAAGCCGGCGGGACAAGCGGGTTTCGGACAGGAGCCGCACAGATCGCGCCAGAGCGGCGGTGCGGCTCAGTCGATCCCGACGAACCGGGCGATGCGATCCGCCATCGCCTCCGGATCCCACGAATGGTGCGCACCGGCGATGCGCTCGGAGCGTCCGTCGGACGCCGCCGCGCCGATCGCGTCGGCCGCCTCCGGCATACCCGGGAACGTCTCGGTCCCGACGGCGGCGAGGACCGGGACGTGGACGGGGGCGAGGATCGTCGTCAGCGGCTCCGCGCTGACGGCGACGAGGGCACGCCCATCGGGGCGCAGACTCTCGACCTGCGCGACCACCGCCTCCCAGATCCCCGACTGGTGGGCGGACTCGATGAACTCCGCCGGCATGTCCCGCATGTACTGCCGCTGCGCGCCGTCACCGTCACCGGCGTCGAGGCGACGTTCGAACTCGTCGATCCACTCCCGGGTCGCCTCGCCGGTGTGCATGAACGGGGCCTCCCACAGCACGAGACCGGTGACCGGCAGACCGGCCCGCGCGGCCTCGATGGCGATCGCACACCCCGACGAATGGCCGCACAGCACCGCGGAGCCGCCGGCGACGTCGATCATCGTCGCGACGGCCGCGAGTTCGCGCTCCAGGGTGATGATCCCCTCGACGGGGCTCTCGTTGCGGCCGAGCCGATCGTGGACGACCGACGACACACCTCGCTCCGCCAGGAGCATCGCGGTGGCTGTCGTCGCAGGATCGCCCGCACGGTGCGGACCCGCACCCGCGACGAACACGACGGCCGGCCCGCCGGCGCCGTGACGGTCGAAGGCGACGGTGTCACCGAGCGCGGTCGTGGCGAATTCGGTCATGGGGAGGTCTCCTCGGGTCGACGGGATCGTGCTGTCGAGTGGTGAGACCCGGCGGGTCCCGAGAAGTCATCGCCGGCGGCTACCCGGAGGTGACCGACAGCTTCCGCAGACGCGGCGCGAGGTCCGAGGCGAAGTTGTCGAGGAAACGCTGCTGATCGTGGCCGGGCGCGTGGAAGACGAGGTGGTTGAGCCCGGCGTCGGTGTACTGCTTCACGGCCTCGACGGCCTCGTCGGGATCGGACGCGACGATCCAGCGCTTGGCGACCTGCTCGATCGGCAGCTCGTCGGCGAGGCGCTCCATCTCCGTCGAGCTGTTCACGCTGTGCTTCTGTTCCTGCGTGAGCGACAGCGGCGCCCAGAACCGCGTGTTCTCCAGCGCCAGTTGCGGATCGGGATCGTAGGAGATCTTGATCTCGATCATGCGGTCGATGTCGTCGATCGAGCGCTCCGCCTTCTCGGCGCCCTCCCTGACGGCCGGGATGAGCTTCTCGGTGTACAGCTCCATGCCCTTGCCCGAGGTGCAGATGAAACCGTCGCCCTGCCGCCCGGCGTACCGCGCGACGACGGGACCGCCCGCCGCGACGTAGACGGGGACCGGATTGTCGGGGATGTCGTACATGTACGCGCCCTGCGTCGTGTAGTAGTCGCCCTCGAAGTCGACCTTCTCGCCCGTCCACAACTCGCGCATGAGGCGGATCGCCTCCCGCAGACGCGCGAAACGTTCCTTGAACTCGGGCCATTCACCCTGGAACCCGGTGGCGTACTCGTTGAGCGCCTCACCGGTGCCGACACCGAGCATGATGCGGTCGGGGTACATGCACGCCATCGACGCGAACGCCTGCGCGATGACCGCGGGGTTGTAGCGGAACGTGGGGGTCATCACCGACGTCCCGATCTGCACCCGCTTCGTGCGCTCGCCGACGGCGGCCATCCAGGCCAGGGAGAACGGCGCGTGGCCACCCTCGTGCCGCCACGGCTGGAAGTGGTCGCTGACGGCGACGGAGTCCATCCCGGCGGCCTCGGCCGCGACGGCGATCTCGACGAGCTCGCGCGGGTCGAACTGCTCCGCCGACGCCTTGTACCCGAGTCTGAGTTCCTGAGCCATTGCTTCACCTCACCCTTGAGCGTCCATCGACGCCCTTCACCGTAGCCCGGCCTACGGAACGGGCGGTGGCCCAGACGGCCCGGGCGCGACGGGGAGGTCGAGTCGGAACACCGCGCCGGGTGGCTCGGTGGGGACGAGGACCACGTCCCCACCGTGCGACCGGGCGAGGCCCCGGGCCACGGCGAGCCCCAGCCCCGACCCTCCCGAGCGGCGGTCGCGGGAGTCGTCGAGCCGGACCATCCGCTCGAAGACCCGGTCGCGGTCCTGTGCGGGGATGCCGACGCCGGAGTCGGAGACGACGAGGTGGACCCAACCGGGCGAGGCGTCGACGGTGAGCTGCACCCGGCCGCCCGCCGGCGTCGCCTGACAGGCGTTGTCGACGAGGTTCGCGACGATCTGCGCGACGCGGACCGGGTCGGCCATCGCATGGGGTGCACTCCCCTGCACCTCGATGGTCAGCTCGGGGTGCAGCAGCCGTACCCGCTCCGCCTGCTCCCCGGCGACGGCACCGATGTCGGTGGGGCGCGGCGACAGCGTGATCCCGGTGTCGATCCGCGCCATCTCCAGCATGTCGTCGACGAGGCGGCCGGCGCGGCGCGTCTCCTGGATCAGCAGCAGTGTCAGGCGTTCTCGTTCCTCGACGGGGGTGTCCCGATCGGCCTGCAGCAGGGTCTCGGCGACCGCCTGGACACCGGTGATCGGGGTGCGCAGTTCGTGCGCGGCGTCGGCGACGAACTGCCGCACCGCCTGCTGCGCCCCACGTTCGCGCGCCACCGCGCCCTCGAGGGAGTCGAGCATGTCGTCGAACGCCGCAGCGGTGCGCCCGAGTTCGGTACCGGGGTCTCGTGGGCTGAGGCGCTCACCCCGATGTCCACGGGCGATCGACCGGGCGAGCGACGTCATCGCGTCCAGCGGCGCGAGCGCGTAGCGCATCCCCACCCACAGAAGGCCCACCGTGACAAGCAGCGCAGCCGCCCCGGCGATCACCATCCCCCACACCAACCGACTCCGCACCCTGTCGAGCAGACGCCCGTCGACGGCGAGTACGAGACGTGCACCCTGCGCCCACGCCTTCGTCGATCGCAGGACCACGACCCGCCGCGCGGCGGAGTCGTCCTCGGGCAGACGCGAGCCGTAGACCCGCCCGTCGGCGAGGATCACCTGTGCACGCACCGATCGGTTGTCGACGCGCGCCAGCAGCGCCTGCGGGGAGGCGGCGGTGCGGGCGATCTGCCGCGCATAGGAGGCGCGGTCGGTGAGGAGCCCGTCGACGGCGCGGTCGGAGGCGGTGGCGAACAGCGTCACCCCGATGACGACCATCGCGACCAAGACGATCGCGAGCACCAGCGCGGCCAGCGCGGTGACCCGCATGCGCAGCGACCCACCTGATCTCACCCGGTCTCACCACCGACCGTCTCCGCGCTGTCGAGCCGGTAGCCCAACCCGCGCTCGGTGTGCAACAGGCGGGGTCCGTGCGCCTCGAGCTTGCGGCGCAGCGTGCTGATGTTGACCTCGACCAGGTTCGGGTCGTAGTGCTCGTATCCCCACACCGCGGTGAGGATCTGGGTCTTGGTGACCACGCGTCCGCGTCGGCCGGCGAGGAACACGAGGACGCGGAACTCCGTCGCGGTCAGCGAGATCGGCACCCCGCCGCGTCGGACCGACGCGGCCTCCGGGTCGATCACCAGGTCGTCGACGAGGATGGTCGACGCCAGACGCCCGCGGCGCCGCAGGACGGCGGCCACACGGGCGACGAGCTCGGCCATCTCGAACGGTTTCGACACGTAGTCGTCGGCACCCTCGGTGAGGCCGTGCAGGCGATCGGCCACCGCGTCACGCGCGGTGACCATGAGGATCCCGGCGTCGCTCCGCCGCCGGACGATCTCCAGCAGCGCGAACCCGTCGGAACCCGGCAACATCACGTCCAGCAGCACGGCGTCCGGACGGAACTCGCGCAGATCGTGTTCGATGCGCGAACCGTCCGGACGCGCGAGCACCGTGTGACCGGCGTCGGTCATCGCGGCGTCGATCGCCACGCGGATCGGCGTCGAGTCCTCGACCACCAACACCCGGGCGCCGCCGCCCGGGCCGGCGCTCCGCGACTCGCTCACAGGGGACGATTCTGCCAGCGAGCCGCCACCGGGACCGTCAGCTCGGCGCGACGGCCGACGGTGCCGGACTGCTGGGCCCGGTGCGCGGCACGCGCTTGACGACACGGACGGCGTCGACCGTCGTCCCCGTTCGCTTCCCCGAGACGGCGATCCGGTCGCCGACCGCGAAGTCCGACGCCTGCGCAGGCGCCTTGGCGGTGCCGAACTTCGTGTCCGCACCGATGGTCACCGTGAACGGGTCACCCTGCACGGTCTGGATCGTCCAGGTGGATCCGTTCATCGCGGTGATGGTGCCCGCGACACCGCGGGAATGTCGTGCGTGCTCGTGCTTCCCCTCGGCAGTCGACGGGTTCGTCGACTGCCGCTCGGCCACCATCGTGGTGCGTGTCGGCTGCGGGTTGTCGGTGGAGGCCCAACCGATCAGCCCGCCGACGACACCGCCCACGACGAGCGCCGCGACACCGGTCGCCGCGAGTGTGCGACGGGATCCGATGCCCCACCGCGACGGCGGGGTCGGCCCACCCGGCGGGGGTCCTTCCGGCGGGGGACCCTGCTGGATCGGCCCCTGCTGGATCGGCCCCTCGTGGGGGAACGGCGGTGGGCCCGCCGGGGTGGCGTAGGGCCGGGTGTCGTCGGCCGGCGGCTCGTACGGGGCCCGATCGGCCGGGTTCTGCGGATCATGGGGTTCGCTCATGGCGGCCACGGTAGGAACGTCGGCGGCCGCGCGGCTGAAGACGGACTGAGAGTGCTGACGGGGCATGTCTGAAGGAGTGCTGAGGATCAGCGCGCAGGGATGGTCCACCGCGGTCCGCGACTCCCAGACTCGACGGCGTGACCCCCTCCTCCGACTGGATGACCGCCGCACGGGTGGTGCGGCGCCTCGGTTTCGGCGCCACCGGCGACGAGATCGACACCGCCGTCGCCCGTGGTGTCACCGCCCATGTCGCGGACGCCCTCGGCCCCGGAGGCGATCCCGGGGTGGTGGCCACGCCGACACCGACGTTCCGCCGCGTCCCGACGACCGGTGACAGCACGGCGGCGAAGAAGGCCCGCAACACCGAGATCCGCGCTCAGGACCGGGCGGCGACCGCCTGGTGGTTGACGCGGATGACCAGGGCACGACGTCCCGCGACGGAGAAGCTGACGTTCCTGTGGCACAACCACTTCTCGACGTCGAACGCCAAGGTGCGCGACGCCGCGGCGATGGTCGCGCAGAACGAGAAGCTGCGCACCATGGGACTCGGGACCTTCCGGCCGCTGGCCTACGCGATGCTCACCGACGCGGCCATGCTGCGGTGGCTCGACGGTGGCCAGAACGTCGCCGGCTCCGCCAACGAGAACCTGGCCCGGGAGTTCATGGAACTCTTCGCCCTCGGACACGGCAACGGCTACACCGAGACCGACGTGCGTGAGGGCGCCCGCGCCCTCACGGGCTGGCGGGTCACCGCCGATCGGCAACCGCACCTCATCCGGCGTCGGCACGACGCGGGCATCAAGACGGTCCTCGGCGTCACCGGCGATCTCGACGCCGCCTCGTTCTGCGACGCCGTCCTGGACCACCCGGGGTCGGCCGGGTACGTCGCCGGTCGGTGGTGGCAGCAACTGGCGAGCGCCACACCGCCGTCACCGGCCGCGCTGACCCGTCTGACCGACGCCTACGGATCCCGTCGCGATCTGCGCGCCCTGATCACGGCGATCGTCACCGATCCGGAGTTCGCGTCCGAGCACAGCTCGATCGTGGTGTCGCCCGTCGAATGGGCGGTCGGGGCACATCGCGCCCTGCTCCCGAACCCGACGAGCGCCGACATCGCGACGATGGCCGCCACCCTGACCAAGCTGGGACAGTTGCCGTTTCATCCGCCGAGCGTCGGCGGATGGCCGGCGGGGCGCGCGTGGCTCTCGACAGCGGGCACCGAGACCCGGTGGGCCGCCGCGGTGCATCTCGCGTCGCGGGCACAGGTGACGGCCATCCACGACGCCACACCGGCCGAGCGCATCGACGCCGCGGCGCATCTGCTCGGTGTCGGACGGTTCTCCGACCGCACCGTCGGTGTCCTGACCGCGCACCGCGATGACCCGGTGACGTTCACCGCGGCCGCGCTCAACAGTCCCGAGTACCTCACCGCCTGAGATGGAGTCATCGATGACGACACCCACCCTCGACCGACGCCGTTTCCTCCTCGGATCCGGCGTACTCGCCGCGCTCGGAGTCGTCGGCGGCGCCACCGCCGTCACGTGGGAGGAGCTGACGTCGGCGGCGTCGGAGCGACCGCGGGTCGTCGGCGACGGAGTGGTCGTGGTGGTGACCATGTACGGCGGCAACGACGGCATCAACACCGTGATCCCGTACGCCGACAACACTTATCACGACAACCGCGCCGAGCTCGCCTACGCCCCCGAGGACGTCCTCCACCTCGACGACGCACTCGGCCTCAACCCGGCGATGACCGGACTCGCCGACGCCTGGAAGTCGGGATCGCTCGCGATCGTCCGCGGCGTCGGCTACCCCGAACCCGACCACAGCCACTTCCGCTCCATGGACATCTGGCAGACGGCGCAGCCGCAGTCCGCGGTGCACACCGGGTGGATCGGACGGTGGCTCGACGCGACGGGTGACGATCCGCTGCGCGCGGTGTGCGTCGGACCCGTCCTGCCGATGCTCGCGATCGGCGAGACCACGACGGCGGCCGCCCTGAACACCTCGGGCCGCGGGCTGGCGGGTTCGGCCGTCACAGCGCTCACCGAACTCGGGTCTGATCAGGTCGGCGACTCCTCCGCCGAGGCGATGGTGTGCTCGTCGTACCGCGCGGAGAAGACGATGACGTCGACGTTCGGGCCCCTGCTCGGCGGCGCGCCCGCGGGCGCACACCGTGGCGGCAGGGCCGGATCGTCGTTGGCCGATCAGCTGGCCAGCGTCGCACGGTGCGTGAAGGCCGGTGTGCCCACGACGGTGTACTCCGTGAGCATCAGCGGCTTCGACACCCACGCCGACGAGCGGGACACGCAGCAGCGGCTGCTCGGTGAGCTCGACTCGGCGCTCTCGGGGTTCCTCACCGAGATGGCCGCGGACCCCCGCGGCCGCGACGTCGTCGTCATGGCGTACTCGGAGTTCGGTCGCCGGGTGAAGGCGAACGCCTCGGAGGGCACCGACCACGGCACCGCCGGCCCGGTGCTGATCGCGGGCGCCCCGGTGCGCGGCGGCTTCTACGGCGACGAGCCGAGCCTCACCGACCTCGACGACGGCGACCTGAAGGTCACCACCGACTTCCGCGACGTCTACGCCGAACTCATCGCCCGCGGCCTCGGTGGAGATCCCACACCCGCCGTCGGTGCCGGCCGGAAACCCATCGGGTTCCTCTGATCTGTCAGTCCGTTCGCCAGTTCGTAGGCGAGGCGGACCCGGGCGGGGACGCGACCCCGCGACGGCACAGGGTGGCCGTGACGTCGGGCCCAGGACCGGATCGTGGCGGCATCGCCGGCCACCGCGCGACGCCGCCTCGTGTGCAGGGCCGGGGTCACGTCGCGGGACACCGAGAGAAGTTCACCGATCGTCACCGACCGCTCGCCGTCCTCGATGGCTGCGACGGTGGAGGTACGGGTGTCGAACTCGTAGACAGCACCGCGCCAGGACCACTGCACGGTCGTCGCGTCGTCGGACGCCATCTCCTCGTCGTCGAGGTCGTCGGTCATGACGATGTGCACTGCCTGGGCCACGATGGTTCCCCTCATCGGTCATGCGCCGGGCCGCGCGGCGTGCGGCACGGACCACGGCGACGCCGACCAGGCACCCCCGAAGGCAGCACGCTGCTTCCTGCCCGGTCGACCGTTCGCCGTGTGCGACGACCTTCGCCTCCGCCCACGAGGCGACGGAAGGGTACAAAGTCACCTGATCGGGGACTTCGGCCACGCCGGCCGTGCGGTGTTCACCCGTCGCGAACAGACCTGTTCCGGCAAGACTTCAGGTCCACTTCATGTCTTACTCTCGGGCCATGACCATGGAATCGGTCGCGTACAACACGATGTACCGCGGCCTCTCGGCGAGCCGGAAACCGCCTCGCCTGCCCAAGGGCACGCGTCGCAGCACGGTCCGCCGGATCGCGGCGTTCGCCCGCCCACACCGTCGGATGATCGGCGTCTTCCTGGCGCTGTCCGTCGTCACGGCTGTCCTCACGGTGGTGACGCCCATCCTCGCCGGACGTGTGGTCAACCAGATCACCGGTCACGGATCGACCGAGACGATCATGTGGCTGGCACTCGTCATCGCCGTCGTCGCCCTCGCCGAGGCGGGCGTCGGTCTCGTCGTCCGGTGGCTGTCCGCGTCCATCGGTGAGGGGTTGATCCTCGACCTGCGGCGCACCGTCTACGACCACGTGCAGAAGATGCCGATCGCGTTCTTCACCCGCACCCGGACCGGCGCCCTGGTGAGCCGTCTGAACAACGACGTCATCGGCGCGCAGCGTGCGTTCTCCGACACGCTCTCGGGAGTGGTGTCCAACATCGTCACCCTCGCGCTGACGCTCACCACCATGCTGCTCATCTCCTGGCAGATCACCCTCCTCGCGCTGGTCCTCCTGCCGGTGTTCGTCATCCCGGCACGCCTGATGGGTCGCCGGATGGCCGCCCTGTCCCGACAGGCCGCCGAGTACAACGCACTCATGTCGACGCAGATGACCGAACGGTTCTCGGCGCCCGGCGCCACCCTGGTCAAGTTGTACGGTCGACCCGACGAGGAGTCGCGACGCTTCTCCGACCGCGCCGCCCAGGTCCGCGACGTCGGTGTCGCCCGCGCGATGTCGCAGTCGTACTTCGTCACCGCACTGACCCTCGTCTCGGCACTCGCGTTGGCGTTGGTCTACGGGCTCGGCGGCGTGCTCGCCGTCGACGGTCACCTGAACGCCGGGGCCGTCGTCTCGCTGGCCCTGTTGCTGACACGGATGTACGCCCCGCTCACCGCGTTGGCCAACGCCCGCGTCGAGATCATGAGCGCCCTGGTCAGTTTCGAGCGCGTCTTCGAGGTCACCGACCTGGTCCCACTCATCGACGACAAGCCCGACGCCGCGCCGGTGCCGGCGGGCCCGCTGTCGATGCGGTTCTCCGACGTGCGGTTCGCCTACCCGTCGGCGGACAAGGTGTCGTTGGCGTCGCTGGAGGAGGTCGCCGCCCTCGACACCCGCGGCGGTGTCGAGGTCCTGCACGACATCTCGTTCGAGGTGCCCGCGGGCGAGATGGTCGCGCTCGTCGGCAGTTCCGGCGCCGGGAAGTCGACCATCGCGCAGCTGGCGACCCGCCTCTACGACGTCGACTCCGGAGCGGTGCGGGTGAACGATCTCGACGTGCGGGACGTGACGTCGCAGTCGCTGCACCGGGCCGTCGGGCTCGTCACCCAGGACGGACATCTGTTCCACGACTCCGTGCGTGACAACCTGCTGCTGTCGAATCCCGATGCGTCCGAGGACGAGATCTGGGCGGCGCTGCGTCGGGCGCGTCTCGACGAGCTGATCGCGTCACTTCCCGACGGCCTGGACACCGTCGTCGGCGAGCGGGGCTACCGGCTCTCGGGCGGTGAGCGTCAGCGGCTCACGATCGCGCGACTGCTGCTCGCTGCACCGTCGGTGGTGATCCTCGACGAGGCGACCGCCCACCTGGACTCGACGTCGGAGGCGGCCGTGCAGGAGGCGTTGGCCGAGGCCCTGGTCGGACGCACGTCGATCGTCATCGCGCATCGGCTCTCGACGGTCCGTGCGGCGCACCAGATCCTGGTGCTCGAGGCCGGTCGCATCGTCGAACGCGGTACCCACCTGTCGCTGCTGGCGCAGGGCGGTCGCTACGCCGAGCTGTACCGCACCCAGTTCGCCGACGACCCCGACGCACCTGCCGTCACCGCGGCGGCCCAGGTCTGATCGACACCGTTCGTCGGGCGGCAGGAGCCATCCGTTGGGTGACGGTCAGCGGGGGTTGACCAGGAGCAGTTCGACGTTGTGGTCGAGCGGACCGCCGAGGCGCTTCGCCTCGTAACCGATGTCGTTGTAGGAGAACTCGCGGTACATCGAGGCGAGACCCGTCACCGAGTGGTCGGCGTAGTCGACGGAGTAGGGCGCCGCCGACTCGATCAACGTGCAGAACACGGAGATGGTGCCGTCCTTGTTGTCGCACACCTCGACGATCCGCGCGTTCTGCGGGAAGTCGATGTGCGAGGCGGTGTTGATCTCCCAGAAGCTCTGCGCCGGAGTCGGTCCGCGGTGCGGGGTGACGCGGTTCTCGTGGGTGTGCCCGTTCACCCAGGCGACGACGTTCGGGAACCGGTGGAAGAAGTCGACGAGTTGCTTACCGGTCCGCCGCGGCTCCAACGGTCGCTCCGGGTCGGGGATGGGAAGCTCCATGGTGTCGCTGGTGTGGTGGCTGAACGCCACGAACAGAGTGTCGCGGTTGCGGGTGATCAGCCGCTCCATCCAGTCGAGCTGACCCTGGCCGATGGAACCGTCGACGAAGCCGGCGTGGTTGGTGGTGTCCATCGACAGGCCGACGACGCCGGGGGCGATCTCGAACGAGTAGTACGTGACGCCGGATTGCGGTGCGTCGGGGGCGAACCCGTGTCCGACGGGGCCGGGTCCGGTGTAGCGGGGCCGGAAGTGCTCGGCCATGTACTGGCGCGGCGTGAACGGCGCGCGCCGCGGGTCGGGCGTGACCTTGCGGATGGGGCCCGACGCGACCTGCGCGGCGAACACCTTTCCGGCCGCGTACGGGTCGGTACCGAAGACCCGGGCCATCGCGTCGACCTGTCGCCGATCCTGCGGGACGTCGAGCTTGATGTCGCCGGTGTAGAGGGCGTCGATGAACCCGATGCCGCTGGGCACCGTCCCCTCGACGCTGTCGTCGTGGTTGCCGAACACGCTGTACCAGCGCGTCGCCAGACCTGGGCTCTCGATCGGCGTGATCGACGACGACAGCAGGCCGGGGATCTGCGGGAACCCCTTCTGCTTGTAGATGTCGTCCACCGCCGACTCCGGTTGCCAGTACAGCGTCGACCCCCACACCTGGACACCCTCGTACCGGGTCAGGTCTCCGGTCGACGGCTGCAGCCGCCCACCGCTGAACACGGTGAGGAACCAGTCGAGTTCGGCGAACTCGTGGTTGTCGGTGTTGTCGCCGGTCGAGACGACCGCGTCGAACCGGCGACCGGTGAACGGCGAGGACCCCAACGCGTTGATGCGCTCCACCAGGGTGATGGCGCCGTGCGACCCGAGCTTCTCGTGCGGTCGGAACGCCGATCCGTTCTGCAGGTGGATGAACTCCGCCCGGACCGGGCTCTCCGCGTCGACGATGTGGACATCGGTGGTCTGCACCACGGATGCCAGCCCGACACGACGGTCGTCGCGGCCCGCCTTGGGCGCCGCGAGTTCCGATCGCACGATGAGCGGCCACCCGGCACCCGCGACGAGCTTGCGGTACTGCTTCGGCCCCGTCGCCGCCGGGACGCCGACGACGTCGAGCGTGGTGCCGGCGATCGACGCCGCCCGGGAGCCGGCGGGTTCGGCCCACGCGAACGGCGACGCCTTCATCCCGAGGTAGGCCGCGGCCGCACCGACACCGGTGGCCCTGACGAATGTGCGGCGGTTGAACGATCGACGATCCATCACGACCTCCTGGTGCGGTGGCCCACTGCCCCGGTGTGCCGAGAGAGATGATGCCTCACCCGGTCCGGCTTGCCGGGTCACATCACCGACTTTTCTGGATCCGTAACCCAGCGAGGAGGACCGCCACCATCCGACGGGCGTCGTACCGGGCGTCGGTGCCCGCGCCGATGCACAGGTTCCCGACAGCCCGCATCAGCTCGATCCCGCTGACGTCGTCACGGACCTCGCCGGCGAGCACGGCGGCGTGCAGGATCTCGTCGCACACCGGGACGAGTCGATCCACGAAGTAGGTGTGCAGCGGCTCGAACGCCGCATCGTTCGACCGAAGCGCCTCGGCGAGACCGTGTTTGGTGACGAGGAAGTCGACGAAGCGGTCCATCCACCCGACCAACGCGTCATGTGGCGTCGGACCGGCCGCGAGCAACCTCGGTCCGGCCTCCGCGGTGGCCTCGACCTGGTGGCGGTACACCGCCACGATGAGGTCGGCGCGCGTCGGGAAGTGCCGGTAGATGGTGCCGACGCCCACTCCGGCCCGGGCCGCGATGTCCCGGACCGGCACACCCACCCCGGACTCGACGAACGCCGCGGCCGCGGCACTCAGCAGCATCTCCGCGTTGCGGCGCGCGTCGGCCCGCTTGCGCGGTTCCCGCGGCTCCGGCTCGCTGCTCATCGTTCTCCACAGGTCCCTTGGCAAACGGAACCATGTTCCGTATCGTCGTGGGCGGAACGCTGTTCCGCTTCACCCGAGGATGCCAGACGACATCCCCACCCTCCACTCGCCTCACCGAGAAGGACCCCATGGACCATCGCACCCTCGGCCGCACCGGCGTCCAGGTCAGCACGCTCGCCCTCGGCGCCATGAACTTCGGCGCCATCGGCCACACCACCCAGGACGACGCGACAGCCATCGTCGATGCCGCACTGGACGCCGGCATCAACGTCATCGACACCGCGGACATGTACAGCCAGGGCGAGTCGGAGGAGATGGTCGGCCGAGCCATCGCCGGGCGGCGCGACGACATCGTCCTCGCCACGAAGGTGTTCAACCCCATGGGCGAGGAGCGCAATCACCGCGGCAGTTCCCGTCGGTGGATCATCACCGAGCTCGAGAACAGCTTGCGCCGGCTCGACGTCGACCACGTCGACCTCTATCAGATCCACCGGGCCGACCCGACGACCAGCGACGACGAGACGCTGTCGGCGCTCACCGACCTGCAACGGGCCGGCAAGATCCGCTACTTCGGCTCGTCGACCTATCCGGCCCACCGGATCGTCCAGGCGCAGTGGGCGTCCCGCGAGAACCACCTCGGCCGCTTCGTCACCGAACAGCCGCCCTACTCGATCCTCCAGCGCGGCATCGAATCCCACGTGCTCCCGGTCACCGAGGAGTACGGGATGGGAGTGCTGGTGTGGAGCCCGCTGGCCGGCGGCTTCCTGTCCGGGGCGATCCGCGCCGGCCAGGAGAACACCACCCACCGGGCGACTCTTCTCCCCGACCGGTTCGGACCCGACGCCCCGGCCACCGCGGCGAAGCTCGACGCCGTCGAGAAGCTCGTCGGCGTCGCGGAGGAGGCGGGTCTGACCCTGATCCAGCTGGCCCTCGGCTTCGTGACGGCCCACCCGGGCGTCACCAGCGCGATCATCGGACCCCGCACCCTCGACCACCTGCGCTCCCAGGTGGCGGCGGCGGACACCGTGCTGTCGTCGGATGTCCTCGACGCGATCGACGAGATCGTTCCCCCGGGTGTGGATCTGGCACCGGAGGAGAAGTTCGACACCCCGCCGTCCCTGCTCGACCCGTCGCTGCGGAGGCGCTGACATGGTCTCGTTCGGCATCGCCACGGCACCGATGAACGTCGACCACGCCGCGATCCAGCGGGTCTGGCTGGAGGCCGACGCCGTACCCGACATCGAGCACGCATGGTTGTTCGACCACCTCATGCCGATCGGCGGCGACCTCGACGGCCCGGTGTTCGAGGGGTGGACCCTGCTCGCGGCGTTGGCCGCGCAGACCCGCCGGCTCCGGGTCGGGCTACTGGTCACCAGCAACCGGATCCGACCGCCGGCGCTGCTCGCGAAGATCGCGACCACCGTCGACGTGGTGTCCGACGGACGCCTGGATCTCGGCATCGGTGTCGGCTCTCGACCCGACATCGACTGTGCGCGTCGCGAATACGACGCCTTCGGACTCCCCTACGTCGAGACGCAGGAGGCGATCACCGGGCTACGCGAAGGGCTGTCGCTGATACGTCGGGTGTGGACCGAGGACACACCGTTCGACGTCGACGGCGAGGTGGTACGGGTGACCGGCGCATTCCAGAACCCGAAGCCCGTGCAGTCCCCCGGGCCGCCGATCGTGATCGGTGGCCGGTCGTCGGCGGTGCTGCGCATCGCGGCCGAGCACGCCGATGTGTGGAACATCCCCGGCGGCGACATCGGCGACGCGGCCGGACGGAGCCGTCTCCTCGACCGGTACTGCGGTGAGATCGGGCGCGACCCGGCGTCGGTCGCCCGGTCGATGCATCTGGCGGTCTCGTACGACGATCCCGCCGCGGCGCGGGCCTCGATCGCCGAGGCGGTCGACGCGGGGTTCGAGCACATCGTGCTCGGTCTCGCCACGCCCTACCCCGACGGCGCCGCCGAGTGGGTCGCGGCCGAACTGATCCGACCGTCGCGCTGACGGTCACCGATCGGAGCGGGCCTCCGAGACCAGCGTGGCCGCCTGCGCGAGGCTGAGACCCCGGTCGGCGCGGCGGAGGGTGCGGATCTGTGCGACCTCCCCGTGGATGGGCTCGATCACCGCACGGACCTCCTCGATGGTCCACTCACGGGGCTTGGGGGTGGGCCTCAGGCGGACGGCCACGACCCCGAGGTTGGCCACGATGACCACCGCGCCGATCGCGACCCAGCCCCACCGCTGGTCGTTCCACCACCCCACCGTGAGGTAGCCGACGCAGCCGATCAGGACCACCGATCCGATCAGGGTCAGGCTGGTCGCGAACGTCTGCAGGCCCTTCTCCATGGCCTGCAGCCTAACGGGGGGTCAGCGGAACGCGTCGCGGCCCGTCAACGCCTTGCCGACGGTCAGCTGGTGCATCTCGCTGGTGCCCTCGTAGGTGAGCACCGACTCGAGGTTGTTGATGTGCCGGATGATCGGGTACTCCAGCGTGATCCCGTTGGCGCCGAGGATGGTCCGGCACTCGCGGGCGATCTGGATCGACTCGCGCACGTTGTTGAGTTTGCCGACGCTGATCTGCTCAGGGCGGATCTCGCCGCGGTCCTTGACACGCCCGAGGTGCACGGCCAACAACTGCCCCTTGCCGAGCTCGAGCGCCATGTCGGCGATCTTGGCCTGCGTCAGCTGGTACGCCGAGAGCGGCTTGTCGAAGACCTCGCGGTCCGCGGCGTAGGAGATCGCGGTCTCCAGGCAGTCCCGGGCGGCCCCGAGCGCGCCGAACACGATGCCGAACCGCGCCTCGTTGAGGCAGCTGAGCGGGCCCTTGAGCCCGGTGACGCCGGGCAGCATCGCCGACGCGGGCAGTCGGACGTCCTCGAGGACCAGCTCGGAGGTGACCGATGCACGCAGCGACAGCTTGCGCGTGATCTCCGGCGCGCTGAAACCCGGTGTGTCCGTGGGCACGACGAACCCGCGGATACCGCGTGCACCCTCGTCGAGATCGGTACGGGCCCAGACGACGGCGACATCGGCCACGGAACCGTTGGTGATCCACATCTTCGACCCGTTCAGCACCCAGTCGTCACCGTCACGCTTGGCGTTGGTGCGCATGCCGCCGGGGTTGGAGCCGTAGTCGGCCTCGGTGAGGCCGAAGCAGCCGATGGCCCGACCGGCCGACATCTGCGGCAGCCACTCGTCCTTCTGCTCGTCGCTGCCGAACGCGTGGATCGCGAACATCGCGAGCGACCCCTGGACGGAGACGAAGCTCCGCAACCCCGAGTCGACGGCCTCGAGTTCCTGGCACGCGAGCCCGTACGTCGTCGCCGACATCCCCGCACAGCCGTACCCGGTGAGGTGCATCCCGAACAGTCCGAGTTCACCGAGTTCACCCGCCAACTCGCGGACCGGCAGGTGGGCGTCCTCGAACCACTGCCCGACATGCGGTCGGAGCTTCTCCTCGCCGAAGCGGCGGACGGTGTCCCGGATCTCCCGCTCGTCGGCGTCCAGGATGTCGTCGAACCCGAACAGGTCACCGATCGTCTGAGCGGACATCAGCGTCCCTCCCTCTCGTGTGGGCGTCGATCCACACTAACCCCGGCAGAATGGGGACATGTCCGACCGCGAGTCCAAGGTGTGTGCGGTGTGCGGACGTCCGTTCAGCAACCGCAAGCGGTGGAACTCGCGCGGCCAGTGGGACGAGGTGCGCTACTGCTCCCAGGCCTGTCGGCGCGCCGCCCGCCGGCAGAGACGAGCCGGAGACCGTCCCGACCCCTGAGCGGTCCCGACGACTCAGAAGACGGACCCCACATCCTCCGGGATGATCCGGTCGATCGCCCATTCGGCGATCGCCGCGATGGTCATCGACGGGTTGCAGGCCGCGGTGTTGCCCGGCATCAGCGCACCGTCGAGCACATAGAGACCGCGGTGACCCTTGACGCGCCCCTGCAGGTCACAGACGACGTCCATCGGGGCGCCACCCAGGGGGTGCCACGTCGACGGATACGGGACGAAGGTGTCGAAGAGGAACGACGACGGTCCGGCGATCTTCCGCGTCAGCGGTCCGATGCGGGTGTCCTGCAGGACGTGGTCGCCGTTGCGCGGCCAGCGCAGCACCGCCTGGTCCTGGGCGCGGTCCCACACGAACTTCCCGCGGGCGTCGCTGACCCCGTATCCCACCATCATCGTCGTCCGAGGGTCCGTGCCCAACGTGGGGATGGACGCCTGGATGACGGTCGTCGCCTTCTGC
Source organism: Williamsia sp. SKLECPSW1 (assembly GCF_054332755.1). Lineage (NCBI taxonomy): Bacteria > Bacillati > Actinomycetota > Actinomycetes > Mycobacteriales > Nocardiaceae > Williamsia > Williamsia sp. SKLECPSW1. The sequence goes on along the minus strand of NZ_JBTGLI010000001.1, from coordinate 2,222,141 downwards.
GGATCACCCGACCAGTCGAGGCTGCCGAACACCACCGGGCCGCCCTGCTGGGTGCCCATCGCGTCGGCGGGATCGGTCCAGGTGTAGATCCGGTCGCCGTTGGAGCCCCACCCCGTCCCGAGACCCGCGGGCAGATCAGGGATCGTGTCGTGCGCCTGTGCCCGCATGAGCAGCTTGGACGTGTTCATCGTCCCGGCCGCCATGATCAGCGCGCGGGTCGTCATCTCGACGGTCTCCAGCGTCTGTCCCGACGACGAGATGCGGTTCGCGCGGACCGTCCAGCGTCCGTCGCGCTCGGCGACGACGTCGGTGACCTCGTGCTGCAGTCGCAGATCGAGTCGACCGGTGGCCTCCGCCTGCTTGATGTAGGTGACGTCGACGCTGTGCTTGCCGCCGTTGTTCACCCCGAGCGCACCCATGCCGTTCGTGTAGGACCGACGCATCTCGCCGCGGTTCTCGGCGAGCGCGTAACTCCAGTCGATGGGCATCGGGATCTTCGACACCGGCAGGCCGGCCCGCAGGCAGTGGTCGCGGAACACCCTCGGCGCGAGGTATTCCGGTGAGTCGATCAGCGCGTCCGGCGCCGTCTCGATCTGCAGCATCCGCGCCACACGCGGGTAGTACGTCCGCGCCAGCAGTCCGTAGTCCATCCGCGACGGGAACTGCGTGTAGAAGACGGACTCGAGCGGCTGCAACGTCATGCCCTGGTAGACGAGCGACCCACCACCGAGGCCGGCCGCGCACAGCGCCGACATGTTCTCGCCCGCAACGGCTTCGATGAGACCGACGTACGGGTCGACGACGAGCGGCCTGCCGAACAGGGTCGGCGCGGATCGGTACCAGAGCATCCGCTTGTCCGGCGACGTCGGCTCGGCGAAGGTGTTCGCGTTCGGACCGGTGGCCCACCTGCGGCCTCGCTCGAGCATCGTGACCGGCACGCCGGCCTGTGTCAGTCGCAGCGCGGTGACGCCACCGCCGAAGCCCGACCCGATGACGACCACCCGATGGTCCTCGCGTCGTACCGGGATCCGCCCCGGGCGGGATGCGGTGGGTTCTGCCGCCACCCGGCCCGCCACGCTCGCGCCTGCGACCGTCGCCGCCGCCGCACCGGCACCCGCCATGAACGTCCTGCGGCCGAATCCACCCACCTGCACACCCCCGAGTCGTCAGTGACCTACGCCACGGCAGAAACTAGACAGATATGGGGTCGAGTGTCAATTTCGTCGTGTGGTGTCCCAGGCGTCGAACGCCGGCGCGAGCCATCGCATCAGGAACGCCGCCAGGTCGTCGTCGGAACGGGCGGGGTCCTCGAAGAACACGCTGAACAGTCCCACCGCGAGTGCGATGTCGACCACGTCGTCCCAGTGATCGGCGAGCTCCGGATGACGAGACCTGATGGGCGAGAACAGCTCCCAGGTGACCGGTCGCGCGCGCCCCACCATCCCGGGATCGAAGAGCGGATTCTGGCCGGACGGCCCCATGAGCACGCCGAGCACCGGGTGTTCCCGCACCACCGCGCGAGCTCCGAGGACCATGGCGACGACTTCACCGGCCACACCGGGGTACGCCGGTGTCACACCGTGGATCTCGTCGAAGACAGTGCGCACGAGTTCGGCCACGGAATCGGAGATCAGTTGCTCCCGGGTACCGAAGATGGAGTAGACGGTCTGCCGGGACACCTCCGCGGACTGGGCCACCGCCGCGATGGACGCCGCGTCGAAGCCGCCCGACCCGATCAGGTCCAGCGTGGCGTCGATGATCTTCTGCCGCGACCGCACCCGCGCATCATCTCACCGCGACCGCACGTGCGGAGCGGGTCAGCTCAGCCGACGTTCCCCCGCGCGGCGCCGTACTCCGCTGCGCGGGACGAACGCACCGCCTCGGCCGCGAAGTCCGCGGCGAGGGCGATGGCCTCCAGCGACTCGGGGTGTCGGGAGTTCAGCGCCGGGAACGCGTGCACCTGCCACCGGAAGCGATGGCAGACCGCTTCCCCACCGGCGGCGTCGATCGACTCCACGAGCTCGATGATGTCGGCCTCCAGCATCTCGTCGGTGGCGTTGACGATGAGCGTCGGCGGGAGGTCACCCGTCGGGATGTCGGCGATCCGCCGGACGCCACGCAGTTCGATCGGCCCCCGATCGAACAGCGGTGCCAGTTCGGCCATCTTGGACTTGGGCAGGTACGCGTCGCTCCGACTGCTGCGATCGGGGTTCGAGGCCAGATCGAGGTCGAGCAGCGGAGAGAACCCGATGAACGCGTCCGGGCCGGGGAGGCCGTCCGCGGCCGCGAGCTCGACGACCTTCGGTGCGAGGAATCCACCGGCCGAGTCACCGGCGACGACGACGTGGCGGTACCCACGCTCCATGATGAGTTCGCGGTAGGCCATGTAGGCGTCGTTGACCGATGTGCCCACACCCGCCTCCGGCAGTTGGCGATAGGCCAGCGAGAAGACCGGCAGCGCGGACGCCCGGGACAACCGGGACGCGACCGCGCGGTGCGAGGCCAGCCCGCACACCACGAAGGCCCCGCCGTGCAGGTACAGGATCGCGGTGTCACTGTCGCGACCACTCGGCCCCGACGGGACGATGTACTCCGCCGGACGGCCGGCGAGTTCCATCGGCTCGCCGACGACACCCTTCGGTCGCGGCCCGCGGGCCAGCGCCTTGTCGACCAGGTGGAGATATCGCATGGTCGGCGCGGTGAGGGGCCAGTACTTGAGGATCGGGCGCACCAGGAGGCGACTGCCGAACCACAACGCGTAGGAACCGCGGCTGACCGTGTCATGGGTGATCACCGGCATCAGGAGTCCTCCTCCGGCGTCTCGACGGCCCGCGGGTGCGCACGTTGCTTGCCACGTCCGGCGCCGTCACACGTCGGTGACCAGGACCGATGGTCACGGTCACCCTCGCCGGCCCGTCGCGTACTCCCCGACACGACAGACCGGACTCCTCTCCAGAGTGCCTGGATCAGCTCTCTGTCACACCCGTTTTGTGACACTTCGCCGATTCCGGACCGCGCGTTGTCCACATCACCGAGGTGGGCGACGGTGGCCCGGCCTGCCCCGACGGAGTGCCCGTGTCGGCACCGGTGCGCGGGTGATGGGAAACTCTCACGGCGCAGAGTCGCGCAGGTAGTCGGCACGAGAAGCGGAAGGACACCGGTGGACGTCACCGCCACACCGTCCCAACACCCGACCCCCTCGGGTTCCCACCCGCCTGTACCCCCGCAGTTCCTGGCCTCGGCAGCGGCGCCCGTCGCCCGCACGCTCGTCGACGTCCTGCGCGCGACCGCGGACGCCCACCCACAGGCACCCGCCGTCGACGACGGCGAGGCGGTCCTCTCCTACGCCGAACTCGTCGAGGCGGTCGAGGAGGGCGCGCTCTGGATGGCCGCCCAGGGCATCGCCCGTGGCGACCGCATCGGTATCCGGATGCCGTCGGGCTCGCGGTCGCTGTACCTGTCCATCCTCTCCGCGCTCGCGGCCGGTGCCGCCTACGTCCCCGTGGACGTCGACGACCCGGACGAACGCGCCGATCTGGTGTTCGGCGAGGCAGGCGTCGCCGCCGTCGTGGACGCCAACGGGCTGCACCGGGCTCCGGCAGTTCGCCGACGGGTCGCCCCCGCAGAACCCGATGTGGCCGGGCTGGCGCCCACACCGTCCGACGACGCCTGGGTGATCTTCACATCCGGGTCGACGGGAACCCCGAAAGGCGTTGCGGTGACGCATCGCAACGCAGCGGCGTTCGTCGACGCCGAGGCGCGACTGTTCCTGCGCGACGAACCGATCGGGCCGGGTGACCGCGTTCTCGCCGGACTCTCCGTCGCCTTCGACGCCTCGTGCGAGGAGATGTGGCTCGCCTGGCGGCACGGCGCGTGCCTCGTCCCCGCACCCCGATCGCTCGTCCGCAGCGGCATGGACCTCGGGCCGTGGCTCGTGGCCCGCGACATCACGGTCGTCTCGACGGTCCCGACGCTGGCGTCGCTGTGGCCGGCCGAGGCGCTCGAGGCCGTCCGGCTGCTCATCTTCGGCGGCGAGGCATGCCCACCCGAGCTGGGTGAACGCCTCGCCGTGCCCGGCCGCGAGGTGTGGAACACCTACGGCCCCACCGAGGCGACGGTGGTGGCGTGCGCCGCGCCGCTGACCGGTGGCGGCCCCGTGCGGATCGGACTGCCGCTCGACGGTTGGGACCTCGCCGTCGTCGACCCGTCGGGCCGACCCGTCGCCGAGGGTGAGACCGGTGAGCTCGTCATCGGCGGCGTCGGCCTCGCCCGCTACCTCGACCCGGCCAAGGACGCCGAGAAGTACTCCCCGATGCCGAGCCTCGGCTGGGATCGTGCGTACCGCAGCGGCGATCTCGTTCGCCTCGACCCCGAGGGCCTCGTGTTCGCCGGACGTGCCGACGACCAGGTCAAGGTGGGTGGCCGACGCATCGAGCTCGGCGAGATCGACAACGCCCTGCAGCATCTGCCCGGCGTGGGCGGCGCGGCCGCCGCCGTGCGGACGACCGCGGCCGGCAACTCCGTGCTCGTCGGCTACCTGGTCTCCACCGACCCCGACTTCGACGTCGAGGCCGCCCACGACCTCCTCGGTGAGCATCTCCCCGCGGCGATGGTGCCGCGTCTGGCCCTCGTCGACGAACTCCCGACCCGGACATCGGGCAAGGTCGACCGCGCCGCGCTTCCCTGGCCGCTGCCCGGCCCGGCCGGGGGTGACGGCGACGACGATCTGACCGCCACCGAGCGCTGGGTCGCCGACCGGTGGACCGCGGTGCTCGGCGTCGTGATCGGTGACGCCGACGTCGACTTCTTCGCCGAGGGCGGCGGGTCGTTGGCCGCGGCACAGCTGGTCACCGCCCTCCGGGAGCGCCACCCCGAGGTCACGGTCGCCGATCTGTACGACCATCCCCGCCTCGGTGCTCTCGCGGCCATGCTCGACGACGCGGGGCCGCGGGAGGACGTCGAGGCGCGGACGGTGCAACCCACTCCGCGGATCACCGGCGTCGCCCAGATGCTGTTGTCGGTGCCGTTGACGACCCTGACCGGACTGCAGTGGGCGACCTGGCTCGGCGTCGCGAACAACGTCGCCGCCCGGTTCACCGATGCGCCGTGGCTGATCTCGGTGAACTGGTGGGTCCTGCTCGCCGCGTTCGTCGTGTTCATCACCCCGGTCGGCCGGATGGCGATCGCGGTCGTCGGGTGTCGGGTGCTGCTCCGCGGTGTCCGACCGGGACGCCACCCCCGCGGCGGTGGCGTCCACCTCCGCCTGTGGCTCGCCGAACGCCTCACCGAGGCCAGCGGCGCCGCCAACCTGGCGGGTGCACCGTGGATGATCTACTTCGCCCGCGCCCTGGGCGCCGAGATCGGGCACGGCGTCGACCTGCACACGCTCCCGCCGGTCACCGGCATGCTGACGCTCGGCGACGGGTGTTCCGTCGAACCCGAGGTCGACCTCGCGGGTTGGTGGATCGACGGCGACGTCGTGCACATCGGTGACATCGAGATCGGCGAACGCGCGACGGTCGGGGCACGGTCGACGCTGCTGCCCGGCGCCCGGGTCGGTCGCGACGCCATCGTCGATCCGGGGTCGGCCGTGATCGGCAAGGTGAAGGCCCGCCAACGCTGGGCCGGGTCACCGGCGGTGAAGGTCGGCAAGGCCGTCGCGCACTGGCCGGCGGATCGCCCGCCACGCCGCAGCTGGTGGGTACCGGTGTACGGACTCACGTCGCTGGTGTTGGCCGGTGTGCCCCTGGCCGCGTTGGCCGCGGGACTCGGGGTCGTCGCGAGCTGGGCGGTCGACGCCGACCGCCTCCGCGACGTCGCCGTGCGGGCAGTGATCCTGCTGCCTGCGGCGACCGCGACGAGCCTGCTGGTGTTCGCCGTGGTCACCGCACTCGGTGTGCGTGCACTGGCGATCGGGATGCGGCAGGGCCACCACCCGGTGCGATCCCGCGTCGGCTGGCAGGTGTGGGCGACGGAGCGGCTGATGGACTCCGCCCGGACCTACCTCTTCCCGCTCTATGCGAGCCTGCTGACACCGGTCTGGTTCCGCCTGCTGGGCGCGGACATCGGCAAGGGCACCGAGATCAGCACCGCACTGGTCATCCCGAAGTTCACCTCCGTCGGCGACGGCGCGTTCCTCGCCGACGACACGATGGTCGCGTCGTACGAACTCGGCGGTGGGTGGGTCCACATCGACGAGGCCCGCGTCGGCAAGAGGGCGTTCCTGGGCAACTCGGGTATGACCGGACCCGGCCGCAAGGTGCCCAAGAACAGCGTCGTCGCGGTGCTGTCGGCGACGCCGGACAAGGCGAAGTCGGGGACGAGCTGGCTGGGCAGTCCCCCGGTCCGCCTGCGTCGCGCCGTCGCCGACACCGACAGCTCCCGCACCTTCGACCCGCCGGCCCGCCTCAAGGTCGCGCGTGCCGCCGTGGAGACGCTGCGGCTGATACCGGTGATGATCAGCTTCGGGCTGGGTCTGTTCGTGCTGATCGGGTTGCAGTACATCGCCTCGCAGTCGTCGTTCTGGGTCGCGGGACTGGTGAGCGGCCTGGTGCTGTTGGTGGCGGGGGCGTCGGCGTGCTGCATCGCCGCCGCGGCCAAATGGCTTGTCGTCGGTCGTATCTCGACCGGCGAGCATCCGCTGTGGAGCTCGTTCGTCTGGCGCAACGAACTGTCCGACGCTTTCGTCGAGACCGTCGCCGCCCCCTGGTTCGCCAACGCCGCGACCGGCACCCCGATCCTCAACCTCTGGCTGCGGATGCTCGGCGCGACCATCGGGCGCGGGGTGTGGTGCGAGACCTACTGGCTCCCGGAGGCCGACCTGGTGACACTCGGCGACGGGGCGACGGTGCAGCGCGGCTGCGTCGTGCAGACCCACCTCTTCCACGACCGCGTCATGGCGATGGACACCGTGACCGTCGCCGCCGGCGCCACTCTCGGGCCGCACTGCGTCGCACTCCCGGCGTCCGGGCTCGGGGAGTCGGCGACCGTCGGCCCGGCGTCGCTGGTGATGCGGGGCGACGTCGTCCCGGCCCACACCCGCTGGCAGGGCAACCCCATCGCACCCTGGTCGGGGAAGTGAGACGCCCCGTCACAGGGTGATCGGCGCCAGCATCCGTTCGAGCGCGCCGGCGAGGGCTGCGCGATCGTCGTCGTCGAGGTGCTCGTAGACGGGGAGCAGGCCCGCCAGGACGTCGTCCCACACGGCGACGGTCAGCTGCCTGCCCCGGTCGGTGAGTTCCACGGTCATCGCACGACGGTCCTCGGTGCTGCGCGTGCGACGCAGCAGTCCACGGTCCTCCGCACGGTCGACGAGGCCGGTGAGCGTGGAGCGTTCGAGACCCATGTACGCGGCCAACTCGGCCATGCGGGGTGTGCGGTCACGCAGGATGCCGAACACGCGCAGCTGGGTGAGCGAGATGTCATGGGCGGCGGCGACCGCGGTGAGCACCGAGGTGATGGTCAGCGCCGTCTGGGCGAGCGCATCGACCAACCGGTCCTCCGCGGTGCGCGGTTCGGCGGCGTCCACGGCACCCTCCTCGGCGTCGATTCCCCCGTTGACATAGTTCGTATCACGAATCATAGTGGACGTGCACTAGTTCGTACTACGAATCATCAGGAGTGGCCATGTACGCAGCCGTCGTCACCGAGTTCGACCGTCCGCCTCGCTACCTCGAGCACCCCGAACCGGTCCCGACATCCGACGACCAGGTCGTCGTGGACGTCGTCGCGACCGCGCTCTACCCCCGCGTCCGGTCCCAGGCCGCCGGATCGCACTACACGAGTTCGGGAGTGCTGCCCCGCGTCCCGGGTCACGATGCCGTCGTCCGGGACGAGACCGGCGCGCTGCACCTCGCCCTCTTCGAGGGGACCACCCTGGGATCGATGGCGCAGCGGACACTCGTCGACCGCCGTGCGCTGACCCCGCTCCCGTCGGACACCGCCGCGGCATCGGTCGCCGCCTCGTTCAACGCGACGATGTCGTCGTGGATCGCCCTGCGGCACCGCGCCGCGGTCGCGGCGGGGAGTCGGGTACTCGTGCTGGGTGCCACCGGCAACGCCGGCCGGGCGGCGCTGGCCGTCGCACGGCACCTCGGTGCCCAGGAGGTGATCGCGGCGGGTCGCGACGCCGACCGGCTCGCGGACCTCGTCGCCGTCGGCGCCGACCGCGTCCTGACCCTGGACCGTCTCGCCGAGGCGGCCGAGGTCGACGTCGTCCTCGACTACGTGTGGGGTGAACCCACCGCCCGAGGGATGGCGGACCTCGTCACCGCCCGTCCCGACCGGTCGGTGCGACTGACCTGGATCCAGATCGGCTCGACCGCCGGCACGACTGCACCGATCCGCTCGGCCGCGTTGCGCTCGAGCCGCCTCGAGATCGTCGGGAGCGGGGTGGGCTCGGTGCCGGTCGGCGAGATCCGTCGGGCAGTCCCCGACATCGCCGCGTTCATCCGGGAGGGATCGGTGCCGATCACCCCGGTGGAGGTACCCCTCACCGAGGTGACCGACGCGTGGGACCGTCCCGTGGGTCCGGGCGAACGGATCGTCTTCGTGCCCTGACGGCCTACGTGCGGGCGCGCCGCCGGTTCATCACGTACCCGTCCACACCGGTGCGTCCGGTGTGGACCAGACCGACGGCGACCAGCGCCGCGATCAGCGCGAGCGGGAACTCGTAGCCGCCGTCGTTGTTCCAGAAGCCGTTGTCGGCGTGGACGCTGATGATCGCGCCCGCCATGTCGATGATGAGCAGGATCGACACCAGCGGGACCAGGACGCCGACGATCAGCAGGATGCCGCCGACGAACTCGACCCACGTCGCGTAGTGCGCGCTGAACTCCGGGAAGGGCACGTCCATCGCGCGGAACGACTTCTCGGTGGCGCCGATTCCGTTGGTGTGCAGCTTCTGCCACCCGTGCATGATGAAGATGATCCCGAGGATCACCCGGGCGACCAGTGACGTGAGACTCCGTGACGAATCCATGCTGAGGTCCTCTCGAGGGTGATGTGGCGATGTCCGGTTGGTCGGACTCGAGCTGTCTCGAACGCTACCGTGCGGCATCGACAGGAGAAAGCCTAACCGGTCCGCGGTCCGCTTAGGGGGGACGGGCGCCCACCCCGCGGCCGTACCGACCGGCGGGTAACGTCGTGGCTCACAGCATCTCGGCCGGCGAGCGGAGGATCGGTGCCGGGCAAGTCCCACAAACGTGGCTCGTCCACGAACGGCGGTCCCCTGCTGGGCGACCCCACCGACGGCATCGATCCGTACCTGCCCTCCAACGGCAATCTCGGGTACCGCGTCAGCCGTTATGACCTCGACCTCGAGTACAAGGTCGCGAGCAACCGGTTGTCGGGCACGGCGACCCTCACCGCCACCGCGGTGGCCCACGTCGGGCGGTTCACCGTCGACCTGGCCCACCACCTGTCGGTGTCGAAGGTCAGCGTCAACGGGTCACGGGCGACGCGATATTCACACCGGTCGGGCAAGCTGTCGATCACGCCGGAGCACGCCCTGCCGACCGGCGCCGCGATGACCGTCGAGATCAAGTACGGCGGATCCCCCCGACCCATCCGCGGCCCCTGGGGTGAGGTCGGTTTCGAGGAACTGACCGAGGGCGCACTGTGCGCGAACCAGCCGAACGGCGCGGCGTCGTGGTTTCCCTGCGACGACCACCCGGGGTCGAAGGCGTCCTACCGCATCGCCATCACGACGGAGTCGCCGTACACGGCGATCGCGAACGGGACGCTCGTCCACAAGCGCACGAAGGCCGCGATGACGACCTGGGTGTACGAGCAGGAGGAGCCGATGGCGACCTACCTCGCCACCGTCGCGATCGGCCCGTACGAGAAGAAACATCTGTCCCGCAAGCCGGTCCCGATCACCGGGGTCCTGCCGTCACGCCTGTCGGACACGTTCGACCACGATTTCGGCCGTCAGGGCGACATGATGGCCGCGTTCTGCGACATGTTCGGCCCCTACCCCTTCCCCGAGTACACCGTCGTCGTGACCGACGACGACCTCGAGATCCCCATCGAGGCACAGGGACTGTCGACGTTCGGCGCCAACCACTGCGACGGCCGACGCGGCTCGGAGCGTCTGGTCGCGCACGAACTGGCCCACCAGTGGTTCGGGAACTCACTGACGCTGACGCGCTGGCGCGACATCTGGCTGCACGAGGGATTCGCCTGCTACAGCGAGTGGTTGTGGGCCGAGCGTGCCGGCGACGAGACCGCCGACTCCCTGGCACGCAGCCATCACAAGCGGCTCGCAAACCAGCGACAGGACCTGGTCCTCGCCGATCCGGGGCCGGATTCGATGTTCGACGACCGCGTCTACAAGCGGGGCGCGCTGACTTTGCACGCGCTGCGGCTGACGATCGGCGACGACGCGTTCTTCACGTTGCTCCGCGACTGGACGCACGAGTACCGCTACAGCTCGGTCACCACCGACGATCTGATCGGTGTCGCGGCCCGCCACACGGACCTGTCGCTGAGCGAACTGTGGGACGAGTGGCTGTACGAGACGGACCTCCCGGACCTCCCCGACGCCTGACCCACCCGCCCGCTCGGCGGGCGGTTCCGGCACGCTCGGGGGCGTGGGGGTCAGGGCAGACGGTCGGACGGGACGTCGTGCACCGCAGCCTCTTCCGCCGACGCACCCGCACCGTCGATGCCGACGTCGGAGGCGACCTCCTGATGCGTCGTGTGATCGACGCCGCCGTCGGGTCCGACGAGCCGACCCGAGCGCTCGCCACCGGTCTCGGGGTCGTACTCCTCGATCTCGTCGATGTCCTCGGTGATCTCGTCGTCGTTCTCGGGGACCCGCCGCGCGGTGTCCTCGTGGAACGCGACCTCGGAGGCCGGGTCGGGCTCCTCCTCGGCGAGGTGTTGGTCGAGCGACTCGCCCTCACGCTGTTCCTCGGCGGTGACGCCGTACCGGGTGGCCGGGCTGGGCTTCTCCGGTGGGGAGATGCCCTCGTCGAGGATGTCCTCCACGTCCGGGTCGTCCAGAGTGTCCTCGTACTGCAACTGGTCGTCCGGGTCGTAGCTGTACTCGTTGTCCGAACCCTCGGAGATGCTCTCGACGTCGTCCTTCATGTCGACCACACTGCCACGCACGTCGCGACCGGGGCCACCGGCTCAGTCGATGCGGAGACTTCGCAAGAAACTCGTGACCGACTCCGCTGTCGGTAACAGTCCGGACTCGCGCGCCTGCGCGAGCGTCGGCGCGGCCGTGTCCTTCTCCGACAGGCGGAACTCCATCGGGGAGCCGTCGCGCGCGGTCGTCGGCCACACGATGCCGATCTCGGGGTCGAGGGGGTGCACACCGTGTTCCCCCGTCGGGTTGTAGCCCGTCGAGCAGAGGTAGGTGACGGTGCTGTCGTCCTCGAGGGCGCAGAACGCGTGGCCCAGCCCCTCGGAGAGGAAGATCGCGCGACGGTCGGTGTCGTCGAGGAGCACCGAGTCCCATCTCCCGAAGGTCGGTGACCCGACGCGGATGTCGACGACGACGTCGAGGACCGCCCCACGCGGGCACACCACGTACTTCGCCTGTCCCGGAGGCACATCCGCGAAGTGCACACCCCGCAACGTTCCCGCCGCCGACACCGAGAGGTTCACCTGGGCGAGATCGAGACGACGACCGGTCGCCTGCTGGAGTGCGTCGGCCCTGAACGCCTCGAGGAAGACCCCGCGGGGGTCACCGTGCTGTCTCGGCGTGACCTCCCAGGCTCCGTCGATCGACAGCGGGCGGATCTCCACGTCTCACCGCCCCCGTGCGAGGAGGCCGAGGAGGTAGTCGCCGTAGCCGGACTTCCGCAGCGTCTCGGCGCGGGCGCGCAGCGCGTCGTCATCGATGAAGCCGCGACGCCAGGCGATCTCCTCGGGCACGGCGATCTTCAGACCCTGCCGCTGTTCGACGGTCCGCACGAACGCGCCCGCGTCCTGCAGGTCGGCGAACGTCCCGGTGTCGAGCCACGCGGTCCCCCGCGGCAGCACGTGCACCGACAACCGCCCCTGGCTCAGATAGGTCGCGTTCACGTCGGTGATCTCGAGTTCACCCCGGGCGCTGGGCGTCAGGTTCCTCGCGATCTCGACCACGTCGTTGTCGTAGAAGTACAGACCGGGCACCGCGTAGTTGGATCGTGGGTTCTCCGGTTTCTCCTGCAACGCAACGGCCTTGCCGTCGTCGTCGAAGTCGACGACGCCGTAAGCCGACGGGTTCGCGACCCAGTACGCGAAGATCGCGCCGCCGTCGACGTCGCTGAACCGCATCAGTTGGTTCCCCAACCCGGGGCCGTAGAAGATGTTGTCGCCCAGCACCAATGCGACGGAGTCGTTCCCGATGTGGTCGGCGCCGAGCACGAAGGCCTGCGCCAGTCCGTCGGGCGAGGGCTGCACGGTGTAGGAGATGTCGACGCCGAACTGACTCCCGTCACCGAGCAGCGCGTGGAACGACGGGGCATCCGTCGGCGTCGTGATCACCAGGATGTCCCGGATCCCGGCCAGCAGCAGGGTCGAGAGCGGGTAGTAGATCATCGGTTTGTCGTAGACCGGGACGAGCTGCTTGCTCACGCCGAGCGTGATCGGGTGCAGCCGAGACCCCGTGCCACCCGCCAGGATGATTCCCCGCATGGCCGCCAGCCTAGAACAGCCGGGCAGATGTCCGCGTGTCGTGTGCGCGGCCGACATCGCCGCGGCGCGCGGTGTCGGGCACGCCGGTATCGTCGCCCCATGCGTGTTCTGGTCACCGGCGGCGCCGGCTTCATCGGGGCGAACTTCGTGCTCCGTACGGTGTCGCAGCGGCCCGACGTCCGGATCACGGTGCTGGACAAGATGACCTATGCCGCCAACCCCGACACGCTCGACTCCGTCGCGGACCGTGTGGACGTCGTCACCGGGGACATCGCCGACGCCGATCTCGTCGACCGTCTCGTCGCCGACGCCGATCTCGTGGTGCATTTCGCCGCGGAGTCCCACAACGACAACTCGCTGGCCGACCCGTCGGCGTTCGTGCAGACCAACCTGGTGGGGACGTACACGCTGCTGGAGGCGGTGCGGCGGCACGACACCCGGTTCCACCACATCAGCACCGACGAGGTGTACGGCGACCTCGACCTCGACGACCCCGCACGGTTCACCGAGGCGACGCCGTACAACCCGTCGAGTCCCTACAGCTCCACCAAGGCCGGCAGTGATCTGCTCGTCCGTGCCTGGGTGCGGTCGTTCGGGGTGGCGGCCACGCTCTCCAACTGCTCGAACAACTACGGCCCCTACCAGCACGTGGAGAAGTTCATCCCGCGCCAGATCACCAACGTGCTCTGCGGGGCGCGACCGAAGCTGTACGGGGCCGGGGCCAACGTGCGCGACTGGATCCACGTCGACGACCACAACGACGCCGTGTGGACGATCGTCGAGCGCGGCGAGATCGGGCAGACCTACCTCATCGGCGCCGACGGTGAGACCGACAACAGGACCGTCGTGGAGAAGATCCTCACGATCCTCGGGCAGCCCGCGGACGCCTACGACCACGTCACCGATCGCCCCGGGCACGACATGCGGTACGCGATCGACTCGACGCGGCTGCGCAGCGAACTCGGGTGGACCCCGCGCTACACCGACTTCGACGCCGGCCTGCGCGCCACCATCGAGTGGTACCGCGACAACGAGGCCTGGTGGCGGCCGGTGAAGGACGCCGTGGAACAGAAGTACGCCCGCGCGGAGGAGGTCCTCGGCTAGCGGTCCGCGGATTCGGGGACGTCGCCTCGCGACCTGCGCAGCACGACAACACCGGTCGGGGCCTCGTCGTCGTCGACCACGCGGTACCCCGCCCGCCGGTAGATCGCGAGATTGCGATCGCTGCCCGCCCCGGTGAACAGCTCGAGGGTTCGGGCCTCGAGCGGTGCGACCCGCTCGGCCTCGGCCAGCAGTCGACGTCCCAGCCCTCGCCCCGCGGCGTCGGGCGCAACCATCAGCCGACCGATCTCCCAGGTGTCCCCCACCAGCCGTCCCCGCACCGCGCCGACGAGCCGGGGCCCGTCTCGCACGGTCAGGACCGTCCAGTCGGTGAACCACCGGCGGACGTCGTCCACGGTCTCGTGCAACGGGGGGATGTCGAGCGTGTCGTTCGCGACGGCCTCCTGCACCCAGCAACACCGTTGCAACACCACCAGTTCGGGCGCGGCGGACTCGTCGGCGACGTGGATCGGTGCCGACGCGGAGGGCGCGACGACATCGCGGGACGATGCCGAGCCGAGGAGCGAGACGACCGCGTCGATGACGTCGCCCATCGGCGGGATCCCGGTGTCGTGGCCGAACAGCTTGGGTTGCGCGGAACGCAGGAACGTCGCGCTGACCATGAGGTATGCCGGGGTGCGGGTGTCGACGCCCTCGGCGACGACCCCGCTCTCCCGCAGGTCGTCGAAGTACCGCGTCATCGCCGCGACGCCGCGGTGCGGCCCGAAGTCGTTGGCCGTCACCACCGCGCCGACGTCGTCGCGGACCTGGGCGTCGCCGTGCGCGGCCACCAGCACCTCCAGGCCGTCGTCGAGGAACGTGCGCATCGCCTCGACATACTGCTCGAGCACGTGCCGGACGTCGTGGAGGCTGGTCGCCGCGCCGGCGTCGAGGTCGTTCTTGAAGGCGAACAGCGGCTGCAGCGCCTCGTCGAAGACCGCGGCGAGCAGACCGCGGCGATCGGTGAAGTGATAGAAGATCGACCCCTCGGAAACCTGTGCGCGCGCGGCGATCTCACGGGTCGTCAGACGTGCGACGCCGCGTTCCCGCAGAACGGCGAGTGCGGCGGCGAGCACCTCGTCACGTCCGATCGCCGGAGGTCTGCCGCGCCGTGCCATGGCGGCCACGATACCCATCGGAAGTCAATTCTTGAGTATCCACTCAGAATGTGCGATCTTTTCTGAGCACGCACTCAGACCTGGAGGCACCATGGCCCGTAAGTGGCTGACCCTGACCGCCGTGTGCACCGGCGTCTTCATGCTCCTGCTCGACGTGACGATCGTGAACGTCGCGCTCCCCGACATCCAGAAGGACCTCGACTCCGACCTGTCGGATCTGCAGTGGGTGATCGACGCCTACGCGCTGACACTCGCCGCGCTGCTGCTGACCTCGGGCACCGTCGCCGACATCGTCGGCCGCAAGATCGTCTTCGCCACCGGCGTCGTCGTGTTCACCCTCGGCTCGCTGGCCTGCGGCCTGGCGCCCAACATCACCGTGCTGATCGTCGCGCGCGCCGCACAGGGGGTCGGAGGCGCCATCATGTTCGCCACCTCGCTGGCGCTGCTGGCGCAGGCGTTCGCCCCGCGCGAGCGCGGCGTCGCGTTCGGTGTCTTCGGCGCGGTCACCGGCGTGTCGGTCGCCGTGGGCCCCGTGCTCGGCGGCGTGCTGACCACCGGACTCTCCTGGCACTGGATCTTCTTCGTCAACATCCCCGTCGGCGTGATCGCGCTGATCATCACGATCGTCGGCGTCGACGAGTCCAAGGCGCCCGGCGACAACCGCATCGACTGGCTCGGGTGCATCACCTTCAGCGCCGCACTGGCCTTCCTGGTGTTCGGGCTCATCCGCAGCCACGCCGACGGATGGGGCTCGCTGCCGGTCGCAGGGTCGCTGATCGCCGCCGCGGTGCTGCTGATCGTGTTCGCCGCGGTGGAGAGGACGGTCGCCCAGCCGATGGTCGACGCGTCGCTGTTCCGCGTCCCGACCTTCACCGGCGGGCTCATCGCGGCGTGGGGGATCTCGGCGTCGATGTTCTCGCTGCTGACCTACATCGTGATCTACCTGCAGGGGACCATGGGCTACTCCGCACTGCAGGCAGGGTTGTACTTCCTGCCGTTCTCGGGGCTGGTGTTCGTCGCGGCCGCGGTCGCGGGCCGTCTGTCGGACAAGGTGCCCGCACGCTGGCTCATCACACCCGGCTTCGTGCTGGTCGCCGTCGGCCTGCTGCTGATGCGCGGGACCGACCCGACCGGCGGGTGGACGCAGTTCATCCCCGGGTTCATCGTCGCCGGCATCGGTACGGGTCTCATCAACGTGCCGCTCGCGTCGACCGCCGTCGGGGTCGTCGAGCAGTCGCGGGCGGGTATGGCGTCCGGGATGAACTCGACGTTCCGCCAGATCGGCATCGCCACCGGCGTCGCGCTGCTCGGGAGCCTGCTGGCCTCACGTCTGAGCTCCGAGGTGCAGCAGGGGCTGGCAGGCACGCCGCTGGCCGGTCGCGGCCGGGAGATCGGCGACGCGGTCGCCAACGGCGCTGCCGGACAGGTGATCTCCTCGGTCCCCGCGCCCCTGCGACAGATGGTCGCCGAGCGCGCCGGACGCGGATACGCCGACGCGCTCGACCTGATCCTGCTCATCGCGGTCGGGATCGCGGTGGCGGCGGCGATCTGCTCCGCCGTCCTCATCCGGTCGAAGGACTTCCACGCCGCGCGGGTCGAGGCGGCGCAGGAGACGGAGGCCGGGCTGGCCGCCGCCGAGTCCTGAGGTCACCCGGCGATGCGGTCGACCTCGCGGTGGGTGGACCGCTGCGCGGCCCTCATGCCGGGCCGACGGTTCGTGGCGTAGGCGCCGATCCAGCGTCCGACCGCCTCGATGCGGTTGCCCATCCCCGCGAGGTAGTAGAGGTGCACGACCAGCCAGGCGGCCCACGCAGGCAGACCGGTCAGTCCGAACCGGACCGGCGACTGCAGGACAGCCTTGCCGCGTCCGATGATCGACATGCTGCCCTTGTCGAGGTACCGGAACGGCGTGCCGGGTCCGATCGTGCGGGTGATGGTGTCGGCCGCGTGCCGGCCCTCCTGCATGGCGACCGGGCTCTGTCCCGGGTAGCCGTTCAGCGTCGTCATGTCACCGACGGCGAAGATGTCGGCGTACCCACCGACCGTGAGGTCGGGGTTCACCTCGAGGCGACCCGCGCGGTCCGTGGAGCACCCCGTGGCCTCGGCCAGGACGCCGGCGAACGGCGACGCGGCGACACCCGCCGCCCAGATCACGGTGTCCGCGGCGATCTTCCGTGTGGCCGATCCCTTCTCGATGTCGATGGTGACGACGCCGTCCTCGATGTCGGTGACCAGCGACTTCAGGAGCACCTCGACACCGGCCCGCTCGACCGCGGTGCGCGCGTACCGGCTGAGACGGCCGCCGAACGCCGGCAGCACCTCGTCGACGCCCTCCACCAGGGTGATCGCGACGTCCGTGCGCTGGTGGCGACGGGCCAGACCGGCGATCTCGCCGGCCAGCTCGACACCGGTCGCACCCGCGCCGACCACCACGTAGTTCGACGCGGCCCGATCGTCGGGGCGGGTGAAGTTGTGGGCCAGGTGCTCCCGCAGCCGGACGGCATCATCGCGGGTCTTCAACGAGAAGGTGCGATGGGCGTACTCGTCGCGCCCGAAATACGACTGCGACGCACCGGTGGCTGCGATCAGCGACGAGTACCCGACCTCCCGCTCACCGTCCTCGGCACGGTAGGTGACGCGATGGGCGTCGGGGTCGATCGCGACGACGCGTCCCTCGACGACCGTGATCCGGTCGGACAGGACGTCGTCCACCTCGGGTGAGACCGTCTCGGGATCGAGGACACCGGTGGCGACCTGGTACAGCAGCGGCTGGAACACGTACTGCGCCGCCGCCGAGATCATGAGCACGGACTTCTTCGACCGCGTCAGCCGGCGGGCGGCGGCGACACCTCCGAAACCCGACCCCACCACGATCACGTCGTACTGCGGTGCGCTCATCACCTGCTCCTCTCGCGTCGGACGACGATCTCCCCATCGGAAGAACTCTCTGTCATCGACAACGACCATGATCGAGACGGATCATCCCCGGCACCAGCGCATTCTCCCGATGACATCTATCGATGAATTCGATCAATCGCTAGGCTCGACGGATGGAGCTGCGACAACTCACCGCCTTCGTGACGGTGTGCGACGATCTGAGCTTCTCCCGCGCGGCCGAACGGCTGTTCATGTCCCAGTCGGCGGTGAGCCACCAGATCGCACGCCTGGAGAGCGACCTCGGCGTGTCCCTGTTCGAGCGGTCGACGCGGTCGGTCTCGGTGACGGAGCCGGGACGTCGTCTGTTGCCGGTCGCCGAACAGATCCTCGAGCTGACCGATCGGGCCCGTGTGGTGGTGCGCGAACGCGCCTCGCGTGTGCGACTGGCGGCGAACATGTCCTTCGCCGAGCGCGCCCTGGCCGCGATCGCCGACGTGCGCGAGGAGCACGCCGACGTCGAGATCGAGTTCGTGATCAAGGACTTCAGCCAACGCGTCGACGCCGTGGTCTCCGGCGACGTGGACGTCGCCCTGATCCGCGGGGAACTCGCCGATCCCCGGGTCGACGTCCACCGGCTGTGGGTGGAGGACCTCGTGGTGGCGACCTCCCGTCGTCACCCCCTGGCCGGTCGGGAGACCGTCGACCTCGACGAACTCGCGCGGTTCCCGCTGTTGCTGCCCCCGCGACGGCAGCAGGTGCTGCTCCACGGCATCGTCGAGACCGCGTTCGGCGACGCCGGGCTCGCACCGCGCCTCGGCGATCCGGTCGCCGCGGACCACACGGCCACACTGGAACTCGTCAACCGCCCGGATGCCTGGACCGTGCTCTACGACGAGCCCCACGTGCCCGCCATCACACGGCTGCGCGAGAGCAGTGGACGGCTGCGGGTCCCGGTCTGCGGGATCGTCCGGGGACGTCCCGGTGACCGTCGACGCGCGGGTGAGGAGCCCGTCGTCGACGACCTGTTGGGGGCGCTGCGACGGCACGGAGGGACACCGTGACCCTCGACTGGCCGCAGCAGATCCCCACGCTCACCGACGGGGTCGTGTGGCTGCGCCCCCTGGAGTTGTCCGACGTCGACGCGGTGTTCGCATGCGCCGACGACGAGCAGTCGCAACTGTTCACGACCGTGCCGAGTCCGTACAGCCGCTCCGACGCCGTCGAGTTCGTCGACCGCGCGTCCGCGCAGGTGTGGCCGGGGTTCGTGGTGGCGATCACCGAGGAGGACGACGCTCTCCTGGGCACGTGCCACTTACGGATCCGTGACGAGGACAGCGATGTCGTCGCGATCGGGTACATGGTGTCGCCGGTGGCGCGAGGTCGCGGGATCGCCACCCGCGCAACGCGTCTGCTCATCGACTACGCGTGGACGATCGGTGCGCACCGCGTCGCGCTCGATGCCTTCGCGACCAACACCGCGTCGCGAACCGTGGCCGTGCGGTGCGGGATGACGCAGGAGGGCGTGCTCCGCGAGGCCCACCTGGGCAACCACGGCATCCGGCACGACGTCGTGGCCTACGGGCTCCTCCGCTCGGATCCCTCTGCGTCGCGGTCCGATTCACCGAGCGACGGCGGCGGGGTGCGATAGGTCGGTGGGGTCACCGACATGCCGATCGGGTTCCGGACCGTCGTACCGGCACCGTCGTCGACACCGATCGCCGGTTCGATCCCGACCGATCGCGCGAAGGCGAACGCCTCGGCCATGTCGTTGATCGGACCGGCCGGCACGCCCGCGGCGGTCAGGACCTCGAACCACTCGTCGGCTCCGCTCCGGGCCAGCGCCGGGACGATCGCGGCGATCAGATCGTCGTGGTGGGCGACGCGGTCGCTGTTGGTGCGGAACCTGTCGTCGTCGGCCAGATCTGCCGCACCGATCGCCGCGGCGAACCGGCGGAACTGGACGTCGTTGCCGACGGCGATCGCGATCGGGCGATCGGCGGTCGGCAGGACCTCATACGGGACGATGCTCGGATGCCGACTGCCCATGGCCGTCGGGACGACGCCGGCGGCGAGATGGGCGGTGGTCTGGTTCGACATCGACGCGAGCGCGACCGAGAACAGGTCGAGGTCGATGCGCTGACCCTGTCCCGTCCGGTCGCGGTGCCGGAGCGCGGCCAGGATCCCGGCCATCGCGTGCACCCCGGTGAGCACGTCCACCACCGCGACACCCACCTTGACGGGCGGTCCGTCGATCTCACCGGTGATGCTCATCAGCCCGCTCATCGCCTGGATGAGCAGGTCGTAGCCGGGGATGGCCGCACCGGCGTCGCGGCCGAAACCCGTGATGGCGCAATAGATCAGGTCGCGCCTGACCGTCACGAGATCGTCGTAACCGAGTCCGAGGCGTTCCATCGTCCCCGACCGGAAGTTCTCGACGACGACATCGGCGCCGGCCACGATCGCGCGGGCGGCATCGCGCCCCTCGTCGGTGGCGAGGTCCAGCGCGACAGATCGCTTGTTGCGGTTCACCGACGCGAAGTAGGTGGCCATCGGGGCACCGTTCTCGTCGTCGACGAACGGCGGCCCCCACGACCGGGTGTCGTCGCCCGTCCCGGGCCGCTCGATCTTGACGACCTCCGCACCGAGATCGGCCATCATCATCGTGGCGTACGGCCCCGCGAGGACCCGACTGAAGTCGGCGACGACGATCCCGTCGAGAGCTCCCGCCATGTCCGTGTCCGCCCCTCACTGCCGCACATCCTCGTGCGGCCTACCGTATGCGGGCACCACCCCGCCCCGTCGCGAGAGGCCGCCGTGATCACCCGCACCGCCCGCCTGACGATCAGCCCCGTGTGTGCGGACGACGTCGACGACTTCGTCGAACTGGTGCTCCGCCCCGAGTTGTACTCGGTGATCGGGGACGCACCCGCCGACCGCGCGGAGGCCCGCGGCCGGGTGGAACGGTGGCTCGCAGGGTCCCCGGACCCGCAGCGACCCTGGATCAATCACGTGGTCCGACGGCGGGACACCGGCGAGCTGATCGGGCACTGCCAGGGCACGGTGACGACGAGCGACGACGGTGCACACGACTGCGTCGTCGGGTACACGGTCCACCCGGACCACCAGGGTGGCGGTGTCGCCGCGGAGATGATGCGCGCCTTCGTCGACCACCTCGCCGAGACATTCCACCCGCAGCGGTTCGTCGCGCACATCGCCGCGGGCCACACGCCGTCCGAGCGCGTCGCCGCGTCCATCGGGTTGGTCCCGACAGGCCGTCGCGACGACGCCGGCGAACAGATCTGGACGTCCGACGTGTCGGTGTGACGAAGCACTGTCCGTGTTGCGCGGCGAACACTTGTAGTTTCACAATGTTTGCCATGGGCCAAGAACTCGACGCGCGCCGGAAGACGATCATCCTGGCGACCTGCTGCCTGAGCCTGCTGATCGTGTCGATGGACGTGACGATCCTCAACGTCGCACTCCCCGACATCCGACGCGACCTCGGTGCCTCGGTGTCCGGACTGCAGTGGGTCATCGACATCTACACGCTGACCGTCGCCAGCCTGCTGCTGCTCTCGGGCGCCACCGCGGACCGGTTCGGGCGGCGCCGGGTGTTCCAGATCGGCCTGACGGTCTTCGCGGTCGGGTCGCTGCTGTGCAGCCTGTCGACCAGCGTCGACATGCTCATCGGCGCACGGTTCCTGCAGGCCATCGGCGGCTCGATGCTCAACCCGGTCGCGATGTCGATCATCACCCAGGTGTTCACCGGCAAGCAGGAACGCGCGAAGGCGGTCGGGGTGTGGGGCGCCGTCGTCGGCATCTCGATGGCGCTCGGGCCGATCGTCGGCGGCGTCCTCATCGACACCCTCGGGTGGGAGTCGGTGTTCTGGATCAACCTGCCGATCTGTGCCGCGGCCATCGTCCTCGCCGCGATCTTCGTGCCGGAGTCGAAGGCGAGTGAGGTCCGACGGCTCGACCCCGTCGGCCAGGTCCTCGGCATCCTCTTCATGGCGACACTCGTCTCGGGACTGATCGAGGGCCCGGAGATGGGATGGTCCGACACCCGGACCCTGGCACTGTTCGGCGTCGGCGTGGCCGGTCTGATCGGGTTCATCGCCTGGGAGCTGCGACACCACACACCGTTCATCGACGTCCGCTTCTTCCGCAGCGCACCGTTCTCGACGGCCACCGTCGTCGGGATCATGGCGTTCGCCGCCTACGGCGCGTTCCTGTTCCTCATGTCGAGCTACCTGCAGACGGTGCGCGGGTTCTCGGCGATCGAGGCCGGGACCATGTACCTGTCGATCGCCGTGGCCACGCTGGTCTTCTCGCCGCTGTCGGGGCGTCTCGTCGGACGTCACGGCACGCGGCCCTCGCTGATGACGGCAGGGGTCCTGCTCGTCATCGGATCGGTGCTGCTGACGTTGCTGTCCCCGACGACGCCGATCTGGCAGGTGCTCGCGACGTTCTTCCTGTTCGGCATGGGGTTCGGCCTGGTCAACGCCCCCATCACGACGTCAGCGGTCAGCGGCATGCCCCGCGAACGTGCCGGCGCCGCATCGGCCGTGGCCTCGACGAGCCGCCAGCTCGGCGTCAGCCTCGGTGTCGCGATCAGCGGTTCGGTGGCGGGGTCGGCGATCGCGGCGACGGGCACCACCTTCACCGACGCGATCCGGCCGCTGTGGTGGATCACCGCGGGGTTCGCCGTCGTGATCTCCGCACTCGGGTTGATCAGCACCACGGCGTGGGCGGGCCGGACGACGGACCGCATCCAGTACCTGTTCGGCGACGAGGCCGTCGGGACGCCGCCGGCCGCACGGACTCCCGAGACGGTCTGACATGGTGCGGGAGAGGGACCGGTCGGTCCACCCGGACGCGACACCTGCCGACGAGGCGTGGCAGGCGATGGCGCACTTCGTCGTCGACAACCGCGGCACCTGGAAGCGTGCGGTCACCGAGCGGACGGGTCTGGCGTTCAACCAGATCCGTCTACTGCGTCGGGTGGCTGCCTGCTCGCGGTCCATCACCGAACTCGCGGAATCCGTCGGCATCGACGCGCCCGCCGCCTCGGTCGCGGTGACCCAACTCGAGCGCGACGGGCTTGTCGCACGTCACGTCGACCCCGACAACCGACGGCGCAAGATCGTCTCCGTCACCGAGGACGGGTACGCAGCCCTGGACGCGGCCATGACGACCCCTGATCCCGCGCCTGCAGGATTCGCCGCACTCACACCCGACGAGATCGCCGAACTGCGGCGGATCGTCGCCAAGATCGACGCCGACCCAGCGTCCGACTGGCCGGGTCGGTCACCCGGACATCGTTGACTCTTCAACTTTCGCGACGGTCGAACCCGACTGGGTGAGATGCTCACGGACCTCACCGAACACCTGGCCGAGCCGATCGGTGTCACGCGGGGAGAGGCAGTCGAAGAGGTGGCTGCGCACGGCCGTCACGTGCCCCGGGCTCGTCTCCACGAGTTTCCGGCGCCCGGCCTCCGTCAGCTCGGCGAGCTGGCCCCTGCGGTCGTCGGGGCAGGGCTTGCGTTCGACCCATCCGAGCGCGACGAGCCGATTGATCGCCCTGGTCACACCGCTACGTGAGGCCATCGTGGCATCGGCGAGCGACGACATGCGCATCCGCCGGTCGGGTGACTCGTCGAGCGTCACCAGCAGCTCGTAGTCGGTGAGCGACATCCCCGCGTCGCGCTGGAGCTGATGGTCGAGACGCTGCATGAGCAGTCGCGTCGAGTCGAGGTAGGCACGCCACGCCCGCTGTTCGTCCCGGGTCAGCCACCGCACCTCGTCCATGTCCGCCAGTCTAGAGCATGTAGTTGACAGCGCAATCATGTTCGGTAGCGTCGTAGAGGACAGCACGACGTTCGAGGAGAGACGAGGACCCATGACGAAGCTCGCGATCATCTACTACTCCGCCACCGGCCACGGCACGACGATGGCGAAGAAGCTCGAGGAGGCCGCGCAGGCCGCCGGCGCCGAGGTCCGCGTGCGGCACATCGCCGAGACCACCGACCCGTCGGTGTTCGCCGAGAACCCCGCCTGGACCGCGAACTACGAGGCGACGAAGGACCTGCCCGCCGCGACCGGCGAGGACATCGAGTGGGCCGACGGCGTCATCTTCGGATCGCCCACCCGCTTCGGCAACACCGCCGCCCCGTTCCAGACCTTCATCGACACCCTGGGCGGGCTGTGGGCGCAGGGCAAGCTCGCGAACAAGGCGTACGCGGCGTTCACCTCGAGCCAGACGCTGCACGGCGGCCAGGAGACCACCCTGCAGGCGCTGTACACCACGCTCATGCACTGGGGCGGGATCATCGTCGCACCCGGCTACACCGACGGTCTGAAGTTCGCCGACGGCAACCCCTACGGCGTCGGCCACGTCACCGGTCCGAACAACACCGAGGACCTCGCGCCGGAGACCGTCGCGGCGCTCGAGCACCTCGCCCAGCGTGTCACCACGTTCGCCGGCAAGCTGGCACAGTAGGACTCACCCCGCTCG